>CAZHGD010000021.1:0-60278 GCA_964531735.1 uncultured Fimbriimonadaceae bacterium | reverse complement strand
CGGCGCGACGACCGGCGCCGGACCGGCGCCGCTGGCCGGGCTACTCTCGGCCAGCGTGCCACGGATCAGCTCGCGCTCGGCCGTGACCAGCGACAGCAGCCGCTCGGCGCAGCGCTCGGCCGCGCCGGGTCCGCTCTGGGCAGTGAAGGCGACCTTCTCCAGCAACTCGCGGCAGAGCTGGTAGGGGTAGCAGCCCTCGCCCCAGCCCGGCCCCAGCGTACCAGCCAGCGTGGCGGCCTGGCGGTGCAGGGTCGCGTAGACCCAGCCCGGCTGACCCTTCAGCGGCAGGTCCTTCACCTGGTTGAACAGACCGGCGACGCGCGCCTGGGCGTCGCGGACCGCCATCTCGGCGGTCCAGTCGCGCTCGGATCCGGGCGGGGCGACGCGGGCCGCGGCGTGGATCTCCGGGCGGATGTCGTCGGCGCCTTCGTCATTGGCCCCCAGAATGGCCGCCAACAGCGCATCGCCGTGCAGCTCGTTGCCGCTCACCGCCCGCGCCGCACGCGTGCGGCCGCCCTGCGCATACTGGTCGTCGCTGAGCAGCGACAGCTTCGTCTGCCAGTCGGCCAGCACCCGGTTGGCCGCCTCGTCGCCCAGGTCGTCCGGCCCGGCATCGGGCCGCCGCGCGGGATACGACGACCAGCGCTTGGCCAGCCGCTCGATCGCCCGGGCGTAGCCCAACCGGTGGTGCAGCGCCACCGGCAGCTCGCGTGTGGCCACGCCGAAGGTCAGGGCGTCGACCGGGTAGGCGCCGTCGTAGCGTCGGTTCTTGGTCTGGCCCATGATGTCGACGAGGCGCGCGCCCTTCTCGTCGGCCACCAGGGCCGTGACCCAGTCGGGCAGCACCCCATCGACCGGGGCCATCTTGCCTTCCGGCGCAGTGTACAGCAGGTTCAGCAGCATGAACTCGGCCATGCGCTGCTCGAGCCGCAGCATCGCCGCCACCGGCTTCGAGGGTGCGAGCGAACCGTCCTTGCGGGTACTCGGCTGGACGAGATAGACGTGATGGTACGGCACGCCCTTGGCCAGGCCGGCGTAGTTGCTGTCACTGGACAGCTCCGGCACCAGCGGATCACCGGGGAACGAGTTGGGATAGGCGCCACGGTAGCCGCGGCCAGTCAGATAGTGGTTCAGCTCGGTGAGCACGCCGCACGAGTTGATGACCAGCTTGTCGGCATCGTCCTGCGGCAGGTCGGCCAGACCCACCAGGCCGAAGGTCACGCAACGCTGCCGGAACGGCTGCCCGACGAGGCAGCGGCGCAGGAAGTAGCCCATGTCCCAGAGCGTCGAACTGCCGGTGCCGCCGCCGGCCGAGGCGATCACGAAGACGCGGAGCTGCGTCCGCACGCCCTGCACCCGCAGGCGCAGGAAGGCGCCCTCGGTGGGCTCCAGGTCCACCTCGGCCTGGGCCTGATGCAGCTTCTCCAGGCGCGTGGTGATGGCGCCTTGCAGCTCGCGCAGGCCGCTGCTGGCCAGGAAACTGAAATGGCCGATCTGCCGAAAGCCTTGCGCGCCGCCCAGCGAGCCACTGGCCAGGAACTCGCGCCCCTTCGGGTGCAAGGCGCGGTCGAGCTCCAGTTCGCGAGCGGCCTTGCCGTTCGGATCGGCCAAGCGGATCCCGTCCGCCTCGGGCAGACCGATGCTCTTGCCGTCGTTGGGGTCCTTCAGGCGCGGATTGTTGTTGAAGTCGGTATCAACGTACAGGTACTCGAGATAGCCGGGCAGGAGGTCGGTGCCCACCCGCTGTCGGATGCGGCGCCGCAGCCGGTCGACCACTTTGGTGCCGGTGCCGCCCATGGCAATGAACAGAGTCGGACTGACCACCAGGTCCATCGTCGCACACCCCTTTCACGCTCACCGTCACACCTGGTGACAGTCGTTAGCGGCTCGCCTTCCAGCCGGGCGGTATGAACGTCACCGCGAAGAGCGCCGCCACCGCCAGGCAGTAGTAGAGGCCCGGCGCCGCCGGCCCACCTTCGAGGAAGCTCAACATGCCACCACCGCCCGGCACCAGCCAGCAGGCGAGCACGAACCCGACCACCGCCCCGAGCAGCACCCCCAGCCGGACCGCCGCGTTAGCCGACAGGCCACCCCACTTGTACAGCACCCAGAAGCACACGCCGTGGCCGATGACCAGGGTCACCAGCCCCAACACGATCGCCGTTACCACCGCGACCATTCGCCCCTACCTTTCTGTTCTCGCCGACCGGCTCAGGCGTGCGACGGAGCGCACAGCGACTCGGGCTCCGCGCGTGGCGGAACCACCGGTCCGGCCCCTCGTTGCCGCGCCCCGTCGGCCCACCACACCAGCACGAGCACCAGCCCCAGCACCAGCACCACGCAGACCCACTGCCGGAAGGCCTCGACCTTGATGCGGACCTCGGGCCAGAACGGCTCCGGGCGACCGTGCAGCCGGCACTGGACCACGTGCTCCTGCTCGCTCCGCGCGTACTCCAGGCGGTTGGTCCAGACGGCGGTCTCGTACGGCCCCACCGCCTTGGCCAGTTCCACCATCCCGCTCCCCGTACGCACCACCGCGCCGCACGGGGTCGGCTCGATGGTCAGCAGCACGCCCACGTTGGCCAGATCGCGCTTCTCGTCGGGCGAGGTGGTGCCGTCAGGCGGCACGACTACGCCGCCGGTCAGCGGGTCGAGCTGCGTGCGCAGCACCAGGCAGCGCCGCGGGTTGGCCTGGCCACCACCGGCCAGCCACTCCAGCCGCTGCACCGTCGGCTGCACGCCGGCTCGCTCCGACCAGACCCGCACGTCAATCCACAACAGCGACGTGGCGGCCGCCGCGAAGAAGATCAGCGCCAGCACCAGCAGCACCGCGCGCCGCCAGCGGCTGTCGGGCGGCGGCGTCGCCACGGCCGTCGGACCGACCTCCAAGGGCGGCGGCACGCACCGCGGCGCTTCAGTCGGGGCGCCCTCGCCGGTGGTCGTCTCCGAGACGAACATCTCGAAGCGGACGTCCTTCTGCTGCGCCCGGTCGTAGAGGTAGGTGCAGTCGCGCACATCGAACGGCAACGGCGTGCCGTGCGTGGTCCGGGCGGCACTGCCGGGCGCGCGGACGCCGGGCACGTCGAAGCGGACCGCGGCCTTGGCGTCGTCCAACTCGCTGTCATCGTTGCTCTTGCGGTCCGAGAGGACAATGCCCACCGCCCGGTTCGGCGCACCTTCGGGCCGCTGCGTCATCGCCACCGTGACCTGCCGCAGCGCGCCCAGCAGACTGGTGCCCCGGTTTTCCTTGCGCGTCTTGAGCAGCAAGGGCACGGTCACTTGCAGGCCGTCGTTGTGCTGACCGTCCACGCGGAACTGCTTCGGCAGCGGCTGCCCGTCGCCGCCGAGCACGTCGGGATCGACGCGCACATCGAAGGGAACCAGTCGCACCATGTCACCGGCGACCATGGCGTAGTTCACCCAGTCGCCCAGGACGTTCACGACGGCTTCGTTCCACGCGCCGACGGTGCTGTGGCTCATGTCGACGCCGATGACCCAGTAGGTGGTCTCGCCGCAGAGCCGCTCGCCCAGCAGGTCGCGGAGGCCATAGGAGAGCTGCCGCGCGACCTCGCGCTGCGAGGTGGCCGCCGGGCCGCCGGGCCGACTCTGCGCGGGTATCGCAACCGCATTGCCCAGGACCATCGCCAGGACCAGGCCCAGCCCGAACCGGCTGTTCATGGCAGCACCTTGGCCTGGACTGTGGTGTGTTGGGTGGTCTCCGCAAGCCCGGTCACCGCGTAGACCGCGGCGGCATCCCACAAGACCGTCGGCTCGCCGCCCAGCAGGTTCTCGAACAGCCGCCACTGGGCCGGCGGGCGCTCACTACCACCGGGGTCGTAGGCCACCACGAAATGCCCCTTCTGCTGTTCGCGCAAGCGCATCAGCAGCACCTCTCGCCCACCGGTGTGTGCCACCTGCAAGCCGACCAGATCGGCCGTGCTGGTGGCCTGAATCGCAACGTCGGCCGTCAGTGCAGCCTGCGAGCCCAGCGCCAAGGCGTGGACATCGAGCGCCCGGTCGTGCGCCTGCGACCCCACCGCAGCCCGCTGCGCCACCTGGAGCAGGCGCCCGCCGATCACGCACGGCGGGTAGTGCAACGAGGCCCATTGCAGCCGCCCGAGCGACTGGCTCTGCGGCACCACCTCGTCGGCCAGCGACAGCCACCACACCACCGGGTCCTCATCGCTGCGGTGGCCGTAGAACGCCACCTGCGGCTGGCCGTCAGCCTCGTAGAGCGAAACCAACGGGTCGCCCGGGAACTCCCGAGCGGCCACCAGGCACAGGCCGGCGCTGTTCCGCCAGCGGCACCGCGGCTCGCCGTCGAACGGCACCACCCAGAGCGAGCCGTCGGCGGCCACCACCACGAAGCCCTCGGCGTAGGCCTCGGCCCACACCGGGTGTCGCACCGCCGGCGCCTCCTGCTCGCCACACAGCACCGCCTGGTGCAGCGGCCGGGGCAACTGGGCGCGGCTCGGCTCGGTAACGTTCAGGGCCGCGAGGTCGTAGACACTCAGGTCCTGCTGCTGGCCACGCTGGCTGATCACCAGCAGACGGTCACCTGCCAGCCGGACCGTCACGCCGTTGTTTGGCTTGCCATGGTCGACGGTGAACAGGTGTTGGCCGGTGCCCGCGTGAACGCCAACCAACTGGTTGCCGAGCCCGAAGTGAACGATGCCCTCGGCCACCCGGAAATCGCTGACCTGGCCGGCGGGCGCCACGCCCAGGGGACCGCGGCGACGCTGCCAGCCAGCCGGCTGAGTCATCTGGGGCACTGCCAGGCAGTCCACCGCCACTTGGCCGCTCGGCTGCGCCAGGTAGTAGAGGCAGCCGTGGCGGGCCACCACCACCTTCACGCCGGTCCAGGAGAGGGCCGCCCGCGGCACGACCGGCGCCTCGGTTGGCCCACTGAGGGCGGCCAGCGAGCGGAGTGGCAGCGCTGACGACGTCCACAGGTCGACGGTGCCCCGCATCGCCCGGCCGGCCAGCGCATCGACCACCAGCGCTTCCAGGTTGGCCGCGCGGTAGCGGACCGGCTTGCCCTGCTTGGTGAAGCAGTCGCGTCCGGCCCGCGCCGTGTCGTCCGGATCGACCGGGTTCGTGACCACCTGCATCCGGCCGGTGATCGGGCAGAAGTTGCCGTCCGTATCTGGTACTGGCCCTGGATGGTCCAGGTCGAGCCCGGCCTCGCTGAGTAACGCCCGTTTCGCCTCGCCCCGCATTCGCCACAGCCTTTCTGGTTCAGGCCGCGCCCCACCGACAGGCCATGGTACCCATCGGCTGGTTCGCTTGTCAACAGGCTGCGGAAGTTGGGTTCAGCGCACGGCCGGACATCGGCAGGCGCTACGTTACAGTTGGCGAGGTAGCTGGCGACACCGGCAAACGCTGTCGGCGTCGAGTTGCCGTCTTAGCCGGCGCTGGTCAGCCGGTAGGCGCGGGCCTCGGCCGGCACGATCACCTGGCCGTTGAGCAGCCAACCCCCACGACCGGGCGTGACGGAGGCCACCTTGCCGTCGAGCGAGAGCTGGGTGGTCGGCAGCGGCGGCTCGCCGGATGGCTCCACCCGGTCCGGCGCGAAGGCGTCGCCCGGCCCGACCGGCATCCGCTTCAGCCCCAGCGCCGCCAAGCGCGCGAGAGCAGCCCGCTGCCGGTCTTCGAAGAACGGCACCCACTGCTCCAGTGGCTCGGTCGACTGCGCCGAGCCGGTGGCGATCCGCGCTCTGGCGACCACCTGGCCCAGCAGCTTGGCGACCGGCGTGGCATAGTAGTAGTCGAGACTGCGGTGGTCGGCCACGACAGCCGCGGCCAGCCGCTGCGAATCGAGCTGTAGCCAGGCGTCCGGCACCCGGACATACCAGCGGTACAGGCGCTCTGCCAGCAGGAAAGCCACCTTCAAGGCCGCCGGCAGGCCGTGACGGCGCCTCATTCTGGCGACCCAATCGGGCATGTTGCGGAGCATCCGCTCGTGCTCCGGACCCTCCTGCAGTTGCCGCTCGATTGGCACCAGCTCGCCGTGCATCGCCTTCGGTCTCATACCACCCGTAGGAAGCATCGGACAGCGCCGACGGTCCTTAAGGCGGCGACGTGACCTCAGGTGAACGACGGCCGGCTCAGCGCCGCGGCGCGAACCGGCGGAACACCGCGCTCGTCTCGGCGTCGTTCAGCACGTCGTTGAGCGAGCAGACCTGCACGCGGGTCAGCCCGCCGGCCAGCATGGCGCGCAACTCCTGCTCCAGGCGCGCCGCGCCCTTCACGGCGAAGCGCTTCGGCTGCACGTAGACACCGATCAGGCCGGCGCCTTCGGCGCGCGGG
Source organism: uncultured Fimbriimonadaceae bacterium (assembly GCA_964531735.1). Taxonomy (GTDB): domain Bacteria; phylum Armatimonadota; class UBA10988; order UBA10988; family UBA10988; genus CAZHGD01. The sequence goes on along the minus strand of CAZHGD010000021.1, from coordinate 53,969 downwards.
TGGTACTGCTTGGCCTCGCCGCTGATGGCCCGGCTGTACTGCGTGATCTTCTCGAGGGACCAGAACGGCTCGAAGAACCACGCCGCCGTCTGCCCGCAGACGTCCCAGTCGAGGCGGTTGCCGTAGAGCGGCTCGGGCAGGAACACCGGGTAGACATGGCCGGTGACCAGAATGCCCGGCTTGGTGCGCCGCGCGTAGTCCGCCAGGTGGTTGCAGAAGGCCACCAGCGATTCCAGCGACCACTGATCGCTGGCTTGCTCATCGGACAAGCCCAGATGCTGCCGGCGCCACGCGGCCGCCAACTGGCGCGACCGCTCGCACCGGCAGCAGCGGTAGTTGCGATAGCCGAAGAAGTCCAGGGCGACGCCCTTGACGCCGGGCACGGCCAGGATGTCGCGGAGCTGCTCCTCGTGGAACCGCACCACCTCCGGGTGGTGGAAGCAGAGCAACTCGCTCTCCAGGACCTCGGTCTGGCCGGCCACCGGTTCGCCGCCGTGCTGGTACAGCGACCGGCCCGCCTTGAGTTCGGCCTTGGTGCGCTCGAGGGCGGCTTGCTCCTCGGCGTTCAGCGGCTGCAACGGCGGGGGCGTGTTGGGCCGTCGCCGCCGCCAGTCGGCGAGGTCACTGAGGTGGATGGAGACCCAGACGTCCAGGCCGTTGCGGCTGGCCTCACGGACCAGCGAGTTGAGGTAGTCGTGGTCCTGCCGCCAGACGATCAGGTCGGTGAAGCCGACGTCGGCGGCCACGATGGCGGTCTTCGTCGGATCGCCGCCGCCCCAGCCGGCCAACTGCTTGAACCGCGTCGGCGGCTCGCCGGCAGCCGCCCAGGCCAAGATCCCACCCAGCGCCGCCACGAGCCAGAGCATCGGCCGCATGAGCACACCTCGCTGTGTGTCGCTGGCCTGGTGGTACACCACACTCCGGCCATCTCCTGCCGCGGGCGCTCAGGCAGGACTGGCCCGCTGGACGGTGTACTGCCGTGGCGGAGACGCCTCATGCGGTACCTCCCGGCGCTGTTCGCGCTCACCTGTTCGCTGGCCCAGGCCGAACCGCGGCTGCTGCTGCACCTGACCTTCGACGAGCCGGTCGGTCTGGCCTGCCGCGATGCCTGCACGCGCGGGCGCGAAGCGGTGCCGCAGGGCCGCGCCGATGGCGTCCGGCGCATCGCCGGGCTGTTCGGCAATGCGCTGGCTCTGTCGGGCAACCACCTGGTCGCCATCCCGGGGCAGCCGAACCTCGACGGCCTCTCGGCCGTCACGTTCAGCGCCTGGACCATGCCCACGGAGCTGTCCGCCTACCGTGAGATCTTCCGCAAGGAGGACGGCGACCAGCGCGTGCTGTTCTCGTTCCAGAACGACGGCACCATTCTCTCGCTGGGCCTCAACATCGGTGGCTATGTCGAGTGCGACGCCAAGATCGAGCCGGCGGCCGTGCTCGACGGCCGTTGGCACCACTGCGCCGCCACGTTCGACGGCCAGGTGATGCGGGTCTACCTCGACGGCCGCCCGATCGGCGAACTACGCCGCCCGGGCCGGATCACCGCCGGCGGCCAGGCGCCCGGCTGCGTCGGCTCCAGCAGCGGCGGCGAGTGCTTCCAAGGCGCCCTGGACGACCTGCGCATCTACGCGGCGGCGCTGACGGGCGAAGAGATCCGGGCGCTGCACCAGGAAGGCGTCGCCGCGATGCAGCGCGCCACCACCGGCGGCGGCACGGCGGCTCCGGTGCTCGCGGTCGAGCCGCTGGCCTGGTGGCCCGCCGACGAGACCTTACCGGCCCGGCAGTTAGCCGCCAAGGTCGGCCCGGCCTGCCTGAGCGAAGCGCCCTCGGGCCGCCGCCGCGGGGTCCATGGCCCGGCGCTCGATCTGCACGGTCAGCACGCGCTGGCCACACCCGCCGGTATCGCCAAGGCCGACCTGGCCGCCATCTCGTTCGCCGCCTGGGCCCGGCCGACCGAGCTGAGCGGCTTCCGCGAGATCTTCCGGCAGGAGTGCGCGCGTCGGCTACTGTTCTCGTTCCAGGAGCACGGCACCATCCTGTCGCTCGGCCTGAACATCGGCGGCTACCTCGAGTGCGACGGACCCATCGACCCAGCCAAGGTGCTCGACGGGCAATGGCACCACTGCGCGGCCACGTTCGACGGTCAGGCCATGCGCGTCTACCTCGACGGCAAGCAGGTTCAGGAGTTGGCCCGCGCCGGCCGGGTCGCCATCGACCCGACCACACCGTGCTATGTCGGTTCGTCGGACGGGAAGGGCGAGCACTTCCAGGGCGGGCTGGACGACCTGCGCATCTACGCGGTGGCCCTGTCGGCCGACCAGGTCGCGGCGCTACACCAGGCCGGGCGGGCGTCGCTGGCGCAGCAGTCGCAGGCCACCCGAGAACGTCTGGCCGCGGTGCTGGAGTGGCAGCCCACTTTCGCGCAGACGCTGGCCGCTTCGCGGCGGCGGTTGCTGGCCGGCCACTTCGGCCTCGACCTGGACCTGGCCGACGAGCTGGGCCGCGCGTTGCGCAGCAAGTTCCCCGACGACTTCCAGCGCTTCGGTGTCTACACCGGCCGGAACCCGCTGGAATGGCTGGTGGCGCCCGACAGCCGGTTCCACGCCGAGCTGTTGCAGCGCCTCAGCGAGTTGCTCCTCGAGTACCAGCCGCTGACCGAGGCCCAACGCCGCCGCCAGACGCCCGCCGAGGCGCGGCGCTGGACCGAGTTGGCGCAACTGGCCCGGCAGGTCGAGTCGCTGGAGACCAACGCCGACGCCGGCACCAGTCCCGACAGCCTGCGGCTGCTGTTCGAGGTCGGCCGCCGCATCGACTTCCGACCGGTGGTGCAGGAAGCCGTCGCGCCGTACGTGCGGCCGAGCACGCCGGAGACGCGCACCCTCGATGCCGGCGAGGCGCGGGCCACGCTGGAGCGCGACTGGCTCTACCAGTGCCGCCACCAGCCTAGCGCCGAGGCCATCCTCAAGGAGATCGGCTGGGCGCGAGCACTGGCCGCGCGCATCGGCGCGGCCCGGGCGGTGGACCACCGCGCGCCGCTGGCCAGGCTGGCCGCACTGGAGGCCGAGGCCAAGGCGCTGAAGGCGCCGAGCGCCGAGTTGTACTGCCGCGTGCGCGAGATCAAACGGCAGATCCACCTGAGCAACCCGGTGATCGACTTCCAGCAGGTGCTGTTTGTCGACATGCCGTACCCGCAAGGCAGCGAATGGCCGCACGAGACCCGCCATCGCCTCGGCTACATGGCGGTGCCGGGCGCTCGGCTGCTGGTGCTGGACGGCCTGTCGCCCGCCGGTAAGCTGCGGCAGCTCATGCCGCAGGCGCCGCTGCACGGCTCGTTCTGGCGGCCCGACCTGAGCTACGACGCCCAGACCGTGCTGTTCTGCTACAAGCCGCACAACGAGAAGTCGTTCCATCTCTACGAGATCGGTCTCGACGGCCGCGGCCTGCGGCAGGTCACCGACGGGCCTTACGACGACCTGGACCCGATCTACCTGCCGGACGGCCGGCACTTCATCTTCTCGACCACGCGGGCGCACACCTACGTGCGCTGCATGCCGCCGACCAACGCGTATGTCCTGGCGCGTTGCGACCGCGATGGCCGCGACCTCTACCTGCTGTCCACCAACAACGAGCCGGACTACCTGCCCTCGGTGATGGACGACGGGCGCATTCTGTACACGCGCTGGGAGTACACCGACAAGCCGCTGTGGCGGGCGCAGAGCCTGTGGACCATGCGGCCGGACGGCACGCAGGTCAACGTCTACTGGGGCAACCAGAGCGTCTGGCCCGATCTGCTCAAGGACGCGCGCCAGGTGCCCGGCAGCCGCCGCGTGATGTTCACCGGCAGCGCGCACCACAACTGGTTCGCCGGCTCGGTGGGCCTGATTGACCGGGGCCGCGGCATGAACTTCCCCGACGGCCTGACCAAGGTCACCGCCGAGACCACCTGGCCGGAGTCGGGCAACGGCCCGGTCGATCCGGTGGAGTCGCCGCGCTACCACGCCAGCGGCGCCTACGACGCCTACTACTCGCCTTACCCGCTCGGTGAGCACGACTTCCTGGTCTCGGCCAGCCGCGGCGGCAAGTACCTGCTCTACCTGATGGATACCGACGGCAACCGCGAGTTGGTCTACGAGGGCGTCCACAACATCCTGCACGCGCTGCCGGTCCGCCCGCGGACGGTGCCGCCGGTGCTGGCCGACACGGTCGCCTGGCCGACCCGCGAGACGCGCGACCAGCCGGCCGAAGGCGTGCTCTACAGCGCCAACGTCTATGACGGCACGCCGCCGGCGATGCACGGCCTGGCCAAGTACCTGCGCGTCCTGGCCATCGATCCGAAGACCTACACCTACTGGCATCAACGGCCGTACGCCTCGACCGGACCGGTGGTCTCGATGGTGCAGTCGGACGGCGTCAAGCGCGTCCTGGGCACCGTGCCGATTGAGGCCGACGGCTCGGTCAACTTCACGGTCCCCGCCGGCCGGTCGCTGCACTTCCAACTGCTCGACGAGCGGCAACGCGCCTTGCAGACCATGCGCAGCTTCGCCGGCGTGATGCCCGGCGAACGCCGCGGCTGCGTCGGCTGCCACGAAATGAGCAGCCAGGCGCCGGCCTACGGCACCAAGCCGCTGGCCTTGCGCAAGCCGCCGCAGCGGATCACACCGCCGTCGTGGGGCGAGGACACCGTCAGCTATGACCGATACGTGCAGCCGGTTCTCGATCAGGCCTGCGGCAAGTGCCACCAGGGCAACGGCGAGGGTCGCGCGACCCTCGACCTCACGCGCCGGCCAGGCTACGCGATGTTCGACGAGCCGTACGTCACGCTGACCGGACGGCCCACCTGGGGCCAGCCGTACCAGCTGCCGGCCAAGCCGCCGCCCGGCTTCGGCATCGCCGACACCATTCTGGTGGAGTCGTACAGCACCGTCGATCCGGCGGCCTACCGCACGCCGGAGCCGATGACTCGCCTGTCCTACCGCAGCCGGCTGATCGAGCTGGCCTCCAACGGCCAGCACCACGGCGTCAAGCTGGCGGGCGAACCGCTGCTGCGGCTCATCCTCTGGGTGGACACGATGTGTCCCTACTATGGCGAGGACGAGATCCGCAAGCTGCCCGACCCGCAGTTCCAGGGCGTCGAGTGGCTGGCCATCCGACCCCGCATCGCCACCGCGCCGCGGATCGCGCGGCCCGGACCGCTGGACTGACGCCACCCCCGAAAGGCAGGCCGCGATGCCCGACCTGAGTGCCTTCGCGTTGCACCGCTTCGGTGTGATCCGCACCGACCGCCTGCGCTGTGCGCCGCTCGACGAGGCCGTCGTCAGCGTCGAGTGCGCCGACCGGCCCGACGCCACCTTCGCCATCGAGGTGACCGACGGTGCCGGCCGCGTCTACCACCGGCAGTCGCTGACGCTGATCGACGGCCAAGCGCGGTTCACCGTGATCGTGGCCGGCACGCCGGGACTGCACGTCATCCGCGCCCACGCCGACGGGAGCGCCGGCTTCGGTGCCACGCGGATGGGTGCCTTCCAGGTGATCGCCGAGACCGCAGTGCAGACCGACGACCCGGCGGTTGCCGCGTTCGTGCCCTGGCTGCGCGACGCCCTCCAGGTCAGCGCCGACCGGGCCCGCTATGGCGGCCGCTGGGTCTGGGGCGACAAGTGCGGCGACAACTCACCGGCCAACCTGGCCTACCCGCGCTTCCGCCTCGATGCCGCCGTCTACCTGGAACCGGCCGAACAGCTCAAGGGGGCGCTCGATCTCATCTATGCCCACCAGCAGCCCGACGGCTCACTGTTCGACCACATCTACGGCGATATCCATCCGGGTTGGGGCGGCGAACGGTGCATCCGGTCGATGATGGCCGACCTCGAGATCGGCAGCATCATCAACGTGCACCAGGTCTGGCTGGCCACCGGCGATGATGACTGGGCGCGCTCATTGCTGGACCCAATGCGACGAGGCTGGGCCTACGCCACCGGCAGCGCCGACCTGTGGAGCGCTGCACACGGCCTGATCCAGCGCCCGCACACCCCCGACGAGTGGGACTTCCAGACCGGCGACGGCTCCTGCTTCCGCAACGAGCAGACACGCTTCGTGATTGCCTGCTGCGACGCCGTCCGCCTGCCGAAGGCCGCCGACGCGCTGGCCGCGATGCTCACCGCGCTCGGGCGCGCCGACGAGGCCGACAGCTACCGCGAGTTCGCCACCGCGGCGCGGGCCCGGGCCAACGCGCTGCTCTGGGACGGCACCAAGTACCAGCACCACGTCCATGTGGATGGCGTGCCGCACGACGACTTCGACGAGCGCGCGCAACTGGCCATGAGCAACACCTGGGCCTGCAACGACGGCCTGGCCGACCAGGCCCAGGCGGCGGCGATCCTCGCCGAGTATGAGCGCCGGCTGCACGAGACCGGCGACCGCTATCCCTGGTGGACGCTCCAGCCGGGCTATCCTGAGGGCTGGTTCCCAGGCTACCCGCCGGGCATGTACGCCAACGGCGGTCTGTTCCCCTGGGTCGGCGGCGAGCTCTGCCGCGCCTGCTTCGGCCATGGTCAGCCCGAACGTGGCTGGCGGCTGTTCCGCGAACTGTGGTCGCAGGTCAGCACCGATGGCGGCGCGCTGGTCACCTGGTACACGCGCGACGGCCAGGCCGCGGCCAACACCTACTGGACCACCAACCACGACGCGTGGGGCATCGCCGCCTGGGGGCGCGCGGTGATCGAGGGTCTGGTCGGCGTCCGCCCGCTCGCTCCGGCCCTGGCCCGTTGCGCCTGCACCCCGCAGTGGGCCGCCGGTGGCGTGGCCCGCGCCCGCGCCTGTGTGGCTCTGCCGGCGTCGCACAGCTACTTCGCCTACGACTACCAGGCGGACGGCACGAGCCTGCGCCTGCGGTTCACCGGCAGCGGCGAGGGCGTTGAGCTGGGCGTGCCGCTCCTCGGCGAACGGCCGTGGCGCGGCGCGCACCTCGACGGGCAGCCGGTGCCGGTCGAGTGTGTCGAGCGCAACGGGCAGCGCCGGCTGAGCCTGGTGGTGGCGCTCGACGGGCCTCACCTGCTCGAACTGGCCTCGTAGGCAGGGCCTGGGATTCGTCGAGCGAACCGTCCGCGAGGAGCAGAGACCAAGCCATGGAGCCAATCCGCGCCGCCGCTGTACAGATGACCAGCCTGCCGGGAGACGTGGCGGGCAACTGGGCGACCGCCGAACGCCACATCGCCGCCGCGGCCGAGGCCGGGGCTCGCCTGATCGCGCTGCCCGAATGCTGCCTGACCGGCTACTGGCACTTGCGCAAGCTCTCTCGTGAGGCCATGTGGGACCTGGCCGAACCGGTGCCCGACGGACCGTCGTGCCAGCGGCTGCGGGCGCTGGCCGCCCGGTACCAGGTGCTGGTCGGCGCCGGGTTCATCGAACGCGAAGAGGCCAGCGGACGCCTCTACAAAGCATGGGCGGCGGCGCTGCCCGATGGGCAGTTGCACTCCCACCGCAAGCTGCACGCCTTCGTCAACCCGCATCTCACCGGTGGTGACCAGTACACCGTGTTCGACACGCCCTGGGGCTGGCGCGTCGGCGTGTTGATCTGCTACGACAACAACCTGATCGAGAACGTGCGCTGCACCGCGCTGCTGGGCGCTGACGTGCTGCTGGCGCCGCACCAGACAGGCGGCTGCGGCTCGCCGAACCCGCATCAGATGGGCCTGGTCGACCGCGAGCTGTGGGCGCGGCGCCACGAGGATCCGGCCGCCATCGAGGCCGAGCTGGCCGGACCGAAGGGCCGCGGCTGGCTGCTGCGCTGGTTGCCGGCCCGCGCCCATGACAACGGGCTGTTCGTCGTCTTCAGCAACGGCATCGGGCCCGATGACGACGAAATCCGCACCGGCAACGCGATGATCATCGACCCGTATGGCCGCATCCTGGCCGAGACGGGACGCGCCGACGACGCCGTGGTGGTGGCCGACCTGGACCCCGAGTTGTTCCACCTGAACACCGGCCGCCGCTGGCTGCGCAGCCGCCGACCCGAGTTGTACGGCCTGCTGGCTCAGCGCACCGGCCAGGAGGTGGACACGCGCACCGCGCTACGCGAGGAGAAGGACTTCGGCGGCGACCAGTAGGCGCCCGCCGGCCCCTACCGCCGCCGCACCGCCACCGGCACGTTCGCCTTCAGCTCCAGTTGCACGCGACCGTTGGCCACCGGCGCGGTGCGGGTCGCGCCGGGTCCGTCGGGAGTCAGCTCGACGATGTCCAGTGTGGTACCGTCGGACCAGCCCGGCGGCGCCGGGTAGTCCACCGGGCCGGCGGCGCGCGCGTACGCCAGCCAGGCCGCGCCATTCGCACTCGGCGTGAAAATGCTGAAGTTGCGCGCCACCAGCCGGCCGTCGACGACCACCTGGTACTGCCGCGTCGCCTCGTCCACTTCCACGAAGCTGTCCTCGCCATAGCTCATCCGCCGCTTGGTGCCCGTGGCGGTGTAGCTGGTCGCCTCGCGCTCGCGGAGCAGGCGGAAGGGCAGGTGCAGCAGGTAGATGCGGTCGAGGATGTCTTTCAACGGCGTGCGTGCCGTGAAGTCCGCCGAGTAGGTGCCACCGTAGAGCAGCGCATCCAGGTAGTCCGTCTCGCCGCCGACGCCACCACCCCAGGTAGCGTGGCCGTGGTAGACGAACGGCGTGAACGGAATGCGCTCCTCGGCGCTGAACAGCGGCTCGCGCGAACGCATCAGGTGCCAGGCATGGCCGATGACGCCCACCGCCGGCGCCATGAACCCTTCGCTGGTCACATCGACGCCGTGCCGGTTGAACGCCGCGACGATGGCCCGCTTGCCCGCCCAGGTGACGGTGCCCGAGGCCGGCTGCCGCGGATTGAAGTCGTAGCGGCGCAAGGCCGCGGTCAGCACGTCGATGTGGTAGCTGTCACGGATGGGATAGGTCGCCAGCGTGCGCTCGACCCGCTCGATGGCCTGGGCCACCGCCGGCGGGCTGAAGCTGAGGATGTAGGACTGCCCGCCCGACCAGACGCCGCCCTGCTGCAGGTTGCCCGCCGGGTCGCGCGAGATGATGGCCGGGTCCCACGCCGGGCTGTGCTCGTAGGCGTCGTCGTAGTTGTCGTGGAACGACAGTACCGCACCGTACTTGGCCGCCTCGGCCATCACCCGCCGCAGGGCCGCCAACCCGCCCAGCCGCTGGTTCACCGTGAACACGTCCGGATAGCCGGTGTCGTGACCGGTGTGCTGCCAGCCCACCAGATAGGCGATCTGCGGCAGACCGTCGGTCAGGTGGTGGACCTGGCGCACCAAGGCCAAGGCCTGGTCGAAAGTCGTGTACTGCTTGGCTTTCGGGTCATCACAGAAGATCTTGTAGATGGTCGCATCGCGGTACCCGCGCCAGGGTCGCGCGGTGACCTGGGCGCGCAGCAGGCGCGCGCCGTCCAGCCAGTCGGCCGCCCGGCCAGCGACGCGCGTGAACTGCAAGCGGGCGCTGGTCCGCTCGGTCAGCCGGAGTGACGGCACCGGCGGGCGCGCGGCCACGCGGTGCTCAAAGCTGGCGCCGAGCGCCGCCCAGCCGTTGTCCACCGTGGCCACCAGGCGGTCGTCCAGACCCGGCAGTGACACCGCCGCGGCCAATTGCCCGCCGTGGACCACGCCGGCCAGCATCTGGCTGAACCAGTCGAGGCCGAAGCGTCGTTCGGCCGGCTCCGCCCGCCGCGGGTCGACCAGGCGGCCGGCATGCCACGGCAGCGCCAGCTTGCCCGCGGCGCCGGTGGCCACCAGCCGGCCGGTCTCCACCGCCAGCAACTGCTGACCCGCACGCTCCACCACGTTGGCCAGCGTCACCTCGGCCTGCCCGTCGCCAACGCTGTAGACCAGGTCGAACTCGACCGCCGGCTGCCCGTCACGGCTCACGGTGCCGTGATAGGTCACCGCGGCGGCCTCGGCGCGCACGGTCCAGGTGACCGCATAGGGCGCGCGTCCGGCCAGCTGCGCCGTGCCGTCGGCCACGGCCAGCACGCGCACCAGCGGCGACGCCAGCTCCGGGTCGCCGGGCAGTGACTGGTCACCCAGTCGCCAGGTCACCGCGCGCGGCTGCTCGGCGTCGAGCACCAGCTTCAGCGCGCCCTGGCCCACGGTCACGGTTCGCGCCGGTGGCGCGACCGGCGCGGTCGGCGTGGACTCCGGCACCGGCGCGAAGGTGTTGACCAGCGGCCCGCCCGTCGCCGGCCGGCCGGCCGGCAGGACCGTGAACTGCGCCGCCCGGTAGCGCCGCGTGCCATCATGCGCCGGCGCCGCGCCGACCTCCAGGCGCTCACCGGTGTCCGGGTCGAAGAGGCCGACCAGCAACAGGTACTCGCCCGGCGGCGTGTCCGGCGGCACCTGCATCATCGCGGTGTAGCGCACCACGCGCCCGGCCTGCCAGCGCGAGGTGACCACCGCCGGCTCATGGTCGGCGCCGAAGCGGCCGCGCGACGCCTCGTCGCCACCCACCGGCCGCACATGCACGAACACCCGCGCCGCCCCGGGCCACGGCGCGCGTCCGGCGTTCTGCCAGGTGTAGCCGACTGCCACCGTGCCCCCGGCCGGCACTGCGGACGCGGCCAGCCGCACTTCCAGCAGGCGCGGCAGGAACTCGGGTTCACCGGCGGCCAGCGCGGTGTTCAGCAGGGCGAGGGGCAGCAGCATGACGGCGAGGCCTCCGGCGAGGGGTTTCGCCACGGCAGGCCGGTTGCCCTTCTGCCGGCGCGCACGCGCTGGTGGCCGCCGCGCCGCGGTGCTACTCGGTGAGCAGCGCCCACCGGTCCGGCGTCATCGAGCCGTAGCGGAACAGCGCGAAGCCCGCGAGGTGCCGACGCTGCACCTCGCGGAGGCCGTCACCCAGGTTGGCCGCGGTGGACGGCGCAAAGGCCTGCAGGCCGGCCAGAGCCGGGCGGCCGGATCGCTTCGCTGCCCGCACCGCGACCTCGGCCGGCCAGATGGCCGGCTTGCCGTAGCTGGCGTGGTAGCTCATCGGGCAGATGAAGTCGCAGGCCGCGCCCACCGTACGGTAGTCCTGGGCGTAGTGGCAGAGCGCGAAGGCATCGTCATCATCGGCGCCCTCGGGCATCAGCGCCGCCGAGAGCTGCGCCCCCGGTCTGGCCTGGCGCAGGAGCCGCGCCGTCTGGCGCACAAACGAGTCGATCTCCTCCCGGCGCAGGTCGACCCACCGCCTGACATCGGGATCGCCTTGCCGGTAGAGGTCGATCAGATGACTCCGGGCCGCCGAATCGTGCGTGCTTTTGATTGCCGCCTGCCGCACCTTGGCGAAATCGATGCCGGCCTGCCGCGCCAGCTCGCGGTGGCGCGGGCAGAAACAGGAGGCCAGCGTGGGATAGCGGATGCAGTCGAGGTGCAGACCATCCACCGGATAGCGCTCCAGCAGCTCGCTGATGAGCTGCTGGAGGTAGGCCCGGTAGCCGGGCGCGGCGGGACAGACGCCTTCGTCGCTCGGGCGGGTGGCGCCCGAGTCGCTCGTGCCGCAGGAATGCCGGGCCTCGTCCGGATGGGCCTTGACCCACGCCGCGTCGCCGTGGAAGATGAACCAGGCGTGGACACCGATCCCGCGCGGCCGGCAGGCGTCCAGCATCTGCTGGAGTACGTCGCCGCCCGGCTGCCGCCGCACAGCCGACCTGGCGGCGAACGACGCGGTGCCGGAGCCGCCCTTGACCAACAGCAGCGCGGTGTCGAGGTGAGCGGCCATCAGGCGCGCGGCGACGCGCTCGGCCTTCTCCTCGCGCACCGTCTGGCCCCAGACCCAGACCGCCCGCGACGGCGTCTTGGCGCTGGGCGCCTGGGCCGTCTCCGCAGCACCGTCAGACAACGCCATCGCCAACAGCAGCGCCAGCGCACCGCCTCCACAGGCCCGCCACAGCCACATGGCTACTCTCCGTCTCTGCCGCCCGCGGCGGTCTCACTTCAGAATGCGCGGGTCAAACGCGTCGTCGCGACCCTGGTTGCGGACCACCTGGTACCGGAGCGCCTTGGCGTGGCCGTCGATGTACCCAAGGTTGCCCACCTCGTTGTGCCGCGCCGCCAGGTTCATGTAGCTCCAGCTGGCGGTGTCGACCGGCGTGGTGCCGACGTTCCAGACCGGGTACTCGGCGCCGCTCGGGTCGTCGGGCCGCTGCCCGCGGCCGGCTCGGTAGAACTGCCACGGCGCCAGGTTCACGTTGGGCGTGGTCTCGGCCAGCATGTACTGCTCAGCCGGAGCCAACCACTGGTACAGCCAGACGCCCACCGCCAATCCCGGGTCGAACACATAGGCGTTCAGGCCGTAGCTGCGCTCGCCGGCGTAGCCCAGGAACGATTTGACACGCTGGCTGGGGCAGTCGTAGATCTGCACCGACTTGACGTACGGCTGGATCAACTGCATGTAGCTCAATCGGCTGCCCAAGGGACCATAGAAAGAAGGCACGAACCGTTCGTCGTAGTCCTGCGCATACTGCAGGCAGCCGAGCGTCTGCTGCTTGACGTTGGACAGGCACGAACTCTGACGCGCCTTCTCGCGCGCCTTGGCGAAGACCGGAAACAGAATCGCGGCCAGGATGGCGATGATCGCGATCACCACCAGCAGTTCGATCAGGGTGAAGCCACGACGTGACCACCGGCGCGACACCCCGCTGCGGAAGGCGGCCAACACCACCGCGGTGCCCAACGGCCTGCTGACTCGGGCCATCTCGCTACCTCCTTGCCCCGGGTGCGACCCCTGGGGCCCCGTGCCCGCCACGTCGGCCGGATCTCGAGGATCCTCTCCGCGCACCCAGCGGACGGCCGGTCGCAGCCGATTTTATCCATGGTGCATGAAACCACGGCCCATGTACCAGAAGCCCCAGGCCCTGTCAAGGGCCAATCTTGGAATTCCGGTGAACCAATGGCAGTTGGCAGACGTCGGTGGAGGTGGCATACTGGAGGTCATTCCATGCTCTGCGCATGGAGCAGTAGGTGGGGGTGGGTCGCACAGAGACGACCCCGGAAGAGCGCCGGGGTGGGAGGGATAGGAGCCCCTTGATCGCTGGCGATGCATCGCTGACAGCCTACCGGGCCTTGCTGGGCCTGCTGCTGCACCACGCACCGGTCAAGCGCATGCGGCTGGTGGAGCTGACCGGCGCGACGCAACCCACGGTGACGCGCTGGATCGCCGAACTGATCGCCGCGGGCATCGTGCGCGAGCTCGGCGTGGCGGCCGGCGAGTCGCGGCCGGGCCGGCCGGCGGTGCTGGTCGATCTCGTGCCCGACGCCGCCGTGGCCGCAGCGCTTTTCGTCACGCGCATCTCGGCCGAGGTCGGTCTGGTCAACCTCAAGGGACAGATCCTCGGTCGGCGCGCCAGGACCATCAATCCGCGCGAGCCCGTCGACCGGTCGGCGGTGGTCGAGTGGGCCGCCGAGCACCTGCTGACCATGGTGGCGCAGCAGAGCATCCCGGAGCACCGGCTGCTCGGCGTGGGCATCGGGGCCTCGGGTATCGTCGACGCCGACCGCGGCATCGGCCTGCAGTACTCGGTGGCCGACGGCCGCCTGGTGGCAACCGAGGTCGATTTCGCAGGTCTCTTTGCCCGCCGACTGCCCTGGCCGGTCAGCCTGGCGACCAACGGCAGTGCCATGGCGCTCGGCGAGCGGTGGTTCGGGAGCCGCGACACGCACTGCCTGCTGATCTATATCGATGAGGGCGTCGGGGCCGGATATGTCCGCGATGGCCTGCTGCACCGCGGGCGCGGCGCCTCGGGGAGCGCCGCGCACACCAAGGTGCCCCAGGCCAACGGGATGCCCTGCGCGTGCGGCCAACAAGGCTGCCTGGCCGCGCTGGTGTCGCGCCGCGGCATCCTCTCCCGGCTGGGGTGGCCCGACGGCGCCACCATGCGCGAGGTCGTCGCCGCGGCCCAGCGCGGCGAGACGGCCGTCCTGGGCGTGTTGAGCACTTGTGGCGAGGCCATCGCCACCGCCTGCGCGCCGCTGGTCGACCTCCTCGGCCCTGACGTGGTGACTCTCGCCGGTCCGCTGTTCGAAGTGCCACGCGTCCTCGACGTCATGGCTCGCGAACTCAACCACGCCTCGTTCGTCGGCCGGCTGAACGGCGTCCGCGTCCTGGCCGCGTCGCTGGGCCGCGACGTCGGCCTGATCGGCGCCGCCAGCCTCGTCTACGACGGGCTGGTGACCGGCTGTTCGCCCGCGGCGGCCGGCCGGCTGTGAACCTAACGCTCGGCGCTCGGCGGCCAACACCTATTGACAGGCCGCGCCGATTCGGGTAGACGAGGGTCGGGAGTGCAGCATGTCACGAGCTCGTCGAGGGTTCACCCTCATCGAACTGCTGGTGGTGATCGCCATCATCGCGATTCTGGCCGCGATCTTGTTTCCGGTGTTCGCCAAAGCGCGCGAGAAGGCACGGCAGTCGTCGTGTTCGAGCAACGTCAAGCAGGCCTCGCTGGCGTTCATGCAGTATGCTCAGGACTATGACGAGCGGATGTGTCCGCGCTACTACAACAACGGCACCGGTTACAACTGGGTCCCCGACCTGCTGATGCCCTACGTCAAGAACACCCAGGTGTTCAAGTGCCCGAGCGTGACCGCCAGCGCCAACCAGTACCCGTACGGCTACAACCAGACCTACCTGCCCTGCACCGCGCTGGCCAGCATGATCTCACCGGCCGAGACGGTGATGATCTGCGACGTCAAGATGTGCCTCGGCACCGCCGGCAACTACTACGACGCGCACGTCGACGCGCCGGGCAACACGTGGTCGAGCACGCAGTTCACCTCGCCGCTGGTGCCGGACAACGGCACGGTCAAAGACGAGGATGCCAACCCGGTACCCGGCGATGCCGCCTATTCGCAGCGCCCGCGCGCCGCGCACAACAAGGGCGCCAACGTGGGCTGGTGCGACGGCCACGTCAAATGGCTCGGCACCTCGGCGTTCTTCTACGGGCAGACGCCGGTCGACCGCTACTTCGACCTGAACTGACCCGCTGGCGCGGCGGAGCGGTCGCCCTGCCATGGCCGGCTCCGCCGCGTCTGGCAGGTTTGTTGTAGTCCACCGGGCGTATCTGCGGCGCATCAGGCAGGGGCAGCGGGTTGGCGCAACGGTGGTTGGCCCGGTCCTCAGTCGGCAGTGAGGCCCCTCCCTACCTGCACCGCTAGTTCACGAGGTATCCGATGGGCAAGACCAGACGAGGATTCACCCTGATCGAGCTGTTGGTGGTGATCGCGATCATCGCGATTCTGGCCGCCATTCTGTTCCCCGTGTTCGCCAAGGCGCGCGAGAAGGCCCGCCAGTCGAGCTGCTCGTCCAACGTCAAGCAGCAGACCACCGCCGTGATGCAGTACACCCAGGACTACGACGAGTGCATGCCGCGGAACTACTTCCAGCCGCCCAACCCGCCCGGCAACCAGAGCTGGGCCATGGTCATCGCGCCGTACTGCAAGAACACCCAGTTGTTCAACTGCCCCTCCGACACGTTCAAGTGGAACGGGGCCTGGAGCGAGCAGATGTGCTACGGCCACAACATCTTCGCCGACAGCACCTCCATCGCGCTGGCGCAGGTCACCAAGCCGGCTGAGACCATCCTGCTCGGCGACGGCGTCAACTTCAGGCTCAAGCCCTACGGCTACGTGTTCGGGAGTGACCCGGTTGGCGACCGCAACGCCGCGCCGCGGCACAGCGACATGGCCAACCTGGGCTTCATCGACGGGCACGTCAAGAACTGGAAGAAGGAGACCATCGACAAGACGGCCGCCACCGAAGACGGCATCGCCCTCACCGGCAACAACCAGTTCATCTACTTCAACATGTACTGATCGCACCCGGTCCAGGGCCTGGCTGCTGAGTCGCGTTGGCAACTCAGCAGCCAGGCTGGGGGCGGCCCCGCGCTCAGCTCAGCCCGTACTCGTCGGGCACCCACAGCGCCGCATAGCTCGGGTCCAGCCGGCGCCGTAGCGCCTCGGCCTCTTCGGGCAGACCGCGCACCGCTTCGGTGATCAGGCCCAGCCAGCGGTCGTCGCGCTCGCCCAGCTTCAGCTCGCCGCGGCTCACCGCGTCGTCCAGCACTTCCACCGCGTAGAGCGCCACCGCCCGCGTCCGGGCGTAGTGGTCGGGCCCAGCCGCCACGATGCGGCGCGCCGCTTCGTACATCACCGCCGGGTCCATCACCTTCGCCTGCGGGTCGCGGTTGACGTCGGACGAGACGAACCACTGCTGCAACAGGCTGGCGTGGCCGGCGCGCGTGGCTTCGTTCATCAGGCGGCAGTCGTAGATCAGCACTTCGCTGAAGCACTCCGGCGCGAATCCGCCGAGCAAGCGGACGTCCTGCACCGATTCGTTGCTCCACAGGTCGGACACCGCCGCGGCAATGTTGCCCACCGGCGAGGAGTGCGCGCAGGCGCTCGACTTGCCCTCCATGCTCACCGGTACACCGGTGGCCGCCTTGATCACCGGGTTCTCGTAGCCGCAGTCCTTCAGCGGGCCCTTCGCGCCCATCTCCACGGCCACCAGCGAGCGCGGCGCGGTCATCAGGCGCACCACCGCTGCCAGCGGCTTCGGAATGAGATTCTGGTGCGCGAGCTGCATCGCCGTGTTGCCGAACCCGCAGGCCGTGTCGCCACCGGGCACCACGCCACGCTGCCGTGCCACGCCGACGATGTCGCCCCACAAGCCTTCCATGTCCGTCGGGCACAGCACGCCCAGCGCATAGGCCAGGCCCTCGATGTCGGCTTGCAGCAGCGCCTGGTCGCTGACCTCCTTGCCGCCGGTGCTCTCGATGGACAGGATGTCCGCGCCCGCTGCGGCGCAGCGGTCGAACGCCTCGATCATTCGCCGGCGCGGCTCGCCGCTGCGCATCTTCGGCGGGCGCTCCTCGTCGCGGATGTCGGCAATCGTCGCCCGGAGCGCCGAACGTAAGCCATGGCGGCTGTGGAAGTCCGCCATGACCTCCTTGATCTCACCGCAGATGGCCGCGCCCCAGTCGGGATTGCGCGTCAACTCGAAGAGCTGCTCGAACTCCAGCACCACCGCCGGCTGACCCAGCTCGGCCGCCCGGGTCATGATGTGCGTGACCATGTCCTTGAACGACCGCCGCACCTGCGGCAAGGTGTCGTCGTTGACCAGCATCGGCGGGAGCGTGAAGTTGACCTCGGGCAGCACCTCGCCGCCGCCGATGGTCACACCCAGACCGCAACTGACCGGATGCCGCGCCTGCCCGAAGCACATCTGCGCCGCCGTGTCATAGGCCAGCGTCGCGCTGACGGTTCGCTCGTTGCTCATGCGTCTCTCCTGCCACCCGCGCCGACGCTCGTAGGCCGCGGTGATGTCATGCACGGCAGGTTAGTGCGGAGCGGTCTCGCCAGGCTTGCAGGCCGGTGACCGTTGTTGGTAAACTGGTGCTCAGTGCCCCAGTGGGCCGACGGCCGTCCGGAGACCGCACCATGACCAGTCTGGGCATCGACCGCGAGTCCTTTCGCCGTTTGGCCGAGGACTACCGGCGCGAGTGGGGCGTGGTCCTGCTGGCCTGCCGACCCGACGGCCAGATTGCCTGGGGTCGGCCGGGCAGTGATGAAGAGCACGAAGTCACCGCTTGCACCACGCGCGAACTGGCCATCCGCGAAGCCTGGCGGTGGGGTGAGCCGACCTTCGAGCTGTCGGCCAGCGACCAACTGCTGTGGGCCGTGCCGCTGATGCACAACGCGCGGTTGCTGGGCGGCCTGGTGGCCTGCACCGAGAGCCGCGCGGCGGTCAGCCGCGTCGATCTGAACCGGGCCGCGGCCGACCTGCGCCGACGAGCCGAGGAAGCCAACGTGACCAACGCGGCCTGGCTCGACGCGCGGCGCACCGAGGTCGGCCGCGAGCGCTACCGCGCCGAGGCGATCCACGCGCTCAAAGCGCTGCCGGCGTTCGACCTGCGCCAGGTCTACCTGCTGGAGGAGCCGGCGCTGGCCGCGGCCATCCGGCAGGGCGACCGCCACGCGGCCCGCGAGATCCTCAACCGCCTGCTGGTCGGCATCCACTTCTGCGCCGGCGAGCGCTTGGACGCGGTGAAGAGCCTGTTCCTGGAACTGGTCCTGACCGTGTCGCGCACGGCGGTGCAGGCCGGCGCGGCGCCGGATGACCTGGTGGCCACCAACTTGGCCGGCCTGACGCATCTGGCCACCATCGACGACGAGGAGGCGCTGGCCCACTGGCTGCGCGACATGCTCGAGCGCGCGCTGGACACCGTGCGCTCGGCGCGCCGTCACGACGATGCGCCGCTGCTCATCCAGGGGCTGGAGTATCTGCGCGAGCACTTTGCCGAGGACGTGTCGCGCGACGAGGTGGCGCGCGCGGCCTGCCTCTCACCAGCGCACTTCTCACGACGGTTCCGGCAGCGGTTCGGCCGCACGTTCAGCGAGGTGCTGACCGAACTGCGCGTCGACTATGCCGCGGAGTTGCTCAGCCGCACCGACAAGCCCGTGGGACTGGTGGCGCTGGAATCGGGCTTCGCCGATCAGAGCTACTTCACCAAGGTGTTCCGCCGGCTGAAGGGCGAGGCGCCGCGGCAGTACCGCCGCCACCGCGCCGAGGAGCGGGCCGAGCCCGCAGGAGGGCGGGCGCCGGTCGGCGTCGAATAGGCGGCGTGAGCGGAGTCCACCATGGCCCACCCGATGCCGCCGTGCCGTGTTCTGGAGCAGGATGTCACCCCGCGCGAGCGCGTCCTCTGCGCGTTCGAGCACCGGCAACCCGACCGCTGCCCACACAGTATGGGCTTCACCCAGGTGTCGTACCAGAAGATGGCCGAGTTCTACGGCGATCCGCAGTGGGGCGCCAAGATCGGCAACCACTTCGCCGGCACCGGGCCCAACCTGCCCTGGACCGAGGTCAAGCCGGGCTACTGGCAGGACGGCTTCGGCGTGGTCTGGAACCGCACCGTCGACCAGGACATCGGCATCGTCGACCACTACCTGCTGACCGAGCCGACAATCGCCGACCTGCGGCTGCCCGACGTGCATGACCCGCGGCTCTACGAGCACATCGCCGCGCAGATGGCGCAGGCCGGCCCGTACTTCCGCAAGGCGGAGATCGGCTTCTCGCTGTTCGAGCGCGCCTGGACGCTCCGCGGCATGGACCATCTGCTGATGGACATGGTCCTGCACCCCGAATTCGTGGCGGACCTGCTCGACGCCATCTGCGACTGGAACGTGGCGGCGGTCCACCACCTGGCCGAGCACGACTTCGATGCCGTCGGCTTTGGTGACGACTGGGGCCAGCAGCAAGGGCTGATCATGGGCCCGGCCAAGTGGCGGCAGTTCATCGCGCCGCGACTGAAGCGCATGTACGACGCCGTCCACGAGCACGGCCTGTACGTCTGGATCCACTCCTGCGGCGACGTGGAAGAGCTGTTCGGCGACCTGATCGACCTGGGCCTGAACTGCTTCAACCCGTTCCAGCCGGAGGTGCTGGACGTGGAGGAAGCCAAGCGCAGCTATGGCGACAAGTTGACCTTCCACGGCGGCCTGTCACTCCAGCGCACGCTGAGCTTCGGCACGCCGGACGATGTCCGCGGCGAGGTCGAGCGGCGCATCGAGATCATCGGCCAGAACGGTGGCTACGTGCTGTCGCCGTGCCACGCAGTGACGCCCGATGTGCCGGCGGAGAACATCCACGCCATGCTGGAGGTGACGTTGGGGCAGTACGAGTGAGCCGGCGGCGCGGCACAGCGCCGACGCGCCCGGCTCACCCGTCGCTTTGGAGCCGGGCCAGCAAGTCGAACTTGGTGCGCATCGGCGCCGATGCCAAGAAGCCGATGATGCGGTCCTCCAGCTCCTTGGTGTCGGCGCACGGCTCGGTCGCCTCGCCGTACAGATCCAGCGCCACCGGAAAACCGTCGGTTGGCACATACGCGCGGAACAGGGTCTCCTGGTATGGTTGTGACGGAATGCTGAGCACCACCTTCACCTCTTGTCCGAGGTTGGTCTCAAAACCGGGCACTGCCCTGACCAGGGCATCAGCGATACCTCCGGCGGCGGCGATGGCGTGGGCGACTTCATGCAGTGTGTCAAGCACTGACCGGTAGCCAGGGTCAACCTGGGGGTCTGACTGCAAGGCAGCCTGTACTCTCTGTGTCAGGTCACTCATCACACGTCTCGCTTGCCGTACTCGAAGACAGCGACCAAGGGCAGATGGTCCGATGCGCCGGACCCACCAGTGGTTGTACCATGGCGCCACCGCTTGGGCAACACATACCCACTGCTTGGCCGGACGACGGCATCGTGATCCTCGTCGAGGTGATAGCCCGACCGGCTCTCAACGAACCGGAGCGGCCGGCCCGCCAAGGCATCGGTCGAGACCAGTAGCTGGTCAAACAGCACTGGTGGGGACGAGTCGTGCGTCGTCCGCGGCCGACTGGCGCGGTAGCGTGGCGCCTGCACCAAGTCGAGCGGATCCGGCGCGCCCACATACCGCCAAGCGGCATTGTACAACGCCGGACTCCGGCAGGTATGGAACCGGCTGCCCTCCAGGCGTCCGGTGGCGAACGGCGCCTCCATGGGCTCAGCGTTGAAGTCGCCCATCACTACCGCGCAGCCCGGCCGCCCGGCCAGGTGGAGCTGCTCCGACACCCAGCCCGCCACCTCCAGACGCTGCTGGTGCCCTGACACTTCGCCAGGACGCTGCAACCGGCTCTTCCAGTGGTTCACCACCACCAGCACCGGCTGCTCCAGGGCGCTGACAGTCAGTTCGGCAACCAACGCCATCGGGCGGGCCAGACCGGTGCGCCGGTACTCGTCCAGCACCCGCAGCCTGCTGAAGCAGTCCACGCGAGCCAGCAGGCCCAACCCGCACTGGTCGGCCCGCGCGGGCTCGGACCAGGCTGCCCACCACTGGCCGCGGTGACCCATGACCCGCTGGGCCAAGCGGTGGAACAGCGGTTCACTGCCCACCTCGGCCAGACCCAGCAGGTCCGGTCCATGGGTACCGATCGCGGCGAGCACAGCAGCCAGCCGCTCAACCTTCGCGTCCACCTCCGCAGCGCTCGCCGGACCACGCGGCACCACACCCGCGGCGAACAGGTTCGACACATTCCAGAAGGCGAAGCAGAGCTCTGCCGCCACCGCGCCGCCCCCGCCCTACCGCGCCAGTTCCAGCACGCCCGCGGTGTCGACATCCCAGGTGTGCCCGCCGGTGCCCTGCCATTCCACCCAGGTCGGCCCGGCGGCCTTCATCGCGCTGAGGTTGAACGCCAGCTTGGTGTGCTTCACCGGGTCGACGCCGAGTGACGCGAACGGGATGCGCCAGGTCGCCGTCCAGCGGCCATGGCCCACCACCTGCGCCTTGTACTCCACACCTTCGGCCGCCTTCTTGACCACCGCCGGCGGCGCGCCGGTCTCGTCGCTGCTCTCCCACTTGCCCGACGGGTAACCGCGCAGCAGCACAATGGGCGCATTCTTGCCCAGCGCCGGGTTGCGGAACGCCAGCTCCATGGCGTCGTCCTGGCCCCAGGTGCCGCCCAGCCGGATCGGCTGCTTCGCGTCCACGTCGTGCTCCACCACGATGGTCAGGATCTGCCCGTCATGGCTCAGCCAGGCGCGGCTCGGCGGCTTGACCAGCTCGCCCTGGATGCCTTGCTCGATGACCATGTACTTCATCGCCGCCGGATGCCCCGGCGTCAACGGCGTCGCCGTGCGCGGCACCTGGTACACCGCCGCGCCCTTGCGCCCGGCCTTGGCGGCCGGCGCCGGTGGCTTGAGCATCGGGCGCACCGGACTGGCCACTGGCCAACTCGCGCGGGTACCGTCGTTGCGCAGGCCCATCTGATCGATGGGCAGCGGCTTGATGCCCAGCTTGACCGCCGGTGAGTCGTCACGCAAGCGGAAGTTGAGCGCCGCCGGATCGACGAACTTCGGGTCCTGGTCGAGCAGGTTGTCCTCGAACTTGACCAACGGCTTGGCGCGGCCCTCGAAGTCGCCCCAGCGCCCGCCGACGCAGATGTTGCGCGCGATGGTGTTGTACTTCGGCGCCATCGGCTCATCGTCCAGCAGCGTCAGCAGCCACGGGTAGCGCTTGGCCCACACCTCGCTCTGATAGGGCAGGTCGGTCAGCGACTTGCGCATGCCGGCTTCGCCGCCCTTGGCCCAGCCGAGCCCGCGCGCGTCCACATGCGTGGCCGGCGTGCAGTCCACGAAGGTGTTGTTCTCGATGGAGCAGTTCCGCCCGCCGCCGATCATCGCCGCGCGCGTGACGTTGTAGAACAGGTTGCCGTAGATGGTCGTGCCACCGAACTGATCGTCGAGGTAGACACCCACGCAGCCGCGACCCTCCCAGCCGTTGATGTGGTGGAAGTAGTTGTAGCGGATGATGGTGCCGCACATCGACCAGTTGCGCCCGGTGTAGATCGCGCCGGCGTCGTTCGACTCATAGGTCACGCTGTGCAGCTCGTTGTACTCGATCAGGTGGTCGTTGCCGCTGAAGCCCATGCCCATGTGCGGCGCGTTGTCGATCAGGTTGTGCGTGGCGCGGTTGCCCACGCCGTTCAGTGAGATGCCCGGCTGGTAGACCCGGTTCACGCGCGCGTAGTGATGGATGTGGTTGTTCTCGGCGTACAGCCCGGCCGGCGTCAGGCTCCGGCGGTCACCGCCCGAGAGCACGATGCCGCCCGCGGCGGTCTCACTGATGTCACAGCCGACCACACCGCTGGACAGGCCGCTCATGCTGACGGCCCAGGTGCCGCAGTTGCGGATGGTGCAGCCGACCACGCGGTTGTTCGCGCCGCCGCTGACCACCACGGCATCGGCGCGCGACGCCTCGAGAATCAGGTTGCGGAAGGTGATGTGCTCGGTGTTGGTGGCCTTCAGCAGGTTCGGGCTGACCGACACCAGTGCCTTGCCCTTCGCCAGCGGCGCCGGCGGCAGGAAGTAGAGCCGGCCGGCCTGGCGGTCGACGTAGTACTCGCCCGGGGCGTCCAACTCGGACAGCACGTTGAACGCGTAGTACCACTGGTTCTTGCGGTAGCCGTAGCCGTGGTACGGCGGCCGTACAGCAATCACCTTGCGCTCGGTGTCGATGGACTCGATCCGCTGGCGCTCGTCCGACCAGTCCCAGAACCAGTAGCCGTGGACCCACGCGTCCGGCTCGCCGACCCAGCGCTGCGGGCGGTCGCCGTCGTAGGTGAAGCGGCCGATCTTGTCGCCAGGGATGCCGTGGATCTTGTGCGGCGCGCCGCCGACCACGTCGACAATGCGCACGAAACCCTCATTGGGCCAGCGCGACACGGTCATCGGCCGGTCGGCAAAGAACAGCTCGAGCCGTTTGCCGTTGGTGGCCACCTCACCAAAGTCCGTGATGCCGAGCGCCTTCAGGTCGGCCACCAGCACTTGGCCGCGCACGCTCTCGTCGAGGCGCGCCAGGACCGCCGGATCCGTGACCGGCTGGAAGTTGGTCAGTTCCTTGCCCCCGACCACGCGCACCTCGGCGCCCGCCGCCGCGCGATAGACGATCGGCGCGGCCACGGTGCCACTGTCCTCGGCGGTCAGCTCGAACGGCTGCGCCTGTTCGTACACCCCCGCGGCCAGCTCGACGGTGACGCCGCCGGCCGGCAGCCCGCCGGCCTGCTTCATGGCCCGGATGAGATCGCGCGCGCGGGCCAGGGTCGCCACCGGCCCGTCGGGCGCGGCGGCCGGCGCCTGTCGCCCGGTCCAGGCGTCGTTGCCGTTGGGCGCCACGTAGATGGTGGCGGCACTCGCCGGCACCAGCGCCAGCGCGGTGGCCAGCGCCCAAACCAAACGTCGGTACAACATGGTGATCATCTCCTGGACGCCGCGGCGTCAGCGCGCGCAGCGGAAACCGAGGTAGCGGTGGCAGAACTCCGGCTCGGGGCGGAAGCGGTAGGCGCTGTGCGCGATCCACGGCTCGCCGTCCCAGCTCCCGCCGCGCGCCACGCGCCGGCCGGCCGCCGACGGATCCTCACGGCCGTCGCCGGCCTGATAGGGGTACGGCTTGAACAGGCTGCTGGTCCATTCCCAGGCATTGCCGGCCATGTCCAGGCAGCCATACGGCGAGGCCCCGTTCGGGTGGCTGCCGACCGGCTCCATGAGGTCACAGCCGAGCCGGAAGCGCGACCGGTCGAGTTGCTCGCCCCAGGGGAAACGCCGGCCCTCGGTGCCCCGCGCGGCCAGCTCCCATTCGGCCTCGGTGGGCAGACGCTTGCCGGCCCAGCGCGCGTAGGCCACCGCGCCGTGCCAGGTGACCCAGGTCATCGGGTGCCGCTCGAGACCCGCGCGCGGCCGCCATTGGCCGTTGACCTGCTCCAGCGGCAAGTCGTCGGCGCGCCCGAGCCAGGCCCGGCCGTCGGCGCCGCGCACCGCCTTGGCCTCGTTGAGGAACCGCGCGTAGAGCGCGCAGGTCACCTCACAGCGGTCAATCTGGAAGGCGGCCACCGCCACGTCGTGGATCGGCGCCTCGGCCGCGTTCTCGTCAACAGCCTTGCCGGAGCTGCCCATGTGCAGCGTGCCGGCGGGCACGGCCACCATCGGCGCCCCATCGTCACCCGCGGCCAGGGCCGCGACGGCCAGCGACAAGCAGAGCGAGAGCCAGGACCAGTGCATCAACGGACTCCTGCACGGCACGCTAGATGCGCCGTGCAGGAGCGTTGTCCTGCCGCGGGCGGATCAGCCGGTTAGGGCGTCCAGAGGGTCATGTCGGGCGCCGGTGCACCGACCGCCGGGTCCCAACTGCTGTAGGTGGTCTTGGCGAGCCACTTGGCGTGGCCGTCGGCGAAGCAGAAGTTGGCACCCTGGTTGTGCAGCGCCACCGGCGGCACGGCGTTGTCGCTCTGGTCGACGCTCTCGTCGCACAGGTAGTAGACGTTGCCGGTGCCGTTGAGCAGCCGGCCGGCATCGGCGACGAACACCAGCGATGCCGGCGTGGTCATCTTCGCCAGCGCAATGCCCGACAGCCGCCGGTGCAGACCGTAGCCCTGCTGCTGCGTGGCGTTGACGATGCCGGTGTAGCCACTGGCCTTGTCGGACGGGCAGGTCTGCAACTGGCTGTTCTTGCAGTAAGGGTCGATCAGGTACGGCCAGGTGTAGTAGTTGGGCGTCGCGTAGTACATCGCCGCCGGCACACAGGTCTCGTCGTAGTCTTGGGCGTACTGCAGCATGGCCAGGCCGAGCTGCTTGCAGTTGCTGCCACAGGAGGACTGCCGCGCCTTCTCGCGCGCCTTGGCGAAGACCGGGAACAAAATCGCCGCCAGGATGGCGATGATGGCGATGACGACCAGGAGCTCGATCAGCGTGAACGCACCTCGGTACCTTCGCATGGAGGTCTCCTCAGGCAAGTATGCTCGTGCCCGCGGGCGCGAGGCAAGCCCAATCCCCAGCGCGTGGCCGCCGCAGCTCAACTCCGCACCGGGAAGTACAGCGTGAACGGCTCATCGACCACCTCGTGCAGCGGCTTGAAGCGCACGTTGCACGCCTGACCCACCGTCCGCCAGCCGCTGAGCCAGTTGCCCCATTCGCGCTCGTTGTCGGGCACCAGCAGGCCGGCCGGGTCACCCGACAGCGTGAGCTCGTGGTCACACAGGCCGGCCAGCACCACGGGGCCGTCGAGGAACGCCATGGTGCCCGGCTCGTCGGGTATCGGGGCCGCGGTCACCGCCTTGGGCAGTTCCAGCATCACCTGGTCGTCCGACCAGACCCGCTCGATGGCGAACCAGCCGGCCTCACCGGTCTCGCCGCCGAGGTGTTCGCCGTTGACGTGTACGCGCGCCGGCGCCGTGAGCCACTCGGGCAGTCGCAGGCGCAACGTCCAGGCGGTCGGTTCGGCGCAGCGCACCGACACGCGCACCAGCCACGACGACGGCCGGTGGGCCACACCGGTCCACGAGGCCGCGCCGCCGGTCAGCGACTGAGTGCTGCCGTTGCGCGCCTCCCAGCGCAGGCGTAGCGTCGCCTTCACACCGTCGAGATCGGCCTCGATGTCGGCCGGGATGTACTGCGCCAGGCGCAGCCCGTCCGCGTCGCGCCAGGCGATCAGCGCGTTGTGGCGCGCGTGCGCCTGCACCAACGTGCCGTGGCAACACCAGAAGTCGTGCGTGGGCGAGCCCCAGAGCTTCCGCGCGCCGGCCTGCAGCGGCAGGAAGTAGGCGATCAGGCCGGTCTGCGGATGCTGCTGCGCCAGGATCCCGTTGTACAGGTTGCGCTCGATGTAGTCGGCGTACCCCGCCTCGCCCGTCCAGCGGAACAGGTAGTCGGCCAGGCGGATCAGGTTGTAGACCGTGCAGTGCTCCTGGTTCTTGTCGCCGCGGCGCGCGGCGAACTCGAACGGCGGACACCAGATCTCACCGGAGGTCTGCCCACCGGTGCAGAACGTGCCGCGCCCGGTGACGGCGCACTGCCAGTAGGCTTCGACGATCTGGCGCCAACGCGACTCGCCGGTGACCTCGTAACACCGCGCGGCGCCGTGTACCTCGGGGATGGTGGTGTTGGCGTGCATGTTGGTCAGCGGGTCACGCCCGGCCAGCAGCGCGTCGAACAGGCGGTGGCGCGTATAGCGCTCGATCAGGTCCAGGTACTTGCGCTCCCCGGTTAGCCCGTACAGGTCGGCCCAGGCCTCGAGCATGCCACCGGTCTCGACATCGAGCAGGTTGTCGAGCTCTTCGCGGCTGAACGGTGCCGACCAGCGCCAGAACCAGTCGGCGAACCGCTGCGCCATGCCCAGCGCCCGGTCACTGTCGCAGAACCGCGCCACATCGGTCAGCCCCATCAGCGTCTTGTGGTGCGGGTACTGCGTCGCCCAGGTGGGCTGGCCCTGAGCCAGCCAGGTCAGGTACTTCTCCGGTGTGGCCGCCAGCCACTCACCGCCGTGCTTGCGCTGGCAAGCCTCCAACTCGCCGAGGACGTGCTCCAGCCGCAGCTTCAGCTCCGCGTCGCCGCCGGCGGCGATGATCTGCGCGGCGGCCGACAGCCAGTGGCCCATGAACTGGCCGCGCACCTGGCACGACGGCGATTCCCAGCCCCAATGCCGCCCGGCGCCGTCGGTGGCGTCACCGTGGAGCCGGTTGCGATGGGTCCACTGGCGCAGGCCCGCCTCGAGGTAGAAGTTCTGCAGCAGGTTGTCCGGCTGCAGACTGGCCACGTAAGCTCGGTTCAGGCGCGAGCGGTGCAGGAACAGGCTGTCGCTCAGGCGGACGGCGGCGCGGGGCAGCGCCTGGCAGGTCGGGTTCATGCGTCAACTCCGAGCGCGGCGGACTCACGCCGGGCAGGTCAGCAGGTAGTCCAGTAGACCGTCCAGCGGACAGGTGGCCAGACCGACGTACTTGTCGGCGCCGCCGTAGTAGACGAACAAGGTGCCGTCGATGACCACCTTGCCGCAGGGGAAACAGACGCCGGGGTAGTAGCCCTCCAGCTCATATGGCTCCTCGGGCTGCAACAGCCAGTCGGTGGCCCGGTGGCGGACGATGCTGGGATCGTCCAGGTCAAGCAGGAAGGCGCCCAAACGATAGTGCCGGTCCTCGCCGACGGCGTGGTAGATGGTCAGCCAACCGTGCTCGGTGCGCAGCGGCGGTGTGTTGCCGCCGATCTTGCGGTTCTCCCAGGGCAGTTCGGCCTTGGCCAGTAGCTGGCTCTCGGTCCAGCAGAGCAGGTCGTCGCTGAAGGCGATCCACATCGCCGGGTACTCGCAGCCGTAGGCCGGCCCGGTCCAGTTCATCGGCCGGTGCAGCTTGGCGAAGCGCCCGCCGATCTTCTCGGGGAAGAGAATCACATCGCGGTCGTCGACCAGCGGGTCGGTGATGCGCCCGGCGCGGATCCAGGTCCGGAAGTCGCGGGTCAGCGCCAAGCCGGTGGCGGTGTCGTTGTGGCGGAGCACCGCCGGGAACTCCGGCGGGCAGGCCGGCGGCGCATAGCCGCGCTGGGCCTCGTTCAGCCAGTAGCGGCCGGGCGGAAAGGCGCGCGTGGCGTAGGTGACGTAGTACCACTCACCCATCTTGACGATGCGGGCGTCCTCGACACAGCCGGCGTCGAAGCCGTCCACGCTGGGCGAGAACGCCGGCTGGTCGCCGGCGCGCTCGAAGTGGATGCCGTCGGTGCTGGTCGCCAGACCGAAGTGGATGCGATGCTCGGCATCGTCGCCGGCGGCGCGATAGAGCAGGTAGACCCGGCCTTCGTCCGGCTCATACCAAGCGCCGGGGTTGGTGGTGACCAGCGACTCCCAGGGGTGGTCGGGCTGCGGCGACAGGATCGGGTTGCCGGCATAGCGCGTCAGCTTCATGGCACCATATCCTCCGGCGCGCCGGTTCGCCGTCTGGCTCGGCCCACCTGCCGGCCGCCTGGTCCTGGTGCGACCCTCGGCTCACCAGTGGCCAGGCAACCACACGGGCGCCCGCCGCTCGGCCTTGCGAACCGGTGCGACGGGCGCCCGCGCGGCGGTCTCAGCCGCCCACTGGACTACTGCTCAGGCGGTGGCGGTGGCATGTTGCCACCGCCGGGCATGCCCGGCATGGTCGGTCGCGGCAGGTCAGCCTGCGCGACCACCTGCAACGTCTTCGGGTCGAGGCGGTAGACGCGCACGCCGTGAACCACGTAGACCCCGTCGGCCGTGGCGGTGATCGCGGGCGCCATCGGCATGCCCATGCCCATCGGACCGCCCGGGCCACCTTGGTTGCCTTGGCCGCGACCGCGGCCTTGGCCTTGGCCCTGGCCTTGCGCCATGGCACCCACGGCCAGACCGAGCGCGACCACCAGCGCCACCACCAGCATCGTCCACCGTTGCTTGTGCATCTGCTGTCTCCACCGCCGGAGGTCGCCGGGGACCGCCGGCCATCCTGGTACCCATTATGGGACGGGAGAGAGTGGGGCTGGTTACAGGGCGACGCGCCGCGCAGCCCAACTGCGCCAAGTGTCGAGCACGATCGGCACGGTGCGTTCCCAGCCGCGGGGCAGATCCTCGGCGATCTCGAAGGCGCGGCCGCGCCGGCCCGCGCGCTCGCGCGGGCGGCCACCGCCTGCCGCAGGACGGCCGCCTACGCCGCCGCCCCTTCGTCCACGGGCGGACAGGGCGGCCAGATCCCGCGCGGACCGGCCCGCAGACCAAGCAAGCGCCGCCCGAGCTGCCAGCGCCGCACCGCCACCTCGTACAAGGCCGTGGTGCCCACCAGAGTGCCGGCCAGCAGCACCGCCGCCTGCACCGGCAGCGGCCACGGCCGGTGGATCACCCACCAGCCCAGCACCGACGCCACCGGCACGTGGAGCAGGTACAGCGCCAGACTGGCTTCGGCCAAATAGTGCCGCGGTCGGGGCGCCAGCCAGGCCCGGCGACCGGCCAAGCCGAGCAGCGCTCCGGTCAGGCTCCAGGCGGCGATGGCCACGGCGACGCGCCCCTCTGTGGTGGCCGGGTGCGCCACCGCCACCGCGCTCGCCGCCATCCCGAGCAGGCCGGCGCACGGCCACTGCGACCGGACGCGGTCACCGAACGGCGGCCAGGCCGCCATGGCCGCGCCCAGCAGGTAGCAGACGATGTAGTAGACCAGATTCGGACCGTCGCGATAGAGGTTGGGGTAGTACGGCCACCAGCCGCCGGTGACCGCCAGCCACAGGCCGAGCACCGGCCCGGGCAGGTGGACCAGCCAGGCCGGGCAGGCCCGCTCGGGGCGACGCGCGGCCCACCGGTTGAGCGCGATCACCGCCGGAGTGGACCCCACCGAGATCAGGTACAGGTAGATGAGGAACCACACGTGCGCCCAGTTGACCTGGTCGAGACGACTGTAGTAGCGCGGCAGGTACTCGATGAAAGAGACCTGGAGCGGCGGGCACTCGTACAGCCGGCTGAGCTGCATATCGCGGCCGTTGAGCAGTGACACGTAGCGCACCACGGGGCAGAGGAACAGCACCCCGTGCAGCGCCGGAGTGCCGAGCCGGCGCATCCGCCCGTCGATGAACTCGGCCGCCGACCGGCGGCGGAGCGAGGCCGCGGCGACACAGCCGGCCACCACGAAGAAGCCGGGCATGACGAAGATGTGGAGCAGACGCACCAGCAGCTCCGCCGGGAGCCAACAAGCGCCGCTGGCCAGCAAGGCAAAGGGCAGCCGGGTGAACGGCAGCCAGGCGTGGATGACGATCACCGACACGCACAGGACGATGCGCACGAGATCGAGGTCGGTCCGCCGCGGAGCGGTCGTGGGCCGGTCCGAATTCGTCGCCAAGGCCGTTCTCGCTCCTGCCACGCGCGCGAGCTTCGTGCGGCGCCGGCCGATTCCTGTCGGCGGGTCCCGGCGGCCTGGCTGCGTTGACAAGCCCCCGCTCAGGGACTAGACTCGCGCTATTCTACCGGCGGCTCTCTGTGACCGAAGCGCGCATCGACCTGCACTGCCATACGAGCTACTCCGAGGACCGCGAGCAGCTCCAGTTGCCCCATGGCATTTCGGTCACCACCCCATTCCACCCCGCCATGTCGCCGGCCGAGGTCTACGACCTGGCGATCGAACGCGGCATGACGCACGTCACGTTCACCGATCACGACACCTACCTCGGTTGCCTCGACCTGCTCGAGCGCCACCCCGACCCGTGCGTCTTCATCCCGGGCGAGGAGGTCACCTGTTACGCCGGCGGCGTACCGGTACACGTGGGTGTGTACGGCCTGACCGAAGCCGATCACCAGGAGATCCAGCGCCATGCCGACCGCACCGACCGCGAGCGGCGCTGTCTGCGCTGGCATTTGGCGGAGCTGCTGGCCTGGCTCGACGAGCGCCAGTTGGCCTGCGATCTGAAGCACCCGCTCTGGGCCCCGAACGGGCACGCGCTCTCACGCGAGCACCTGCTCGAGGTCCTCGGCCGGTTCAGGCTCGTCGAGGCGGTCAACGGCACGCGCCATCGCTCGCTCAACGAACTGGGCGCCCAACTCGCACGCCGCTATGGCCCGCCGCAGACGGCCTTCACCGGCGGCTCCGACAGCCACACCGACAACATCGGCCGGTGCTACACGCGCACCTGGGGCGCGAGCGTCGCGGAGGTGCTGGGCAGTCTG
Organism: uncultured Fimbriimonadaceae bacterium; assembly: GCA_964531735.1. Lineage (GTDB taxonomy): Bacteria > Armatimonadota > UBA10988 > UBA10988 > UBA10988 > CAZHGD01. The sequence continues at coordinate 22,986 of CAZHGD010000021.1, read as the reverse complement.
CGCGCGGGCCACTGTGAGCCGGTCGGTCCGTCCGGCTCGCACCGGTTGCTCGAGCGCGACACCCGGCTGGTCATCCACAGCAACATCGGCAGCCGGGCCGCCCACGCCATCGCGTTGGTCGAGGAGCAGCTCGACGAGCTGCCCGATCTGGCCACCGACCTGCTGTCCATCTTCGTCACCGGCGTGGTCGCCTATGGCGTGGTCCAGGAGTTCGCGCGACAGCGCGCCCTGGCCCGCGAGGTCGCCGAGTGGTTCACCGACCAACTGGAGCGAGGAGCCTCCAATGGCCTGGCACTGGCGACGCCCGATCCGCGTCGCGCTGTTCACGGACACCTACGACGAGATTAGCGGTGTCGGGCACACGTTTCGCTCCTTGGCCGCCTGGTGCGAACGGCACGCGTTGGCCCTCGACATCTATACGGTCTCGCCCGAGCGCACCACCACCGAGACGAACGGCAGCGTGACGATTCACCGGCTCAAACCGCGCATGCCGCTCAACTACTACCCGGGCCTGTACTTCGACCTCGTGCCGCTCGACGACACCGTGCTACACCTCGTGCGCGACCGCCCGCCGGACGTGATCCATGTCGCCACCCCCGGCCACATCGGCATCACCGGCCTCTACCTCAGCATGAAGCTGCCGCGGCCGGTGATCGGCAGCTACCATACCGAGCTGCCGCAGTACGTCAGCCAGCGGCTGACGGCCTACCTGGGCGACTCCTTCGAGGATGACGAAGAGGCGCGCACGTACGTCAGCGAGGTCAGCCAGGCGCTGACCTGGGACTACCTGGCCTGCTTCTACAACCACTGCCTGAAGGTGCTGGTGCCCTCGCGCTTCACCTCGCAACAGGTGGCCCAGCGGCTGCGGCCGCCGCTCGAGCTGATGCCCCGCGGCGTCGACACCAAGACGTTCCAGCCGGGCCACCGCACGCGTCCGGGCGGGCCGCCGCGGGTGCTCTACGTGGGGCGCCTGGCCGTCGAGAAGAACCTCGGCTGGCTGGTCCGGTTCGGCCAGCGCCATCCGGAAGTGGACCTGCAACTGGTCGGTGACGGCCCCGAGCGGGACGCGCTCCGCGCCGCGCTGCCCCATGCCACCTTCCCTGGCTTCCTCCGCGACGAAGCCCTGGCCACCGCCTACGCCGACGCCGATGTGTTCGCCTTCCCGTCGCTGACGGAGACCTTCGGCAATGTGGTGCTCGAGGCGCAAGCCTCCGGGCTCCCGGCGATCGTCGGCGACCAGGGCGGCCCGCAGGAGATCATCGAGCCCGGCCGCACCGGCCTCGTGGCCGCCACCGCGGAGCAGTTCGAGAGCCACCTGATGGCGCTGCTCAACGACACCGACCGGCGCCGCACGTTCGGCGCCGCAGCCCGGGCGCGAGCGGCGCAACGAAGCTGGGACGAGGTGTTCGCACGGCTGTACCAGCAGTACCACAGCGTCGCCTACTCGCGGCGCCGCACCGTCTGGGTCCGGTTCCTGAAGCTCCTGAAGGACAGCGAGAGCCCGATGATCGTGGGCCTGGTCAGCTTCTGGAAGCAGTTCGGCCGCCGCCGCGCGCGTCTGGCGGCGCGGGCGCACCCGCTGCTGACCGACACGCTGGTGCGCCCGGGGCAGGCCGCTCAAAGCGAGCGCGCCCGATGAGCCTGGACCGCGACCGGCTGGTGGTCAGTGTCCACGACGTCTGCCCGCGGACCTGGGCCGCCTGCCGCCGGATTGTCACCGCGCTCGAGACGCTGGGCATCCACCGGCGTTCGTTGCTGGTCATCCCGGCCGAGCCGGCCGGCACCACCGCCGAGTACCCCGACTTCGTCCGCTGGCTGCGCCACCGCGCCGGCGACGGCGACGAGATCGTGCTGCACGGGTACTACCACGGCCAGGCGTCGGCCGACCTGACCGGAGCCGGCCGGCGGCGCCCGCGGCCGGACCGGCTGACCCGCCTGCTCGACGCGGCCCTGGCGCGCGGTGCCGGCGAGTTCCTGCACCTCGGCTATGCCGAAGCGCTGGCCCGACTGACGGCGGGCCGCGACAGCCTGCGCCGCTGCGGCTTCGACCCGCTCGGGTTCGTGGCGCCGGCGTGGCTGTACAGCCCGGCTGCCGCCGTTGCCGTCCGTGACGCCGGCCTGCGCTACCTGACCACGCACCTGCGCCTGCGCGACCTGCGCACGGGCCACGACACCTGGAGCTTCGGCACCAGCAACCGGCCGGGCGCCTGGACCTGGGACTACCTGGGGCGCCTGGTCAACGAGGGGTTCTGCCTGGCCCATCGTCCGGCTCGCCTGGTCCGCATCGGCATCCACCCGGCCGACCTGGAGCACGGCCAGCCGTTCCGCCACACGCTCAGCCTGCTGCGCCGCTTGCTGGCCAGCGGTCGCCGGCCGATGACCTACCTCGACTGCCTGGCGCCATGACCATCTTGCAGATGACCAACGCCTACGGCCCTCGGACCGGCGGTGTGCGCACGCACATCGACCAGGTGCGGCCACTGTATGCCGCCCGTGGCATCCGGGCGGCGCTGTTGGTGCCCGGGGCGCGAGCGAGCCAGACCGAGGACGCCTACGGCCCGGTACTCACCGTCGCCGCACCGGTGCTCCCCATCAACCGCGACTACCGCAACATCGTCTCCAGCGCCGCCGTCCGCGACGTGGTCGCGCGGCTCCAGCCCGAGGCCATCGAGGTGCTCGACAAGTGGACCTTGCCACGGTTGGCCCTGAGTCTGACCGCGCCGGGCCGGTCGGTGCTGGGCTTCAGTTGCGAGCGGCTGGACCAGGTGCTGCCGGCCTACTTGGGCCACAGCCGGGCCGTCTACCGCGGCATCGCCGCTTACAACCGCTGGTTCTGCCGGCAGTTCACGACCGTCGTCTGCCACAGCCGCTATTCCACCGCCGAGCTGCGGGCCGGCGGCGCCGGCAACGTGGTCACCGTGCCGCTGGGCGTGGCAGCCGAGTGGCAGCGCGCCGAACCGCGCGACGAAGCCTGGCGTCGGGAGCTACTGGGCGACGGCCGTGCGTTACTCGTGTATGTGGGCCGCCTGGTGGCCGAGAAGAACGTCCGGCTGCTCAGCGCCATGATGGCGTCTCTGGCCCCGGAGGGCTACCGGCTGGTGGTCGTGGGCGCCGGGCCGGCGGCCGAGGAGCGCCGGCTGCAGGCCGCGCCCGGCACGCAGTTGCTCGGTTTCGTGCGCGATCGGTCGCGGCTGCGAACGCTGTTGGCCTCGTGCGATGGGTTCGTGTTCCCATCGGCCATCGAGTCGTTCGCGCTGAGCGTCCTGGAGGCGCTGGCCAGCGGTTGCCCGGTGGCCGCGGTGGCCGCCGGCGCGGTCCCCGAGATTCTGCCGCCCGGCGCCGGCGTGCTGGCCCGACCGCACGCCGCGGCCTTGGCAGAGGCCGTGCGGCGGGCGTTGGCGCTGCCCCGGCCGGCCGCAGCGGCGAGCGGCCGGCGCGTGGCGCGGCAACTGACTTGGGGCCGTTACGTGGAGCGCGTCCTGGCCCTGCACCAGGAGAACAGACTGCCATGAGGGTGAGTTACCAGGCACGTCCGATTCAGTCCGCTGACCGCCCGGCCATCCATCAGGTGCTGCGCGACACGCTGATGCTCGGCCAGCCGCTGCCCTTCCCGGTGATGGACCTCGATCTCATGCTGGGCTACTTCACCGACTTCTACCTGGAGCACGAGCCTGAAGCGGGGCTGGCCATCGTGGACGACAGCGGGCGGCTGGCCGGCTACATGATCGGCACCACGCAGCCGCAGCAGCAGCGGCGCTGGCAACAGCGCGCGGCGGCGCGGCTGCTCTGGCGTTGGGCCACCCATTGGCGGCAGTACGACCCGTTCACCCGCTGGTTCTACCGCCTACGCCTGCTCGACGCCCGCGAGACCATCGTCAACCCGGACCCGCCGGTGCCGGCGCACGTCCATTGGCATCTGCTGCCCGAGGTGCGCGGACACTGGGGCCGCAAGCTGATGCTGCACTTCCGTGACTACGTCGGCAGCCGCGGCGTGCCCGAGTTCGGCGGCGACTACCCGTTGCTGGAGTCGCGCAAGGATGCCACGCTCTGGAACCGGCTCGGCGCCGACGTCATCCATCAGGCACCGCACCACACGCTGACGGCTCTGCTCGGCGAGCCGGTGACGCGGATCACGCTGCGCAGCCGCGTCGATGTCTTCCACTGGTGAGATCTTGCCGGTGACACCGTGGCCGTTAACGCCTGAGCGCACCGGCCGCATAATCTAGGAGCCGTCCTCCGGACGACAGGAGCGCCCGATGGCCATCAGCGAACCGGTTGCCCTGGCCGATATGCAGAGCACCGCCGACCACCGCGGGATCGACATCAACAAAGTCGGTATCCGGCGGCTGCGCTATCCGGTGGTCCTGGCGACGCGCGAAGGCGGCGGCACGCAGCACACCGTGGCCAGTGTCAACATGTACGTCTCGCTCGGCGCCACCTTCAAGGGCACCCACATGAGCCGCTTCGTGGAATGCCTCAATGCGCACCGGCGCGAACTCGACATCCATGAGATCGGCAATGTCCTGCACGACATGAAGGTGCGGCTGGAAGCCGAGGACGCCTACCTCGAACTCTACTTCCCTTACTTCCTGGAGAAGTGCGCGCCGGTCACCGCTCAGCCCGGCATGTTGCACTACGACTGCCGCGTCAAAGCCTCCATCGACGCGCAGGACCACATCCGCATCTGCTACGGGGCCACGGTGCCGGTCACCACGCTCTGCCCGTGCAGCAAGGAGATGAGCGACTACGGCGCGCACAACCAGCGCAGCCTGGTCACCGTCACCTGGCAGTGCACCGAGAGCATCTGGCTCGAGGAGATCATCGAGCTCGTCGAGGGCCTCGGCAGCGCGCAGATCTATTCGGTGCTCAAGCGCCCCGACGAGAAGTTCGTCACCGAGCACGCCTACGACCACCCGAAGTTCGTCGAGGACGTGGTCCGCGATGTCACCGCCGCCCTGCGCGCCGACGATCGGGTCACCTGGTTCCGCGTCGAATCGGAAAACGAAGAGAGCATTCACACCCACAACGCCTACGCGCTGATCGAGGAAGACAAGCTGGCCCAGCGCGCCACCGGCGCCACGACGGTCTGAACGGCCAGGAGGGCTTGTCGGCGGCAGGCCGAATAGTGGCGCAGGACCGCCGCCATGACCGACCGCATCGCTGTTCACGCCACGCACGAGGCCGCTGACAAGCTGGGCGGCATCGGCACGGTGCTGCAGGGCCTGCTGCCCGAACCCGCCTACCAACGCGCCTTCGCCCGCAGCCTGCTGGCCGGCGTCTACCATTTCCCTGCGGCCGATTCGGTGGTCGACGATCCGGCCACGCGACAGGCCCGCGGCTGGACCGTCGAGTACGATTCCGAGGCGCCGCCGGAGCAGATTGACTCCCTCGCCGCGGCCCTGACCGAAGTCGCCGGCCGCTTTGGCGCGCGGGTCGTCTATGGCCACCGCGCCATCGGCGGCCACTGCCGCGTGCCCGTCGTGCTGGTGTCGCCGCAAGGCATCCGGCGCAGTGCCGTCGACCAGTTCCGCGACGGGCTCCGCAACCAGCTTGGTTTCGACGTTTGTCGTTTCGACGACTATCCGGCCATCACCGAGGGTGCCGACCGTCGCCTGGAGCGCCTCGTTCGGCCTGGACAGCCGATTCCCGATGAGCCACCGCGGGTCGTCGTCAACCAGTTCGGGCAGCCGTTCCCCGGCGGCGCCGGCTGGGCCGGCGGCCGCGCCGTGTTTCCGCCGGTGGCTGGACTGGACGCGTTCAGCGGGCTTGGTCGTGGCAACAAGTACCTGCTGGAGCTACAGTACCACACCTTCGCCGCGCCGGCCCTGTGGGCCGCCGTGACCGCGGTGCTGCGCGACTGGGCGCCGCTGGATGGCGGCTACGATGCCGCGGCCATCACACTGTTCGCACACGACTGGGTGGCGGTGCCGCTGTTCTGGGCCATGTGCCTGGCCAGCCAGCGGGTCGGGCGCAGTGTCTACTTCGCGCACGAGGCCCGCATCTTCCGCTTGCTGGCCGAGTGCTCGCTGCAGGACCGCGCCGCGCTGCTGCGGCCGGTGTGCCACCCCGAAGGCTATGACGCCGCGCTCTACCCGTACCTGCGGCGCGCCCTGGCCGACGGCCTCGACCTGGCGGCGATGTTCCCCGGCATGGTCGGCTTTCCCGACATCTTCCATCACCTGATCAACCGCGAGGCGGCGCGATTCGATCGGATCGTCGTGGTCGGACCGCATGTCCGTGACGAGACGGAAGTGGCGCTCCGGCCCGGCGCCGGGCCGCCGATTTCGCTCTGTCCGAACGGCATCCCGGCCCCCACCGTGGAGGCGAGCGAAGCCCGGGCCGCTCATGAGCGGCTGGCCGACGTCGTCGCCACCGCCTGCGACTTCCGGCCGGCGGTGCTGTTCACCGGCGTCATGCGCTGCGAGCTCTCGAAGGCGCCCTGGCGCAACCTGGGCCTGTTCCAGCGCTTCGCCGCCCGCTTCCCACAGGTGCCGGCGGCCTTTCTCTGGCTGTCGGCGCCGCGGCCGCGGCCCACGCGCGAGCAGGCGCGGCGCTGGGCGTCCGAGTACCGCTGGCCCCTCGACCACCGCGCCGGCGAGGGGTTCGACCTGCGTCCCGAGGAGGAGCCGCTGTGGCAGAGCATCGCCGAGCTGAATCGCGCGTATGCCGGCCGCTGCGCCATGCTCTACATCAACCAGTTCGGCTGGGCCCCGGAGCTGCTCGGCGCCCTCGACCCGCTGGCCAGTAGCTTCGCCGATGTCCGCGGCGGCGGCGACGTCGAGGTCGGCCTGTCCGTGTACGAACCGTTTGGCATCGCGCCGCTCGAGCCGTTCGCCGCCGGCGCCACGTGTGTGCTCTCCGACTCCTGTGGCTGCGCGGTGCATCTGCGCGATCTCGGCCTGGACGACCGCGTGGTGGTGGGCCACTTCTCCGATCATGGCCAGCCGCCCGCGCTGGTCGATGCCACCACGCTGCGCTCCATCGAGCAGCAGGTCTACGATGACGTGCTCGACCAACTCGCCGCCCGGCTCGGTCTGGCCGACGGCGTGCCCACCGAGGCGCACTGGCTGGCGCGGCGCGCCGAGCAGATTGCCGCGGCCCGCGAGGCACTGCCGCAGTTGTCCTGGGCCAACGCCGCCGAGCGCTACCTGGTGCCGGCCGTGCTGGGCGACTGAGCAGCCTCGACCGCCTGCAACACCCACTCCAGCGCGGCGACGGTGTCGTCGTAGTTCGTTTCATGCCCGGTGGCAGGCCGGTGGATGAGCTTGACCGTCCGCTTCAGTTTGGTCAGCACACCGGCCAGCCGCAGCACGCTGTCGGGCGGCACCGAGGTGTCTTTGCCGCCGGTGGTGAAGGCGATGGGCATGGTCAGGCGCTCGGGCCAGTACTCCGCGCTGCGGCGTTTGTACTCCAGCGGGATGGCCGTCTTGGCGCCGCCGAACGAGGCGCTGATGGCGTCCTGGAAGTTCTCGTACTCCAGGTGGTTGGCCAGGCCGTTCTGGCTGCTGACGCCGGCCACCAGGTCGGGGTGCAGCGCCGCGAAGGTCAACACCGAGGTGCCACCCATCGAGCCGCCGACCAGAATGACCCGCCGGATGCGGTGTCGCGTTCGCAACTCGCCGATCAGTTGCACCATGTCGGCCTCGGCGGCCGGGCCCATCCACGAGGTGGTGGCGCGGTAGTCGGGACTGACGAAGATCATCTGGTGCCGGGCCGCCACATCGCGCACGCCGCGGCACTCGCCGCGCGTCTCGCGCAGGTACTGCCAGCGGTCGGAGCCGTGGCCATGGAACCCCAACAGCAGGTCATGCGGCACGGCGGCGTCGAACGGGTCGGGCAACATCTCCACGTAGCGCTGCGTGCTGCCATCCACCGTGGCCACCAGACTACGATCCTGTGGCGCCTGCCAGCCCGCGGGCGCCGCCACCCATAGACCAGTCAGCGCCGCCATCTGCCCAAACCAACACGTCATCGCCGTCTCCTGCATCACCCGTCAGGCCGGTGGCACGGTTCGGGTCGCCCCCGGCCTTTCCTGCGTCGGCCTCAACCGCGGCTCAACATTCCGGGCTGGTGGCGCGCCCAGCGCAACGGGCATAATCGCGGTAGGAGTGTCGCTCATGCACAGACCCCTGCTGCTTGCAGCCCTGGGATCGGCACTCGTGGCAACTTCCGTGGCCACAGCCGCACCGGACAGCGCCCTGCCCGACCTGTCGCCACGCCAGAAGACTGCCTTCGGCGCCCATTCCCTACGGTCCCTCGTACCCGCCGGTGACATCAAGCAGGTCGACCCCGGGGTCATCCGACCCGACCTGACCTTCGGCCAGACCAGTTGGAGCCCGGCCACCTACCTGCCCCCGGCGAAGCTGAAGTTCACCTGTCAGATCCGCAATGACGGCATCGCCGCTGCCGGTCCGTTCCACGTCTACTGCTTCGGCGGCGGCTCGCTCTGGCCGCAAGTGGCCTTCGTTGCCTACGGCCTGAAGCGCAACGAGAGCACCATGTGCAGCTTCGACTTCCAGTACTCGGCCGGCCCGTCGCCGGCCAACGTCTGGATCGACTACAACCACGAAGTGGTCGAGAGCAACGAGACCAACAACCACCGCTCCACCGCGCCGGAACTGGAAGCCAGTGCCTACGACTTCTACGCCCAGGACCTGTGGCTGGAGTACGACCCGAACTCGCTGCTGGGTCAGTTGCTCGGCAACCAGCATGTGAGCCAGCCGGTCGGCGGCTTCCCGATGCTGATGAAGGGCGTGGTCGGCTACCGCAACAAGGTCGACCAGAAGCCGCTGAGCTACTCGGTCAACGTCTACTTCGACGGCGTGATCCAGAAGACGTACAAGGTGACCATTCCGGCCAACGGCACGGTCGAGATCAGCCATCCAGTCACGTTGCCCGGCGGTGACCACCGCCTCAAGATCGGCGCCTCGGGCATCAGCGTCGACAAGAGCTGGGCCGGCAACGAACTGGAGAAGACCTTCCACTGGCGAACCACGGCCAAGGCGCCCTTCCGCCATGTCTACTTCGCCATCGGCAACTACGCCGCGCTCGGCGACGCCAGCAACCTGAGCCAGTCGCTCAATGAAGGCCGGCGGTTCGGCAACCGCATGGTGGCCCTCGGCCACCCGCACACCTATCACGCCGAGAACACCGCGGTCAACTGGGACGACTGGACCGGCGGCCCCTCGGCCCGGGTCAACAACGCCGAGATCGCCTACTTCGTCGGCCACGGCAACTCGGACGGGCCGTTCTACTCCAGTAAGGGCTTCAACGGCAACACCTACATGATGGTGCCGTCGCAGTACCGCCTGGGCCGCGACAACGGTGGCCAGAACACGCTGCGCTGGGCGGTCTGGTCGGCCTGTGAGACGCTCTACGACGGCGTCACCGACCAGTCGCGCATCAACTGGGACGGTCCGGTGGCGCCGCTCAACCGCTGGTTCCAGGCCTTCAACGGTCTGCACGCCATCGTCGGCATGAGATCGCTGGGCTGGCAAGGCTACTGGCATGGCGGCTCCGACGACACGCGCCAGCGCGCCAGCGACTTCGTCAACCTCATCTCCGGCGGCACCGACTTCAGTTGGGCGTGGTTCCTGGCGAACCGCTACTGCGTCTGGGATGAGCTGGACCGCGGCTTCGAAAGCGCCGTGCTGACCGCCGAGGCCGAAGGCACCGACTACAGCACGGAGCTGTTCACCGCGCCCTACCCGGATTACACCACGCCGCCCACCGGGTTCTACTACGCCACCTGGCGCATCGGCAACCCGTCGTGGTGAGCGGGGCCGTCAGGCCAAGGAGACGATGATGCCAAGATCTCGCATGGTTCGCGTCCTCTGGGCGGCGCTCGGCATGACGCTGCTGCTGGTGCTGGTCAACGCACTCGCGGCGCAACCGCGGGCCGGCTTCGCCCTGGAACGCAGCTTCACCAACCCGCCCGCGGTGAACACGCAAGTCGTCTATCGACTCGTGCCCCTGCTCAAGACGCCGGACGAGGTGCGCAGCCGCGCGCTCCAGGTGGGCCTGCCGGCGGCCAGTGTCCGCGCCATGACCGTGACCGGCGCGCTCCACCGCGCCAAGGACGCCCGGTGGACCTTCACGGTCGACACCGACCGGCAGCTCGAAACGCTGCTGGACAACCAGGTGCTGACCGGCCGCTACGGCCGCTCGTTCCTGGTGCCCGAGAGCGACCAGTGCCGACAGGTGGCCCTCGGCTACCTGGGCCAGCGGCGGCTGGTCGCCGGCACGGCCGATGAGGGCCTGGCCTTCGAGCGCACGAACGAGCTGCTGCGCTCGTACCGCGGTGTCGCCGACGGCGGCGCCGGCGCGGCGCCGGTCGTGGTGATGCGCGAGGTCGTCTTCGCCAAGACCATCAAAGGCGTGCCCTGCACCGGTCCCGGCACCCACCTGTCGGTGTTCGTGGGTGACCGCGGACGCGTGCTCGGGCACGTGTCCAACTGGATGCCGGCCACGCCGACCAACGAGCAAGTCGAGGTCGCCCCGGCGGGCGAGGGCTTCGACCTGCTGAGCCGCGACCTGACCGCGCGCGACAACCGCATTCCGCATCAGCGGGCGCGGGCCACTCAAGCCAGCGTGCGACAGTGTCGCTACGTGCTGGTCACCGCGCTCGACCGTAGCGGGCAGGTCATCGCGTTGCCCGGCTACGATTTCGGCGGCCAACTCACCGACCGGCAGCAGCGCACCTTCGCGTTCCGCCAGCCGGTCATGGCCCTGCGCGACCGCCGCGCCCTGGCGCAGCGATTGCCCGCCGGGGCCAGCGTGGACGGCGAGAACGAGCCCAGGGCGCTGGCACTGCCGCGCCTGCGACCGCGGCCCCGCGGCTAGCCGCGCCCTCCGCGCCTGCTATACTGGCCGGCGCGGAGGGTGGCTGATGGACGGTGCGGACCCGTTGCTGACCAACGTTGACCGGCTCGATCGTGGCGAGGCCGAGGTCGCGGTGGTGACGTGGCAGGGCCAGGAAGCGCTGCGCCTCAACGGCCTGGTGCTGCTGCCCGATGTCGAGTTGGCCGACGGCCACCTCGCAGTGCGCATCGGCGCGGACGGTCCATGCTACGCCGGCCTGGCCTTCCGCGCGGCCGACCGCGGTAACCACGAACTGGTCTACGCGCAGCCGCACACCAGCGGCGGCTGGGACGCACTGCAGTATGACCCGGTCCACCGCGGCTCCAACACCTGGCAACTGCACCACGGGCCCGGCTGGCAGCAGACCGCCACGGTGCCCACCGGCCGCTGGTTCGACCTGCGCGTCGACTTCGCCGACGACCTGGCCCAGGTCAGTCTGGACGACCAGCCGCCGTTGGTGGTCCGCCCGTTGGCGCACCAACACCGCACCGGCCGCCTCGGCCTCTGGTCGTACCTGCCAGCGCACTTCCGCGACCTGCGCTACTCACCGTCGCCTTCGCTGCCTGAGCCGCTGCCGGCCGCCACACCGGCAGCGCCGCCGGCGGGCTTGCTGACCCGCTGGCACCTTGACGGAGTCGGCCCGGTGACCTGCGAGCCGCACGGTGTGCTGAAGGTCAACCGCTACCTGCCACTCGCTGCCGGTCCGGCGCGGCTGACCACGACGTTCGAGGTGCCGGCCAGTGGCCCGGTCACCATCGACTGCGGCTTCAGCGACACGCTGACCCTCTCAGTGGACGAGGCCGTCGTCTACACCGGCCGCCACGTATGGGGCGGCATGACCTCGTGGGCGGAGCGCGGTTACGTGGCGCCGACCACGACACTGGCGGTGCCGCTGACCGCCGGCACGCATCGCCTCACCGCGGAACTGGGCGTGTCGGAGCCGTTCGGCTGGGGCCTGCTGCTAGCCGTGCGCGCCTGACCTCGCTATACTGCCGGCGGCACCGACGGAGGCGCTCGATGCGAGTCGCGGTGATCGCCAACCCGGCGCCGGAGGTGTGGGCAATGCTCGGTCAGACGCCGCCGGAGTATGGCGTGGCGACCACGTTCGACGTGGTCTATGGGCGCGCCGGTGAGCACGACCTGCGGCTCGATCTGTACCAGCCCCGCGGCGCGGTGGGCTTGCGGCCGGGTCTCGTGTTCGTCCACGGCGGCGGCTGGAGCGCCGGTGAGCGCCAGGGCTTCCGTTGGCACGCCGAGCAGGCCGCGCGCCTCGGCTACGTCGCCGTGACCATCGACTACCGTCTCTGTGGCCAAGCCGTCTGGCCGGCGCAGCTCGACGACTGCCAGCGCGCCGTCCGCTGGCTCCGCGCGCAGGCGGCCGACCTCCGGCTCGACCCGGCCCGGCTGGGCTCGTTCGGCTCGTCGGCCGGCGGACACCTGGCGGCCTGTCTCGGCGTGCGCGACACACGCGACGACAGCGACCTGGCCTTGGCCGGGCTGCCCAGCCGCGTGCAGTGCGTCATCGACTACAACGGCATCCACGACCTGCGCGGACCCGTCGCCGCGTCGGACGAGGCCCGCGACATGGTCACCGCGTTCCTCGGCGCCCCGACGGAGCAGATCCCCACGGTGAGCGCCGACGCCTCACCGGTCACCTTCGTGGACGACCGCGCCGCGGCGATGCTGCTCATCCACGATCCCGGCGACGAGGTGGTCCATTACGAGCAATCGGTGCAGCTCGCCCTGGCCCTGATGCAGGCCGGCCGGCCCGTGGAGATGCTCCCCGCGCCCGGCGCCGGACACGGCTTCGCCTACAGCCCCGACAACCCCTGGCAGCAACGCACCTGGCCGGTCGCGCTCGCCTGGCTCGCGCGTCATCTGCGGCCATAAGGCTCGAGCAGCGTCTCGTACAGCGCGCAATAGGCGCTCACCATGGCCGACACCGAGTAGCGCTCGCGGGCGATCACCACCGCCGCCTGACCCATCGCCCGCCGCCGCTCCGGCTGAGCCAGCAGGTCGGTCAGCGCCACCGCCAGGGCCTCGCCATCGCCATTGGCCGTGATCACACCGGTCTCCGGTGTGATCACGTCCTTGCCCGCGCCATGCGTGGCCACGGTGGGGCGGCCAGCGGCCATGGCTTCGAGGATGGCCAGCGGCAGGCCTTCGCTGTCTGACGACAGGGCGAAGACATCGAACGCGGCCAGCACGTCGGGGATATCGTCGCGCACACCCAGGAAGCGGACGCGTTCGGCGACGCCGAGTTCGCCGGCCAGCCGCTCGCAGTCGCCACGGAGTTCGCCGTCGCCGGCGAGCAGCAACCACGCCGCGGGCTCACGGGCGAACAACCGGGCGAAGGCGCGCAGCAGCAGGGCGTGGTTCTTGACGCTGACGAACCGGCCGACGTGCCCGATGACCAGCGCCTCGGCCGGCACGCCGCAACTGGCGCGGAGGGCCGCGCCGTCGCCGTGAGCGTAGCGATCGATGGCAATGCCGTTGGGGATGACCACCACCCGGTCGGGCGGCAGCCCTTGCTGCTCGACCAGCACGCGGCGCACCGTGGGCGAGACCGCCACGACGGTCGGCGCCAGACGGCTGAGTCGTCGCTGCGTGAGCAGCAGGGCGCGTTCGTGCGGCAAGGTGTTGCTGTGCTCGGTGTAGAACCGCGCGCGCCGCCCGGCGAGCAGCGCCGCCGGACCAGCGTAGAAGAAGCGGCCGAAGTTGTGCCCCTGGACGACATCCACGCCGAGCCGCCGGAAGCACCGCGCCAGGCGCCAAGGGAGCGTGGCGTCCAGTCCCTTCTGCGCCACCACCTCGACCGGCACGTCGGCCGCGGCGAACTGCTCGGCGCGCGGAATCTGGTCGGACAAGCTGATGGCCACCGGCTGGTAGCGCGTCCGGTCGAGTCCGGTGCAGAGGTCCAGCGCCACGCGTTCGAGGCCGCCCCAGCCCAGTGTCTGGGTGATCTGCGCCACCACCACCCGGCCATCCGAGGTCATTGCGCCACTCCTCTACAGTCGCCCGCTAAAGTGCCGATAGAATCTGGGAGCCCTTTGCCTTCTAGTCGCTCCGCGGAGGACCATGATGTTAGTGTCCGGCAGCAACCAAGTCAGCTTCGAGAGCCAGCAGTACCAGCGCACCGCGGTCAGCCAGCGCACCACCGACACGACCAGCGAGTACAGCGCCGCCTCGGGCACGTACGGCACCGGCACGACCGCCGGCTATGCGCCGGCCCTGCTCGGCGCCAAGAGCGGCACCGATCAAGAGATACTCAACCAGTCGCGCGAGTTGCTGGAGAAGTGGTACCAGCAGACGCCCGACGGCCTGCAGCAGGTCAAGCAAGGCCAGATCCCCGACTACTGGGGCGTGCAGCAGACCGGCCAACGCATCTTCGACGTCCTGGTCAGCGCCTTCGCCGCCAGCGGCGAGGCCGGCGAGGACTTCTACGACCAGGCCAAGAACGTCCTGGATCAGGCCTACGGTGACGCGGCCCGCATCTTCGGCAACCTGCCTGGTCTGGTCACCGACACGCGCGACGCACTCTACCAGGCGCTCGACGCGGTGAAGAACGGTACCAGCCTGCAGGACGCCCGGGCGGCCATCGGCGCGAGCAACCAGGCCGACTGACCGCCGACCGGGGCTTGCCAACCGGCCACGCGCCGGCTAGACTCCCCCGCGCACGGGCGCGCCGTCCGTGGGGAGTGCGATGGGCTCGACCGCGCAAGGCTGCGGCTGGCTGCAGGCGGCCGATGTGGCCGCCATGCACGCTTGTGCCCTCACAATTCTCGATCAGACGGGTCTGCTGGTCCGCCGCGACGAACTCCGCGCCGAGGTCGTCGGGCGAACCGGCTTCATCGCTGCGGGTGAGCGGGTCCGTGTGTCACCCGAGGCCGTGACCACCTGGCTGACTGCCTGGCGGCGCGAGGCCGTACCCGCGCCGGCCCAGCCGTCCGAACGCCACACGTTCAGCGCCCTCGGCTATGCCCTCTGGACCGTGGCCGCCGGCGGTGGTTCGCTCCGTCCACTCACGCGCGACGATGTCATCGACGGCTGTAAGCTGCTGGAGGTGCTCGCCGACCGCGGCGTGCGACCGGGCGTGCCGGGCGCGCCGCAGGACGTGCCCGAGCGGCTGCGGCCGTTCGAGCAGTACCTGATCGGCGCCGAGTACTCCAGCGCCGGTGGCACCACGCCGTTGACCTACGACGTGCCCACCACGCGCCTGGTGCGCGACCTCGACCGCGTCTACGGCCGGCCGTTCCACTGGAGCGCCTGGCTGCCGAATCCACTGGTGTTCGGCGGCAGCAGTGTCGACCTGTGGTGGCACTTCGCCGACGAGATCGAGGCCGTCACCGTCGGCACCATGCCGACCATGGGCTTCAGCGCGCCGTGTGACCCAGTGGCCTGTCTGACGCTGGCGCTGGCCGAGGTGATCGGCGGCGCGGCCATCATCCATGCGCTGCGACCGCAGGTGGTGCCGAGCATCTTCCCGCACCCGCAGCCCGGCGACATGCGCACCGGCACGCTGGTCCTGGGCACCCCCGAGGCCGACTTGCTGGATCTGCTGCGGCGCGATGTCCTGCGCTGGTACGGCAGCGACTGGAACACCAAGCAGCTCAACACGTCGGCCTCGTTGCCGACGGCTCAGGCGCAGATCGAGCGGGCGCAGACCGCCACGACCGGCGTCGTACACGGCTTCGACACCTTCCACGGCGTCGGCGTGTTGGGCCTCGACGAGGTGTTCTGCCCGGCCCAGGCGCTGCTCGACCTGGACATGGTCGGCGCCGCCGCGCGCGTCGCCCGCGGGCCCGAGACGGCACCCGGTCTCGAACTCGACCGGTTGCCCGCCGTCGTCGCTGAGGTGGTCCGCGAGGGCGGCCTGTTCGCCATGCACGACACCACCGTCACCAGCTTCCGGCGCCAGTACTTCGACCCGCA
Source organism: uncultured Fimbriimonadaceae bacterium (assembly GCA_964531735.1). Classification (GTDB taxonomy): domain Bacteria; phylum Armatimonadota; class UBA10988; order UBA10988; family UBA10988; genus CAZHGD01. The sequence goes on along the minus strand of CAZHGD010000021.1, from coordinate 7,194 downwards.
GGTGCTGCGGCACACCGACCGCGCCCAGTGGCTGGCCGCCGGCCATCCGACAGTCTACGCCGAGGCCGAGGCCCAAGCCGCCCGGCTGCTGACCCGCTACCAGCACGAGCCCGACGCCGCCTTGCTGGCCGAGCTCCACCGCGTCTATGAGGCCGGGCGCGCCCGCCTGGCCTGAGTCATCGGGAGACCTACCCATGAGCGCTTCGAAGCCCGAACACACGCCACCCGCCGGTGCCCAGCGCCTGTCGCTCGAGCAGCTCCACGCCTGGGAGCAGCTCGGCTATGGCATGTTCATCCACTATGGCCTGAGCACCTTCATCGGGCAGGAACTGCCGTCGGGCCGCGAGCCCTCGACGGTCTACGCACCCGATGCGCTGGACGTCGACCAGTGGATCCAAGTCGCTCGCGACGCCGGCATGAAGTATGCCGTGCTGACCACCAAGCACGTCGCCGGTCACTGCCTGTGGCCCAGCCGCCACACCGACTACCACGTGGGCACCAGTGGCCACCAGACCGACGTCGTCGAGGCGTTCGTGACCGCCTGCGCCCAGCATGAGGTGAAGCCGGGCTTCTACTACTGCTCCTGGGACAACCACCACCGCTTCGGCTCGGTGACCTGGAGCGACGCGGCCTATGAGCAGACGTTCACCACCGCGGCCTACCGCGAGTTCCAGATGGCCCAGATCGAGGAACTGCTCACGCAGTACGGCCCGATTGCCGAGGTCTGGGTGGACATTCCCGGCCCGTTGGGCCACGAAGGTCGCCGCCGGCAGTATGAGCAGATCGCCTCACTGCAGCCGGACGCGGTGATCATGCTGAACCACGGCTGCACCGACGGGGCCAAGCTGCGCTGCGAGTATGCCTGGCCGACCGACCTGATGGCCATCGAGCGGTTCCTGCCGCACTCGAACCGCGGCTATGAGCCCTGGTTCCGCATCGCGCCGACCCACGGCGGCGGGCAGGACTACTACCTGCCCGGCGAGGTCTGCGACCCGATCGGCTACGAGTGGTTCTGGGTCGAGGGCGACCAGCCGCGCAGCGACCTGGAACTGCTCGGCATGCGCCTGATCAGCCGCGAGCGCGGCACCAACCTGCTGCTCGATGTGCCACCGGACCGCCACGGCCAGATTCCGGCTGAGCACGTGGCGGCGCTGCGGCGCGTGCAGCGGTTGGCCGAACAGGTCGGGGCCTGAGCGGCCTCAGTGCCCCAAGCCCGGCTTGGTCAGCAGGCCGGTGTGGATCCGGCCGTCGACCGGCTTGAACACATCCGGGTACTGCGCCGCCCAGTCGACGTTCGACGCCGGACAGAACTGCCGCGCGTTGCCCTCGATCGCGGTGACCGTGCCGATGCGCGCGGCCAGGCCGGCCGAGTGCAGGAACGCGCCGCCCGGACAGGTCAGGTCCTGCACGCAGAGGAACAGCCCGTCCTTCTGCGCCATCGCGCCCATCAGCAGCGCGTGCGACTGGCCTTTGCAGCTCTTCAGCGCCACCCCGCTGTAGCCCTGCTCCTTGGCCAGGTCGTAGCTCTCCATGTCGGTCAGCGATTCGTCGATGACCACCGGCTTGATGGCCGCGGCGCGGTGCATCTTGTTCTCGGGATGCGCCTTCAGGTCGCGTGCCGTGGGCTGCTCGATGTAGGCGACGCGCGCGAACGCCGTCGGCGCAAGCTGCTCGGTGCGCGCCAGGAACTCGAGGATGTACTCGACGTTGGCGCACCGCTCGTTGAAGTCGAGCGAGTAGACCCACGAGTCGCAGCCACGGGCGGCCATGCCCTCGCTCGCGGCCCGCTCCACCGCGGCCACGCGCTCGGAGTCCCAGACGACGTCATCGCCGTTGAGCTTGATCTTCAAGTGGGTCAGGTTGTCGAACGCGATCCACTCGATCAGATGCTCGGGCAGACCGTCGCCAATCGGTGCGGCGACGTCACTCGGCGTCAGCGGATCGAGCGCGCCCACCAGGTGGTAGAGCGGCAGCCACTCCTGCGGCGAGCGGAGCGTGTAGCGGTCGAGGTATTCGCCGGCGAAGTCGGGCGTCAGGTAGGCCGCCAGGTCGCGGCTGACGTGCTCGGGGCCGTAGGCGTTGTAGACGTTCAGGCCGAGCGCCTTGCCATAGGCATCGTGGATGGCCGCGTCGATGGGCGAGGTGGCCACGTAGGTGTAGAGCTTCGGAATCGGCACCGCCAGCTTCATCTCGGCGGTCACTTCGGCGGCCACGCCGAGCCAGACCGGCTCCAGGTTGAGGCCGATATCGAGCGGGTGGTCGTAGCCGTCATACGCCGCGGCCGCGGCAGTGCCGCGCTGGAAGATGGCCAGACCGGCGTCGGTGGCTGCGGTGCGCGTGACCTCGGGATTGGGGAAGCCCCAGACGCTGCCCACCGGCATGTAGCCGACGCCGACGCCGCGACGACCGTCGCGCGTCTCGACGGTGACGGTGCAGCGCAGGTCCTGCGAATGCGTGACCACGTTGCCGCCGAACTTCAGCGGCGTGCGGAACGGCCGCAGTTCCCAGTCACCGTGCGCCTCAACAATGCGGATGTCGGTCGGCTTGCCCATGCTCCGTCTCCTATTCGCCGCGGTTGACCACCTCGGCGACGATTCGCGCCACGTTGGCCCGCGCCTTCTCCACGTTCTCGGCGCGCAGGGCCAAGTCGGCCTCGGCGCCCGAGAGGCCCTCGTGGCAACCGGCGATGATCCGCCGCATCTCGGTGGGCGCCGGACCACCCAGGCTGTTCTGGCGCGACAGGCCCTCCACCGGATCGAGCACCTCGGCCAGGATCACCGGCGCAGTCAGGATGCCCTCGGCATGAAGTTGCTGGCGGACCGCGTCGAGGTCGGCGAAGGTGCGACCGCTACGGCTGAGCGTGCCCACCAACTGCCCGACGATCTCGTGCGCGCGGCGGAACGGGATCTTGTGGTCGCAAACGAGCCAGTTGGCCAACTGCGTGGCCGTGGCGAAGTTGGCGTCGACCAACTCGCGCATGCGGTCCTTGTTGACCTTCATGGTGGCCACCGCGCCGGCCAGCGTGGCCAGGGCCCCGGTAGCCTGGTCGAGCGCGTCCCAGACCGGCGGCTTGTCTTCCTGCAGGTCGCGGCTGTAGCCGAACGAGACCGACTTGAGGCAGGTCAGCAACTGCATCAGGTCGCCCACCACGCGCGACGCCTTGCCGCGGGTCAGCTCCGCCGGGTCGGGGTTCTTCTTCTGCGGCATGATGCTGCTGCCGGTGCTGAACGCATCGGACAGCTCGATGAAGCGGAACTCGTAGGTGCTCCACCAGACCAGCTCTTCGCTCAGCCGGCTGAGCCCGACCATCAGGATGGCCAGCGCCGACAGCGTCTCGGCCAGGAAGTCGCGCGAGGAGGTGACGTCGAGCGCGTGCTCATGCACCCGGTCGAAGCCGAGCAGCTCGCAGGTGTACTGGCGGTCGATGGGCAGGTCGGTGCCGGCCAGGGCACAGGCGCCCAGCGGCGATTCGTTGACCAGTTCGTAAGCATGGCGCAGGCGCCGCGCGTCGCGCAGTTGGGCGCAGACGTGCGCGGTGGCCCAGTAGGCCAGCGTGATGGGCTGCGCGTGCTGCGAGTGCGTGTAGCCCGGCATCAAGGTGTCGACGTGCTCGCCGGCCAGATCGAGCAAGGCGCGAGAGAGCTGGTGGAGCGCGCCTTCGGCCTCGAGCAGGCGCCGCCGCACGTAGAGCTTACAGTCGCAGAGCACCTGATCGTTGCGGCTCCGCGCGGTGTGCAGCCGTCCGCCGTACTCCGGGCCGGCGCCGTCGATGATGTAGGTCTCGACGTTCATGTGCACGTCTTCGAGTTCCGGTTTCATCTCGAAGGTGCCGGCCTCGTGGTCCTCGCGGGCCTTCTCCAGCCAGGTCAGGATGTGCCGCAGATCGTCGTCGGTGATGATCCACGCTCGCGCCAGCATCAGCGCATGAGCCTCACTGCCCCAGATGTCCTCGGCCACCATGCGACGGTCGACCGCGAGACTGGACGTGTAGGCGGTCATGGCTTCGGCCATGGCCGTGGCGAACCGACCGGACCAGAGGTTGGCAGGCTTGTCAGACATGGATCCTCCCGACGCCGCGCGAACCCGAGCGAGTGCGGACAGTATAGCAGCCTGCCGGTTCGCTGGTGTGAACGATTGCGCGGGGCGCGGCGACGGCCAGCCCAGTCGCCGACAGCCTGCCTGAAACTCGGTGACATGATACTAGTTTTGGCCACTCCCGCGGCGGCTCCGCCGCCCGTCCACAGAGGCGGCGGACACCCCGAAACCAGTATCATGTCCCCGAGTTATCCGGTGACATGATACTAGTTTTGGCCACTCCCGCGGCGGCTCCGCCGCCCGTCCACAGAGACGGCGGACACCCCGAAACCAGTATCATGTCCCCGAGTTACTCTCCATCAGAAGTAGACGCCACCGACCTTCGAGACGCCAGACGACGCCGCGAAGGTGGTGCTCGCGGTGCCGCCGGTACTACCCAGCGAGCCCAGGTACAGACCTCTGAAGCCGTTGGTCGCCGTGACGGTCGCACCGGTCTTCACCGCGTAGGTCGTGCCCGTCTTGATGTTAGGCGAGGAGAGCACCATGGTGGCCGCCGTCTGCGGGACGGTGCAGGAGAACGCCGCGGTGCCGTCGGTGGCCGTGAGCGACATCGTGCTGCCGGCGGGCAGGCTGCCGAGCACCACCGTGTTCTGCGTGGCGGTCGGCCTGCTGGTCGTACCACCGATGCCGACGAAGGTGCCGCCGGAGATCAGGAACGTGTTCTGGTCGCAGTCGAACGGCCCTTCCACGCCGCCGGTACCGATGGCCACCATGACGCCGCCGGTAATGGTCAACTTGCCGTTGCTGTCGACCGCGTCGTTCGCCGAACTGGCGCAGTAGAGGTAGCCGCCATTGATGGTGATCGACTTGCCCGCATTCAGAGCGTCATCGGTGGTGTTGATGATCAGGTACCCACTGTTGATGGTGAGGTCGGACTTGGCCTCGATGCCTTCGGGACTGCAACTCACCGTCGTGCCGCCGGACACGAACTCGTAAGGCGTGCCGGTGGTGGTGATGTTGATGATGCCCTGGTTGATCACCACATAGGGGGCCGGATCGTCAGCCGTGGTCGTCGTGGTGGCGTCCTCGTCGATGTCCCAGCCGGCGGTGATGGCCTTGCCGATGGAGTTGATGGTGATGCGGCCGCCGTTGATCACGATGAACCCCTTGCCGGTGCCCGTGGTCTCGGAGCCCTCGACCTTGATGCCCTTGCTCTCGTCGTCCTGGGTGGTTCCGGTGGCGGAGATCGTCAGGTTGCCGTCATCGAAGATGAAGCCGTTCACCGAGCGGACCGCGTCCTTGGTGCTGACCGCCACGGTGAGCGTTCCGCCGCGCACCCTCAGGTAGTCATTGCTGAAGATGCCATGCTTGTAGCTGCCGGTGACGCTGATCGTGCCGTCGCCGCTGAAGACCATCGGGCCCTTGCCGAACACCGCGGCCTTCATGGTCAGGGTGCGAGTGGCCGAGTCGGCCAGCGTGTTGGTCGTGCCGGCGGCGGACACGACGAAGGCCCACTGCGCCGACTCCAGATCCAGCGCCGGGCCGGCGGTACCGTTGATGGTGACGCCGTTCAGGTACAACTGATAGGCGCTGCTACTCGAAACCGTCAGCGTCCCGTTCAGTTGGCCCGTCAGGTCATACTTGACCTTGCCACTGACCGTCGAACTGACCGTGACGCCAGTACTGGTCTTCGTGATGACCACGCTCTTGCTGTCCGAACTGAGCAGCGTGACACCACCCGAGGTGATGGCCTGGGCGGCGTCGGACGAGACCCGCGCGGTGTTGGCCGTGAAGTCGATGGTGATGGTGTCGCCGAAGGCCGTGTTGGCAACAACATCGGCCGCATCGTAACTGCTGGCCGATGACGCGACCGAGACCGCGTACGGCGTGCTGTCGATCTCCCTTGGCGTGGTCGTCCCGGTCGAGCCGCCGGTCGTCCCGGTCGAGCCGCTGGTCGTCCCCGCCGAACTGCTGGTCGTGCTGCCGCTGTGCCCGCCGCAGCCCCAGAGCAGCAGCGTGCCCGCCAGCAGCACCATCCACCTCGCGCGTCGTCTGTTCATCGATTCCTCCAGCGTGTCGGTTGCACACTGCAACTATAACGCATTGTTGTAGCAGACTATTCACTAACGTGGAATTCAGCGAGTCGGCTCGCGACCGCGGCCTGGTGGGGGGTGCGCGTCGGGGTGCCAGTGGACCAGCCGACCGAGGTAGGTCGGGGCGAGATGGCCCCTTGCGACTCGAGGGCGGTCCGTGTCGTGCGGCCGATCGTGTCGCCCTGCGCCGGCCGGTGGAGCCGTGGGCTGCGGGTCAGCGGGAGCGCGGCCATCGGGCCGGCCTGCGCCCTGGGGTGCCCGGTGCCGACCTGGTGACGGGCGGTGTGCTGGCATCGCCGACTGGCGCCCGCGGTCGAGGCGGGCGGCGCGGTGGCGGCGGTGGGTTGCTGCTTGACCAAGCCCTGGGGCCCGGAGTGACCGAGCCCCGGGGGTAGACGCTACGGGTAGATGTTCACCGTGAGGCAGTTCGTCTGGCTGAGCCACTTGACGTGGCCGTCGATGAAGGCCGCGTTGCTGCCGTTGTTGTGCCGGCTGCGCGCATTCGCGGGCAGCCCGGTGCCACAGGGCGTACCGCTGTTCGGGCACTGGTCCGACGACGCCAGGCGCAGCGGGTTGAGGTAGCCCGGCGAGTCACCGAGGTAGACGGTCTCGGCCGGCCGCAGGTAGTCACCCAGCTTGCGCCCGTTGACCACGTTGTCCTCGCAGAAGCCCAGGCCCAACTTGAAGTTGGCCGGGAGCGAGCCGTCGGCCTTCTCCTCGTTGATGTTGTGGTGCGCAATGCCGTTCCCGCCGCAACTGTCCACACTTCGGCTCGGGCAGTCGAACATCTGCCCGTTCTTGGCATACGGGTAGATGCGCGTGCACACCGAGCGGTGGCTCTCGCGGGTCGACCCGGCCGCGCACCGGGTCTGCGCCTGAGCGAAACGCTCGTCGTAGTCCTGAACGTACTGCAAGGCCGCCAGCATCAACTGCTTCGCGTTCGAGGAGCAGCTCGACTGGCGGGCCTTCTCCCGCGCCTTGGCGAACACGGGAAACAGAATCGCCGCCAATATGGCGATGATAGGTAGTTCACACTGACCTGAATCAAATCGGACGCCGCTTCCTC
>CAZHGD010000020.1:0-61229 GCA_964531735.1 uncultured Fimbriimonadaceae bacterium | reverse complement strand
CCGCCAGGCAGGTGGGACCGGACCGGCGACGAACCGTTGGACAGATTCCTAGCATGCCACCACCGTTGTCCTTGACCCAGATAGTCAGCGTCGCACCTGAGCAGCCCGCCCCAACGGCCACCTGGCCCGGGCCGTCTTCCTGTGGGCGCCGGCGCGCGGCGTTCACTGCGTTATCGACCAAGCAGTATACCGCAATGCCAAGCCGCTCGTCCGCTCTCATCAACACCTCGTCAGGTACCTCGTCGAGACTGAGTGTGCATTCGACGCCTTGGTGTCTGGCGAGGGTACGCCAGGCATCGATGCGCCTCTGAAGGAACTCACGGGCGCCGACAGGCTGAAGCACCATGTACCTGGGAAGGTGGTCGTCGAGGAAGGCATCGACTCCGTCTGCGCACATCTTCGCTTGGAGCGTCAATGCCCGAGCATGCTCCAGGTCTTCACCTGTTGGCGCGCGCAGTCCAAGCAACTGGAGCGCGCCTTCGAGTGGGCGGATTAGGTTGTGCCGCAGCACTCGGAACATCTGCGTCTGCGCTTCCAGCAACGCGTCTGCGGGCAACGGCTGTAGCGCGTCATCCAGATCCGAGCGCACCCGTCGGAGCCTTAGTTCCAGCTTCCTGAGGGTATCGACTCGACCATAGCATTCTCCCAGCACGGCCCATGCGCAGTCCAGTTCGTGCTGAAGCCCGGACAGCCACTCAGTCAGGCGCAGGAACACACTTCTGTCGCACGTTTGGACCTGGATCTCGAGGGCCTCCGGATCCTCGCGGTGCAGTGTCATGTTCCTTATCGCGTGGTGTGTGGCCCACTCGAGTTGCGATGCCGAACTCGGGATGTGTCGGTAGCGGAACACGACATGCGGGGCTCGGTCGGGCAGGATCTGGAGGTAGTCGGAGACACGCAATAGCGCCATCAGGTACACAGCATGGACGCCGTTGTAGTCCAGAAGGTGATAGTCGCGTAGCGGTCCCAGGCAGGCTCGGAGCGGCAGGCCGTGACTCCGGGCAACCAGCCCGGCCAGGTCGCACAGATCCTTGTCAACATGGTCACTCAGCTTCAAGGGTTGTCCTTCCGGACCAGGCACACCGTGCACTGCGAACTGGTGGGCCAGACGAGCGTGATGGTGCCTGATGAACTCGCCGATCAGCTTCCGGTCGGCCGTGGTCAAGTTCGCTAGGTGCGGCAGAGGGTCGCGGACAGCGAAGCCCTTTGCGGATGCGATCTCGGCCCCAAAAACAGCCTCCAGCTTCCAGTCGTCCCACTGCCTTGCATCGAATACGAATTCGCTCCACAACTCCGGCCAGCGGCGGCGGTCGAATGGCTCTATGTGGAAGTCCTTGGCCCAACCTGTGAGCAGCGCCTCGATGCCGGCCTCGTGGAGGTGCATCGCCGAATCGTGCAGCACCGTCGAGAGGATCAGCACAACGGCGTCGGCCGGGGTCACGAGACGCCGCGCCTCCTCTGTCATCAGTCCAACAGCCGTGTCAAGGACGTGCTGAAGATGCGCGATGCCATGGTCAGTGTAGTCCGGAAAGAACGGCAAGTGACTGGTTGCGACCCAGCCCTCTATCTGAGCAACGGCCGCATTGAGCCCGGCAGTCTTGGCGCGGTGGTCGGGGACGTCGATTAGTGTCTGGAGTAGCTCAGGATAGACAATCGGCATCACGGCGGCCCTCATCAAGATAGTAGCGTGTCGTGTCGTGTGCTTCAAGGGCTACGGTTGAGAATGCGGATCAGCCTGGAATGGGGCGAGCTGCATGGGAGGCCGAGCTGGGCAAGCAGCGCTGTCGCGGCGCAGGCAGGTCCTGGCGGTCTGCTATACTGTCGCCCTATCGTCAAGGTCAGCCCAGATGACCAGCCGCGCCCGCGTCCTGACCACCATCGCGCACCGTGAGCCCGACCGCGTGCCGCACAACCTGCGGCCGAGCCCCGAATGTGTGGCGCGGCTGCAGGCTGAACACGGGGCGGATGACTTCGCCGAGTACTTCGGGCACGATGTGCGCTATGTGTACCTGGCGCTGCCGGCGCGGCCCGACGGCGTGCCGGACGACCAGTGGACACCGCAGCCCGACGCGGGGGCCATCGCCGCGGTGGCCACGCAGGTGGCCGCGCTCCAGGCGCGCGGCCTGGCCGTGTGCGGCGGCTACGCCTGCGGTGTGTTCGAGCAGGCGAAGCACTGGCTCGGCGATGCCGAGACGCTGCTGGCGCCATACGACGACCCGGTCGGGCTGGGTCGCGTGCTCGATCGCATTGTGGAGTGGAAGGCGTCGGTCTACGGCGCCTATGCCGAGGCGGGTTGCGACCTCGTCTGGATGGGCGACGATCTCGGTACGCAGCGGTCGTTGGTGATGAGCCCGGCCGACTACCGGCGCTGGTACCGTCCGCGCCACCAGGCGCTGGTGGCGCACATCCGCTCGCGGCAGCCAGGCGTGCGCATCGCGTTCCACTGCTGCGGTCATGTGACGCCGCTGGTCGGCGACCTGATCGAGCTTGGTATCGACGTGCTGGAAGCGGTTCAGGCCGAGACGATGGACCTGTCGCAGCTCAAGCGCGAGTTCGGGCGGGACCTCGCCTTCTGGGGCGGCGTCGGTGCCCAGAGCGTGCTGGCGCGGACGACGCCCGAGCAGGTGGTCGCCGGTGTGCGCGGAACCCTCGTCACCATGGCGCCAGGCGGTGGCTACATCGCGGCGCCGTGCCACACGCTGACCGACGAGGTGAACTGGGCGGCCGTGGTGGCCTTCCATGAGGCGGTGCGCCGATATGGGGCGTACGCGCCAACTGCAGAACCGGCGCCATAGCTGCTGGGCATGGAACGGCGAGCCGCAGTCGGCCGTCTATCGGGGAAGTGTCGCTCGCGGGTGGGTGCGGGCGGACATGGTCGCTCCGGTGGGTGGCGTGCGGCTCTGCCGCTGGAGGAGCGAACGTGACGACACACCGATGGCGGTCTGCTGTGCTGCTGGCCGGGCTGGCGCTCGGCTGGCTGGCCCCCGCTTGGGGGCAGGACGGGATCGAGTACACGCCGGGTCGACCGTGGTCGGCCATCCTGCCGAATCCCGAGAAGTTCGACTGGAACCGCCAGCAGCGCCCGGGCTACCGGTACCGGGGCATGTTGCCGCTGCAGCAGCGGTTCTACAACTACATCCAGGCCCGGCGCCGTAGCGGCGCCCAGTTGACCGGCGCCGAGCAGATGATGATTCGCTACCTGCAAGGCGCGCGCCGCTGGCCCGAGGCGCCGCGGCCGAACCGCTTCTGGACGGCCTACATCAACTACCTGCGGTCGCGGCCCACCGATGAGTTGACCTACGCCGAGCGGCTGATGTTGTCGGAGTTGTTCGCGCGTGGCCTGTGCCCGATGGACACGCCGCCCAGCCCGCATACGCCCGACCTGATTCGCTACCTCAACTCCGGGCCGTTCGAAGCCCGGAACTGGTTCCAGCGCATCATGGGCCGCGTGGAGCCCTGGCTGGAGTACGAGATGGCGGCCGGCGGCATCGACATGTCGGGGCAAGGCGCCCCGCCCACCGGCGTCTTCCCAGTGGACGGCACGTTCAACGGGCTGCGCATCTGGTACAACGTCACCGGCGCGACGCTGGGCGCGGCGACCGACCGCGGCGGGTTCACCAACACGCGCACCCATGCCGTCGGCACCATCAACGCCACGGGGACGTTGAGCGTGACGGGCCGGTACTCCGTGGGCGGCTTCGGCGCCGACATCACGGTGGTGGTCTGGGCCGATGCCCAGCGCAAGGAGTACAAGCACTACCTGGAGCAGACCAACAAAGGCGGTACGTACACCAGCGAGGCCGCCTACAGCGTCAGCGTGCCGATTCCGGCCCACTGCAAGCAAGGCGGGTTCAGCGTGCGCCTGGACGGCCGCTACTCGATGGGCGGCGGTCACCGGGGCCTGATCGTCAGTGGCACCTTCAAGCAGTCGGCGAGCGACAAGGTGCAGGAGCAGTCGGAGGAGGACGCCAAGTGGCGCGCGGAGGTGGAGAGGACGCTCAAGAACCTGGGCTACGAGGACACGCCGGAGGGCAAGGAGCTGAAGGCGATGCGCGCCGCGGCCGCAGCCGGCGGCGCAGCTTGGCGCGCCTTCTGTGACCGCCGGGCGCGCGAACTGGGACCCGATCGGTCGCCCGAGGGTCAGGAGTTCGGGCGGCTGAAGCAGGCCATGGCGGCTGGCGGCGACCAGTGGAACCAGTACGCGCAGAAGGGCCTGGGCAGCACGCCGTTGCCCGACGACGCCAAGGCGCTGCCGGACGTCGGCGGTCTGAAGGTGGGCACCAGCGCCGCGCAAGGTCAGGTGCAGGGCGCTGCCGATCACTTCGACCAGGCGCCGAAGGTGTCCTGTGCGCTGGACTACAAGGACTTGCCCGCGGGCACGCCGGTCACGGCCGTCTGGACGCGCGACGGTCAGGAGGTGGCCCGGTCGGAGCGGCAGTGCGGCGGCAGCGGCTGGGTGTCGTTTGGCATCAGCGCCAAGCAGGGCAGCCTGGCGCCGGGCGCCTATGTGGTCACCATTGCGGCCGGTGGCAAGGTGCTTGGACGCAAGAGCTTCACCATCGGGCAGCCCAGTGGTGAGGGCTAGGCGGCGAGTGCGTGGTGGCCTTGGCCACCTGGTTGGTCGATGACATGGTCGCGCGGTGGGTGCTCTGAGCGACGTCTGGTCGCGGAGTACAGACCATGGCTGCACCGACGCGGTGTGGGTGCCTGCTGGCCGTGCTGCTGGTGTCTGCCGGCACGGTCCGGGCGCAGGCAGACGAAGGGATCATGGCCACGCCGGGCCGGCCGTGGTCGGCGGTGCTGCCCGATCCCGACCGGTTCAACTGGGATCGGACCGATCGGCCGGGCTACCGCTTCCGCGGGATGCTGCCGGTACACCAGCGCTTCCACGACTACGTTCGGGCCAAACGCCAGAGCCCGGGCGGACTGAGTTGGGCCGACCGGATGATGGTCCGCCGGATGCAGGCGCTGCGCCGCTGGCCCGAGCCGCCGCGCCCGAACCAGTTCTGGCGGGCCTACCTCAACTACCTGCGACGGCAGCCCACCGATGACCTGAACTTCGCGCAGCGGGTGATGCTGTCGCAGTTGTTCGCGCGCGGCCTCTGCCCCATGGACAACCCGCCGGGTGAGCACACGCAGGCGCTGGTCGACTACCTCAACTCCGGTCCGTTCGAGGCGCGCAACTGGTTCGAGCGCACCTTCGGGCGCGTGGCGCCGTGGCTCGAGTACGAGATGGCCTCCAGCGGCGTGGACCTGACTCCGGGCGCCGCGCCGTCGGGTGTGTTTCCCGTCGATGTCTCGTTCAACGGCTTGCGGATCTGGTACCAGGTGAGCGGGGCCACCGTCGGCGCGCCGAAGGACCAGGGCGGGTTCACCACCACGCGAACGCACGCCGAGGGCGTGCTGACCGCTGACGCGACACTCACCGTGAGCGGCACCTACGCGGTGGGTGGCTTCGGCGCGGACATCACGGTCATCGTCTGGGCGGACGACCAGCGCAAGGAGTACAAGTACTACCGCGTTCACGAGACCGAGCCGAACTCGGCGCCCTACAGCGTCAGCGTGACCGTCCCGCGTCACTGCAAGCGCGGCGGCTTCAGCGTGCGACTGGACGGGCGCTACTCGATGGGCGGCGGCCACCGCGGTCTGGTGGTCAGCGGCACGTTCCGGCAGTCGGCCTCCGACCAGGCGCAGGAGCAGTCGGAGGAGGATGCCAAGTGGCGCGCCGAGGTGGAGAAGACGCTGCGCGACCTGGGCTACGAAGACACGCCGACCGGCCGAGAGCTGAAGCGGATGCGGGCGGCGCTGGCCGGCGGCGATGCGGCGTGGAAGGCGTATGTCGAGGCCAAGCAACGTGAACTGGGCTACGACCAGACGCCGGAGGGGCTGGAGTATCAGCGGCTGAGGCAGGCCATGGCCGCGGGCGGCGACGTCTGGAACGGCTACGCCCAGCGCGGCCTGGGTCGCGCGCCGCTGCCACCGGGCGCCCAGGCGCAGGCGGATGTCGGTGGCCTGAAGGTCGGCACCGGCGCCTCGCAGGGACAGGTGCAAGGCGCCACCGACCATTTCGCCCAGGCGCCTAAGGTCTCGTGCGCGCTGGAGTACCGAGACCTGCCGCCCGGCACCACCGTGACCGCGGTGTGGGCGCGCGACGGCAAGGAGGTCATCCGGTCGGAGCGTCAGTGCGGCGGCACCGGCTGGGTGTCGTTCGGCATCAGCGCCAACCAGGGCAACCTGGCACCGGGCGCGTACCAGGTGACCGTCACCGCCGGCGGTAAGGTGCTCGGCAGGAAGAGCTTCACCATTGGGCAAGTCAGCGGAGGTGGAGACCTGTAGTGAAGCGGTGGTCGCGGTGGGTGCTGTGGTTGGTGGTGGCCCGGCCACTGTGGGCCGGTCCGGCCGTTGCCAACGGTGGCTTCGAGGATGGTCGTGACGGGCCAACGGGCTGGCAAGTGTCGACCTCGGAGGGCGGCCAGGGCGACTGGGTCTGGTCGCCCGACCGGGCGCACACCGGTCAGCGGGCGCTGACCGTGCGCAAGACCAACGCGGGCGGCTATAGCCTGGTCACCGGGCCGATGGTCGAGGTGGCGAGTGACCGCGACTACGAAGTGCGCTGCTCGGTGCAGGTGCGGCGCCCGTCCAAAGCCGCCATCTACTTCATGCTGAGCCAGTACAAGGCCGCCGATGCGCCGTGGGACCTGCCGAATGCCTTCGGTGCGGTGCGGCCGTACTACAGCGGCGACGGCTGGGTGACGCTGGCTACGCCGGTCCACATCCGGCCGGGCAACACGCGCCTCCGTATCCAGATCGTGATTGCTCGCGCGCCGGTCGAGGTCACCTTCGACGACGTTGCGGTGGTCGAACTCAAGCCCGGCGCCGCGAGCTATCGGCCGCGCTACGAGAAGCCGGTGGCCGAGCCGCTGCCGCCGCTCGAGGCGGCCAAGGCCGCGGTGGCACGGCGCCAGCCGGTGACCGCGCGCGTCGAGCTGCGCGGCGAGCGGCCGCGGTTCGTCATCGGTGACCAGGTGACGCCGGCCTGCTTCTATGTGGGTCCGTTCCACAACCCGTACCTGGCCCAGGTCGCCGACTTCCGCCGCGCCGGTGTGCGCGTCTACCTCGTGCCCCTGGTCCTGGGCGCCGGCGTCTACGGCCATGGCTGTCCGTGGCTGGGACCGAACCGCTACGACTTCAGCAAGGTCGAGGATCTGGTCTGGCGCGTGCTGCGCGTCGATCCAGAGGGCCAGATCCTGTTCTACTTCGGCACCGACCCGTACCGCGACTGGGGCGCCGAGCACCCAGACGACGTGGCGTGCGACCAGAACGGTGCCAAGGCCGTGGTCGCCATGCACCCGATCGACTATGGCCGCGAGCCCAGGAAAGGCGAGCGCTACGGGCCGTCACTGGTGTCGGCGGCCCTGCGTAAGGAGACCGGCGCCGCCATCCGCGAGCTGTTGCGTTTCATGGCGCGCAGCGACGCCGGCAGAGCCGTGATCGGCTACCACGTGGCCGGTCTGAACGATGGGCAGTTCTTCGCCTGGGCCAAGCCGGGCCACGTCATGGACTACTGCCCGGCGTCGCAACAGGCCTTTCGCCGCTGGCTGCGCGAGCGGTATGGCGACGAGCCGGCACTGAGGCAGGCCTGGCGGCAGCCGCAGGCGACCTTCGAGACCGCGGCCATTCCGGCAGGTGAGCGCCGCCTGGCGCCCGGCTTCTGGCGGTCGGCGCCGGACCAGCAGGACATCGCCGACTACCGTCGGTTCTACAGCGAAGGCACAGTCGACACCATTGCCCACTACGCTGGCATCATCAAAGAGGAGAGCGGCGGCCGGTTGCTGGTCGGCACCTACTGGGAGGACATGCCCGCGGCGGTGGACAGCCACTACGCGCTCGGCCGCCTGCTGCGCTGCCGCGATGTCGACTACCTGTCCGGGCCGACGGCCTACGGGGTGCGGATGCCCGGCGAGCACGGCGCGCCGCATTCCACCTGGGGCTCGGTGGCGCTCCATCAGCGTATCTGGCTGGCCGAGCAGGACCTGCGCTCGTGGCTGTCGGGTGCGGTGGGCGAGGAGTACGACCGCTCGGTGGGTCGGGCCCCGACGGCCGCCGATCACAACGCGATGGTTCGGCGCGAGAGTGGCATGACGCTGGCCGCCGGGCACGGGACCTGGTGGTACGACATGGACGGCGGCTGGTTCCGCGATGACGGCATCATGGCGGGCGTCGCGGAGGCCCGGGCCGCCTTCGCGCGTGACCTGGCCTGCGCGGCGCGTCCGCGGGCCGACGTGGCCGTGTTCTCCGATGAGCAGAGCTTCGACTACGTCGCCGAGCCGCAGATGGGCCGCGTCAGCTACGAGGCCGTGGTACGGCAGGTCCACCACCTCAACACCTCCGGCGTGCCTTACCACCACTACCTGCTGGATGACGTGGCCAACCCGAAGCTGCCCGACTACCGCCTCTACGTGTTCGTGGCCTCATACCACCTGCGGCCAGCGGTGCGGCGGGCGATCAACGCCTTGAAGCGTGACGGCAAGACGCTCGTCTTCGTCCATGCGCCGGGCGTCATCGGGGCAGCCGATCCGGCCGCCGCCATCGGCGAAGTAACCAACCTCAAGGTGCGGGCACTGCCGGGCGACACGCTCCTGGCGCCCTTGCCGCCCGCGGCCACCTCGCCGCTGGGTACGCTCGGCACGTTGAGCATCTGTGGGTTGAGCGGCCCGGCGTTCGCCGTGGACGATCCGGCGGCGGCGCCCATCGGTGTCACGGCGGCCGGCGTGCCGGTGGCGGCCATCAAGGAGCAAGGCACCTGGCGCGCGGTCTACTTCGGCGGTCTGGGGCTGAGCGATGAGCTGGCCAACCGGCTGGCGCGGTTGGCCGGCGCCTGGGTGGCGGCTGAGCCTGGCGACGCGGTGTATGCCAACCAGCACATCGCCACCATCCATGCGCTGTACGACGGCGACAAGGTGGTCACGCTGGCCGGGCCGTCGCGCGTCGAGGACCTGACCAGTCACCGCGTGCTGGCGGAGCGGGCGACGGAGATCCGGCTGGCGATGAAGCGCGGCGAGACCCGGTGGTTCGCGCTGACGCCCTAGCCGAGCTCGGCGCGGCGGCCGGGCCGAGCGATCAGGCGTCGGTGGCGTAGCGGGCGCGCCGCGCGCGAGCGATACCGCACAGGTAAGGTACGGGCTGGTCCAGCGTGTCCGTCTCGACCCACGACCACGACGGGCAGCGCGGGCAGTAGGCCAGGAGTTCGCATTCGCGGCACTGGGCGCACAGCGGCGGCGCGTCGTCGGTGAAGCGCTGGACCGCTTCCCAGGCGGCCGCGAAGCCCGTCTCGAGGGGTCTCGCGGCGGGCAGCGGCAGGTCGGCGCAGCCGCTCATCAGGCCGGTCGGACCGATGGCGAAGGCCGCCTTGCCGGCATGGCAGAAGTAGTTCTCGGAGTAGGCCTGGGCGACCTGCGCCTCGTGCTTGGCCGTCTCGGCCCATTCGGTGGCGGTCGGCGGGTCGGCGGCCTCGATGGCGATGCACTCGGCGGGGCTGAGCCGGCAGGCCACGGCGTCCGACGGCGCGCCGTCGAGCCGTTTGGTGAGCATCCAGCCGGCCACCAACTGAACGCCCCAGTCAGCGGCCATCCGCTGGAGCACCGGCAAGTCGGCGACGTTCTGCCGCGTCATGGTCAGCTTCAGGAAGGGACGCAGGCCGCGCGCGAGCAGTCGTTCGATGCCGGCGCAGCACTGCTCGAAGCCGCCGGCTGAGCCGGTGACCGCGGCGTACGTCTCCGGGCTGGCGCCGTAGATGGAGATGGTGAGTACCACGGGCGGTCGCGCCGCCAGGCGGTCGGCGATCGCCGGGCTGAGCAGCGTGCCGTTGGTCAGGAGCGTGAGCACCAGCCCGAGGTCATGCAGCGGCTCGTAGAGGTCGAAGAAGTCCGGCCGCTGGAGCACTTCGCCGCCCGTGAGGGTCAGGTAGACCATGCCGTGCGCCGCCGCCTCGCGCCCGAGCGACACCCAGGTGTCCGCCGGCAGGTCGGCCGGCAGCGCCGCGTCGTCCTGGCGGATGTAGCACATGCGGCACTGCAACGGGCAGCGCGCCGTGATCTCGAAGGTGCCGTTCAGCGGCTGCCGGCGCCCGGCGGCGCGACGGTGGAGATCACGCACCAGGGCGCGGTAGTCGGTGGGCAAAGCGCCGTCGGGCTCCGCGGCGGGCCGGCGCAGCAACGGACAATGCACCACGGGTCCGTGGAGCGAAGCGAGCAGGTTCATGGCGTTAGCGAGCCCGCGTCAGACGATGGTCACCACCGGTGTGCCCGGGACGGTCGGTCCTGGCCTGGATCAACTGAGGTTGGTGGTGCAGCCCACCTTGACGCCACAGGCCATCAGGCGCTCTTCGGTCTGCAGTACCACGAGTACCGCTTTCGGCGCCTCGTAGGGCAGCTTTGCGGTCGTCGTCGGCGGCTCGGGCGCCGCGCCCGATGTCTCACGCGCAGTATGTGGCTTGGCAGTGTTCACGGTCCGCCCTCCGCTCCGCCGGCCGGGCGCGGATGCGCGCCGACGGCAACCGGAGCATGGGGATTCTAGCCAGGACCAGCGGCGGTCGTCAAGACGGTGGCTGTTCACCAGTTGACTCGCCGTAGCGCTGTCGGCGCAGGCGGGCCATCTCGCACAGGTAGGGCACCGGTTCGGTCAGCGTGCCGGTCTCGAGCTGCGACCATCCCGGGCAGCGGCCGCAGTAGCGGCGGGCGCCACAAGCGAGGCAGGCCGCGGCCGGCGGCGGCGCGGCAGCTACGAAGTCCCGCACCTGCGCCCAGGCGGCCGCGAACCCGACTTCGCGCGGCCGTGCCTGCGGTCGAGCGAGGAACGGGCAGACGTTCATCTCGCCTGCCGGGCTGATCACGAACGACGCTCGACCCGCGTCGCAGGTGAAGTTGCCGCCCTCAGTAGCCAGTGCGGCACGCGCGGCCACCTCCTGCCAGTCACTGCGGCCGGTTGGGTCGCCAGCCTCGATGGCCACGCACTCGGCCGCCGGCAGCCGGCACGCCGCCAGGTCCGACGCGGCCGCATCGGGGCGCGGTGCCAGCAGCCAACTGCCGGTGAAGGCCACGCCCCAGTCGCGCGCCAGGGCTTGCATGGCCGGCAGTTCGCCTACGTTCTGACGCGTCAGCGTGGCCTTGATCGCCAGCGGCACGCCGCGGGCCAGCAGCCGCTCGATCCCGGCGACGCAGCGCGCGAAGCCGCCGGCACACCCGGTGACTGCGTCGGCCGTGTCGGGCGTGGCGCCGTACAAGGTGATCTCGATCCGCGCCGGCGGCGCGGCGGCCAACCGGTCGGCCACGGCGTCGGTCACCAGCGTGCCGTTGGTGAACACGCTGAGCACCAGGCCCAGGCGGGTCAGCGGCTCCCAGATGGCGAAGAAGTCGGGTCGCAGAAGCACCTCGCCACCGGTCAGCAGCAGGAACACGAGCCCCTGATCGACAGCCTCGCGGGCCAGGTCGCCCCACTGGGCGGCGGACAACTCGCGCTGCCGGTGGCCAGCGTCACCGGCCGGCTGCCGCACGTAGCACATGCGGCAGCCCAGGTTGCAGCGGTGCGTCAGTTCGAAGGTGCCGCTCGCCGGCTGGCCGATGTCGCCCGCGCGGCGGAGCAGTTCGCGGCTCAGCGCCCCATAGCCGTCAGGCAGCCCGCTCATGGGCGCCACCTTAGCGTTGGGCTAGCGTCCATCGTGGCTCCTGACGGCCGCCACGATGGCGCGCGCCGAGAAGCCATAGCGCTCGCGGAAGTAGCCGACGTCACCCGACGAGACGGCGAACTCGTCCTGCAGGCCCAGCCGGGTGAGCGGCGTGCCCGCGCCGGCCGTGGCCAGCGCCTCGGCCACGGCGCCGCCGAGGCCGCCAACCACCGTGTGCTCTTCGACCGTGATCAGCCGCGGCGTGTCGCGCGCCGCCGTGAGGATGGCCGCGGTGTCCAGCGGCTTGATGGTGTGCAGGTTCAGCACGCGGACCGGCCGGCCGGCGGCGGCCAGTTCGTCGGCCGCCGCGAGCGCCTCGCGCACCGTCGGGCCAACGGCGATCACCGTCGCCGCGTCGCCCTCGCGCAGCTTCACGGCGCGCCCCAGTTCGAAGGTACGCTCGGCTTCCGGGATGCCGAGTGGCAGCTCGCCGCCGGCCACCGAGAGGAAGCACGGCCCCTCGATGGCGGCAATGGCTCGCATGGCTTGCTCGGTCTCCCAAGTGTCCGCGGGCATGACCACGGTCAGGCCCGGGATCAGGCGCATCAGGGCCATTTCCTCCATGGCGTGGTGCGTGCAGCCCCAGCCGGCGTACATCAGCCCGCCGCCGTAACCGCCGACCACCTTCACGTTGCGCGCGCCGTAGCCCAGATCGGTGCGGATCTGCTCGAAACACCGCATGGTGACGAACGGGTTCATGCCGATGGCGAACGGCAGCTTGCCCCGCACCGCCAGGCCGGCGGCGACGCCGATCAGGTTCTGCTCGGCGATGCCCACCTCGATGGCGCGGTCGGGGTACTCGGCGGCCAGCGCCGCGATGAAGCCCCAGCAGTCGCAGCTCACGCCGCAGACGCGCTCGTCGCTACGCGCCAGTTCCAGCAGTACGTCGCCGAACCACTTAGCCATGGGCCGCCTCCAGCTCCGCGAGGGCCGCTGCCAACCGCTCGGCGTCAAATCGCGCCATGTGGTGGTTCTCGATGGACGCCACCCCTTTGCCCTTGACCGTCTGCGCCAGCACCAGCGATGGCCGGCCGGCGGCGAACGGCAGCGCCTCGAAGGCCGCGATGACCTGGCTCACGTCGTGGCCGTCGATCTCGCGCACCTCCCAGCCGAACGCGCGCCACTTGTCGGCCAGCGGCTCGAGCCGCATCATCTCCTCGGTCGGCCCGGTCTGGTACCGGTTGCGGTCGATGATCGCCACCAGTTGGTCCAGTCCGTGGTGGGCGGCCGCCATCGCGGCCTCCCAGTTGGAGCCTTCCTGGAGTTCGCCGTCGCCCAGGATCACGAACACCCGGTTCGGCGCGCGGTCGATGCGCAGCCCGAGCGCCAGGCCGACGCCCGTTGGCAGGCCGTGACCGAGCGATCCGGTCGAGACGTCGATGCCGGGCGTCAGACGGGCGCAGGCATGGCCGGTGATGAGGCTGCCCGGCTCCAGGTGCGTGGTCAGCAGGCTCTCGTCGAAGAAGCCGCGCATGGCCAACGCGGCGTCGAGCGCCGGCACGCAGTGGCCCTTGCTCAGGATCAGGTAGTCCCGGTCCGGCCAGTCAGGGCGGTTCGGATCGACCCGCATGACACGGAAGTAGAGGACCGCCAGGATCTCGGCCAGCGAGAGTGAGCCACCGGTGTGGCAGTCGGACATGCCGGCGACCCGCAGCACGTGCTCGCGGATCCGTCGGGCCAGGCCGACCAGTTCATCGGGCGAGGCAGGGGTCGGGTAGGGCACAGCGCTTCTCCGGGTCACGCGTAGGGCACGGGCTCCGAATGCCCGCTGGCGGCCGACGCCTCGATAGTACGCAGGATGCCGATCACGCGTCGGCCATCCGCGGCGGAGACCGGGCACGGTGCACCGCGCAGCAAGTGGTCGGCCAAGTCGGCGTAGTACGTGTTCCAGTCCGAGGCCAGGTACGGCACCTCGCGCTCGCCCTCGTCGGTGACCAGGCGCAAGTGGCCGCCCGAGGGGCCGTTCAGCTCCTGGCAGTAGCCGGTGATGGCGCCTTGGCCGGTGTCCCAGAGGGCGCCCTTGGTACCCAGGACGTACCAGAGGTAGGGCTTGCTGATCCGGGCCAGGTGGCTCTGCATGAGCTCGGCGAGGCAGCCGTTCTCGAATCGGATGACGCCGTGCACATGGTCCTCGTTGGTCACCTCGTGGCGGTACTTGCGTACGGCGCCAGTGACCTGGGCGACCGGGCTCGCCACGAGCGACAGCAGCCAGTCGACCGCGTGCGCGCCCCAGTCGTAGAGGGCGCCGCCGGAGACCTGCTTGCTGGCGCGCCAGGGCTCGCCCGGTCGGCCCCAGGTGAAGTCGCGACTGTACCCGGTGGCGACCAGCTCGATGTGGAACACCTCGCCGAGCACACCGTCGTCGACCAACTGCTTGATCGCGCGGACATTGCCGTCATGCCGCCGGTTGTGGTAGACGGCCAGCGTGCGGCCGGCGGCTGCCGCCGCGGCGATCATCGTGTCGGCTTCGGCCACCGTGATGCACATCGGCTTCTCGACCACGGTGTGCTTGCCGGCGGCCAGGCAGCGGCAGACCAGGTCGGCGTGCGTGTTGTGGGGCGTGACCACGGCCACCAGGTCGACGTCGGCGCGAGCCAGCAGCTCGTCGAGGTCGGTGTGGACGGCAACCTGCGGGAAGTCGGCCGCCGCGCGCGCCGCGCACTCCGGATCGCGATCGCACAGGGCGACCAACTGCAGATCGGGCACCGCCTGGATCCACCGGGCGTGCATCCAGCCCCAGTTGAAGGCCGGCCCGTAGCCGACCACCGCGCAGCGGACAGGTGCGTTCATAGCTGCTCCATCGCCAGCGCCGCAGCGCCGTAGAGTTGCGAATCGAGCTTCAAGGACGCCGCTTCCAGGCGGAGGTTGCCGCGCTGGTGCGACATCAGCCACGGCTCGGCGGCCCGCGCCACGGGCGCGGTCAAGGCCCGGCCGGCCAAGGCGACGCCGCCGCCGATGACGATCAGGTCGGGATCGAGCGCGTTGTGGATGGCCGCGATGCCGCGCCCGAAGTCGGCGAAGACGGCGTTGAGCACCTCGCCGGCCAGGGCGTCACCGGCGGCGGCCGCCGCGAACACCGGTTGCGCGCCGGGCACGCCACCATCGACCAGACCGGCGCGGAGGGCCGAGGGGCGGGTCGGCGCGGCGTCGAGCGCGAGCGTGGCGCGTTGGGCGATGGCGGTGCCGCTGCACTGGGCTTCGAGGCAGCCGCGCGAGCCGCAAGGGCAGGGCAGGCCGTCGGGCGCCACGGGGTTGTGGCCGACCTCACCGGCCAGGCCGCGCGTGCCACGGTGCAGCTCACCATCGGTGTAGATGCCGCCGCCGATGCCGGTGCTGCAAGTCATGAACACCAGCGTGTTGACCGCGCCCCAGGTGCCGAACCGGGCCTCACCGACAGCGCCGCAGTTGGCGTCGTTCTCGATGACCACGGGCACGCGCAGGGCGGCGGCCAGGTCGGCCGCCGGGTCGAGGTCGGACCAGCCGCCGACGTGGATGCTGAGGATGCGCCCGGCCCGGCTGACCGGTCCGCCGAACGAGATGCCCACCGCCGCGGCCGACTCGCGTCGCGCGATGTCGAGGGCGACAGCGCGGATGCGCGGCCAGTAGTCGGCGGCCTCGTCACCGCGGTTCGGCACCTCGGTGCGGCAAGTGAGCGTGCCGGCGGCGTCGATCAATGTCACAAACGCCCGCGAGCCGCTGATGTCCAACGCTAGAACGTGCTGCCAGTCTGCCATGGTGTCCTGTCCGGCCGCTGTGGTTCGCGCCGCCCGCTCCGCTCCCTGCCGCGAGCGGGCGATTTGCAGCCCAGGGCACTTGCGTTGCGGGCCGGTGTGTAGCATGGTAGGCTAGCGGTGGAACCAGGGCTGAGGTGGCGCCGTCCGACGTCAACGGGCCGGCGGCTCGAGGAATGCCAGTATGAACAACATGGTCTTTCGGACCGGCGGGAACTGGGACAGCACGACCCTGCACAACAACGGCCAAGAGGTGTTGGCGAGTCAGTTGTTTGTGGAGATCGTGGCGGGTCGCGACGAGTGGGGTGACCCGTGCGCGGGCGGCATCGAGTGCGGCGGCAGCGCCACTGCGGTGGTGCGCCCGCAGAGCAACCCGAACCAGGAGATGGGCATCTTCCCCGGGCGTTTGGAGCTGGTCTTTCCGGGGCACCAGATTGTGGTTGAGAACACGCACCCGGTGTTCGCGTTCGAGTTCACCCGCGTCTGGCACAACGGCTACGACGTGACCGAGCAGGTTGTGGACTTCTACTGCGATATCAACGCCATGGACAACATCGTCAAGGCGTACATCACCATCTACCGGCCGCACTGGATCTCGGCCGACGAGGTGGCCACCTACACCATCCTGTGATGGTGCGCCGCTTGGGCGGCATGGAGAGTGTCATGCGACGGAATGCTACTAGGAGCGGTGACCGCCGGGCACAGGCGGTGCTGGCGCTCCTGCTCGGGTTGATGGTGATCTGGCCCGCGAATCTGGCCTTCGCCGGTCGCGGCGGCGGCTCGTTTGGTGGTGGCTCGCGCGGCGGCGGTGGCTCGTTCGGCGGCTCGCGCAGCAGCGGCGGCGGCTCGTTCGGTGGCTCGCGCAGCGGTAGCGGTTCGTTCGGCGGCTCGCGCAGCGCGACGCCGTCCACGCCGGCGGCTCCCTCCGGCGGCGGCTCGTTCGGCTCGGGCAGCAAGTCAGCCGCGCCCTCGACGCCGTCGAGCCCGGCGCGCAGCGGCAGTGGCTCGTTCGGTGGTGGCACCCCCTCCAGCGGCGGCTCCTTCGGCGGCTCCAAGTCGGGGTCGGGCTCGTTCGGCGGCGGACGCTCGTCGTCGACCGTCAGCGGCACCTCCAGCTCGTTCGGGCGCTCGGGCTCGTTCGGGTCCGGCAGCTACGTTCGCTCGACCTCGGTGGCGCCGCGCTACTACGGCCGCACGCCGGTCAGCACCGGCACGTTCTACTACGGCGGTCGCGCGGTGCCGGCCTACTACTACGGCGGGTTCAGCCGGTACAGCTTCTACTGGGGCTCGCCCGCCTGGTACTACTGGACGCCGTTCCACCCGGCGTTCTACTACCGTCCGCCGGTGTACTACGGTGATGCGGTCTACCCCGGCGGCTTCAGCTTCATGCGCGCGGTCATGGGGCTGGTGACGATGGTCATTGCCTTCAGCTTCCTGATCTGGCTGCTCAGCCTGCTGTCAGGTCGGCGCGGCGTGCGCTACACCAACCTGTAATGGCCCGGGCGAAGTGACCACACGCCGGGGTGACCCACCAGGGCCGCCCCGGCGTGTGCTCTTTGGCGTCGCGTGCTAACGCCGCTGCAGCCACTCGCGCAGCTCAGCCAGGTTCGTGTTCATCAGCCACCAACCGTTCTTGAAGGCGGCATAGTCCGGCCCCGACATGGCCGCCGCGTAGCGCACGGAGTTGCCATAGAACAGCCACTGGCGCACCCAGTGCTGCTCAATGGGCTCATCGAACGGGTGGGCCGGATCGGCCAGACGCCGCTGCCAGGCGGCCTGCACGAGCCGGGTGGCGGCCAGCGTCAGTTCGTTGCTCTCGGCCACCGCGGTGTCCAGACGGGCGAAGTGGCCGTCAGCCCAGCCCTGGCTGTGGCAGGTGCCGCACACCCGGCGCATGGCCTCCTGCCGCGCCGCCTGAGTGGTCGGCGAGAGCAGGCCCGCCGGTGCCGGCCGGCCGTCGAACGCCGTTGGCAAGGGCAGGCCGTCGGCGTTGCGCAGCGTGGTCGTCTGGCCGCTCAGCGGCTGCGGGTGCGCGTAGGGCAGCCCGAACAGCCGCACCCACAAGCGAGCCCCGAAATCGTGTGACCGCGCGGCCACCGTCTCGCCGTCTGGTCGCACGACCAGGCTGCTGTGGCAGGTGGCGCAGGTCGGCGCCGTGAAGTCCACGCCCACGCGCCAGGGCACCCGGTCCCAGGCAAACTCGCTCCGGTTGGCCATCAACAGGTTGCCGTGTTTGCTCTCGCGGTACACGTCCCAGGCGGGCACATCGGGTTCCAGGTGGCATTGCGAGCAGGTCTCCGGCGACCGCGCCACGCGCAGCGAGAACTCGTGGCGGGCGTGGCACGAGGTGCAGGCGCCGCGGCTGCCGTCGGGATTCTGGCGGCCGACGCCCTGGTTCGGCCAGCCGGTGAGTTTTGGCAACTCGACCTCGCCCAGTTCACCGGTCACGGTGCGCTTGCCGGTCACCTTGACTTCGGTGCCGTGGCAGGCCAGACAGGTACTGGCCTGCGTGTGCTCCGACGGCGGGCCGCCCGGGCGCCCGAGTGCCACGCCGAGCAGCTTGGCGAAGACCGGGTTGTCCACCAGGTTGCCGTGGGCGTGCGCCTTCTTTGACGGAGCGTACTCGTCGACCTCGACCGGATGGCAGGCGCGGCAGTCCTCCGGAGTGACCACGGTGTGGACCCGGGCGCCGAAGTGGTCGAACGTGTCCGGGTGAGCAGCGGGGTTGCGGCCGTGGCACTCGTGACAGGCGACGACCTGGCCAGCGGCCGGTCCGTCGGCCGACTGCAGCGAGATGCGGCGCTCGGCGGCGGGCCGCGCCACCGCGCTTGCCAGAGTGACCTGGCTGTGCCGGCTCCGTCGCCAGTGCCCGACCAGACCGGGCTGGAAGGTCTCGTGGCAGGTGACGCAGGGCTCGCTGTCGGTGCTCACGGCGACCGGCGGCGCGACGATCTGGAGAAGGGCAGCCAAGAGAAGCGGGGTCAACGGTCAGCTCCCGGCGCGGTGATCCGCCACGAGCCTGCCTCTGCAAGGTCCCATCCAGGCCGGTCCGGTGTGGGCAGAATCGTGGCAGTAACCAACGACAGTCGTGGTCCGGTCGTCGGCGTGGAGCGCGTTGGACGGAGGAGGAGCGGCATGAGCACCAGACACGGCGCAGTCATCCTGGCAGGGGCGTGGTGGTTGGCCTCGGTGGCCCTGGCGGACAGCGACAAACGAGTGTCGCTGGAAGTACGGCAAGCGACCCTGGCCCAGGTGGCCGACGCCATCAGCCGGCAGGGCGAGGTGCGCGTGCTCGTCGACGAAGAGGTGCGTGGCGAACGCGTGTCGCTGAAGCTGAGCGGCGTGCCGGTGTCGCTGGCCCTGTCGATGGTCGCCGAGGCAGCCGGACTGATGGTCGAGTCGCTGCCGGAGGCCGACTCCTACCGGCTGCGCCGTCCGCCGAAGGGCGCTGCGCGCCCGACGCAACCGGGCAGTACCGGCTGGGTGCCGCTCGACCGCGAGAAGGTCCGCAAGGTCAACCTGGTGTGCCGCAATGTGGCGCCCAGCCAGATCGCGGGCTACTTCGGCGCGGCCGCGATCAAGGAAAGCCCGGCCGGCATCGTGGTCGAGCATCCCACACCGCTGTTGCCGTCGCTGGTACACGGCTGGGTGCCGGCGCCGACTCTGGCCGACGAAAACGCCGTTCGGGATGACCGCTACGCCTACGAGCCCGAGGTGCTCCAGCGGTTCGGCGACCGCTGGTCGGTCACTGAGGCCGGCACACCGCGGCGGTCGCGTGCGCTGGGTCCGTTCCTGTCGCTGCCGGCCGGCATCCATGTGATGATCGGCTACGACCCCGCGGCAACCCTCGTGCTGGTCGGCGACCCCGGCGTGATCGACGGCTTCAAGGACTTGGTCACCCAGTTCGATCAGCCGCAGCGGGCGGTGACGCTCGAGACTCGGTTCCTGTCCATGGCGGCGAGCGAAGTGCCTCAACTCGGGCTGACGTGGTCCGAGCCGCAGCCGGGCGCTGGGCCCGGTCTGCTGGCCACGGCGGTCACCGAGGCCTCGCGACTGATGCGGCCGGGGCTGGCGGGCCGCGTCGGCAACGGCCCGTTGCTCAGTTCGGCCAGCGGCCGCCCGATGGTCCTGTCGCTGACCCGTGTGCTGGCGGCCGGGCCGGGGCACCAAGGCTGTGAGGGGATGTCGAGCGACGTGAGCAAGAGCCTGCAAGCGGTGCTGGCGACGACTGACCTCAAGATCGTCTGCTGGCCGCGTTCGGGCCAGGCTGGCGCACCGTTGGCCGTGCTGCTGGATCCGGTCTTCGGTGACCTGCTCGCGCGTTTCACCGCCGGCAACAAGACCGGCACGGCCACCATGGCCAGCGTGGTCCCGCTTGCGCGCACCATCGCCGAGGTCCGGCCGGGCTCCACGCTCGTCGTGCGCGGCGCGGCGCCGACCGGCGGCCTCAAGAGTGCCGAGTCCTGCTCGTTGCTGGCGGAGTTGCCGTTGGTCGGCGCGCTCTACCGGCAGGCCGCGGCCAGGCCGCCGGTCGAGGTGCTGGTGGCCCTGACCGTGAAGTAGCTCGCGTCCGCTGCCGGTCCACTTCTGCAGAAGGCCCCGCGTCCTCACCGGTGCGGGGCCTTCTCGGTTGGGAACCCCTGCGCCGACGGTCGCCTCGGGCCGCTGGCCACTTGCCTGTTGGCCGGACGACCGACGCGCCGCCGTTGGCGGCGTCGGTGCGGGCGCCACCCGGCCGGCTGGCCTGCGTCCGGTCCGGGTGGCACCAGACGGCAAGGCAGCCTGGACCGGACGTGCGGGACGGCGCGATCGGTCCGCAAGGTCGTCGTCGCCACCCTGCCAGGCGAGTCTGACGAGACGACGCCAGCCCCAGAAAGGCAACACCCCCTCCGCCCGGTAAGGGCGAAGGGGGTGGACGACCCCGGTGCTACTTGACTTGCGGCAGAGCCTTCAGGATGGCCTCGGCCGTGTCGAGCATCGCCTTGGTGTAGAGGTAGTTGTGGATGCCGAGGCTGGCGTCGGCGTTGACCTCGTCTCGATCCCACTTGGCGACGTCGTACTTCTTGCGGTCGGCGACGCTCAGCTTGTTGGGGTTGATGTACAGGGCGTTCTTGCTGTCGAAGTACGCCGCCAGCGCCGTGAGCCGGGCCTGGACCGCGGCCTGGGTGTCGTTGTAGCGCTTGAGGATGCCGGGATCGGCCCCGTCCTCGATCGCGGGGCGGCCGGTGGCCACATGGCAACCCGACTGCGTGCAGGCTTTGAGGTTGGGCGCGAAGGTGTGACCGGTGATGTTCGGACTGCCGGTGGTCGGCTGGGTCACGGCGATGCTGTAGACGTGGCAGTCCGCACAGGCGTTCTTGGTGACGGTGGTGTGGGCTGAGTTCGGCCCGCTGAGTTTGGTGCCGTCGGCGTTGAGACCGGTGTCGCCGAAGAAGATCTGGCCGTGACGCGGCGTCTGCGGCGACTGCAGAACGCCCTCGGTCTGGTGGAAGGTGTGGCAGGTCACGCAGAGGTCCTTGACCGGCTTGCGGAGCTGGTTGATGGTGGTGGTCCGCTTCTCGTGCGGGTCGTGGCAAGTCCAGCACTCCACGTTGGTGGTGGCTTTGTCACCTTGCGGCTGCGGGATGGTCATGGGGGTCTGGCGGCCCTTCAGCACCGATTCGTTGAGGATCTGGACGAACCGCTCGCCCGAATGGCAAGCGATGCACTCGGTGGTGGCCGTCGGCCGTGACTGGATCGGCCCCAGCGACCGCGAGTGGCCGGTGGTGTTGCTGTCGGCCGCCTTCTTCCACTCGTCATACTGCGGGTTGTGCGTGCCGGTATGGCACTTGCCGCAGACCGACGACGGCAGCAGCGTGGGCAGCGGGTTGGCGCCTGGACCGGCCGCATGATCGCTGCCCGGTCCGTGGCACATCTCGCACTGCACGTCGGCCAGGCCCGGCGTCTCGGTGCGGCTCACGAAACCCGTGGCCACGCCATAGCCGGTGGTATGGCAGCCGAGGCAGGCCGTGTTGCCGCCCTGGCCGATGCCTTCCAAGGTCTTGAGAGCGCCGGAGTGCTTGGTCGTCAGCCAACTGGTGTGAGTCGCACCGTGGCAGCCCTGACAGACCGCGCCGCCGACGTAGGTGCCCTTGGCGGGCGTGGCGCCGGCGTTGGTCTTGGCGCCACCACAGGACGTCAACAGCCCCCAGACGACCAGGATGATCCCGTACAGGATGACGCGCCAAGCGCCTCTGAGCATCGCCTGCCTCCTCCGACTACCTGCTGGTCCGTCTCCGCTGCCTGCGCGGCAACGGCCCCGGTGGCTCGCTCCGCGACTGGCTTGCGCCAGGTTTCACGCGGTGCGACACACGTCAGGGCGTGGGCCAGCGTTACTCGGGTGACGTGCAACTGGACTGCCAAGCGGGTGAGTCGTCGCCCGCGCTGCCGCTGCGCCGCCCGCGATGTGTCATGGCCCTACATCGCGCGAACGGTCCGCGAGCCATCGTTTGTCGGCGCTGGCGATGGTTAATCCGACAAGGATGTAGTCATGTCCGACTTGGGCCGGTGCGGGTCGCGGCCGAAGCGAGCGCGGCCGTCGGGCGAGGCCGCTGTCGGCAGGCTTGTTGCAGAACGCCCCAACAGGCATCGCTGGTGGCGGCAGCCGACGGGGTGCCGGCGATGGTGGGAGTGCTCAGCTCGTGACGGAGTTCGTTTCGGTGGCGGGTCGGCTATGCCTGGCCGGCGCCTTGGTGGCGGCGGTGGTGGCGGCTGTGGCCGGCGGCCGCGAGCGGCGGTCGTGGTTGCGGGGCGGCCTGACGGCGGGGTTGCTGCTGCTCGCGGTGGCTGGCGCGCTGTTGCTGGCCGCGCTGCTGCGGCATGACTTTGCGTTTGACTATGTCGTCCGCAACACGTCGCGCGACCTGCCGCCGATCTACTGCCTGGCGGCCTTCTGGGCCGGTCAGGAGGGCACGGTCCTGCTCTGGTCGAGCCTGCTGCTGGCCACGGCGCTGGTGCTCTGCAACGGTGATGCCCGGGCTTCGCGGGCCACCGGCGGGCTGGCCGGGCTGACCGCTGGGATGCTCTTGCTGCTGCTGTTGCGCAGCCCGTTTGCCGGCGTGGTCGACGGCATCCCCGCCGACGGGCAGGGCCTCAATCCGTTGCTCCGCAACCCGTGGATGGTGATCCACCCGCCGGTGCTGTTCGTCGGCTACGCCTGGCTGGCGGTGCCGTTCTGCCTGGCCATGGCGGCCGTGCTCGAGGGCCGGCCGGACGACTGGTTGCCCAGCGGGCGTCGCTGGCTGTTGGCGGGCTGGTGGGCGCTGGGCGCCGGCATGATGCTGGGCGCCTACTGGGCCTACATCACGCTCGGTTGGGGCGGCTTCTGGGCTTGGGATCCGGTGGAGAACTCGTCGCTGATCCCGTGGCTGTTCGCCACTGCGCTGCTCCATGGGCTGATCCTGCAACGCCGCTCCGGCGCCTGGCGACGCGCCAACCTGGTGCTGGTCACCCTGGTCTGGGCCGCGGTCATCTACGGGTCGTTCCTGACCCGTAGCGGCGTGCTGGGCGACTTCTCGGTGCACAGCTTCGGCAGTCTGGGCGTGAAGGTGAACGCGGTCTGGATCCTGCTGCTGCTGGCGCCGGTGGTGCTGGGCGCAGTGGTGGTCTCCCGGGCCTGGTCGCATCTGCCGGCCGTGCCGGTGCCGTCGGCGCTCGGCTGGGTGTCGCAAGCCGGCTGGCTGCTGGTGGGCATGGGCGGGTGTGTGCTGCTGGGCACCTCGGCGCCGCTGGTCAGCAAGCTGTTCGGCCCCGGCGCGGCGGTCGGCCAAGGCTTCTACAACCGCACCGAGGGGCTGCTGTTTGCCCTGGGCGCGCTGGTACTGGTGCTGGATCAGCCGCCGCGGCGGACGCCGGCCGCGGTGGTGACCGGTGTGGTGGCGGCTGCCGGTGCGTTGCTGTGCGCGATGGTGGTGCAGCGGCCGGAGCCCGGGTGGCTGCGACCGGCGCTGTGCGGCCTGGGCGCTTTGTGCGGTGTGCAGGTCGCCGTGGGCCTGGCCCGCGCCGCGCACGGACTGCGCCATGGGCGGCGGGCCGAGTTGGGCGCCGGTGTGACGCACTGCGGCGTGGCGCTGTTGGTACTGGGCGCGGCCCTGAGCGGGCCCGGCGCTCGGGCGGCGCGGCTGGAACTGGCGGTGGGCCAGACCGAGGCGGCTCCGGTCATCGGCTCGACGGTCACGTTCAGCTCCGCCGAGCAGACCGCCGACGGCAAGCTGGCGTTGAGCTTCGCGGTCGGTGGGCGCCCCTTGGCGGGTCGGGCGCTGATGTACCCGACGCACAACGGCCTGATGCGGCACCCGTTGCTGATCCATCAGCCCGCCGGTGACATCTACCTCGAGCCCGAGGGTCTGTCATCGTCGGCCACCGAGGAGGTGCGCCTCGGTAAGGGCGAGGAGCGGCAGGTCGGGCAACTGCGCGTGCGTTTCGAGGCCTTCGAGTTGGACGGCCATATGGGTGGCGGCGGTGGCATGTCCATCGGGGTGCGGCTGGTTGTCGACGACGGTCACGGCCCGCAGACGGTGGTAGCGCGGTACCTGGCGGGGTCGGACGCGACCGAATCGCCGGTGACGCAGGTGGGCGAATGGCGCCTGAAGGTGGCGCGGATTGTCGTTGGTGAGCAGGAACGGGCGGTGGTGCTGGCGGTTGAGGCACCGGGCGCGAAGGGCGCTGATCGGTTGGTCGTGCAGGTGACCTGGAAGCCGTTGATCTGGGTCGTCTGGTTGGGCACGTTGGTGGCGCTGTCGGGCGGGATGGTGTCGTTGACGGACCGTGTGGCCAACACGCTGAGCGCTGAACAGCGCAAGGAGGCCGAAGAGACATGACGCCGATCCACCGTTGGTGCGGCGGGCTACTGGTGCTGGCGGTCACGCTGGCGGCGCCCTGGCTGGTGCGCGGCGCCGAACCCGGACCGGCGGCAACGCGGATCGGTGACGAGGCGTGTCTGGAGTGTCACGCCCAGTATGCCTCGGCCTGGTCCAGTGTGCGGCACAACCGCTACTTGCGCCGCGAGGCCCTGAAGCCCGAGCAGCGCGGCTGCGAAGGCTGCCACGGGCCGGGTAGCCAGCATCTGCAGGACCCGAACTTCCGCTCCATCAAGAACGAGAAGCGGTTGCGCGGGCTGGCGGCGGTGCAGCCGTGCCTGCAGTGCCACGAGGCCGACGTCAAGGCGGCCTCCTGGCTGCAGACGGAGCATTCACGAGCCGGGGTGACCTGCTGGGCCTGCCACGATGTACACCAGGCGCCGGGCTATCCCGCGATGCTGCGCAAGCCGAAGCAGGAGTTGTGCGTCTCGTGCCACGTCGCCTCGAAGATCGAGTTCAAGATGAACTCGCACCATCCGGTCGAGGAGGGGCGCCAGACCTGCACCGACTGCCACGATCCGCATCAGGAGGGCCTCGGCACACGGCAACTGCTGAAGAACTCACAGGACCGGTGCCTGCGCTGCCACCTGGAGAAGCGCGGCCCGTTCGTCTATGAGCACCAGACGGCCACCGGTGCGGGCGAAGACAACTGCCTGACCTGCCACCGCGCCCATGGCTCCGCCAACCCGAAGTTGCTGGAGCTGAACGGGCGGGCGGTCTGCTTGCAGTGCCATAGCGAGATCGGGGCCGATCCGCGGCACCGGGCCCGCCAGGGCAACTGCTGGTCGGCGGGCTGCCATGTGCGTGTCCACGGCTCCAACCGGGACCGCTTGTACCAGAACTAGGAGGCCAGCCATGAAGCAGCTTGCGACTTGGTCGTTGGTGGTGGTCATGGCCTGGGCGACGTCTGGCTTGGCCGCTGAGGCGCCGGCCAAAGCGGCGGCGAAGAAGCCCGAGATCGAGGAGCCGCCGCCGGCCGGCGTCGTGGTGACGCCGCGCCTGACCGTGAACGTGTTGCGGGGACTCGGCCGCGCGCGCGCCGGTCTGTACGTCAAGCCGTTCAGCGGTCCGACGTTCGACATCGGGTTTGCCGACCTGCGGACGGAGCACGGGTTCGACGTCTTCGACCTCTGGGCCAGCGGCCTGTGGGGCCCGCGTTACGATGCCACCATGTCGCTGTGGTGCCCGTACCTGCCGCTGATGGTCCGCGGTACCTGGGACCGCGCGGCCTTCTACCCGGATCCGCTGGCGCCGGTCCCGGCGATCGGCGCGCGGAGCCGAGTCGGCGTGGAGTCGCGGTTGTGGCCGGGCGGTCGCTGGCGGCTGACCGGGCGCTACACGCAAGAGCACATCCGCCTGCCGGACCTGGTGCGCGAAGGTATCTTCGACCACCAGGTGTCGGAGGGCGGCGGTTCGCTCGACCTGCCGCTCGGGCCTGGGTTGTTGACCTTCCGGGCCAGCAGTCTGGTGTTCCGCGAGCGGCTGGGCAACCGCGTCGGCAGCAGCAGCCAGCAACTGGACTTCGGCTACCAGGTGGTGCCGAGCCAGCGCTGGGCCGTGGGCGCGGTCGGGCAGTGGTCGCTGATCCACCAGCCCGGCCTGCGCTCCAGCGAGTTGTTCGCCGGCGGGCTGACGGCCTCGTACCAGCCGGGACGCGACGTCTGGACCGAGGGCCGCCTGCACTACCGCAACCTGCGGCTCGGGCCGACTCTCAACGCCTATGTGCGCAGCAACCTCGGCGGCAGCGTGCGCGTGGCCTACCAGCCCATCCGGCCGGTGCGGCTCCGCGCGGGCTTGGAGCATAGCGCGCTCGAGCGCCTGAATGCCATCCAGAGCGTGGTGGAGCGACCGAGCGAGACGCGCTTCTGGGCGCGGATGGACTACTCGACCGGCCTGAACAGCCTGAAGGGCGTGATCGAGTACCAGCATCGCATGCTCAGTGGTCTGCACGGCAACGCCATTCCGGCGGCGACCAGCGGCAATCCGCTGCTGATCGACCGGGAGAGCCGGTTCGACCTGCGCGCGAGCGGGGTGTTCGCCAAGACCGGCCTGGCCTATGGCTTCTGGCAGTACCGTGACCGGTTGGCGCGCTTCCGCCAGGCCAGCGAAACGGTCCACAACGCGGGCCTCGGGGCCACCGGGCCGGTGAGTCGCCGCCTGACGCTGTCCGGTGACCTCTACGTCCGGTCGCTGGGCACGAACCAGGCCGCCTTGCGGGCGATGGAGTGCGACGCGTTGGTTGGCCATGTCGGCTTCAGCTACGTGCCGACCGACCGCACCCGGCTGTGGTTCGACTACTACCGCAACTCCACCTGGCGCGGCGAAGGGACCGACGAGCACATCGTCGGCGCCGGTTTCGAGGCCGAGTTCGGCCGCGGGCGGTCGTTGCGGCTGTCGTACCAGCACGACGGGCTCGACAACTACGGGCTGCGCGCACTCGCCTTCGATGCCGATGTGTTCCAGTTGAGCTTCAACATGCCGTTCTAGGCAGGAGGGCACAGACACACGACGGCGAACAGGTCATGTTCGGGCAGCGAGTCAGGCCGGTGTCGGCCGGCCGCAGGCGGTCAGTTGGTGCTTTTGGCAAGCAGGAGACGACGGATGCGATCTATTCGGTGGGTCGGCCACCTCGCTGTAGTGGCCGGGCTGGCGGTGGCGGCCCACAGCCAGGTTGACGGAGCCCGCTACGCCGGCAGCAAGATGTGTATGGTCTGCCATCGGGCGCGCCAGAAGGCGATTGTCGAGGGCCAGCCGAAGACGGCGCATTTCCGCGCGCTGCAGGCGGCCTCGGACGAGGCCATGGTGGCGGATTTCAAGGACGCGCCGTTCAGCAAGGACAAAGTGGCCTGGGTGCTTGCCACCGGGCGGCACGAGCAGGCTTACCTCGATGCCGACCTGAAGGTGCTGCCTGGCCTGTGGAAGGTCAAGGACAAGAAGTGGGTGGCACAAGAGCCGGTGGACGGGCGCACCGAGTGCATTGGCTGCCACGTCACCGGCTGGAACCCCGAGAAGAACGAATGGAAAGCGCCCGGCGTCGGTTGTGAGCGCTGCCACGGCCCGGGCAGCAAGCACCTGACGGCGACGCCCGACGACCGTCTGAAGACCATCATCAACCCGAAGAAGCTGGATGCGAAGCAGCAGGCGATGGCCTGCGGCCAGTGCCACAGCCGCGGGCGCGACAAGTCCGGCAAGCTGGCCTTCCCGCACGGCTACCAGGTGGGCACCGACCTGGCCGCGGTGTTCGACGATGCCAAGCCGAAGGCCGCCGGCCGCAACCAGCAGTATTCGGACCTGCAGCAGAGCCCGAAGCACTGGAACGCCGGCATCGTCTGCGAGAAGTGCCACGATCCGCACGTCAACACGGAGCACAAGTACCAGTTGCTCATGCCGATCAACGACACCTGCTTGCAGTGCCACAAGGCCAAGGTGAAGAGCATCGAGGAGCACACCAAGGACAAGAAGCGCGAACTGCCGGCGGGCGGTACCTGCGCCACTTGCCACATGCCCGAAGGGCGGCACCTCTTCGACCGCACCCTCGCCGACAAGTGACCTCGTGACTGAGCGTCACCGGCAAGGCCGGTATCGAGCACAGCTCCTGGTGGCGGCGGCCCTGGTGGTCGCCGCCACTTTGGCCTGGGCGGCGGACCCGGCGTCCACGGGCTACGCCGGCACGCCGTTGTGCGTGCGCTGCCACATCGACTTTGCGCGGCAGTGGCAGGCGTTGCCCCACAGCCGGAAGATGTCCGATGAGGCCCTGCCGTTCGAGCGGCGAGGGTGCGAGGCCTGTCACGGACCCGGCGCGGCGCACGCCGCCGGGCAACGCCGGCGCATCGTCGCCTGGGGTCTGCTCAAGGCACCCGAGCAGAGCGACATCTGCCTCAAGTGCCACCAGAAGAGCGTCTCAGCGGAGTTGTGGACCGCTTCGCCGCACGCGCCGACGGTGGCCTGCACGAGTTGCCATGAGGTACACCGGCCGGTCAAGCGCCAGAAGCTGCTGCGCGCCGAGGAGGGCCGCGACTGCACGGGTTGCCACAGCAAGTTGGCCGAGGAGATCAAGGCCAAGCGCCACCATCCGCTGGGTGACGGGGCCCTGGCCTGCGCCGGTTGCCACCAGGTCCACGGCAGTCGGCAGCGGTTCCTGTTGCCCAAGCCGCAAGGCGAGACCTGCCAGGAGTGCCACGGCGACGATGTGCCGCGGACGGCGGCGCACAAGCGGGCCGACTTCAAGCTGAAGCACCAGGCCGACGCCAAGGGCCATGAGGCCGAGTGCCGCATGTGCCACGATCAACAGAGCTTCTGCGACCAGTGCCACGCCACGCCGCTGCCGCACCCGAAGGACTTCGCCATGGAGCACAAGGCGGCGTGCCAGAAGACGCCGGGCACGTGCCTGAAGTGCCACACGGCAACCTGGTGCAAGCAGTGCCACGACAAGCTGCCCCCGCCGTTCGAGCCGGCGGCGAAGAGTGAGCCGGGCAAATGAGGCGTGTGGCTCAGGTCCTGGCGCTGTGGTCGGCACTGTCTGCCGTAGCGGCAGCCGGTGAGGACACCTGCTCGATCTGTCACAGCAACCGCGAGCTGGCCACGGTGCAGGCCGACGGCCGAGCGCAGACGCTCTATGTCGATCCGGCGGCCTTCGCGCAGAGCGCCCACGGCCAGTTGGGCTGCGACGGTTGCCACGCGGCGATGTCGGCCGGGCCGCACGGCGCAGTGCCGGAGCCGCAGGTGGGGGCCATCTGGCAGGCGATCCTGGCCCCGCGCCGGGCGGCGGTGCGGGCGGCGGTGGCGGCGTGCATCACGTGCCATAGCGGCGTGGCCGACACGTTCGCCGGGAGTATCCATGCGCAGGCGGCCGCGCGGGGCAACCGCGAGGTGCCGTTGTGCCACGACTGCCACGGCGCGCACAAGATCACGCGCAAGGCGGATTTGGAGGGCACCGGCAACCAGAAGGGCGTGACTGCCACCTGCGCGCGGTGCCATGCCGACGCGCTGAAGATGGCCCGCTACAACGTCAAGACCAACGTGGTGCGGACCTTCGACGCCAGTTTCCATGGCGAGAAGAGCATGCTGGGCGACCGTCGCGCCGCGATCTGCACGAGTTGCCATGGCGTGCATGACATCCGCGCCCCGGATGACCCGGCGTCGCGCGTCAACCCGTCCAACGTCGCCAGCACGTGCGGGGCTTGCCACCAAGGCGCCGACGAGCGGTTCGCGAGGAGCTTCAAGCACCAGGTGCCGACCGGTGCCACCGCGCCACTGGTGTTCTACGTCACCTGGTTCTACCGACTGGCGATCACCGCCACCATCGGCGGCATGCTCGGCTACATCCTGCTCGACATGCGTCGGCGGCGAGGACGACGGAGCGGCCACCGATGAGCGCGCGCCACTACCAACGCTGGGACCGCTGCCAGTTGCGTCAGCACCAGTTGCTGATCGTCTGCTTCACGCTGCTCTGCGCCACGGGTCTGCCGCTACGCTATGCGTCGAGCCAGACCTCGCAGACGCTGGCCATCTACCTGGGTGGCGCCTCGGTGGCGGGTCTGGTGCATCGCCTCGCGGCCTTGGGGCTCATCTTCAGTTGCTTCTGGCACTTCAGCTACCTGTTGGGCAAGTGGCGCCTGGGTGTGCGTGAGTGCCAGATGCTGCCGTGCAAGCAGGACCTGTTCGAGTTCTGGGGACAGATGCGGTACCTGCTGGGACTGAGCGACGAGGAGCCGCGCTACGGGCGGTGGTCCTGGCTGGAGAAGTTCGAATACGGCGCGCTGATGTGGGGCAACGCGGTGATGATCGCCACCGGTCTGATACTCTGGTTCCCGGTGGTCTCATCGCGTCTGGTGACCTCGGTCGGGCTCGATCTGTCGAAGGTCATCCACGGCTACGAAGCGCTGCTGGCGTTTCTCTCCATCGCGCTCTGGCACATGTATCATGCGCACCTGCGGGCCGACGTGTTCCCCATGAACCGCATGTGGCTGACCGGCACGCTGAGCGAAGAGGAGATGGCGCACCACCATCCTGGCGAACTGGACGCCATCCGCGCGCGCGAAGCGGCCGCGGAGGCTGAGGGCACGGCTGCGATCTGGATGGACAGCGAGGATGAGAGCAGCGCGACGAGCCTGCCTGCTGCTGCCGGTGCTGCTGCTGGCGGTGAGTTGCCGCCGGACGGCGCCGCCGCCGGCGACGACGGCGGGCACGACAGCACCGGCCCAGGCTGAGGTCGGCCGGGTCAAGGGCCTGGTCTGCTTCGACTGCCACAACGCGTTGACCCGCCAGGGGCAGCGCGGTATCGCCTTTGCTCACGCCACTGCGGCGCACCGCCAGGTCCACTGCAACACCTGCCACGGCCGTTGGGACCACCAGCCCAAACCGGCCGGCACCAAGCCGCACACGCTGGGCATCAGCGGCGCCTGTCTGAAGTGCCACGACGGGCAGCAAGCGGCGGCGGGCTGCCGGACCTGCCATGTGGACAGCCAGAAGCTGCGGCCGGCCTCGCACGCACGCGAGGACTTCCAGCGCACGCACGGGGCGGATTCGCGCGGCGGCGGCGAGTGCCAACGTTGCCACGAGGCGAGCTGGTGCCAGTCCTGCCACGGTCTGCCGCTGCCGCACCCGGCGGGCTTCCTGGCGCAGCACGGGCGCACCGCCCGCAGCGACGGGCGCCTGTGCGCCAAGTGCCACGACCAGCCGCAGTGCGACGGTTGCCACGGG
This sequence comes from uncultured Fimbriimonadaceae bacterium, assembly GCA_964531735.1. GTDB lineage: Bacteria > Armatimonadota > UBA10988 > UBA10988 > UBA10988 > CAZHGD01. The sequence continues at coordinate 30,177 of CAZHGD010000020.1, read as the reverse complement.
CTGCGCCTACCGCATCCGCCCGAGTTCGCGCGGACCCACGGCGCGCTCGACCAGCGGGTCTGCGCCAAGTGCCACCAGCGCGCGTTCTGCAGCGACTGCCACCACCGCCGCAACCCGCACCCGGCCGACTTCAGCCGCGTCCACGGCGCGGCGTCGCAGGCGGCGCCGAAGCGCTGCGCCACCTGCCACACCCAGGCCACGTGCGACCGCTGCCACGGTGTGCCGATGCCGCATCCGGCGGACTACCGCCATCGCCACAACGCGGCGGCCAAGCAGAACCCGACCATCTGCCGACGGTGCCATGAGACCAGTACCTGCCGCGCCTGTCACGGCCTGGCCATGCCGCACGCCAAGGGGTACGTGAAGAGCCACGGCCAAGCGGCCCGCCACGATCCGCAGTTGTGCGGCCGCTGCCACACTCAGACCGCGTGCCGCTCGTGCCACGGCACGGAGATCCCGCACCCGGCCGGCTTCGTGATGAGCCACGGCACCGAGGCGTCGCGCAAGAAGGCACCGTGCGCCCGTTGCCACGAGCGCAAGTTCTGCGGGCAGTGCCACACCCGGTGAGCCGGGCGCCTACCGCACGAGTTTGCCCCGCACCTCCGGCAGCAGCCGCTGGGCCCTTTCGTGGTTCGGCGCGCCCTGGATGACCTTCTCCAGGTGCTCCAGAGCGCACCAGTAGAGACCCACGCGGCAGTAGAGCTGGGCGATGTCGAAGTTGGTCGAGACGGAATCGCGGTTGAGCCGTAGCGCCAGGCGGAAGTGCTTCATCGAGTAGTCGACGTCGCTCTTCTGGCCATAGGCGCAACCCAGCAGGTGGTGCAGCCGGTAGCTCTGCGGGGCGCGTTCCAGCGCGGCGTGCAGCACGTGGATGGCCTCGTCGGGCTGGTTGTGCCGCAGTAGGTCGATGGCGCGGTTCTCCGGTGACTCACCCGTGTCGACCTGCGCGCGCACCGCGCCACGCTGGTGGGCGTCGAGGCCCTCGGGCCAGCGCGTGCGCGAGTCGTATTGTGCGCCCTCGAGGTGCGTGCCGTGCAGGTCGGCGTTGGTCAGGTTGGCGCCGCAGAGGTTCGCACGGCGCAGGTCGGCCGGCGTCAACACGGCATGGGTCAGGTCGGCGTTGGTCAGGTTGGCCTCGGACAGGTTGGCCTGGCGGAGGTTGGCATGCGCCATCATCGCGCCGGTCAGGTCGGCGCCACGCAGGTTGGCGAGTTCGAGGTTGGCGTTGGTGAAGACGCAGCGGCGCAGCTTGGCGCGCTCGAAGGCGACCTCGCGCATGGTGGCGCCACTGAAGTCGGCGCCGTCCAGGTTGCCCGCTTCGAGCCGCGTGATCAGCTCGCCCTTGACCGTCTTGATCTCCAGCATGAGCAGGTCTCCGAGCCGTGGTGACGCCGTCGCGCCGCCACGGCGCGACGGCCCACGACCAGGCCAGGTACGGCCCGACGCCCGCCGCTGCGGGCGGTCACTCGCGCCAGCGCGCCAAGGCCTCGTCAGCCCAGGCGGCACGCTGTCCGACCCGTCCTTCCATGATGCGTCGCAGGTGCGTCAGAATCAACTCGCGGTGTGCCGGCGTGTCGAAGTAGTTGCGCAGATTCTCGGCGCCGGCCACCGCGTCGGTGGCCATGGTCACCATTTCGCGTTGGCAGCCGGCCAGCATGTGCGGCCCCATGGTGTCGCTGTAGGCCTCCCAGTGCTCGATCACGCGCTGATGGTCGTAGAGCGGCTCGGTCACGGCGCGCAGCTCCTCGAACAGCGTGCGCTGCTCTGCGGCGGTCAGGCGGCGCAAGCCAGTCGGCTCGGCCTGGTACGGCACCAGCCGCAGGCTGGTGAGCGTGGTGTCGCAGAACGCCGCCTGGACCACGTAGCCCTGGCGGGTCTTCGGCGGATTGTCCATCCAGAACAGGAAGTTGCCCGTGCTGTACGCGATGGGACAGCCGTTGCGGATCTCGACGCCTTGTGGGACGTGCGGGTGACCGCCGACCACCAGATGCGCCCCGGCGTCAGCCAGGCGGCGGTACCAGTCGTGCACGTAGGGCGGCGGCAGCGGCGTGTACTCGCGCCCGGCATGGGAGATCACCAGCACCACGTGGCCGGTCTCGCGCAGGTCGCGCACGCGGGCGGCCAGCCGCTCCACGTCGAACCCGCTGACGCCCGGACCACCGTCCTTGCAGCGATTCTCCTCGCCCTCGCCACAGTTGACGATGGCCACGGGCACGCCCTTGACCGACAAGCGCAGCGTGGCCTCGGCATCGGCCTGGCACAGCCCGGCGCCGACGGTCTGGAGGCCGGCTTGCCGCAAGCGCTCGAGCGTGGCCTGGAGACCGGCTGGGCCGAAGTCGAAGACGTGGTTGTTGCACATCGTGGCCACGTCCCAGGGCACGGCAGTCAGGCTGGCCAGGGCCGCGACGGGTCCTTTGAGGCAAGGGCCATTCTTCGGGATCGGCGCGCCTTCCTCGCCGAGGACCGTCTCGACGTTGACGATGCGGAGGTCATGGTCGCGGAGCAGTGGCAGCAGATCGCCGTAGCACCCTTCGGGCTCGGCGCCCAGCAGGTCCGTGTACGCCTTACGCGGTGCCCAGTCGCCGGCGATGACGAGGCGCCAGTGGGTCCCCTGCTCAGGGGCGCGCGCGACAGTGTAGGTCCCGGTGGTCCAATCTACCATGGTGCTTCCTCGCCGGGCCGGTTGGCCGCCTCGGGCAGCATCCCTCCTGCGGGAAGGATCGGCGGGCCATCGGTGAACCATACGCCATGGAGGGCCACCGCATGGCTGCAGACCGGCGCTACAACGCCCACACGATCGGCGCCGGTGGCTGGGTGGTGCGCGATGACGGCGCCGTGCTGCTGGTGCGCATGGGGTATGGCCCGGCCAAGGACCGCCTGATGATGCCGGGCGGGCACGCCACCGACGGCGAGCCGCTGGAGGTGACCGCGGTGCGCGAGGTCCGTGAGGAGACCGGCCTCGAGGCCGTCGCCCAGGGGCTACTGATGGTGCGTCAGCGCGTGCTGCCGGACGAGCGGAACCTGTTCTTCGTGTTCTGCATGGCGCCGGTGGGCGGCCAACTCCAGGCTGACGGCAGCGAGGTCACCGAGGCGCTCTGGCTGACTCCGCAGGCCCTCCTCGAGCGCGAGGACGTGACTCACCTCGTGCACGAGGTGGCGATGACGTGGCAGACCACGCCGGGCCATGTGCTGGGCCGGCGACAGGTCTGGTGGCAGGACGCGGCGGCGTACCACCTGTGGACCGGGTCGGCGGCGGACCACAGCGGGCAGCGCTGACGCGGGTTTGGCCGATCGGTTGTAGACTGGACGCCAGAGCGCAATCGTCCGGAGGTAGGTATGAACGCTTTCCCGACCACCACCATTGGCGGGTTGGAGGTCTCTCGACTGATCATCGGGTCCAACACGTTTCACGGCTTCAGCCACTTCAGCAAGGCCCGGAGTGACTGGCTTCGGCGGTACTTCACGCCCGAGCGCATCTTCGAGGTGATGTGCTACTGCGCCAACCAGGGGCTGAACGCCACCTGCTCGATGCAGCGGCCAGACTACGCCGAGGTCATGCGAGCAGTGGAGGCCGAGACCGGTGTCCACATCATCTGGTTCGCCACGCCGGGCGGCCGTGACACCGAGGAGCTGAAGGACGGCATCTGCCAGGCGGCCGAACTGGGCGCCGAGTTCTGCATGCCGCACACCATGTGGACCGATGCGCGCCTGCTGCCGTCCAAGGGCATTATCGAGGAAGCCGAAGAGGTCCTGGCGTTCATTCGCGAGCAAGGCATGCGGCCGGGCTGGAGCACGCACCGGCCCGAGACCGTCGCCATCAGCGATCAGCGCGGCTACGATGTCGAGGTCTACATCCAGATCTTCAACGCCGAAGGCTTCCTGATGCATGTCGAGACCGACTGGTCCGGCGCCATCATCCGCGGGGCGCAGAAGCCGTGTCTGTGCATCAAGCCGCTGGGCTCCGGCCGCGTGATGCCGCCGACCGGGCTGAACTTCGTCTACTCGATGATCAAGCCGCAGGACACCGTGGCCATCGGCATGATGAGCCTCGAAGAGGCCGAAGAGGACATTGCCATCGCGCGCAAGGTGCTCGAAGGCCAGATGGCCGAGGCCGAGCTGCAGAAGACCCGCAGCAAGGCGCTGTTCGCGGCCGACTGATGCTGCCCGGCCGCCGGCGCTGTTCGCGGCGCCGGCGGCCGTCTACTCCGCTTCCGCGGGGCCGGCGGACTCGTCATCCAGCTCGATCCCGCATTCGCGCAGGGCATCCTTCGAGAGGATGTCGCCGTACAACTGCACCGCACACGCCGGGCACAGGCCGTGCGTGAAGCGGGCGTCGGTGTGGGCCTCCACAAACACCTCGACTTGCTGCCAGTAGCCCTGGTCGTCGCGGATCTTCTTGCACGAGGAGCAGATCGGTAGCAGGCCACGCAAGACGTCCATCTGCTCCTGCGCGTCCTGGAGGTGCGCGGACTGCTGCTGCACCTGGCTGGTTAGTTGGTCGCGGGCAACGCGCAGTGCGGCGAGGGCGTCGGCGGTCTCCTCGCGGGCCTGACCGAGCTGGGCCAGCATCTGGTCGAAGGAATCGTTGAGGTCGTCGAACTCGTCGTAGGTGCGCGGATCGCGCGACGGTTCCAGGCGCCCACCGGCCACCTGCTGGCAGCGGCGCGTGACGCGTTCGATGCTGCGTGACAGTCCGCGCGACAGCGACAGCGCGAAGAGCAGGGCCAGCAGGACCGAGGCCAGCAGCGAGACCAGGCCGGTGAGCCGCAGTTCGGCCAGCTTGTAGTCCACCTCGTCGGCTCGCATGTCCATGCCGACCAGGTAGCGGCCCTGCCCGTTGTGGAGCGGCGCATAGCCCGACAGGAACACGCCCCACTCGTCACGGTAGAGCTTGTCGTCCACCGACGCGGACTCGAACCCGGCCAACATGCGGTCCGGCACGGGCGTATACTCGCGCCCCGGCGGCGCCTGCTTGGCGGTCTCGTCGGAGTCGATGACGAAGCGGACCTTGTCGCCGTCCTTGCGCATCACGTACAGGAAGGCCAAGTCCGGGTTGAGGCGGCGCACTTGGCGCAGTTTGGTCAGGTTGCGCTGGTAGGCCTCGCGCTGGGTGTCTTTCTCACTGACGATCCCCTCCAGTTCGGCGGGCTCGACGCTGTAGCTGAGCAGCGCCGCGCTGTTCTGCAGGCGCGAGCGCAGGCTGCGCATCAGGCTGTCCAGCGCCCGGCTGTAGAAGTAGGTGCCGACACTGCCGGAGACCAGGATCACCGCGGCCAGGTGACTGATGAACAGCCGGCTACCGTAACGGAGGCGGAAACGCGCGAGCATGGGGCCTTCCTGTCGGCCGACGCCGACGAACCCGGTCAGTCGTCAGGTCGACACAGATTAGAGCCGCCGAACAAGACAGACGATGCAGGCGGATTCGGTGGCGCGCCGTTGGGCGAGGAGCGGCCAACCAGTCTGGCGCGGCGGTGAAGAGGTGCCGACGCCGGCGTGTCGAATGCGCGTGCGACGCCGGGATGGGAGTGAGCGGCAGCCGGATAGTGGTGCCGTTGGGGGAAGACAGAGGATGGCGGCGTCAGGAGGCATGGTTTGATGAGGCGCAATCTGCGTGCGTTCACGCTGATCGAATTGCTGGTGGTGATAGCGATCATCGCCATTCTGGCGGCGATTCTGTTCCCCGTGTTCGCCAAAGCGCGCGAGAAATCGCGCCAGTCGAGCTGTCAGAGCAATCTCAAGCAGCTCTCACTGTCCACGCTGCAGTACGTGCAGGACTACGACGAGAAGTACCCGTACAACATCACCGTGGCCGGCGGCCGGACCGTGACGGTGTTCGACCTGTGCCAGCCGTATGTGAAGAACGTCCAGATCATGGCCTGCCCGTCGGACTCGACGCCGCTGCTGAGCGCGCACTTCCAGTTGCTCGGCCTGCCGGCGACGCCGCAAGTGTGGTCGGCTAGCTACGCGCCGAACTTCGCGCTGGTCGAGGACGGACCGAACAACGCGGTGACCGGCAGCAACCACGCGGTGATCGCGCTATCGGAGGTCACACGGGCCGCCGAGACGGCGCTGTGGGCCGATGCCATTCTGCAGCGCAACTTCAGCGGTACGGCCACCTACGGCACGGCACCGTGCCAGGCGCGGCACAATGACACCTGCGACAGTTCGTTTGCCGACGGCCATGTGAAGGCGGTGCCCTGCACCAGGACAGGCAACACGGCCAATGACCTGGCCAACCGCGGCAACCCGGTCTACCGCATCGGGGCGGCCGGCGGGGCGTACTCCACGACGACCGACAACCGCCAGGCGGCAACCTTCCACGGCGTCGTCAACGACGCGGGCGTGGCGGCGATTCTGCGCTAACCAGGCGGTGTCGCCTTGCGGGCGGCGAGATGGTCAACCAGGGCCGCCGGGCAGCTTCCAGCACCTGGCGGCCCTGCCGTTGGCGGGTCGGTGATGGTAGCTATGGGCAGACCGTCGGACCAACCGAACGCGGCGCCGGCCTACGGTCGGCTGATGGCGGCCTCGGCACTGTGTATGGTCCTGTTCGGCGGTGTGCAGGTGCTGCCGGCCGTCTGCCTGGACGCGCTGGGCCGTGACCTGGGCCTCGACTACACTCAGCGCGGGTTCCTGGTGAGCCTGCGCATGGCGATGCTGACGGTGGCCTTGCTCGCGGTGGGTCCGCTGGCCGAGCGGCCGGTCAAGCGCTACTTCATGACCGTCGGGCTCATCGCCATCGCCGTCGGCCAAGTGCTTACCGCTGCCGTCCACACCTATGGTCAGTTGCTTCAGGTGACGGTGCTGACCGGCCTGGGCTTCGGCGTCGTCGAGGCGCTCATCAACCCGCTGGTAGCGCAACTCAATCCGGCGCGGTCGGCCCGGGCGCTCAACCTGATGAACGGCCTGTTCTCGCTCGGGCTGGTAGCGGGCGCCTGGAGCACAGGCGAACTGCTCCAGCGGGGCTGCGGTTGGCGACTGGCGTTCGCGGCCTGGGCCGCGCCGCCGCTGGTCTGCGCGGTGCTCTACCTGACGCCCCGCTACCCGCAGCCGCCGCGCCCGGTCGAGGGCGGCCGGGCCGGTAGCGCCACCGGCTTCGTGCGCCGGCCGCTGTTCTGGCTCCTGATGGTGGCCATGGTGCTTGGCGGCGGCTGCGAGGCCGGGCTGACGTCCTGGGCCCCGAACTACATGGCCAGCGTGTTGTCGGCCTCTCCTCGCGAAGGGGCCGCGGCCACCATGCTCTACGGCGGGTTCATGGCGCTCGGTCGCCTGGCGAGCGGTGTCGTGGTGGTCCGTCTCGGGGCGCTGCGGCTGCTGCTGGTCTCCGCGGTGCTGTGCGCGCTGGCGACGAGCGGCCTGCTGGGTGCCAACACCGTGGCCGGGGCGTGGACCCTGTTCGCGTTGGGCGGCCTGTTCGTGGCCTGCTTCTGGCCGACACTGTTGGCCGTCGCCTCCGACTACCTGGCCTGTGGGTCGACGACGCTGTTCGCCTTCCTCTCGGCGGCCGGTGTCACCGGTTGCATCGTGGTGCCGTGGCTGATCGGCGCGCTGGGCGACGCCTGTGGTCTGCGCTGGGCCATGACGGTGCTGCCGGCTACGATGATCTGCTTGGCGGTGCTGCTGCTCGGCGGCTCGCGCTGGATGCGGGCCCAGGTGCCTTGGTCACCCACGACGCCGGACGGTGTGGCATAATGGCCACGCCAAGGCGGTGTGGCCTCGCCTGGCAGGAGGTCGGTTGACAATGTTGCTGCTGGTGGACATGACCCACCCGGACAACTACGACACCGCGGGTGGACACTGGTCGGTCAAGCGGCGGCTCGAGGTCCTGTCGGGGCGGCCCTGCCTGGTGACCAACTTCCCCCAGGTGACACCCGAGTACGTGGCATCGCTGCCGATCGCCGGGGTGTTCATCAGTGGCTTCGGCTACGGCTGGGACAAGGTGCCGGTCGACCAGTTGGTGGGTGTCTCCGACCTGCTGCACACCACCGAGTTGCCCGTGCTCGCGGCCTGCGGTGGGCATCAGCTCATGGGCTTCGCGTTCAACTGCGACCTGCGTCGAGTCGCCCAACTGGCCGATGAGCCGATGCGCCGGCTGGCGCCGGGTGAGCCCGACTGGCGCCCCGAGTACCACGCCGGGTGGTACATGGAGGCGGGCATCCACGAGGTGGCCATCGTGCAGCCGGATCCGCTATTCGAGGGCTTGCCGACGCGCATCCGCGTGCCGGAGGCCCATTACTGCGAGATCAAGACGCTGCCGCCGGGCTTCCGACTGCTGGCCTCCACCGGGGACTGCCGCATCCAGGCGATGCGGCACGAAACGCGGCCGCTCTACGGCCTGCAGTTCCACGCCGAAGCCTGGACCGACGACTATCCCGATGGCCGGCAGGTCATCGCCAACTTCGTGAGGATGGTGTATCCCGCGTAGCGACGGTGCGCCCGGGAGCAATGAAGGGCACACGCGGCCAGAGGGTGCCGGCGTGTGGACGGACAAGGTGGAGCGATGACGCAGACAATCCAGGAACCGGCCCGCGACCTGCCGGTGGTGGCCCAGTACGACGTGGTGGTGGTGGGTGGCGGCATTGCCGGCGTGGCCGCCGCGCTGGCGGCGGCGCGGTCCGGCGTGCAGGTGGCCTTGGTGGAGAAGGAGTACGGGCTGGGTGGCCTGGCCACGCTCGGCAACGTGATCGTCTACCTGCCGATCTGTGATGGGCACGGGCAGCAGGTCATCGGCGGCGTCTGCGAAGAACTGCTGCTGCGCTCCGTGTGCGACCTGCAGCAGAACCGCGAGCATCTCGGCCTGCAGAAGGTGCCGGACTGCTGGAGCGCTGGCGGCTCGCTCGAGGAACGCCGCCGTCAGCGCTACGACGCGCGGTTCAATCCATATGCCTTCCAGATGGAAATGGAGGCGATGATCGGTGAGGCCGGCATCGACCTTTGGTACGACACGCGGCTGTGCGGTTGCCGTACGGCCGACGGCCGCATCAGTCACCTGATCGTCGAGAACAAGGACGGCCGGACCGCGTTCGCGTGCGGCGCCGTGGTCGATGCCTCGGGCGACGCGGATGTGTGCGCTCTGGCGGGTGAACAGACCGAATCGCTCGACAGCAATGTCCTGGCCGGCTGGCACTACGTGCTGAAGGATGAGCGGCTGTCGCTGCGGGCGATCAGCAAGTCGTTCGACTGCTACACGCGCAAGGAGAAGTCGGAAGGTCCGTTCTTCGCCGGCGACTGCGCGCGCGACGTGACGCAGCACGTCCTCCAGACGCGGGCCTGGTTCCGCGAGCAGATGGACGAACTGCGGCTGGCCAATCCGGGCGTGGAGATCCAGCCGTTCGCCATCGGGTCCATCCCGAGCTTCCGCATGACGCGCCGGCTGGTGTCGAGCTGGTCGCTACGTGAAGCCGACGATCATGTGTGGCTCGACGACTGCGTGGCGATGACCGGCGACTGGCGCAAGTCCGGGCCAATCTGGTGCGTGCCGCTGCGCAGCTTGCGCGGCGAGCGGAACCACAACCTGCTGGTCGCCGGCCGCTGCATGTCGGCCGACACGACGGTGTGGGACGTGACGCGCGCCATTCCGACCTGTGGTGTGACCGGCGAAGCCGCCGGCGTGACGGCGGCTCTGGCGGTTCGCGAGAGCGGCGGCGACGTACACGGCTTGCCGGTGGCCCGCGTGCAGGCCGAGGTCCGCGCGCGCGGCGGCATCCTGGAGCCGGATCTGCTCAAGACCGACGCCTGACGACAGGCGCGACCAGAAGGAGCCACCCATGCCGACGCTCACGGCGTTCCTGCTCACCGCGCTGGGCGCGGCCGACGGCGATGAAGCGCGCTTCGCCCGGATGACGCCGGCCGAAGTCCGGGCCTACGAACTCGACGTCATGCGGCGCATCGCCGACCTGGCCCTGATTCCGCCGCTGCTGAACACGTCACCGCTGCCCGAGTACGATTACGACCGTCTCGACTACGGCATGACCATCGGCCTGGAGCGGACGCCCAAGGGTCGCTTGTGGGCCTGTTGGGTCGCCGGTGGCGACAGCCCCAAAGCGTACTTCCTGTTGGCCTGGAGCGATGACGACGGCGAGACCTGGTCGAAGCCGTGTCTGGCGGTTGACGGGCACTCGAAGCATCTGCCGATGGATCGCAGTGTGTTGGTGGGCAACCTGTGGACCGATCCGTTGGGCCGGCTGTGGCTGTTCTTCGACCAGTCGATGGACATGTTCGACGGGCGGGCCGGCGTCTGGGCAACCGTCTGCGAGCAGCCCGATGCCGCGCGTCCGACCTGGTCCGAGCCGCGGCGCATCTGGCACGGCGTGATGCTGAACAAGCCGACGGTGCTGTCGACCGGCGAGTGGCTGTTGCCGATCTCGCTCGACCAGCGCGAGGGGTTCGGGCCGTTCCACGGGCAGTTCAAGGAACTGGACCCGTACCGCGGCGCCAACGTGTTCGCTTCGAGCGACCAGGGGGCCACCTGGCAGCGGCGCGGGGCGGTGCGGTTCCCCGACCCCGACTGGCACGAGCACATGCTCGTCGAGCGGCGCGACGGCACGCTCTGGATGCTGGCGCGCAACACCAAGGGCATCATGCAGTCCACCTCGGCCGACGGCGGGCGGACCTGGGCGGTGCCGACCGAGCCACCGGGCATCCGGCAACCCAACGCGCGCTTCCACCTGCGGCGCCTGGCCTCCGGCCGCGTGCTGCTGGTCAAGCACGGCGACGCCGTCAACGCGCATCAGGGCCGCGTGAAGCTGAGTGCCTGGCTGTCGGCCGATGATGGTCACACCTGGGAGGGTGGCCTGATCCTGGACGACCGGCCCGGCGTCTCGTATCCTGACGGCTGCCAGGCGCCCGACGGCACGCTCTACATCTCCTACGACCGGAACCGCAGCACGGACGGTGAGGTGCTGCTGGCGCGGTTCACCGAGGCCGACGTCCTCGCGCGGCGCCTGGTTGGTCCGCGGTCGAAGCTGAAGCTGCTCATATGCCGGCCGCAGGCACCGCGGAAGGGCCACGGTAAGTGAACCGGCGGGGGACCGCAACCTGCCGGTGACGCTGTCCCGTAGGGGCGACCCTCGGGTCGCCCGGCTGCGGGCCACCAAGCGCCTACCGGGCAGTGACAGGGCGGGCACCAGGCCCCGCCCCGACCGGCCAGGATCGCCGAGCGGCAGCCTAGAGGGCCATCAGTTGCAGCGCCACGACGCCGCCAACGGCGACCAGAGCGCCGACGGTGGCCCGTGGGGTGGGGCGCTGCTGCTCGAAGGCCCACAGCAGCACCATGGTGCCGATGGGGGCGGTCGAGACGACGGCCATGACCACGCCGGCGGGCACGGTGAGCAGGGCCTGCTGCATGACCGCCACGCCGAGCACTGAGCCGCAGAGGGCGTTGGCCACTGTGTTGCCGTAGCGCCGGAACGCCGGCAGGCCCGGGCGGGCGCGCAACGTGCGATGCCAGTGGCCCAGCACCGGGCGGTAGAAGAGCAGCGTCGTGATGGCGCCGGTCACCATGCGGTAGAACGCGGCGGTGCCCCCGTCCCAGGCGGCGCCGGCCGGCAAGCTGTCGATGGCGCGGCGCGTCAGCACGGCGCCGAGCGCCATGCCCAGCGCGCTGCCGACACCAGCGGTCACCCCCAGCCAGAACTCGAGCCGCGACACGGCCGCGGCGGGCTCGGTGGTGCGGTCCGGCGATAGCGACAGGCCCAGCCCGGAGACGATGACCATCACCACGACCAGGTGCGCGAGGTCGATGGTCTGGCCTAGCCACAGCCACTCGACCATCACCGCCAGCGGCACCGCGGCGCACTGCGCCAGGAGCGCCGTCAGCCGGCCGCCACACCGTGGGATGGCGTAGAACAGGGCCACATCGCCCAGGCCCATGCCGACAATGCCACTGGCCAGCAGCCAGATGGTGCAGGCGCGGGGGAGGCGAGCGCCAACCGTCGCGGACCACAGACCGAGCACGGCGGTGGCCAGCAGAATGCGCGCGAGCGTGGCCCGCTCGACACCGACGGCGCGCGTGGAGCGCGTCGCGAAGAACATCGAGAACGAAAACAACACCGCGGTCAGCACGGCGAAGACCATGGAGTTCTCGGTGCTCTAGCGCAGCGGACCGGCTACTCGGTGAAGTCGAGGTACTCCTCGCCGATCTTCACCACATCGCCGTCCTGGCAGCCGGCGTCGCGCAGGGCGGCGATGACGCCCAGGCGGGTGAGCTGCCGATGCAGGCGCATCAGCGCCTCGTCGTTGTTCAGGTCGCACATGGCCACCAGCCGCTCCACCTCGCGGCCGCTGACCTCGAACAGCCCCTCCTCCAACTCGGCGACCTCATAGCCGTCGGCCGTCGGTTCGGGCTCCTCGTCGGCGGATTCGGCAGCCCGGCGCGCCACCACAGTCTCGGCCGGCTCCTCGCGGAGCAGCGCGCTGAGCGTCTGCAGCACCGCCGGCAACCCCTGGCCACTTACTGCCGAGACCTGGCAGACGCGGCGCACGCCGCGCCGCCGCAGTTCGGCCTCAATCTCCGGGGCGCGCTCCGCCGCCGCGGGCAGGTCGACCTTGTTGAGCACCACCACCTCGGGCAGCGCCGCCAGGCCAGCGTCGTAGGCGGCCAGTTCGTGGCGGATGACCTCATAGTCGGCGACGGGATCGGGCCGCTCGAAGCCCGACAGGTCCAGCACGTGGACGATGCCGCGGGCCCGCTCCAGGTGCGCCAGGAACTGGTGTCCGAGCCCCTTACCCTCGGCGGCGCCCTCGATCAGGCCGGGCAGGTCGGCGAGCACGAAGCTCATGCCCTCGTCTACGCGCACCACACCGAGGTTCGGCGTGAGCGTCGTGAACGGGTAGTTGGCGATCTTCGGTCGCGCCGCGCTGAGTCGTGAGATGAGGGTGGACTTGCCGACGTTCGGGTAGCCGACGAGCGCCACATCGGCGAGCAGCTTGAGTTCCAGGCGGAGCTGGTGTTCCGCGCCGGGCTCGCCGCGCTCGCGGATCGTCGGGGCCTGGTTGGTCGGCGAGACGAAGTGCGCGTTCCCATGGCCGCCGCGGCCGCCGCGGCAGACCAGGAGCGTCTGACCCGGAGCCGACAGGTCGGCCAGCAGGCGCCCGCTCTCGTCGTCATAGACGAGCGTGCCCGGTGGCACCTTGACCACGACTCTGCTGCCGCTGGGGCCGGTGCAGTCGTTGTCGCCGCCTGGCCGGCCGTCTTCGGCGTGGAAGCGCTTCGCATAGCGAAAATCGATGAGAGTCCGCAGACCCTCATCGACTTCCAGGATCACATCGCCACCGCGCCCGCCGTCACCGCCGTCGGGGCCCCCACGGGGCGCATACTTCTCGCGTCGAAAGTGCGACGCGCCGTCACCGCCGCGCCCGGCCCGGACCTCGATCCGAGCCTGGTCGACCAGCTCCGGCATGTCAGTTCGCCGCCGCCTCCGGCGTGGGCACCACGAAAGCGCGCTTGCGCGCCGTGCCGTTGCGCCGAATGGTCTCGTACTGGACCACGCCGCTGACCATGGCGAACAGCGTGTCGTCGCGACCGACGCCGACGTTGTCACCAGGCAGAATGTGCGTGCCGTGCTGCCGAACCAAAATGGTGCCGGCGTGGATGGCCTGACCCGCGTAGCGCTTCACACCCAGACGCTGGCCGTTGCTGTCCCGACCGTTGCGGGACGAGCCCATGCCCTTCTTATGTGCCATGCGTCACTCCTCCGCTGCGTCGGCGTCGTCGGCCTCAACCGCCGCGGCTGCCTCAGCCGCCACGACCTCCGCCGCATACTCCTGGCCGCCGAACAGGATCTTCTCGATGGTGACCTGAGTCAGATCCGCGCGGGCCCCGAAGCGCTTGCGATAGCCCTTCTTCGCCTTGTACTTGAGACCAGTAACCTTCTTGCCACGCAGGTGCCGGCGAACCACGCCTTGCACCACTGCGCCTTCTACCGCGGGCGTACCAACGGTGGTCTGCTCGTCGGTGCGGACCAGCAACACCTGGTCGAACACGACCGGCTCGCCGTCTGCGACCGCCAGCCGCTTCATCGTGACGTAGCGACCCGGCTCCACCTTGTGCTGTTGCCCGCCGCTCTCGATCACGGCGTACATCGTCTGCCACTCCTGAACCCGCCAGTGGGGCTGGCGCAAGCCGATATGATAACACCGCTGTCGGCCACGGTCAAACCGCGCCTGGGCGTGGATCCGCGCACCTCACCCCCCAGCCCCCTCTCCACCCACGGAGAGGGGGAGTCCGCGCGAGGGCGACACGGGGGGCGAGGTGCCTGCGGCTCAGCTCTTCGCGCAAGCCTCGATGATGGGCTGGAACTTGGCGACTTCAAGGCTCGCGCCACCCACCAGGCCGCCGTCGATATGCTCGCGCGCGACCAGGTCGGCGACGTTCTTCTCGTTCATGCTGCCGCCGTAGAGGACGCGCACCGACTCGGCGGTGGCCGCGCCGTAGAGCGTGGCGACGGCCGCGCGCACGACACCGCAGACGCGGTTGGCTTCCTCGGCTTCGCAGGTCTGGCCGGTGCCGATGGCCCAGACCGGCTCATAGGCGATCAGCATCGCGGCCACGGTCTCGGCGCTGACACCACACAGGCCGCGCCGGAGCTGGATCTCGATCAGCGCGTCGGTCTCGCCGCGCTCGCGCTCGGAGAGCGTCTCGCCGACGCACAGACACGGGATCAGGCCGCCTTCGACGCCGGCCAGCAGCTTGCGGTTGACCGTGAAGTCGTTGTCGCCGAACACCGCCCCCAACTCGGTCAGCAGTTCATCCTCCGGCACGCCGAAGCGGCGCCGCCGCTCGCTGTGCCCGATCAGGAAGTGGGTGCAGCCGACGTCCTTCAGCATGGCCACCGAGATCTCGCCGGTATAGGCGCCCTTCGGCTTCCAGTACAGGTCCTGACCACCCACCCCGACCTTGGCCGGAGCCTTGTCGGAGACGGTCGGCAACAAGGTGAACGGCGCGAACACGACCACCTCGGCCTGGTTGCCGGCGGCCGCGACGACCGGTGCCAGTGCGGTCATGAAGGCATCGGCATCCGCCCGCAGCAGGTTCATCTTCCAGTTGGCCGCCGCCACGGCCACACGCTTGCCCATTTCACGTCCTCGCTTTCAATGGCTGCGGCAGGTCTGCCGCGCGGTTGCTCGCCCTCAGTTCGATTGCCGGTCCCACAGCAGGTCGAGAGCGCACCCGACCATTCTATCACCGGTCCCGATAGGAAACAGCGTGCTCCAGGTCTCATACCCGCCGCCGGTCATCGCTTCGGGCGTCGGGAAGTAGCCGACATCGTGGTGGCACAGCTCGGTGACGAACGTCAGTGGCGACGGCGACTGCGCGATGAGCCGGCGGCCGTAGCTGCTGAACACCTCGCCGGGCAGGCCCACGAAGGCCGCCTCGCCGAGGTGCGCGGTGGTGATCTCCAGCGGTACCGGCGAGCCCTTCGCCGCCAGCGAGACCAGCCGCCCCGCGCGCACCTGGGCGTTGAAGTCGCTACCGCCCGCGGCGCGCAACTCCTTGGCGGCGGCGAGCTCGTCGGGCGTGGGCTGCTCCACCTCGATCGGCAGCACGGTGCTCCGCACGCGGAGCGGCGTCACCGCGATGGGCGCCCGCCGGGCCATGAGCTTGACCACCTCGCCGGCCAGCACCGTTCCGACGCGCTCGGCCATGTCGAAGCCGGTCGGCTGACTGGCCGCCTCAACGTCGATGTGGTTGATGTCACCGGAGCAGCCCTGCAGGAACAGCGTGCCCCAGGCGGCGCCGAACACCGCCTTCACCACGCGGCTGAGGTAGTGCGGGTAGTCGGCCGACATGACCGTGCCGCCGATGGTGTCGAGGTGGCAGGCGAAGTTGACCACCACCAGGCCGCCGGCGTGGTGCGGCCGTTCGAGCGCCAGCACGGCGACGCGCGGGTCGGCCGGGTTGGTCTCGCCGACGATGTCGGGGTTGCGCCGGCCCGGGTTGAATCGGACGGCGCCGTCGGTCATCAGGAAGCGGCGGCAGAAGGCGATGCCTTCGGCGGCGCCGCAGCCGGCCGAAGCCGCCACCGGACCGGCCTGGCGGGCCGCCTGGATGACGGCCTCGCTGATGCGGCCGGCGAGGAACTCCAGGTGCTCGCCCGAGTGCGGGCCGAGGTGCGTATGGGTGGCTTGGACCACCAGCCGCTCGGGCGGCAGGCCGGTGCTCTCGGTGACCAGTGCACGGGCGGCCTCGATCACGCTGCGATCGACCGCACACAGGTCGCAGGTCACCACGGCCAGCGTTTCGTCGCCGTCGCTCAGCCACAGCGCCTTGGCCTGTAGTGGGTCATGGACGCCGCTGGCCAACCGTTCGCTGTAGTAGCCGCGGAGACGGCTGCCCAGTGGCGGGGTGATGTTGCTGAGCGCCCAACCAGCCAGGAGTTGCTCTGCCATCGTGTACGCCTCTCAGTTGGCTGCCAACAGCCCGTCGTTCTGCATGTCCGCCAGGGCCTCGCGCGCGGCGCGGAGGCCCTCGTCGATGTCGGCGGCGGTGTGCGAGTAGGTGATGTAGTTGCCGGTGTAGGTGATCACGCCGCGGCGCAACAGCTCACCGTCGAACCGCAAGGCGAGTTCGCCGGCTTTGGCGCGGGCTGAATCGCGCCAGCTCACCCAGCCGATCTGCGGTAGGCCGAGTACCGCGACCGGCGCGCCATACTCGGCGAACAGCGCGTTCAGGCCGCCCACGAAGCGGGCGCCCATGGTCTCCATGTGGCCGATCACGTCTTCGCTGCGGTAGACGTCGATGGCGGCTCGCGCCGCCGCCAAGGCCGTGGCTTCGCCGCCGAAAGTCGACGAGACCACCGCCTTGCGAACCGTCTCCATGACCTCGCGCCGACCGCAGTAGACCGAGATGGGCCAGCCGTTGGCCATGCCCTTGCTGAACACCGCCAGGTCGGGCACCACGCCGAAGCGTTCCTGCGCGCCGCCGCGGGCCAGGCGGAAGCCGGTCACGATCTCATCGAAGATGAGCAGCGCGCCGTAACGGTCGCAGAGGCCGCGCAGGGCGGTCAGAAACGCCTTGGCCTGCTCGGCGGTAGAACTGTAGGAGAAGGCCACGCTGACCGCGGCCACTTCGCCGTCGAAGGAGCGCAGCAGGTCTTCGAATGGGCTGGGGTCGCCCCACGGCAGTCCGGTGCAGACGCTTTGGACTGCGGCCGGCACGCCTGGCCCCATGCTGTTGAGCCAGCCGTGGTAGCCGCAGGTGAGCAGCCGGTCGCGACCGGTGAAGGCCCGGGCCAGCTTGAACGTGGCGCTCATCGCTTCGCCACCGGTGCGCAGGAAGCGGCAGCTCTCCGCGCAGGGAACGACCTCGATGAGTCGTTCGGCCACCTCGACTTCCAGCGCGCAGGGGTAGCTGAAGACCGTGCCCTTGCGGGCCTGCTCGATCACGGCCTCCTCGATGGCCGGGTAGCGGTAGCCCAGCGTGATGGGGCCGAGGCTGCACCGGAAGTCCAGGTACTCGTTGCCGTCGATGTCCCACAGTCGGCAGCCGTCACCGCGGTCGATGAAGCACGGCTCAATGCCGCGGAGGGCTTCGCGCGGTGCCTTGGAGTGGGTCTGGCTGGCCATCGGGATGACCTGTGAGGCGCGCTCCCAGAGGGCCCAGGAGCGGCTCAGGTCGCGAGGTGCGTCACTCGACATGACCTTCTCACCGCCGTGATCACCAACGATCACGCGCTGGCCTAGCTTCGGCCAGCGTGGCGGCGTCTCCTTCCTCACGGCTCCAGTTTGGCCCGCCACGCCGGCTCCAGTCCGGCGCGCGCCGCGGCGTCGGCCAGCAGGCGTTGCGCGTCTTCAGGGCTCGCCAGGCCGGTCGGCGCCGGCCGGTCCTCGAAGCCCCACCAGCCGACCTGCCCGAACTCCTCGCTCGGCGGAGCGCCGCCAGCTTCGTAGCGAGCAGCCACCTCGGCGGCGGTCAGCGCCCGGCGGTAGAGACGGACCTCGTCCACCGCGCCGAGCAAGTAGTTGTAGGCGTCCTGCCGCCGGCCGATGGCCAGGGCGCCGGCCATCGGCCGGCGTGCCTTGTTGACCGGCTTGTGGGCCACCTCGCGGCCGTTCAGGTAGACACGCAGACCGTGGGCGTCATAGGTCAGGGCCAAGTGATGCCAGCGACCGAGGGTCACCAGGCCCGGTTCGCTGAACAGCTCGATCATGTTGGCCTGCCCGCCGCCGATGTTCAGGTAGGCGCCGACGCGGTCGTGCCAGACCATCAGCGCCCAGTGCCCCTCCTGCCACTCGTTGCCGTTCTTGTTGACCACCCACCGCCGCGGGTCACCACCCGTCGGTCGTTCGGTCTGGTGGAACCAGGCTTCCACGGTCAGCTCCGCCGGATCCAGTTCCGGCCGGTGGGGCACTTCGACAAACTCGCGCTGTCCGTCGCACTGCAGCGCCCGGCCGACCTTGCCGGGCACCACCACGTTCAGCCCGAACCGGTTGTCCGTCCAGGTCTGCTGGTCGCGGCGGCACTGGTTGAACCGCACATAGTCGGCGCTGGTCGCGTAGATAAGGTTGCGCTCCACGGCGAACTCGCACGAGCCCTGGTCGAAGAAGATGCCGTTGTTCGGCGCGCCCTGACCGTAGCCGCCGCGCAGCGCGTGGTGGAACAGGTTGCGGCGGATCACCGAGCCGGGCTGGCGGCCCAACGTGTAGAGGCAGCCGCCGTCGCACAGCTTCTGCATGGTGTGGTGGACGTGGTTGTCCTCCACGCGGTTGTCACGCGCCGTGGTGGGGGTGTCGTCCCACATGAAGCCCAACGAGATGCCGGTGTAGGGCAGGTCGTAGACGTGGTTGTGGGCGATTACCAGGCTCTGGGTGAACGCGCCCCAGATGCCGACCGCGCCGTAGTCCTCCAGGCCACAGCGGCGCACCACGTTGTTGGCGACGAGGTTGTCGCGCGGAATCTGAGCGTCCGGCAGCTTGGCCTGCTTCCAGGCGAAGCCGGACAGATCCTCGCCGACCATGATGCCGCAGGCGCCGATCTCCGCGACCAGGTTGCCCTCCAGCCGGTTGCGGCAGCAGCCTTCGCGCAGCCGGATGCCCACGCCATCCAGCCATTCGAGCGCACCGCCGGTCAGGCTGCAGTCGTGCGCGTACTGCCACAGCAGCGCGGGCTCGATACAGAGCCACGGATACCAGGCCCAGCCCTGCTGGCCGGCCTTGGGGAAGGTGTGGAACGACGCCTGCGCGCCGCTGAAGCCGTACTCGGGCATCGCCCAGTCGGCGTGGGCCCAGCGCAGTCCAGCGAATTGCAGATTGCGCACCGGCTGCGCGGCCGTGCCGACCACTTCCAGCAAGCGGGTCAGCCGTGGGGCGATGACCTCGGCCGTGGCCAGGTCCTCGTCAGCGCGCGGGCGGTACCAGATCCGTCCGGCCCGGCTGTCCAGCGCCCATTCGCCCGGCTGGTCGATGAACTCGCGCGCGTTCTCCAGGTGGAACGGCCGTCCGGCCTGCGGGCGCATCGCATCGTGGCAACCGGCGTGGGGTGGCGCCAGCGTCAACTGCCCCGTCGTGGCGTCGACGGCCGCCACGCGCTTGCGAACGATCTCCCAGTCGCCTTGCGTGACGATCTCCAACTCGCTCGGGTTGGCCAGCGCGCGGACCGGCGCCGGGTCGATGGTCATGGTGTAGAGCGAGCGGTCGTCGGCCAGCTTGGCGCCCTTCAGCCGTGCGTACGGCTGCGCGGCGTCCTCGTTCGGCCAGCGTGACCGCGTCGCCCGGCGGCCGTTGACCACCAGTTGCCGGAACGCCCAGCCCGCCGGGACGGTGGCCGTCCACAGGTCGCCCTCGCCGCGCTGCCAGCCGCTGAGGCGGCGCCCACCGCTGATGGTCACCGTCTCGCCCGGCGCGGCGGTGTAGGTGACCGATCGCGCGCCGGCCGTGTCCTCCGGCCCGAACCGCAGCGGCTGCGCCAGTGGGTAGACTCCGCCGCGCACGACGACCGTGACCGGCGTGTCGCGACCGGCGCGCAGGCGTTCGCGCACGGCCTGTTGGCCCCGGGCGATGGTGGCATAGGGCCGCTCGGCGGTGCCGGGGCCGGTGTCGTCACCGGTGGTGGCCACGAATACGTCGCCGGCCGGCGCGGCAAGCGAGGGGGTCAGCAGCGCGCCCAGCAGGGCCAGAGCACAGACGCCCATGGCAGGTCTCCGCCGCGCGGCTTCGCCAACCACCGCCGCCGCTCCTGCGTGCGATGGTCAGCGGCGCGGCGAAACCAGCACCGGCGCGACGCCCAGCGGGACGGTGCGCCCATCGACCGGCTGCCGTCGCGAGCGGAGGTCACACTGCTCGCACTCGGCCCAGTCGGCCGGCAGCGGCAGTGTCGCCGTGCCTTGCGTGGCCCAAGCCACCTTGGCGGGCCGACCGTCAGGACGGCGCAGATCGACCACCCAGGTCTGGCCCGCGACGGTCCGCCGCGTCATCGTGGCGCCGACCAGCCACCGGGCCACCTCGCGGTAGGCGATGCCCGCGGCGGTGAGTTCGGTGCCGGTGAGCGTGCGACTGAGGTTGGCCCCGCCGGGCCAGTGGATGTCCCAGCAGTACCAGTTGAAGTTGCGCACGCCCTGCGCCCATTGCACCAGGTACGACCGTGCCACGGCGCCGATGGCCTGCTCCTCGGACAGGTCGGGCTTGGCCTCGATGGCGCCTTCGGTGTTCCAGACCGGCTGGTCGCCCAGGCCCCAGGCGCGCGCCAGATCCTGCACGCCGGCGTATTCCGGCACCAGGTCCTCGGGCGTGCCGGTCTGGTAGCGGTGGAACGAGACCACGTCGACGTAGCGGCCGCCACCCAGCGCCAGGAACTCGTCGAGCCAGCCCAGCCCGTTCCGCGTGATGTTCGGCGACAGGATGCGGTTCGCCGCGTCGATGGCGCGCAGTTCTGCGGCAGCGATGCGCGCCAACTCGACCATCTGCGCCGGCGTGCCGGTGTAGAACCCGCCGAAGTCGGTCTCGTTCCACAACTCCCAGTACCGGATCCGGCCCTGGTAGCGCCGGCCGACGGTGCGGACGTATTGCCGCCACTGCTCCAGGTCCACCGGCGGCGCACTGGTGCCGCTGTAGCTGGTCTTGCCGCCAGGCGGTCCGGCCCACTGCGGCGTGATGCCGAGGGTCATGATGATGGCCGCGTCCGGTGCGTTCCGCTGCACATGGCGGACGTAGTAGTCCAGCCGCGTCCAGTCCCAGCGGTCTACCGCTGGTTGCAGCGCGGCCCAGACGGTGCCGGTGTCCCACAGCCGGAGCAGGCCGGCGTTCAGGTCGGGCCAGACGTTGTGGCTGCCCAGCTTGTTGAGGTGGATGCCGAACAGCGTGGCCGGGACCGGCTCGGTCGGTGTCGGCCGCGCCAGCACGGCGTCGCTGATGTCGGTCAGACTGGCCCGGCTGACCAGCACGGTTCCCGGCCCGCGGAAGAAGAGGCCGAGGAAACCAGGAACGTCGCCCTCGCCGAAGCCGCCCTCCAGGATGACGTCCTGCCAGGCGTCAGCCAGCGTGACGCCCTTGACGCCGACGGCTTCGTACCACTGCCCGGAGCGCCGCAGCATCACCTGCACGCGCGCTCGGTCCGGTGAACGCAGGCGCATTCGGGCCTGGTAGGTGCGTCCCCGCTGGAAGCCGAACTCGCTGCGGTAGATGAAGCCGGCGCCGGCTGGGATGGCGGTCACCTCGATCCGCTGCGCGCGAGTGACGGCGTCGCGCGCTACTCGGTAGGTCGGCCCGGGCCGGCCCCAGGCGTTGACGGACCAGCCAGGTGCGGGTGCGGTGTCGTCACCGGACAGGTCCGGGTTGCTGAGCAGCTCCGGCGCAGCCGTCGCGCAACTGGCCGCGAAGAGAGCCGATGCCAACCAGCGCCAGGGCCTGGTCATAGTCGCAGCACCCAGTCGTCACTGCGGTACTTCGGCGCCAGGGCCGCCAGGTCGGCCAACTCGGCGGCGGTGGGCGTGCCGATGGTCGGCCGGCTGCCGAGGACCGGGCCGAGGCCGTCGGCCAAGGGCTCGGCCAGGTCCTCGACGCTCAGCTCGACGCCCAGCTCGTCGAGACAGGTCCAGTGCCGCGCGGCGCCGGGCGGTCGATGGAGACAGGCGGTCAGCAACGCTTCGTCAATGCGGATCGGCAGCGAGCCATGCTGCAGAATGCCGCCGAAGCGGTGGCACTGGGCACTGCCGATCAGCTTCCGGCCGGCGACCGAGAGGTCGCCGCCGATGGTAGTCGCAAAGCAGGCCGGGTCGCGCTCGGTCGCGGCGGTGGCTGGGCGCGGGTGGCAGGCCGCGGCGATGCCCACCACCGCCAGGGCGCGGATGAGGCCGGCAGTGAGCAGTTGGTAGGCCCTGGTGACGCTGCGGCCGACACCGAGACGCTCGGCCTCGACCACCACGGAATAGGTGATCTCCTGGTGGTGCAGCACCGCGCGCCCACCGGTGAGCCGCCGCGTGACATCGATCCCGTGGGCGCAACAAGCCGCCAGGTCCACTTCGCCGGAGCGCTGACCATAGCCGAGACTGACCGCCGGTGGCGACCACGAGTAGAGCCGCACGACGGGGCCATCGCTGACCACGCGCTGGAGCAACAGCTCATCGAGCGCCATGTTCTCGGCGGCGGTCAGCGGCGGCGTCAGCAGCAGGCGGCTGCTAGTGCTCGGCTTCACAGACTTCGAGGTAGGCGGCGGCGTCGAGCAGGTCGCCGAGCTCGCCGGCGTCGCTGAGGCGCACCTGTACCAGCCAGCCGGCGCCGTAGGGATCGGTGTTGATGCGTTCGATGTCCTGGTCGGCCACGTCGTTGACCGCCACGACCTCGCCGCTGACCGGCGCGTTCAGGTCTTCGGCGGCCTTGACCGACTCGATGCTGCCGAACGGTTCGCCGGCGGTGACCGTGCTGCCGACGGCCGGCAGCTCGACGTAGACGATGTCGCCCAGTTGGTCCTGGGCGAAGTCGCTGATCCCGAACGTGGCCAGGTCACCGGCCACGCGGCACCACTCGTGACTGCGCAGGAACAGCAGATCGGCAGGGATGTTCACAGACCACCTCACGACAGCAACTAGTGACCCGAGGATAGCCCATCGGGCGTCGCTGTCAAGGCGGCGGCGGCCAGCGCGAATGGACCCGCCAGGTGGCGCTACCTCAGGAACCGGTTGTTGTGCAGCACCAGTGTCTCCAGCGCCCACGCCACGCCGGGGCAGGCGTCCGTCGCGCCGTGGCTGACGAAGTCGACCGGCCTGGGCGGCTCGGCGTCCACGGGTACCCAGGCGGTGACGCCGGCCGACGCGAGCAGCGGCGCATCGTCGACGTGGCTGCCGATGAGCAGGACGTCCGAGCGGCCGAACGGCAACGGGTCACGCGCGAGGTGGTCCACCAACCGGTCGAGCAACGCGTCGGCCTGCGCCAGGCCGTCGGCGATGGTCCGGCCCTTGACGTGGCACGAGTAGCCTGGCCCCCAGATCCGGATGGGCTGGAAGCGCAGCATATCGCCGATGACGGCCAGCGAGTCTTCGCCATCGCGCGTCCAGGTGGCCACCGGAACGCCCGCTGTGGCCACGCGCAAGACGGTGTTGCGGTCGGCCGGCGCGACTCGGTCGAAACGGCTCCAGAGCCCGTCCACGGCGATGATGACCAGGCCGACATCGGCCATGCGCGTCACTCCGGCCCGATTGTTCGGCGGATCGACGGTCGGCCCTGCCGGCGACTGTGCAGGAGCGGTGCCGTGCCCGTACAATACGTTGGCGCGGAGTCGTCCATGAAGGTCCTGGTCATTGGCGGCAGTGGATTTGTGAGCGGCACGGTGGCCCGTGCGGCTCAGGCGCGTGGCTGGCAGGTGGAGGTGGTCACCCGCGGGCGTCGCCCGGTGCCCAGTGGCGTGGTGGCGCTGGTCGCCGACCGCGAGGACCTGGCGGCTTTCGCGCAGACCATCGAGGCAGCCGGCGGCCCCTGGGACCTGGTGGTGGACTGCATCGGCTACCAGCCGGAAGCCGCCCAGCAGGACGTGGCCGTGTTCCGCACGCGCGCCGCGCACCTCGTGTTCATCTCGACCGATTTCGTCTACCATCCCCTGCGGCGCAGCTTCCCGCAAGGCGAGGAGAGCGACCACTACCTGAGCGAAGGCTACGGCGGGCTCAAGCGCCGCTGCGAGGAGGTGCTGCTGCGCGCCGACTGTAGCCGGATGCAGTGGACCGTGCTCCGCCCGTGCCATATCTATGGTCCCGGGTCGCATCTGGGCTGCCTGCCGGCCGCCTCGCGCGACGCGCACCTGCTGGACAAGCTCCGCGCCGGCGAGGCGATCGAGCTGGTCGGCGGCGGCCACTTCCTGCAGCAGCCGTTGCTGGCGCGCGACCTGGCCGAGACGGTGCTGAGCGCTCCCGGCGTCGCCGCGGCAGCCGGCGTCATCTGCAATGTCGCCGGGCCCGATGTGGTGGAGTCACGGACCTACTACCAGCTGGTGGCCGACCTGATTGGCGCGCCGCTGCAGGTGGCCGAACTGGCGGTCGACCGCTACCGGCGCGAGCACCCCGAGCAGGCCTCGTTCCTCTGCCACCGCGTCAACGACCTGACGCGTCTGCGGCAGGCCGGTCTCGTGGTTCCGTCCACACCGCTGGCGGTGGGCCTGAAGGAGCATGTGGACAGCTTGCGCTAGGCGTGTCCGCCGAGGGCAGGGCACGTCGACGAGGTCGCGAGCAGAGCGTGATGGGCGCTCCCTCGGGGTGTTGCGCTGACGGGCGAGCCGCGGCGGGTTGGTCCCAAATGGAGAACGATAGGTGAGCGATAGCGAGCGGACGGCGGCTGAGGTGAGCGTGTCGCGACGGGCGATGCTGGGTGGCGTGGCCGCCGTGGGCCTGGCGGCCACACTGGGGCGCGCCGAGGACACGGCGGCACCGTTGAAGGGACGTGTGAAGCAGTCGGCCAGCCGTTGGTGCTTCGGGCGCATACCGCTCGACAAGCTCTGCGAGGCGGCCGTGCGCATCGGCCTCAAGGGCCTGGATCTGGTCGGTCCGGGCGATTTCGAGACGCTGAAGAAGCACGGCCTGGTGGCCACGATGGTGCAGTGCGGCAGCATCGGCAAGGGCCTCAACCGCGTGGCCAACCACGCGGCCATCCTCGCCGATCTGCGCCGCAACATCGAGGCGGCCGCCGCGGCTGGGGTGCCGAACGTGATCTGCTTCTCGGGCAACCGCGCCGGCATGGCTGACGATGAGGGCCTGAAGAACTGCGTCAGCGGCCTGAAGCAGATTGCCGGCTACGCTGAGGAGAAGCAGGTCACCGTGTGTATGGAGCTGCTGAACAGCAAGCGCGACCACCACGACTACATGTGCGACCACACCGCCTGGGGCGCCGCGATGTGCAAGCAGGTGGGCTCCGAGCGCGTCAAGCTGCTCTACGACATCTACCACATGCAGATCCAGGAGGGCGACGTCATCGGGACCATTCGGCAGTTCAAGGACTGCATTGGCCACTACCATACTGCCGGCGTGCCGGGCCGCAACGAGATTGATGACAGCCAGGAGCTCAACTACCCGGCGATCATGAAGGCGATCGTGGCGACCGGCTTCCAGGGCTACGTGGCTCACGAGTTCGTGCCGAAGCGTGACGCACTGACCGCGCTGGCGCAAGCCGTGCGCATCTGTGATGTCTAGGCCCCTGGCGTCATGACAAGAGGTGGACGATGATGAACCGCGGTTGGCGGTACTGGTTCTGGCTGCTGCTGGGACCGGCCAGTGCCGTGCTGGTCATGGCGACCTGTGACCTGCAACCGGGCAAGCCGGCCATGACGCGCATGGCGGGCGTGGCGCTGTGGATGGCGCTGTGGTGGATCACCGAGGCCGTGCCGCTGGCGGTCACGGCGCTGCTGCCGCTCGCGGCGATGCCGCTGCTGGGCATCATGGCCATGAAGGACCTGGCGCCGGTCTACCTCGACCAGATCACCTTCCTGTTCATCGGGGGCTTCATCGTTGCCCTGGCGATGGAACGCTGGGGCATGCACCAGCGGTTCGCGCTCCAGGCGGTCACGGTGTTCGGCGGTCGTCCCGCGGGCCTGCTGCTCGGCTTCCTGGTGGCCGCGGGGTTCATGTCCATGTGGATGTCGAACACGGCGGCGACGATGGTCATGATGCCACCGGTGATCGCGGTGCTGGCCAAGCTCGAGGAGACCTACGAGCGCGAGCGCCTGGCCCCGTTGGCGGTGGCCTTGCTGCTGGCCATCGCGTATGGGTCGAGTATCGGCGGTATCGCCACGCCCATCGGCACGCCGACCAATCTGGTGTTCGTGCGGCAGTTCCATCTGGGCTTCCCGGCGGCGCCGGCGCTCAGCTTCCTTGGCTGGATGAGGCTGGCCACGCCGCTGGCGGCGGTCATGCTGCTGCTGACCTGGGGCATCCTGTGGTTCCTCTACCTGCGGCGCTGCGATGTGCAGGGCGTAGACCGGTCGGTGTTCCGCGAGGAGTTGCGCAAGCTGGGCCCGGCCACCTATGAGCAGAAGGTGCTGCTGGTCGTTGCCGAGCTGATGATCTTCATGTGGATCTTCCGCGCCGACATCGACCTGGGCCGGTTCAAGATCCTCGGCTGGACGTCGCTGAAGTTCCTGAACGAGAAGATGATCGCCGACAGCACCGTGGCGATGATCGCCGCGCTGCTGCTGTTCGTCATCCCCTCGAAGAAGGAGCCGGGACGCGGCATCATCACCTGGGCCGAGGCCGAACGTTTGCCCTGGGGCATCGTGATGCTGTTCGGCGGTGGCTTCGCGCTGGCCGCCGGGTTCACCAAGACCGGTCTGGACCGGTGGTGCGGCGACCACCTGGCGAGCCTCGGCGTCACCAACCCGTTCATCCTCGTCATGGTGATCAGCTTTGCGCTGGTCTGCATCACCGAGTTCACCGCCAACACCTCCACGGTCGAGATGGTGCTCCCGGTGCTGGTGGGTGTCTCCGTGGCGCTGCACGCCAATCCGCTGCTGCTGCTCCTGCCGGCCACCATCTGTGCCTCGCTGGGCTTCATGCTGCCGGCGGGCACGGCGCCGAACGCGATGGTCTTCGCCACGGGTCGGCTGAGTGTCTGGCAGATGGTGCGCACCGGCTTCCTGCTCAACATGAGTGGGGCCGTGCTGACCACCGTGGCGGTGCTGACCTGGGGCCGCTGGGCGTTCGGCTTCGATCTGCTGAGTCTGCCGGCTTGGGCCGCGCGCTAGCTCAGGTCGTCGAGAACTGCTGCACCACGGCGGCGACGACGCCCTCGATGGTGCTTTCCGGCGCTTCAATGGTCGGCGCCAGCCCGAGGCGCCCGAGGGCGGCGCTGGTCTTGTGCCCGATGGAGACCAGGCAGACGCTGCCGAGGTCGGCCTTCGGCAGCAAGGCGCGGAAGTTCATGGCCGTGCTCGACGAGGTGAACGTGACCGCGTCGATGGTCCCATCGCGCAGCCACTGGTCGACCTGCGCCACGTCGCCGTGGTCGAGGACGGTCTGGTAGAGCGCCAGCGACTCGACCCGGGCGCCGCGGGCGGTCAGCTCGGTCGGCACCGTGTCCGCGGCCTGAGCGGCGCACGGGAACAGGACGCGCAACTCGTCGGCCGGTCCGAACTCGCGCACGAAGTCATCGGCGCTGAAGCTCGACGGGACGAAGTCGGCGCGCAACCCGTGCGCGCCGAGCGCGGCGGCGGTGGCGCTACCGACGGCGCCAAACCGGCAGCCGGCCAGGCGGCGGGCGTCGGCGCCCAGTTCGTCGAACACGCTGAAGAGCCGGTCCACCGCGTTGGTGCTCGTGAACACGACCCAGTCGAACGGCCAGTCGGTGGCCAGCAGATCGCGCACGCGCGCCGCGACGTCCAGGGGCTCGATGGCGATCACCGGGAACTCGACCGCTTCGGCGCCGAGCGACTCCAGCCGGTCGGCCAGGTCGGAGGCCTGCGCGCGCGATCGGGTCACAATGACGCGCCGGCCGAGCAGCGGACGCTGCTCGAACCACGAGAGCGACGTGGCCAACTCGACCACCTCACCGACGACGGTGACCGCCGGCGGCTTGAGCCCCGCCTGCGCCACCACCGCCGCGATCTGCTCCAGCGGGCCGCGGACCGACCGGTGCCGTGGCCAGGTGCCCCACTGGATCACCGCCACCGGCGTCTTCGGTGGGCGACCGTGCGCGACGAGTTGCTCGGCGATCTCGGGCAGGTTGCCCACACCCATCAGGAACACCAACGTGTCGGCGGCGCCGGCCACGGCGGCCCAGTCGACCTGGCGCTCGGGCTTGTCCGGGTTCTCGTGGCCGGTGATGACCGCGAACGAAGTGGCCACGTTGCGATGGGTGACCGGGATGCCGGCATAGGCCGGCGCGGCGATGGCCGAGGTGACGCCCGGCACCACTTCCCAAGGCACACCGGCCGCGACGCAGGCCAGCGCTTCCTCGCCGCCGCGGCCGAAGACGAACGGGTCACCGGCCTTCAGGCGCACGACGCGCTGGCCCAGTTGAGCGCGTTCGACGAGCAGGGCATTGATGCCGTCCTGCGGCAAGGCGACCTGGCCCGGTTGCTTGCCGACGTAGATGCGCTCGGCGGCAGCCGGCGCGAGCCGCAGCAGACGCGGGTTCACCAGACGGTCGTAGACCACCGCGTCGCACTGCTCGAGTAGCGCGCGCCCGCGGATGGTGAGCAGACCGGGGTCACCGGGGCCCGCGCCGACGAGGTACACCTTGCCTTGGGCCATGCCCGCTTGCCTCCGTGCGCATCATGCCACAGGTTCGGCGGTTCGGCGAGGGGTCACCGCGGCCCACGCTCCAAGGGCAGGCGCCAGACCGACACCCGGCCCGACCGGCCTTCGGCCACGACGATGTCCGACCGGCCGCTCCCCGACAGGTCGACGACCTGCGTCAGGCGCTGCCACACGCGCTGCAAGTCGACCTGGTCGAACGACTCCTGCCACACGGGCAGATAGGCCTCGCGACGGAACAGCAGCAGACGGTAGGTGGCCCGACCGGCGTGGGCGCGGTCGGTCGTGACGGTGAGCAGGTCGTCGTAGCCGTCACCGTCGGCATCCAGCGTCGAGTGCATCACGCCGGCGACGCGGAACGTGGCCCGGCCGTCGTCGGCGCGCAGCAGCCGCGTTGACGGGAGCACGCCGGGCGGCACAGGCACCAACTGCGGCACGTACTCGACGCCGGCAGCCTGCACGCGGCCCGCGCCGCGAGTGGGCGGCACGAACGGTGATCGCCGCGTCACCTGGTCGAGGCGGAAGTGGCCGTCGCTCTGGAGGTAGATGGCGCAGCGCCACTCGGTCGGTGCGGTTTCGCTGCTCAGCGTCCGAGCGCCCGGGGGCACCTCCATCGCCACCAGATCCAGCAGGTCATCACCATTCACATCGACGAACAGGACGCGGACCCGACTGGGGTCGGTCGGCCGCCAGGTCGGCGGCAGCACGTCCTCGGCGAGACCGCTGTCTCGTGGGCGGAGCACATGGATGGTAGCCGTGGCGTCGATCGCCGCGGCATGGCCGCCCTGGCGGTCGGTGCCCGACTGAAGCTGGATGATGGGCGCATCGGCTCGAATCTCGCCCAGTTGGGTGACCCACGACTGCCCGGCGGTTGGGCGAAGGGCCGCCGCGAGCACTGCCAGCAGCGGCAGGCCCACGGCGGCCCAGCTCAGGGCGATGGTCCGGAAGATCGCCCAGCGACTCCGTTCGCTCAGTGGGGTGACGGTGGCCATGGCGCCATTATGGCTTCTTGGCCACCGTGGGCAGGTCCATGCGGCCGAACTCGAACGGCACCTTCTTGGAGCCCGTGCCGAGTTCGACGAACGAGACCAGCAGCCGCTTCGGCTCCGCGTCGGGCTTGGGCAGCCCGGCGGTCATGGTGAAGCTGATGCGGTCAGCCTCGACCTTGACGTCCTTGATGCCGGCCAGCGCGCCGCTGAACCGATGGCCCGTGGAGTCCTCGACCATCACGATGGGCAAGGCCAGGCCCGACATGTCGAGGCCGCCGCCGAAGCCGCGCCCGCCGAAGCCGCCCGGGCCACCCGGACCGCCGGGGCCACCCGGACCGCCGCCCATGCCACCCGGACCGCCAGGACCACCCGGACCGCCAGGACCACCCGGACCACCAGGACCACCGGGGCCGCCGCCTTGGCGGTTCTGGCGGCCGCCTTGGCGCTGGACCGGTTGGAGGCCCATGGCGATGAACGCCGGGCCGTCGTCCATCTGGTCACGCGGCTGGACCGGCGCGGCGCCGGGCGGC
>CAZHGD010000019.1:0-61418 GCA_964531735.1 uncultured Fimbriimonadaceae bacterium | reverse complement strand
CTGCACCTGGCGTGCGCGTGGATCACGTTCCGCGCAGCGGGACTATTCGGATAGGCACCTAGCCCACCCCTGCGCCGCCAACGGCGCAGGCCTGGTGGTGTGACGCGCAACAGATCAGCACGGGGGGCCTGTCGCCAAGCCGCTGGCCCATCCCTTCGCCAAAGGCGCCCTTACTTCTCGAGCTCCCAGGTCATCGTTGTTTTGCCCGCCGCGCGCTGAACTAGCCTCACTAGCCCAGTCCTGGGAGCCAGCCAGTGGTCCTCGACAATGTATGGTTCGGCCGACGCGCTTTGTTCGCCGCTGTTGGCCTTCTCGGCCGGCACGGTACGCACAAAGTGCCGCAGGGACACTCCTTCGAAGCCGACTTGCCCAGTGTCGGTGCCAGCATACGTCAACGTCGGGAGCTCTTCTCCGCCGACCCTAATGCCAGTGCCTGGCTCGCCAATGAAGTAGGCCAGGTCTGTGGCGTGCCCGTCAGCGCCGCTGAGATCGTGCTCCCATCCTGTGCCATTCAGGATCTTGATGTCGTACGCAGCCACCTGTAGCACCAAGTAGTGCGGAGGCCCGCCGGCCGCGTAGTACACGGCCTTTGCGTCGTCGTAGAAGCCCAGCTCGTCAGCAACCACTTGCAGCTTCACGCCGGTGGGCCACCTAAGGTCGCCCTGTTTGGCGGCCGGCGCTTCGACCCTCAACCGGAGTCGGTAGGTGTCCTTGGTGTCCTTGTAGCCCGGCAGGGGCCCGCGCCGAGTCTGGCACATCCCGGCCTTGGCCGGCCGACCGGGCCAGACGATCTGCCGTAACCTCAACGGCTTCGCCTTGCCTACTGTGATGAGATAGGACCAACTCATGCCCACAGTCATCGGGAAGTACTTGGCCTGCGCTGGCGGGACCGTTGTCGACGCCGGCGGCGTTTCTGCCCTGGCCGCCCAATCCGCACCGGTCCATCTGAGGAAGGGCACCAGCGGTCCCTGACTGCGAGCCCAGAGAGAGGTGTCCACCAGGAGAACCAGACAAACGATCACTCCTGCGCTGGCGTAGCCACGGTGACCAGAGCGAAGACCGTCTCGTCCCATGCGCGTGTCTCCTTTGCCACGGCTGAAGCGCGGCGACCTCACGCGGAGGTGTGCGTAAACTGCACACTCTCCCAACTTGCCCAATCCGCGTTCCACGACCGACTTCAGTGTACCACATCAAGTCACGCGGCGCTTCAATGCCACGCCAAGGGCACAGGTCGGCTTCGATCTTTCAAAGGGCCTACTGCGCCAGCGCCGAAGCGGGCACTAACCGCGGATATTGGGGACGCAACCCGTTCCACGACGCCTCACCTACCGCCGAGGATGTCCCACCGGTAGTTGATACCCCGTCCGGTGGCGCTCTTCACGTCTTCTACCTCACGCTGCCGCCGGCGCCAAGGCCTGTTCCGACGGCTTGACCATCCCGGCCGCCTCGGCCCGCAGTTCCTGGATCTCCCGCAGCTTGGCCTCCAACACCCACAGGTGCTCGTAGCCCATGATCCGCCGGAAGTGCTGCTCCGTTTCCAGATACCCCGCCGCCAGCCAGCGCAGCACCATCGCCCCGTCCCGCCAACGTTTGACCCGCCCCGTCCGCTGCCGCATCCCCGCGTGCGGGCTCTCCACCAGGTTGGTCGTCGCCAAGCACCGCCGCAGCGTCGGCGGCAGCTCCAAGCGGTTGATCGTGAACGTCTCGGCCAAGCCCTACCGCAGGCTGGCCGCCGCGGACGGGTACTCCTGCGCCAACCACTCGGCCTGTTTCTTCAGCCGCGCCATCCCTTCCTCGGCCGACAGCCGATAGGCCGCCCGCATCACCGCCTTGACCTCGCCTTGCAGCTCCTTCGGCAGATACCCCACCACGTTCTCGACCTTGTGCTGCCGGCACCGTTGCACCGGGCAATCCGACCCGAACACCGCCGTGATCCCCGCCCGCAGCGCCTTCGACCCGTCGATGATGAACAGATACGGCCGTTCCGCGTCGAGACCGCGGGCCACCAGGTCCGCCAGTAGACCTCTGACCACCACGGCGTTCTCCGTCGCCCCCTCGGCCAGGCCCAGCACGTGTTTGTGCCCCGCGCGGTCCACCCCGACCACCACGATGGCCTGGTGCCCACCCACGTGGACCGCAACGGCGAGGCGGTGGCGGCCTGGCAGCGTGTGGTGGCCTTGGACCCGAGCGATGCCGAAGCCTGGCTATGGCTGGGCGAAGCGCTGAGCGTCGAAGGCGATCACGGCGGTGCGCGCGAGGCTTGGCGGCAGGCGGTGGTGACCGGCACGGCGCTGACCGAGTTCAGCGAACCGGCCCGCTGGGCGCGCGGGTACCTGGGCGAGGGCGAGCCGGTGGGCTAGGAACGGAGGGCGCGCGTGGCGCGGGTTGGGGCTGGGTGTTGGTGGGGCGGTACGGTGCGACGGTCGGCGACGCAGGCTGGCGTTGGCTTCAGCCCGCGTCGATGGTGGCGGGCGGGCGCGGAAACCAGTATCGTGTCCCCAAGATTCCGAGGTGTTGCTCGAGCCGCTCGACGCCAGCCCGGCGCTGCGCCGCCTGGGTGCCGGGCTGCGCAGCCGGCGGTGACCGCCGATTGACGGTTGCCGGGCGGCAGGTGATAATCCGCCCGGGAGTACGGCGATGCAGCAACGGGCGGTTCGCAGGTGGGTCGGCTGGCTGGTCCTGGTCTATACAGCCTTGGCGCAGGCGCAAGCGCCGACACCGCCACCCACCACGCCGCCGGCCGGCAAGCCGAAAGAAGGCGCCCCGGCCACGCCGCCGGCCGGTCAAGGCGCCCAACCGACCGCGCCGGCCAAACCGCAGAACATCGACGAGACCACCAAGGAGTTCGAGAAGCTCAGCGGCCTGCTGACCTGCTACCGCAAGATGGAGAAGGGCAAGCTGCGCTTCCTGGTCGAGTTGCCCGAGAACTGGCTGGGCCGGCTGTTCCTGATCCAGGCCACGTTCAGCAGTGGCAGCGCCGGGCGCGCCATCGCCGGCGTGCCGATCCGTGACTTGGTGGTCAAGTTCGAGCGCCTGCCCGATGAGCGCGTGGTGCTGGTGTTGCCGAACCTCAACTACCGCGCCAAGCCCGGCTCGCCGCTGGCCACCGCCATGTCGCGTGACTTCCCGCCGGCCTTCCTGGAGGTGTTCACACCGGTCGCCAAGCAGGACGACCGCAAGTCGCTGCTGCTCGAGCTTAGCGACTTCTTCCGCGGCGGCTTCACCGGCTTCACCGGCACGCTGGACAACAGCGAGCTGCCCGAAGCCTATCGGCCGTTCTTCGACGCCTACGTGCCCGACCCCAACCTGATCTTCATCGCCGCCACGAAGGTCTTCCCGCGGAACCTGGTGGTCGAGACGCAATACCACTTCCGGCGCGCGGCCAAGGCGTCGCGGTCGCTGAGCAGTCTGCGCGACATGACTGCCGACGCGCGCAGCCTGCCGGTGCGGGTGCTCTACAACCTGCTGCCGTTGCCCGCCGAGGGCTATCAGCCGCGCCTGGCCGATCAGCGCGTCGGCTACTTCACCAGTGGCCAGCTCAACTCCGGGCACAGCGGCTTCGAATCGTTCGATGACGAGAGCCGCCGCGACCCGCGCGTCATCTACATTCTGCGCTGGCGCCTGGAGAAGGCGGATCCGGCGGCGGCGGTCTCGAAGCCGAAGCAGCCGATCGTCTTCTGGCTCGACAAGGCCATTCCGACCGAGCATCGCGAGGCCGTGCGCCAGGGCGTGCTGATGTGGAACCAGCCGCTGGAGCGCTGCGGCTTCCAGGACGCCATCGTGGTCAAACAGATGCCCGATGACGCCGACTGGGACCACGCCGACCTGCGGTACAACGTGGTCCGGTGGGTCGCCTCGCCGCCCAGCGACGGCAACGCCTATGCGGTGGCGCTGTTCCGCGAGAACCCGTTGACCGGCGAGATCATCAACGCCGGCATCAACGTCAACGCCAATTTCGCTCGCCTGGCGCGCCTGACCAGCCGCGAGGTGATCAACGCGGCCGGCAGCGGTGCCGCCGGCGAACCGCGTCCGGCGCTGCCGGCCTGGCACCCGGCGGCCTGTGCCTACGCCGCCGGGCTGGCCGAGCAGGCGCGCGTCGCCTGGCTGGCGATCCAGGCGCTGCCCGCGGCCGAGGCGCGCATCGCCGAGCAGGACTACGTGAAGCAGATGCTGCGCGAGACCGTGGCGCACGAGATGGGTCACATCCTCGGCCTGCGGCACAATTTCGCCGCGAGCTGCCACCTCGACGCGAAGCAGTTGGCCGACGCCCGGACCGTCGCCGCGCAGGGCACCTCCGCCTCGGTCATGGACTACGTGCCGTTCAACCTCTACGCGCTGAAGCAGCGCGAGGTGGAGTACTTCGGCTCCGCCGTGGGCGTCTACGACCAGTGGGCCATCGAGTACGGCTATCGCCCCGTGTCGGCGAACACGCCCGAGGAGGAGCTGCCGGCGCTCCGCGGCATCGCCGCGCGCTGCAACGAGCCGGGCCTGGCCTACCACGGCGACGAACTGGCCGACGGCTATGACCCGCACGTCGTCCGCTTCGACCTGGGCCGCGACCCGTTGGCCTACGCCGAGAGCTACCTCAAGCTGTTGCGCGACCTGACGCAGACGCTCGGTCGGCGGCTGCCCGGTCGGGGCGAGGACTACAGCGAGTTCACCGAGGCGCTGTACCGGCTGATCTGGGCGCAGCGGCAGTGCGCGTCGATGGCCGTGCGCTATGTGGGCGGCCTGAACATCAACCGCAACCTGCGCGGCGACCCGGGCGAGCAACCGCAGTTGCGGCCGGTGGCGGTGGCCGAACAGCGTCGCGCCTTGCGGCTGTTGACCACGGCCATCCTCGCCGATGATGCCATTCCGGTGCCGGCGGCCTACCTGACCCAGTTGGCCGGCGACCAGTTCGACATGGACGATGCCGAAGGGCGCCGCGCCTTTCCGCTGCTGCGACTGGTCAGTGCGGTGCAGCAGCAGACGCTGTCCGAGTTGCTGGCGCCCGCGCGCCTGGAGCGGTTGGTACACAGCGAGTACAAGGTCGCCCGCCGGCAGGACGCGATGACGCTGTGGGAGCTGTGCGCCGCGGTCCGTGAAGCGGTCTGGGGCAGCCTGGGCGGGCAGTGCCCGTCCAACTACCTCTCGCGCGAGCTGCAGCGGGCGCACCTGGAGTTGCTGACCGCGTCGGTGGTCGGCTCGGGGCGCGGCGAACCGGCCGACGCGCGGATGCTGGCCGGCCGCGAACTGAAGTGGCTGGCCGAACAGCTCCCGCCGGCCGCGGCCGCAGCCACCGACGGCATGACGCGCGCGCACTACCAGGACTGCCAGGAGAAGGTCAAGCGCGCCCTGGAGACGCGGTGGGTGGTGGCGCGGTAGCTCAACGCCCGCCGGTGACCGTGACCGCTGACGGCACTTCCACCACGGTGGCGTGATGGCGTCCGTCGGCGCCGGCCACCTCGGCCTTGATGCGCATCTGCCGCGGACCGTTGGCCGCGTTCTTCTCCGCGTGCACCGTGGCATCGGTGAAGACGCCGTCGCCCGCGCGCGGATCGCCGCTGGTCCGGCCGTCGTCGCGCAAGTTGACCGAGTAGCCCACCGTGGTGTCGAGCAGACCGTCACGCAGGAAGCACACGGAGGCCGAACCGGTCAGCACGCGGTACGCCGACTGGATGCGCGCGGTGACGGTGAGGTTGGTCCGGTTGTCGGCCGGTGCGGTGGTCGGTGTCACGCGCACGTCGGCAATCCGCGGGGCCTCACCCAGGCTGGGCGGATCCAGGTACAGGCCGGCGAGCTGATAGCGCGGGTCGGCGATGGCGAAGGTCATCCGGCGAGCGTTGCGGCTCATGGTCAGGCAGCGCAGTCGGGTGCCGCCGAACCGCAGGCCGCCGAGCGTGGTGCCGCCGGGCGCCAGCGGGAACCGCCCGCGCCCATCGGTCCGGTAGAGCACCGCTTCGTCGCCGAAGACGACCAGGGAGCCGTCACTGCTGAAGCTGATGCTCCGGCTGCCGTCGGCCGCGGCGGTCAGCGTCCGCGCCGCCGAGCCGTCGGCCGCGGCGACCCAGCCTTGGCGCGGGCTGCCGGGCTTGGTCGTGGCCACCCAGCCGATGGTCCGGCCGTCGCCGCTGCGGCCGACATTGCCGAGCGTGCCCTTGGTGCCGTGGACCTTGCGCAGACCGCGGCCGTCGCCGCCGACCGTGAGCACGCAGGCCCGGTCGGGGTAGTGGGCCACGTTGGTCAACAGGACCACCCGACTGCCGGAGTCGTCGATATCCAGCGCCGAACCGCGTTCCTCGCTGTAGAAGTTGCCGACGTCGGTGGGCTTGAGGCCGAGCAGCTTCGCCACGGCGGTCGCGCCGACCACCTGTCGCAGATCGCGCCCGTCGCTGCCGATGGACCAGACGCCACGCTCCAGCCTTGGTGCGGTGCCGCCCACGAGCGAATCATGGACCAGGCAGAAGAAGACGCGGCGGCCGTCGGCGGTCACGCGCAGGTCGCCCAGATTGGTGGCGCGGAGCAGCAGGCGCGCGCTGCCACCGACCGAGGCCAGACGCAGCTCGTCGCCGCCGGCCGAGACCACCGTGCCGCCGTCCGCGCTGATGTCGACCAGGGGCTCGCGCGGCGAGGTGTCGATGGTCCTGAGTCCGCGGCCGTCGAAGTCGATCACCGCGATCCGCCACCGCCGCTTGGTGTCGCCGCGCGCCGGCTCCATGGCCAAGGCAGCGCGAGAGCCCTGGGCGCACAGGCGGGGCTCCTGGCCGTTGGCCACCCCGATCTCATCGGACTCGGTCACCGCGGTGAGCTGGTGGTAGGCCAGCGTTCGCGCGATGGTGACTGCGTTGGCGGTGACCGCCGGTGCCGCCGGTGGGTCCGTCGGCGTCACGGGCGGTGTGACCACCGGCAATGGCGGCGGCGCGGCCTCGGTGACCGACGGTCCGACGGGCTGCGGTGAGGGCCGGCCGGCGAGCACCCAGGAGCCGGCGGGCGGGTACGCGCTGCCGGCGCCGAGGGTCGGCGCCACGGTCCCGCCGGGCGCCGCGATGGCCGGCGGTGCGCGGAGCAGTTCGGGTGGTGAGGGCAGCCGCAGTTCGGCGGTGACTCCGGCGGCACTGCGCACGTGCGGCCAGGTCAGCAGTCGGTCCTGCCCGCCGCCGCGCACCCGGGCGTAGAGGGTGAACTCGCCGTTGTCGGTGCCGGTGACCTGGACCACCAGCGGGCCGGTGACGCGCCGTAGGACGATGGTCTCACGGTCGGCGTCGGCGCTGCACAGGCCGTTGGGCAGTTGCTCCAGGACCTCGCCGTCGGCGGTGAAGCCGAGTTGGCGGCCTTGCGCGTCGCGCACACGCAAGTGCGCCGGACAGGCCAGCAGGAACTCGAGTCGCCACTCTTCTTCGTTGACCGGCGCCCACTCGGGCGGCTCGGCGGCGTTGTAGTCGGGCACGTCGGCCGGCTTGTTGATGTAGCCGTTGAGCACGCCCTTCACGATGGTCTGCACGCGCCGGCTGCTGGGCAGCAGGAAGTGCTCAGCCGGATCCTGGTCCTGATCGGGCACGTAGAAGCGGCGATCGCCGGTCAGGCAGGCGGCGCTCCAGATGGGCACGGTCCCGTCACCGTTGCCCGCCACCGGCACCATCCAGAAGCCCTGGCCGGCAGCGTCCAGGAGGTGCGGCTGCAGTGGGCCCTTGAGGTCGCCCGCGGGCACCACCTGGGCCTGGTAGCCGTCCAGCGTCATGCGGCTGCAACCGACGATGGTGTAGGTGGGCACGCCGTGCGGCGCGGTGGTGCCCAGCGCCGCCCGCGTGGCCGTCGCGCGCGCGACCAAGGCCGGGTTGAGCTGCCACGGCCAGTCCCGGCTGACCGCGTAGGTCTCCTTCTTGAAGGCAACCTTCCAGAAGTCCCAGTCGAGCTGGCGCGTGACACTGTGGAATCGCGCCAGGTAGGTGTCGCTCAGGCTCCACGGCCGGTCGGCGGAGTCGACCGCCCGCACGAACGGTTGCCCCGGCAGCAGGTTGTGCGCCCCGGGCCAGTTGCGGCCCAGCTCCTTCATCAGCATCGGGTTGGCCGAGCGGTTGCCGAAGTTGTAGCCGCGCAGCAGGGCATACCACGCTTTCGGCGCCCCGAGGTGCGGCGTACCCATGGTGATCAGCTTGGCGACCTTGCGCCCGCCTTTGGCGTGCAGATAGGCCCGGGCCACGAGGCCGCCCATGCTGTGGGCGATCAGCACCACCTGCTGGCGGCCGGTCTTGGCCAGCACGGCGTCGATGCGCCGCTCCAGGCGGTCGATGTGCGCGGCCGCGGAGTCCACGTCGAGGCGGAAGTCGTAGGCGAACGAGAACAGCCGGTCGTCCTCGCGGTACTTG
Source organism: uncultured Fimbriimonadaceae bacterium (assembly GCA_964531735.1). Lineage (GTDB taxonomy): Bacteria > Armatimonadota > UBA10988 > UBA10988 > UBA10988 > CAZHGD01. The sequence continues at coordinate 53,070 of CAZHGD010000019.1, read as the reverse complement.
GCGGCGGCCATGGCGGCGTAGAACGGGCCGTAGACCGCGGTGCCGAAGGCGCTGTCGATGGGTGGGCCGACCACCACATTGGCGCCGGGCGCCGCCGTTCGGCCGTCATCGAGGAGGCCCAGGCGCAGGCGGTCGCCGACCGCCGCGACCGGCCACAGCTCGAAGTCCGCGGCGATGGTGCCCTGATAGAGGCGGGTGCCGCCGATGCCGGGCAGAAAGACGACCGGCAGCGGCGGCTGGCCACCGAAGAGCGCCACGTCGAGCCGACAGGCCAGCGCCATGGCCTCCGCGGTCACCTGGCCGCGGTTCGTGCCGGTGTCGACCAGGTTGTGTGCCAGCGTGAAGTGCGCCAGCCAGCCGTCCGACCGCCAGACGACCTTGGTCGCCAGGCGCTCGACGCCCAGGCCACCGCCACCCGTCTGGACCTCGACGAGGGCCAGCTTGTCGTTGATCAGGACCTGCGCGTCGGCGGCGGCCCGGGCGCGACGGGCGCGGAAGTCGGCGTCGCCGGCCTCGATCAGCACCACCACCTTGGCGCTGACAAAGGCGCCTGGCGGCCATTTGCGCTCGTCAGTGCCCAGTCGCTTGCGGAGCGCGGCGAAGTTGGTGGTGTAGCAGTCGACGTCCACCTGGGTGTCCGGCGTCGCCGGGGCGAAGACGTAGTCGGCTCCGGCGTACGTCTGCTGGCACCAAGCGCGGCTGCGCTCCCAGAGCTGTTGCCGAGTGACGCGCTCGCCTTGCGCACCAAGCGGCGCGAGTCCGGCCACCACTCCCAGCAGGACGACCCACACGACCCGCTTGAGCGGAGACATGGTCCTACCTCCACCGCCCAGCCGAGGTCCGCCAGCCGGGGAGTCTGTGCCGGCCGCCGTGCCCGCCACGACGGCCGGTCTGGTTGCCGTCCCTCACCTCTGCGACGCGGAACGCCGATCCTGCGCGCTAGTATGCCCGAACCGGTCGGCGCGCGCTACTCCAGGCGGTAGAGATGGACGCCGTAGGGCCCGAACTCGTCGCTGAAGGCCCCGTCCTTGAGGGGCACGCTGCGGTCCTCACCGAGGACCACCGCGCGGGTGGCGCCGGGCTGGCGACAGGTGAACGTCGCCGTCGTCCGCGCGTTCCGCTCCGCGGCGGCGAAGACGTAGCCGGCCTGCGCGTCGCGCTTGGCCAGGACCTTGACCGGTACCGTCGGGTCCGACGAGCTGACCGACACGGCGTCGGGCAGGCTCGGGCTGTTCAGCACCGGCGCCAGCTCGCGGATTTGGGCGTTGAGCTGCTGGATGGCGGTACACATCTCCGCGTCGGCCAGCAGACCGGCCTCGATGAAGCGCGGCGCGAACTGGTGGCAGAAGTAGATGATGCCCTGCGACCCGGCGATCAACGACATCCAGACCTCGCTACGGACCTGCGCCGGTGTCGGCTTCAGGCGGGCATTGTCGATGTGCGTGCACTCGATCGCGTTCCAGACCAGTCGCTGATCCTGGCCCCACTGGCGTAGCCGGCGGACGCCATGCGGCACGTACTCCAGCTTACCGGCCACCTCGGCGCGGTGGTGGGTGACCGGGTAGATGTCGAACGAGGCGATGTCGCAGCCGGCAACGTAGCCCGGATAGTCTTCGGGGTGGTTGGTGCGCACGCCGCGGCCGATCCAGCCATCCCAGGCCACGCCCTGACCGAGGTCTAGAAACACCGGCCGCGTGGGATCGGCGGCGGCGATCCGCTGGTAGTCGGCGACGATCTGCGCCGCCGGGATCGGCGGGCCGTAGCCCTTGCCCCGGCCGAGAGACTGCGCGTTATCCGGTTCGTCGCCGTGCATCCAGCCGACGATGATGTCGTTGTTCGGGTCGGACAGGCCGACCTGGTTCTGCTCGCAGACCACCGGCAGGCCGGCCTGCTTCAGCTCGCGGAGCTGCGCAGCGGTCGGGCCTTGCCACAGGCCGACATAGAGGTTGACGCCCAGCGCCTGGTAGCGCTTGGCGTTCTGCGGTCGTTGCAGCCACACCGCGATGGGGAAGTAGCCGGCGTCCTTCCGCGGTCCGCGTGACCACTTCGCGTAGGGGTTGCCGCTCGGCTGCGCCGGCGCGGCGCAGGCGGCGAAGACCAGCGACGCCACCAGCGCGCCGCCCAGCAGGCGCCGGGCACGCCGGCGACGGGTGGCGCGAGAGACGGCCGGGTCGGACACCATGGCACAGGACTCCTCGCCCGGCGATTGGTCAGCGGCGGGCCAGAACCTGCCGGGCCTGCGCGTGGCAGGCTGCCTCGCGGGCCGGCCGATCAGGTCGCGGCGCCGACGTTGGTCAGGCGCCGGACGATGGCCAGGACGCTGGCCTTGACCTCCTCGGTGGGTGGCCCTGGCCCGAAGGTCTCGGCACACCAGACGCCTTCGGCGGCGAAGGCCAGCAACGTGGCCAGCGGCGGATCGATGCCATCCTGCTCGATACGGGCCAGCCACCGGGCGCGGTGTTCGCCGATCAGGTGGAGCAGCGTGGGCTCCTTCGAGATATAGCTCCACATGTCGAGGTGGACGCCCGCCTCGACCGGGCACGGCTGCATGTGCATGTGGAACCAGGCGCGCACCACGCGGCCTGGTCCGGGCGGCTCCTCGGCGATGAACTGCTCCATGGCCTCGTCCATCTGGTCCAGGTGGTACCGCACCATGGCCTCGACCAGCGCGGCCTTGGTGGGGAAGTGGTACAGCACGCCGCCTTTGCTCAGCCCGGCGGCCCGAGCCACAGCGTCGAGGGTCAGCTTCTTGGAGCCCTCGGTCTCGACAATCCGCTCCGCGGCCTGGAGCAGGTCCGCCCTTGTGGTGGAAGTCCTCATAGTTCTCACTCTTGCCTAGCACGTCACGGCTGTCAACCAACCCCCCGCGGGCGCGACGGCAGCCAGGCGCTCAGACGGTCCCAGGCCGCGCGCGCCACGCGGGCCGGCCAACTGTCGTGGAGCGATTCGGCGGACACGTAGAAGACCGGGGTGGCGACCAGCGTCAGGAGCAGCGAGAACACCTGGCCGCCGACGATGACGCTGCCCGTGCTGCGGTTGGTCGCCGCCCCGGTGCCGTTCGACAGGACCAACGGCAACATGCCGGCGACGAAGGCGATGGTGGTCATCAGAATCGGCCGCAACCGGTCGCGAGCCGCCTGCACGGCGGCGTCCTGGAGCGATTGGCCATCCTGTCGCAGTTGGTTGGCCCGGTCGACTTGCAGAATGGAGTTCTTCTTGACCACGCCCAGCAGCACCAACATGCCCAGCAGCGACATGATGTTGAGGCTGTCGCGCACCAGGATGATGGACAGCAGCGCGAACGGCACGGTCAGCGGCAGGCACAGCAGCACGACCAGGGCCTGCTTGAACGATTCGAACTGGGCGGCGATGACCAGGAACATGAAGATGCCGGACAGCACGAAGGCGATGCCGAAGTTGGTGAAGGTCTTGGCGAACTCGCTGGACCCACCCAAGTAGTTGGTGTGATAGCCGGGCCCCATGTTGAGGTCGAGCAGCATCTGGTCGATGGCGGCGGTCACCGAGCCCTGGTCGGCGCCGGTGGCCAGGTTGACCCCCAGCGTGAACTGGCGTTGGCGACCGTAGCGGTCGACCGAGGCGAGGCCGAGCTGACGCTCGAAGCGCACCACCTGTTCGAGCTGGACGGCCTTCGTCGCGGAGACCGACGACGGCACGTCGAGCAGCCGCAGGCCGCCCTCGTCGCGGCGGTAGGTGCTGCTCAGGCGCATGTGGACCTCGTACTGCTCGCCGTTCTCCTCGTAGTCGGACAGCTTGTCATCACCGCTGACGGCCAGGCGCAGGGCCTGGGCCACATCCTGCACTTCGACGCCGAGGTCGGCGGCGCGGACACGGTCCACCGTGGCCTGCAGCTCCGGTTTGCCGCCGATCAGGCTGCTCTCGGCGTCGGCCACGCCGGGTATGGCCTGGCAGCGCTCCAGCGCTGCGGCCGAGAACTCGCTCAGCTTGGCCAGATCGGGCCCGGAGACCGCAATCTGGATCTCGGCCTGGCCGCCGCCGAAGGCATCCTGCTTGCGGACGCTCAGCCGGCGCCCGTGCCCGGTATAGCGGGGCAGGATCTCGCGGCGGGCCCGCGCCATGTTGGTCTGCTGGGTGACCTTGCGATCCGCCCGCTCCTCGATCTCCTTCATCTTCACGAAGACGGTGCCGAGGTTGCTGGTCTGTTGTTGGTCCGAGCCGACGCGGACGAGCACCATGGCCACCTCGGGCAGTTGGCCCGCGTCGGCGGCGATCCGCTCGAGCAGCGCGCGACAACCCTCGAGGCTGACGCCTTCGGGCATGCGCACCTGGATGCCGAACTGCGACTCATCGTCGTCGGGAATGAAGTTCTTGCCAGCCACCTGCAACAGCGGCAGCGACGAGACGATCAGCGCCCCGCACAGCAACCAGACGGTCGGCCGGTGGCGCATGGCCCACTGCAGCAGCACGGTGTAGCCGTGGTCAACGACGCCGTACCAGCCGCTGCGTGTGGCCGCTTCATGGTGGCCGGCATCACCGGTCGGCGTCGCCTTCAGCCAGCGCGAGCAGAGCATCGGTGTGAGGCTGAACGACACGAACATCGACACCGCAATGGCCGCCGCCATGGTGATGCCGAACGAGTTGAGGAAGCGGCCGACGACGCCGCCCATGAAGGCGACCGGCAGGAACACCGCCACCAGCGAGAGGGTGATGGCCAGCACCGCCAGGCCGATTTCGCGCGTGGCGCGAATGGCCGCCTCGACCGGTGTCAGGTGCTGCTCCTCCAACACGCGGTAGATGTTCTCCAGCACCACGATGGCGTCGTCGATGACGATGCCCACCGACAGCGTCAGCGCCAGCAGCGTGATCATGTTCTGCGTGAAGCCCATCAGGTTCATGCAGGCATAGGTGGCGACCAGCGACAACGGAATCGCCAGCGCCGAGATGATGGTCGAGCGGAAGTTGCCCAGGAACAGGAACACCACCACCGCCGCCAGCACCGAGCCCAGCAGGAGGTGCTCCTGCACCGCGCCCAGCGAGGCGCGGATGTAGACCGACTGATCGGAGACGGGGGTCACCTTCAGGGCGGCCGGCAGTGTCTTCTGGACTTCGACCATGCGCTTCTTGACCTGGTCGATGACGGTCACGGCATTGGTGCCCGACTGCTTGACGACCTCGATGACCACCGCCTCGCGCCCGTTGAGCGAAGCCACCGAGGTGGCGCGCGACTCGCTGTCCTCGACGCGGGCGACGTCACGGAGCAGCACCGGGCGCAGGCCGCCGGACTTGACGGCGATCTGCTCGAACTGCTTGACCCGCTGCAGGCGGCCCTGCGTGCGTAGCGTCAACTGCGTCTGGCCTTGCTCGATCAGGCCACCAGGGATCTGCACGTTCTGCTTGCCCAGCGTGTCGGAGACGTCCTTGGCCGTCACCCCGTAGCTGCGCAGCGCGTACGGGTCGAGCACGATGTTGACTTGCCGCTGGCGCCCGCCGATGATGTTCACCTGCCCGACGCCCGAGATGGACTCGATCTGCCGCCGCATCTTCTTGTCCACGTACTCGTAGGTGTCGCGGAGCGCCCACGGCGAAGCAATGGCGTACATGATGACCGGCATCGAGCTGACGTCGAACTTCATCACCACCGGCTCTTTGCAGTCCGGCGGCAGGTCGGCCTTGGCCAGTGCGACCTTGCTGCGCACTTCCTCGGCGGCGACATCGATGTTCTTGTTCAGGTCGAACTCGATGGTCACCAGCGACAGGCCGTCCACCGAGTTGGAGAGCAACTTGTCGATGCCGCCGATGGTGTTGACCTGGCGCTCGATGCGGTCGGTCACCGCGGTCTCGATCTCTTTCGGCGAGGCGCCCGGATAGGCGGTCGAGACCACCACCACCGGGATGTCGACGTTCGGCCAGCGGTCGACGCCCAGCTTGAGATAGCCGGCCAGGCCGACGACCAGCAAGGTCAGCGAAAGCACGGTGGCAAACACCGGCCGCTGGACGCAAATGCGGGCTAGGGTATGCATGCTCTCGGACCTTCTGGGCGCCGCTGATTGCGCGCGGCGCTCGATTCGCTATACCGTCTGGACGGTTACTATACCGTCTGGACGGTATAGGTGTCAAGCGGTGGTGCGGTCGTTCACGGGCGCCGCCGCGGCGCCGTTCGAGAGCGTCTGCGCCTCGCACAGGCGCCGGTAGGCGCCGTCGCGGGCCAACAGCTCGGTGTGGCTGCCGGCTTCGACGATCCGGCCCTGCTCGAGGACCACGATGCGGGTCGCGCTCTGAATGGTCGACAGGCGGTGGGCGATGACGAAGGTCGTCCGGCCGGCCTCGAGGTGCCGCAGCGCCTCCTGGATGGCGGCCTCGGACTCGGTGTCCAGGGCCGAGGTGGCCTCATCGAGGATCAGGATGCGCGGGTCACGCAGGATGGCGCGGGCGATGGCGACCCGTTGGCGCTGGCCACCCGAGAGCTTGACGCCGCGTTCGCCGACCTCGGTGTCGTAGCCGTCGGGCAGGGCCGCGATGAACTCGTGGGCGTTGGCGGCGCGGGCCGCCGCCGTCACCTCGGCGAGCGTGGCTGCCGGGCGGCCGAAGCGGATGTTGTCGGCGATGCTGCCGCCGAACAGGAACGAGTCCTGGAAGACGGTACCGATCCGGCTCCGCAAGGACGACTGGGTGACCGCGCGGACATCGTGCCCGTCCACGCTGACCGCGCCGGCGGTGACGTCGTGGTACCGTGCGATGAGGTGGGCCAAAGTGCTCTTGCCGGCGCCGCTGGGACCCACCAGGGCCACCACCTCGCCGGGCCGCCCGGTCAGGTTGATGTCGTGCAGCACGGGCGTCTGGCCGTCGTAGCTGAAGCCGACGCGGTCGAAGCAGACCACGCCCTCGCCCGGGGGCAGCGCCACGGCCTCGGGCGCGTCGGCCACGGCCGGGGCCAGGTCGAGGAAGTCGATCACCCGCTGGGCGCCCGCCAGCGCTCCTTGCAGACTGATGTTGAGGTTGACGAAGAACGCCGTTGGCCCGAAGAGGATGCCGAGGTAGCTGATGAAGGCGATGAGCGTGCCGGCACTCAGGTCGCCCTGGAGCACCATCAGGCCGCCGCGCCAGATCACCCACAACATACCGCCCCAGGCGGCCATGCCGACTAGCGCATCGGATTCGGACCCCAGCCACGACTGCTTCATGCGCAGCCGCAGCACTTCGCGGAAGAGGACGGCGAACTGCCGCTCGCGGCGCTCCTCCTGCGTGAACGACTTCACCTCGCGCGCGCCGGCGATGGCTTCCTGGACTTGGCCCGAGACGTCGGCCGCCTTCTCCTGGATGGCCTCGCCGGCTCGCCGCAGCCGGCTGCTGAAGGCCCAGATGGTCAACCCGAAGATGGGCATGACCGGCAGGGCGAGCAGCGCCAGGCGAGGCTGTAGCCGGAACATGACCACCTCCACGACGGCCACCTGCATCAGGTTGGTGACCAGGTCGACCAGCGTGGAGGTGTAGAGCGCCTGCATGGCGCCGACGTCGTTGGTGAAGATGGACAAGGTGCGTCCGCTCTGCTGCTCGTTCAGATGAGCCAGCGGCAGCCGGTGGAGCTGCTGCATGAGGCGGTCGCGGATGTCGGCGAGCGTGCGCTCGCCCAGCCAGGTGAACGCGTTCCGCCGGACCATGTTGACCAGGGCCTGGGCCACCATGGCGACCAGCCAGGCCAGCGTGACGAACCGCAGCGAGGCGTAGCTGTGGCGCACGAAGACGTCGTCAATCAGGTACTTGCTCAACCACGGCATGGCCAGGTTGAGCACCGCGCCCAGCAGCGCGAAGAGCAGCGCGACCAGGTGTAGCCACCAGTAGGGCAGCATGAAGCGGAACGAACGACGCAGGATGCGCATGGGGCACCTGTTGGGTAACGTGACGGGTCGCCGCTCCGGGCGCGATCCGGGCGACGACGTCTCGACAGTGACCGTACCGTCTGGACGGTAGGCATGTCAAGGGGCCCGGGGTGCGGCCGCGTCGGGCCAGCCACGTCGGATGTGCTTCCACGCGAGAAAGCCGCGCGGTTCGCCGCTCACCACCTCCCGCCCGAGTCCCTCCTAGCCCGCGGGCACCAGCCGGATGCGGCTCCAGGCGGCGCCAGTCGATGAGGGCGCCAGGGCGGCCAAACTACGCCCGCTCGTCGTCGGCGCTGATCGGCGACTGTGCGCCGCGGCGGGGGTGTCGCGGGCCGCGGCGGTACACCCAGCAGCGCCCAACTACCGGAAGCACACCCGGGGTGCGCCAGGTCGCGCCGGCGAGTGTTCATGCCGAATTCACACCGGGCAGGCGTGTCTACCGAGGCAGTCGGCGCTACACTGGTACCGCACCACACTGGTCCTTGACCAGCTTCCCGCTGGCCCAGAGTCGCGGCGCGACGCGCCTGCTCCGGGCGAGCCCGAGGTCGGGGCCGGCATCGGTGTGGTCTGGTACGAGGCGAGTGCGGGACGGTGTTCGATGGCGGTGAGCGACGAGCGACGACCGGTGGGCGCACTGGCGGCGGCGGTGGGGCTGCTGGCGTTGGTGTGTCTGGTGGCCACGATGCCGCCGGCGGTGATGTTCGGCAACGACAGCGGCGAGCTGTCGGCGGCGGCGGCGGTGCTCGGCGTCAGTCATCCGACAGGCTATCCGCTGTACCTGATGTTGGCCAAGCTCGGCTGCGTGCTGGTTCCCGTCGGCACCATCGCCTGGCGGGTGACGCTGCTGTCGGTGCTGTGCGGCGCGCTGACCGTCGCCGTGATCGTCGACCTGGGCGGCCGCCTGACGCAGCAGCGCGGCGCGGCGCTGGCGGCCGGGCTGGCGCTGCTCTGCGCCGGCTCGTTCTGGGCGCACGCGCTGGAGACCGATGTCCACGCCCTGCACCTGTTGCTGCTGAGCCTGGGCTTGTGGTGCCAGGTGCGCTGGCTGGCCGACGGCGACCTGCGCTGGCTGAACCTGTTGGGCCTGTGCTACGGGCTGGGCTTCACCAACCACGTGACCACCGTGCTGTGGGTGCCCGGCACCGTGGCGCTGGTGGCCCTGGTGGCCGCCGAGCGGCGCTGGTCGCCGGCGCGGGTCGCCGGGCTGCTGGGCCGCATTGCGGCCTGGGCGCTGCCGGTGTTGCTGCTCTACGCTTACCTGCCGCTCCGGGCCGGCCTGCATCCGCCGCTGAACTGGGCGCACCTCGACAGCCTGGCCGGGGTCTGGCGGCACATGACCGGCCGCGAGTATGCCGGCAACCTCGGGCACACCACCCCCGGCGAGATGGCCCGTTACCTGGCCAACCACCTGTGGTTCCTGGCCTACGACTGGCGCTACGCGGGCCTGCTGGCCGGGTGGGGGTTGCTGGTGGCGGGCCGGCGGGCGCGGCCGTTGGCGGCCGTGCTGGGCGGCGGCCTGCTGCTGCCCTTGCTGTTCGGAGCCGCCTACCGAGTCGGCGACCGCTCCGACTACGTGCTGCCGGCCTACCTGGCGGTGGCTGTGCTGGTGGCCCTGGGCGCGGCTGAGGCGCAGCGGCGGCTGGCTGGGCCAGGCACCGGCGGCGACGACCTGGGGCGGGTGCTGCTCGGCACCGTGGTGCTGCTGCTCTTGCCGCTGCTGCCGGCGCCGCCCGACGGTTCGGCCGCGGCCCGGTCGGCGTTCGACCGCAGCAGCCTGGCCGGCAACGACCGGGCTCGTCGCCACGCCCAGGCCGTACTCGACGAAGCGCGCCCGCACGCGGCGGTTCTGTCGCTGAGCGACGACTTGTCGTTCGCCTTGTGGTATATGCAGGTGGTCGAAGGGCGCCGGCGTGACCTCACGGTTCATGCGTTGGGCAGCCTGGAACCGGAGCGGCGGCGGCGCGCGGCCGAGGTGCTGTTGGCCCGCGAGTGCGCGCTGCGGCCGGTCGATCTGACGTTTTTCGACGCCGGTCTGCTGGCTGGGCGGCCGTGGGTGGCGCAGCCGACGACCGTGCGGGTGCTGCCGGCCGGCGAGGAGCCACCGGCCAATCTGGGCGAGGAACTGCTGGAACTGCCCGCGGGCCTGCCTGACCTGCCGTCCTGGGGCCTGGTCCGCGGGGCGGCCGAGGGTCCGGTGAGTCTGCCGGACCCGCAGCCGCGCGCCGCGGGGCCGCGGGTGGCCCTGAAGCCCTGGACTCTTGGCCGAGTCACCGTCGGGTGGGTGCCGCGCACGGCGGCACCGGCGGCGGCCGAAGTGCTGGTGGCGCTGTTCAGCGAGGACCAGGTGGCGCAGATGGCAGGTCGGCGCGCCGCCGGTCCGCGGGTGGTCAATGAGTCGTCGGGCGGCATTTGTCGGTGGGTGGTGAGTCGCTTGCCGTTCGGACCGACGGTCGGAGGCTATACGCCGGCCGCCGGGCGGGTCGTGGTCGAGAGCTATCCGCTGGCCTTGCCGGCGCGGAGCCTGATGGGACGGTGGCAAGTTCGCCTGGGTCTGCGAGCCTGGTCCGCCGCGGGCAACGAGTCGGCGCGGTGGACCGAGCCGTCGGCGGTGTGGGCGGCGACGGTGCCGATCGACACCGTGGTGGCCTACCAGCGCTGAACCGGACGGTGCGGGCGGCGCGGCTGAAAATGGCTGAACCGAACCACGCCGCAGCGGTGTCTAAGCGCGTTGACGAGCGGAAATCGGGTTGACTATACTCGATCCGCCGGCCAAAAAGGACTGGGGAAGCGAGCGTGGCGTCGATAGCCCTAACGCCGTGGCTGGGTGGACTACTGCTGGTCAGTGGTGTCATTGTGACCATCACTGACCTGCGGAGCCGCCGGATTCCGAATGTGGTCACCTTCCCGATGATCCTCTTCGGCGTCGCGGCCAATGCCTTGCCGGCGGCCTACCAGATTGGTGCGGGGCGCTGGACGGTGGGCGTCTACGGCGCCGCTGTCGGGTTCGGGATACTTTTCGTACCATTTGCCCTAAACCTCGTCAAGGCGGGCGATGTCAAATACCTGGCAGGCGTGGGCGCCCTGGGTGGTCCCATGGTGGCGCTGTTCGCCTTCCTGTACGGTTCGTTGGTTCACGGCTTGGTGTGCCTGGTGGTGTTGCGGCGGCGTCAGGAAGTGCACGCGGCCTTCGAGAACATCGGGTACTACTTCCGGAACTCGCTGCTGGCCTGGCGGGCAATGGACTTCGAAGCCAAGAGTCAGGGCCAAGTGCCCTATGCGCTGGGTCTGGCGCTGGGCGTGTTCACGACCGTGACGTTCGTGTGGACCACCGGGTCCGTATTCCCTTTGTGGGCATGAAAGACCGAGGCCGAGGATGAACGTTCGACGACTGATGATCCCACTGCTGGGGATTGCCCTGGTGGCCTTCCTGATCATGGGCCTCAGAGGGTGCCAAGGCGCCGGTGTGGGCGGCAAGGCGCCGAAAGAGGAAGCCAAGAAGGCCATGCCGACCAAGGCCGTGACCATCGCCAAGGTGGCGGTGCCGCGCGGCCGCAAGATCGGCATGGAAGACGTCGAGACCAAAATGGTCACCGACGACGACTTCGCGCGCTTCCCCAAGGACGCCATTGCCGACGCGAATCTGATCGTCGGCGGCACGGCGACGCTGCCGATTGGCGCGGGTGAAGCGTTCACGCCGGCCAACCTGGAGGTCGCGCCGCAGCAGATGTCGCAGAAGATCGAGCCGGGCATGGTGGCCGTGACCATCCCGGCGCCGACTCAGCCCAGCCTCTATGACCTGAAGTTCCTCAGCCCCGACGACCGCGTCGATGTCTTCGGCATCAGCGGCGACCAGCACGGCGGCGAGACCGTCAGCGTGAAAGTCTCCAACAACGTGCGCGTGCTGGCGGTGGACACGGTCATCTCGAAGGAGAAAGAGGCCAAGCGCAAGGCCGACATCGAGAAGAAGATCAAGGAACTGGAAGAGCAGAAGGCGGCCAAGATGAAGGACACGCCGCCGCCGTCGGCCGAGGTGCTCAAGGCCAGCTACGACGATCCCATCGCCGACCTGCGCAAGCGGCTCGAGCCGGAGATCAAGAACCCGAGCGTGACGGTCGAGGTGAGCGCCGCCCAGGCCCAGGTGATCGCGCTCTGGCGCAAGACCTCGGAGCTGGTGGTCGCGCTGCACCGCGAAGAGGACGCGCAGCAGGTGCTGTTCGACACCGGTGCGCCGGCGGTGCCGGCCATCGGTGGCCAGCCCGGCCTGGCGAGCCCGACCGGCCCGCCGCTCAAGCCGGGGCTGGCCGGCCACGTGCTGACCCTCGACGATGTGGTGCCGCTCGACCAGCGCAACCCCGAGAAGTACGTGCAGCGCCGCCAGACGCTGGACCAGGAGCGGCAGCGCCTGGCCGACAAGCAGGTGGAGCAACTGGAGCGGCAGGTCAAGATGGCTGAGCTGCAAGCCGAGCTGCGCAACGTGCGGCGCTACGGCACTCGCAGCGCGCCGGTCTCGGCCCCGAGCACCACGCCCAGCGGGCCGCCCCCGGCAGTGCCGCCGGCGTCGGTGACGCCGAACTCGCAGGTCAAGGCGCTGCAGGACGAGAACCGCCGGCTGAAGGCTCAGGCGCAGGCTCAGAAGGGCGCCAAGCCGGGGCAGCAGACACCGCTGGCCCGGTCGGTGGAAGTCTACCGCGGAAAAGAAAAGACTGTCGTCAGCTACTGATGTCCAACCATACGCGGGCAGCGCTGGATGACCGGCCACCCGAGCGGGCCGAGGGCGCCCGGAGGCGTCGAGCGCGCGGAAGGCGAGGTATCATGAAACTAACCCGAGTCTGGCTCGCGGCGGCCATCCTGGCCGTGGCGGCGATGCCCGGTGTGGCTCAGACGCCGAGTCCGGAGATCGTGGTCCAGGTCGGAGGCACGGCGATGATTCCCGCGCCGGGCTTCCAGAAATCCGTGGTCATCGACGCCGACAAGGCCGACTTCGAAGTGCTGCCGGACGGCGTCCGGGTGCGCGGCAAGGCCCTCGGTCAGACCAAGGTCGTGGTCTGGGACCGCGACGGCAAGACGCACCCGTACCTGGTGACCGTGGTCGCGTCCGGCGAAGTCGACCGGCAACGCGAGCGGACCATCAAGGCGGCGCTGGCGGCCGATGCACTGACCCGCGACCTGGCGATCGAGGTGACCGTCGACGGTGACACCGCGACGCTGAGCGGCACGGTGAGCAGCGGGGCCGCCGCCGAACGGGCCACGGCCCTGGCCGGCGCGCGGATCGCCAAGGTGCAGAACAAGCTGACCATCGGTCCGGCACCCGCGCTCGGCCCGGCGGTGGCGCCGCGGTCGGCGCCCGAGACCGGCGCCGTGCCGCCGCCGGCGCTGCCGAGCGGCTCGCGGACCAACCCGCCGTTGGCCAACCTGCCGTCGCTGGGCGTCAAGCTCGACGACATCAAGCAGGCCGGTGCCCTCGACATGTCGGTGGGCGAGGCGCGCCTGGTGACCGTGCCGACCGAGCTGAAGCGGGCCCTGATCGCCGAGAGCGCCGTGGCCGACGTGGTCATGATGCCGCCGCGCGAGGTGGTGATCATCGCCAAGGCCCCGGGTGAGACCACGCTGATGCTGTGGTACATCGGCGCCGATGCCTATCTCGGCCAGCGCGAGAGCGCGATGGTCAAGGTGCGCGTGGTCGGCCCGCCCGAGAAGGCCGGCGCGCCGGGCAACACGCCGTCGGCCGCGGAGATCGACCGCGTGCTGGCGCTGGTCGGCGTCCAGGGCGTGCAGGTGGTGACCCGCCACGACGCCACCGCGCCGAGCGTCATCCTGACCGGCACCGTGCCGACGCAGGCGCACCGGCTCCGCGCCGAGCAGGCCATCACCGCGCTGTTCCCGACCACCTCGCGGATCAGCAACTTCATCGAAGTGCGCAGTCTGGCCTCGCAGCGGCCGGAGGTGCTGGAAGCGCAGGCGAACCGGATCGAGAAGCTGCTGGCCGCCGAGCTGCCGAACGCCTCCATCCGGGTGCGGCTGCGGACCGAGCCGGACGGCGAGACGCTCCGCGTGCTGCTGAGCGGTGAAGCGCCGGTCCCGGCCGACCGACTGAAGGCCGAACAGATCGTCCAGTTCGAGCTGGGCAGTGCCGCGCAGATCACCAACAACATCGTGACGCCGCTGCCACCCCCGCCCGACGAGCTGGTCGGCGGTGGGGCCGGCGGCCCGGCGCCGGGCGGCGCGGCCGGTGGCGGCAAGCCGGTGGCCGCGGCCGAACGCAAGCCGATTGCGCAGGCGGTGGCCGAGGCGCTGGAAGCCAGCGGCGTGCCCCATGAGCGCGTGGTGGTCGAGGTCTTCGAGACGCCGAAGAAGCGCGTGGTGCTGCGCGGCAGTTGCCGCAACGAGGAGGAGCAGGCCGACATCGTCCAGGCGGTGCAGGAAGTCGTCGAGCAGTACAACAACGAGTATGAGCTGCGCGACAAGGGCCTGCAGGTCAAGATGGCCCGCGTCGTTACCGAGGCGCAGATCGTCGAAATGACGGCCTCCGACCTGCGGCAGATCGGCTTCAGCTACGGCACGCCCACCGGCGGCACAGGCACCAGCGGCGGCACGGGCAGCACCACCTCGGGCACCTCGGTGGTCAGCTCCAACGGGCAGTTGACCGTCTATGGCGAGCGCACGGCCAACGGGCGCATCAACCGCCTCGACGCCTTGGCGGCGAGTGTGCGGGCGCTGGTGACCAACAACCGGGCGCGGGTGCTCTCGCAGCCGAACATCACCAGCAACGAAAGCCAGCAAGGCACCGTCGAGATCGTCACCGAGATCCCGCTGCCCAGCACGACCACGGGCACGGGCGGCACGACTGGCGTGTCGGTCGAGTTCCGGCCGGTGGGCATCCGGCTGCTGGTGACGCCGCGCATCGCCTGGGCGCCGACGACCAACGCCATCGAGATGACGATCGAGACCGAAGTCTCGGCGGTCGACTACGGTCTGTCGGTCGTCATCGGCAACTCGACCATCCCGGCCTTGACGACGCGCAAGGCCATCACGGTGGTGACGGTGGATGACGGCGAGACGCTGGCCATCGGTGGCTTGACCACGGAGACCGAGCGCAAGAACGTCAGCCGGCTGCCGTTCATCTCGGACATACCGGTCATCGGTGAGCTGTTCCGGAACACCGAGAACCGCAAAGAGCAGACGACGGTCGTGGTGGTCATGACCCCGCGCATCAAGTGGTAGGAGCGACCCGTGGCCCGGATACTGATCGCCGATTCGCACGAGGACTCGCGGCGCATCCTGAGTGAGGCGCTGGAGTTCCAACCGAAGTTCGAAGTGGTCGACGACGTCGACGAGGGGTCCGAGCTGGTGCAGTTGATCGGGCCGCTGAACGTCGATGTGGTCCTGCTCGATCGCGACCTGAGCGGCGCCAACGCCCTCGATCTGGCCGAGAAGGTCCGGGCCCAGCACCGCGGGGTCGGGATCATCATGACCGGGCAGGCACCGACGGTCGACGACGTGCGGGCGGCCATGCAGGTCGGTGCGGATGACTTCCTGCCGAAGCCGTTCAACACGCAGGCGGTGATCGATAGTGTCCAGGCGGTGGCCAACAAGGTGGACCTGCGCAAGCAGCAACTGGCCGCCGTCGAATCGGCCTCGGGTCATGTCGCGGCCAAGGTGGTCTCGGTCTACAGCCCGCAGGGCGGCGTGGGCAAGAGCATGTTGGCGGCCAACCTGGCGGTGGTGCTGGCGCGGGAGTCGGGCCGGCCGGCGGTGCTGGTCGACCTGAACCTGCAGTTCGGCGACATCGACCTGATGCTCAACATCACGCCGGAGCGCACCATCGCGGCGGTCATCCAGCGGATGAACCAGCTCGACGCCGACCTGATGGAGAGCTTCCTGACGACGCACGATGCCAGCGGCCTGCGGGTGCTGGCGGCGCCGGCGCGACCGGAGTATGCCGACACGATCACGGTCTTCGTGGTCGAGAAGGTCCTGCAGGTGTTGCGCGAGCGCTACACGTACGTCGTCATCGACACCCCGTCGTTCCTGCAGGACACCACTCTGACGGCACTCGACCACAGCGACCAGATCATCCTGCTGACGGCGCTCGATCTGCTGGCGCTGCACAACACCAAGACCGCGCTGGCCATGATGCAGAAGCTGCGTTACGGCCCGGAGAAGGTGCGGCTGGTGCTGAACCGCTCGAACTCGGACGTCGGCATCAGCCCGGAGGATGTGGAGCAGACGCTGGAGTACGACATCAGCGCCTTCATCCCGTCGGACGGCCGGGTGGCGGTGACCAGCGTGAACGAAGGCGAGCCGTTTGTGCTCAGTCAGCCGAAGACGCAGATCGCGCAGAGCATTCGCCGGATCGCGTACCAACTCATGGGCCGCGAGGAAGAGTTCCTCGAGGAGTCGCCCGAGATGGCGACGCAGCATGGCGGTGGCGGCGGCGGCGGTCTGCTGGGCTGGCTGCGCGGCTGACCGGCGAGGGACCCGACGTCGGGCACCGGGCGGCGCCGTGGCGCGCCGCCTCGACGTGCCCGCGCGCGTTTGGCTATAATGGTTGCCAGAGAACGTGGAGTCGCCCGGGCCTGACGACTCCCCGCGGAGGAAGAGGATGTCGTCTCTGCTGGACAGACTGAACCGCATCGGTACCGCGCAGGAGTCCGACGGATCGGAGACGGCGCGCGAGGCGACGCAGGCGATCGCCACCGAGGAGCTGAGCGAGACCGAAGAGGATGCCTACTACCGGCTGAAGCACCAGGTGTTCGACGACATCATCGATGGCGTTGAGGACCGCGCGGTCTCCAACAAGGACGAGGACCGCCTGAAGCTACAGATTGAGGAACTGCTCACGCGCAAGCTGGGGCAGGGCGGCCAGGCGCTGGACCGTGCCGTCAAGCAGCGGTTGGTCGGCGACTTCATCGCCGAGTTGCTGGGCTACGGGCCGATCGACGGCTTCCTCGACGACCCCACGGTGTCGCGCATCGTGGTCAATGCGGTCGACGATGTGTATGTCGAGCGTCTCAACCGCCTCGACAAGGTGGATGTGCGCTTCCGCAACGACGACCACATCATGGAGCTCGGCCGGCGCATCGCGGCACAGCTCAATGCCAAGGTCGACGAGAGCACGCCGATGCTCGATCGTAAGCTCGGCGCCGAAGGCCGAGTGCGCATCGTGGTGCCGCCGCTGGCCCGCAAGGGCCCGCAGATCACCATCCACAAGGGCCTGAAGAACCCGTTCCTGGTGGAGGCCGAGCAGGCGCGCGTACGGGAGATGGAGCGCGAAGACCCGTTCGTGCGGCTCAAGCTGCAGATCCAGGAGCGGGTCATCCGCGAGATCGACACCGATCTGGCGACCAGCGGCGACCTCGACCGGCTGCGCACGCAGATCGAGAACCAGGTCGACGCCCTGGTCGGCGAGTACGGCGTGGTCGTCTCGCGCTCGGAGCGGACGCAGGTCATCCAGGAAGTGCTCAACGAGATGAAGGGCCTCGGCCCGCTCGAGCCACTCCTGGCCGATCCGACCATCTCGGAAGTCATGGTCAATGCGTCCAACATGGTCTTCGTCGAGCGCAGCGGCAAGCTGGTGCTGACCGAGGTCAAGTTCCGCGACGACCAGCACGTGCTGCAGACCATCGAGAAGATCGTCGCGCCCTTGGGCCGCCGCATCGACGAGGCCAGCCCGATGGTGGACGCCCGCTTGAAGGACGGCCCGGCGGCCGGCTCGCGCGTCAACGCCATCATCCCGCCGCTGGCGCTCAAGGGCCCGTGCCTGACCATCCGTAAGTTCAGTGCCGACCCGTTCACCATCAACGACCTGATCAACTTCGGCACGCTCACCGCCGAAGCCGCGCAGTTCCTCGATGCCTGCGTCAAGGCGCGCCTGAACTGCGTGGTCTCGGGTGGTACCGGTTCCGGTAAGACGACGCTGCTGAACATCATGTCGGGGTTCATCCCGAACGATGAGCGCATCATCACCGTTGAGGACGCGGCCGAACTCCAGTTGCGCCAGCAGCACGTGGTGACGCTGGAGACGCGCCCGGCCAACGTCGAGGGCAAGGGCCAGGTGACCATCCGCGAACTGGTGAAGAACACCTTGCGTATGCGCCCGGACCGGATCGTGGTCGGTGAGTGCCGCGGTGGCGAAGCGCTGGACATGCTCCAGGCGATGAACACCGGTCACGACGGCTCGCTGACCACGCTGCACGCCAACAACCCGCGCGAGTGCCTCGGCCGTCTCGAGACCCTGGTGCTCATGGCGGGTATGGAGCTGCCGCTGCGCGCCATTCGCGAGCAGGTGGCCAGCGCGGTCGACCTGATCGTCCAGCAGGCGCGTCTCAAGGACGGCAGCCGCAAGATCGAGTACATCACCGAAGTGGTCGGCATGGAGGGTGACATCATCACCTTGCAGGACCTGTTCACCTTCGACCACGAAGGCGTCACCGACGAAGGCAAGATCATCGGCAAGCTGAAGCCGACGGGTATCCGCCCGCGGTGCTACGACCGCATCGTGGAGCGGGGCATCCGGCTGCCGATGGATATGTTCAGAGCCCGCAGTTGAACCGGGGTCTACGGAGGAGCTGATGGGCGTACTGCTGGCGTCTCCGCTGGTGCTGGTGTTGCTCCAGGCTGGCGGGCCGAACCGGATGATGCTGGGTGGCGCCGCGGTGTGCGGCCTGCTGCTGCTGTGGACCATCCGCTCCTCATTCGCGCAACCGGTCAACCGCGGCACGCTGTCGCGCCTGCAGAACTACGTCGACCGCGAAGAGAACCTGTCGCCGCTGGAACGGATCCTGGAGCGGCACGAACAGGAGCAGCAGCAGCAATCGAAGAAGGGCCGCAAGCGTGAGCACGGCGCCGACCTGCTGCCGACGCTGAGCAAGTTCATCGCCAAAGGCCGCGTCGAGTTCCTGAACAACCTCAGCGCCGACCTCAACCGCGTCGGCTCCAACTGGCGGGCGTCCGAGGTGCTCTACGTCGCCGTGCTGGCGGCCCTGGTCGCCTTCTTCGTGGTCGGCATTCTGATGCAGCGCGTCATGTCCGGCCTGATGCTGGCCGGCATCGCCGGCTACGTCCCGGTGTTCTACGTCAAGCTGACGGCGAAGCGCTGGGCCGCCAAGTTCGAGACCCAGTTGGCCGACACGCTGCTGCTGATGTCGAACGCCACCGCCGCCGGCTACGGCTTCCAGCAGGCCATGGAAATGGTGGCCCGCGAGGGCCAGCCGCCGATGGCCGACGAGTTCGCCAAGATGAGCCAGGAAGTGCAGCTTGGCGTGCCCATTGCCGAGGCCCTGGGGCACATGTCCGAGCGGGTCCGCAACCCCGACTTCACCTTGGCCGTCACGGCCATCCAGATCTCGA
This sequence comes from uncultured Fimbriimonadaceae bacterium, assembly GCA_964531735.1. GTDB lineage: Bacteria > Armatimonadota > UBA10988 > UBA10988 > UBA10988 > CAZHGD01. The sequence goes on along the minus strand of CAZHGD010000019.1, from coordinate 33,865 downwards.
TGGAGGTGGGTGGCGCCCTGTCCGAGATCCTGCGGTCCATTTCGGAGACCATCCGCGAGCGCGTGCGCATCCGCGGTGAGATCCGCATCCTGACCACGCAGGGCCGCGTCACCGGCCTGGGCCTGGCCGCGCTGCCGATGTTCATGATCCTCCTGCTCAACTGGGTGGGTTCGGACCCGCAGAGCGGTGAGCGCTACACCGCGCCGCTGCTGGACGGCAAGCAGTACCCGTACGGGCCGAAAATGGTCGCCTACGGCATCTTCAGCCAGCTCACCGGGTTCTTCATCATCAACCGTATCGTCAACATCGAGATCTAGGAGCGCGCCATGTCTAGACGATCCAGCCCGTTGCGGCGTCTGGAAGACCGGTACGAACGGGCCACCAGCGGGCCGGTGGCGTACCGCGCGCGCGACGACGAGCTGCAGGACAGCTTCTTCAACCGGGTGGTCAACCCGCTGGTCAACCGTGGCGGGCGGATGATCACCAAGAAGGAGCAGAACGACTTCGCCGCGCTGCTGTCGCGGGCGGGGTATCCCGGCGGCATGACCGTGCGGCAGTTGGCCGGCATCCGCATGTTGATGGTGGCCGGCTTCGCGCTGATCGCCGTGCTGCTGACCCTGGCCCTGCGGTCGACGGCCTTCCTCAAAGACGCGATCCCCATCTGGATGGTCGGCATCGCGGCGCTGGCCGGGGCGCTGATGGGCTATGTGGCACTGCCGTTCATCCTGCGCCAGATGGTCAACAAGCGCAAGAAGATGGTGCAGCGGACGCTGCCGGACGTGCTCGACCTGATCACGATTGCGGTCGAGGCCGGTCTCGGCTTCGACGCTGCCATGGACCGGGTGGGCCAGCGCTACCCGGGCGCCATGGGCGAGGAGTTGTTGCGCACCAACAACGAAATCCGCATGGGCCGGCCGTGGAACGACGCCATGAAAGACATGGCCGAGCGGACCGGCGTGGAAGACGTGCAGAGCCTGGTGACGGCGCTGATTCAGGCCAAGGAGCTCGGGGTCAACCTGGGCAACGTGTTGCGGGCGCAGTCGCTGCGACTGCGTGAAGAGCGCGCCCGGCGGGCCCGCGAGCAGGCCCAGAAGGCACCGACGAAGATGATGATCCCGCTGGTGCTCTTCATCTTCCCGACGTTGTTCATCGTCTTGATGGGCCCGGCGGCCCTGCGCGCCATCAAGACCCTCCAGGAATCCGACATGCCGGGCCTGGGCGGAAAGAAGGGGAAGTAGGCGCTGCCGTGCGGATTGAGGACGTCACGCGCGGCACGGTTGTGGCCACCCAGGCCATCGCCGCCACCAGCTTCTGGTGGCGGTTCCGCGGCCTGATGTTCCGCCGCGGCTTCACCGGTTTCGATGGCCTGTGGTTGTCGCCCACCGCCTCGATCCACATGTTCTGGGTCTTCTTCGCCATCGACGTCATTTGGCTGGACGGTGACCGCCGTGTGCTCAAGGTGACCTCGGCGCTGAAGCCCTGGCGGCTCGACGCCGCCCGCGGCGCGCGGTCAGCGATTGAGTTGCCCGTGGGCGCCATCGCCGCCGCCGGCGTGGTGCCGGGCGATCAACTGCGCTTGGTGGACCGGTGACGGGGGTCCTATGTCGACACGCATGGCGCGCAACCAGGCTTTCCTGACCGACCTGTTCGCCGGCCCGTTTCGCGGTCACGGGCTGATCCTGCCGCCGCCGGCCGAGCCCGATCCGCAGGCCGCCGCGCTGGGTCCGGGCGACTTCACCATCCACAGCGAGCCGGTCGAGTGCTGGCTGCCTGGCCAAGTGCGGCAGTATGCGGCGCAGTGTCGCTATCTCGACGCGCTCGACGACGACAATGTGCCGACCGCGCGGCTGGGCACGGGCACGCAGGTCTTCGCCGCGGCGTTCGGTTGTCCGGTGGCGGTGTTCGACACCGGGTCGCACGCGTTCGCCCAGCCGTTGGTCGCCACCGCGCAGGCAGCCGACCGCCTCACGGTGCCGACGCTCGACGCGCCGAGCCTGCGCCGCGTCTTCGAACTGGGCGACCTGGTGCTCCGTGAGCTGGGCCCCGAGGCACCGATCGGCGTGCCGGACATCCAGAGCCCCTTCGACATCGCCGCGCTGATCTGGCACAAGCAGGACTTCTTCCTGTCGCTCGTCACCGCGCCCGAGGCGGTCCACGCCTTGGTGGCCAAGTGCGAGGCGCTGCTGACCGCGTTCCTGGACGAGTTCTGCCGCCGCTATCCGGCGGCCAACCTGTCGCACTGCCCGATCGCCTGGGCGCCGCCGTCGCTGGGCTGCTGGCTGTCCGAGGACGAGGCCGGCGCGCTGTCGTGCGCGATGTTCGACGCGTTCTGCCGGCCGCCGCTGGTCCGGTTGAGCGAACGGTTCGGCGGCCTGTTCATGCACTGCTGCGCCACGGCCGACCACCAGTACGGCAACTTCGCCGCGCTGCCCAACCTGCGCGGCCTCAACCGCGTCTATCAGGAGCCCGGCGCCGGCCCGGCCATTGCCGCTTTCAGCGGTCAGACGGTGCTGATGCAGGCTTGGCTGGGCGAGGCCGAGGTGGCCGACTACCTGGCGGGGGCACGGCCGGACACGCGCTACCTGTTCAGCCTGAACCCACTGCCCCTGGAGCAGGCCAAGCCGGTGTATGAGCGGTTGCGCGAGCGCTGCCCGCGCCTCGGCTGAGTCCGGGCTGGTGGCGCCACGCAGGGCGGTTTGCCTTGAAATCTCGATATTGAATTCCGAGATTTCAAGGTATAGTGCACGGCATGATCGACCGACCAGGAGCGCTGGAGGCGCTGCGGAGTGCCTTGGTGCGGGCACCGGTGGCGGCGCTGATCGGCCCGCGCCAGTGCGGCAAGACCACACTGGCACGCTGCCTGACAGAGTCCCTCTCGGCCACCTGGCTCGACCTCGAGGCGCCAGATGACCTGGCGCGGCTGGCCAATCCGCAGCTCTACCTTGGTTCGCTGCGCGGCCTGGTGGTGCTGGACGATGTACAGGTGCGGCCCGACCTGTTTGGCCTGTTGCGGGTACTGGCCGATCGCCCCGACTGCCCGGCGCGGTTCCTGCTGCTGGGCAGCGCCTCACCGACCGTCGTGCGCGGTGTGTCGGAGTCATTGGCCGGGCGGATCGAGTTCGTCGAACTCGGCGGGCTCAGCCTGCGCGAGGTGGGTGCGGCCGAACTGACCGACCTGTGGGTGCGTGGCGGCTTTCCGCGGTCGCTGCTCGCCACCTCGGCCCAGAACAGCCTGGTCTGGCGCCACGCGTTTGTGCAGACGTTCCTGGAGCGAGACGTGCTGCAACTGGGCTGGTCCGTGCCGCCCGTGGCGTTGCGCCGCTTCTGGACGATGCTGGCCCACTGGCACGGTCAGTTGTGGCGAGCCACCGAGCTGGGCCGGTCACTGAGTGCCGCCGACAAGACCGTCCGACGCTGGCTCGATTTGCTGACGGGCGCCTTCCTCGTGCGGCAACTGCCGCCGTGGCACGCCAATCTGGCGAAGCGGCAAGTGCGAGCGCCCAAGGTCTACGTGCGTGATAGCGGCCTGCTGCACGCGCTGCTCGGGTTGCCCGACTACGCGGCCCTGCTCTCGCATCCGGCCGCCGGTGCGTCCTGGGAAGCCTTCTGCATCGAGCAGGTGCTCGACGTCTTGCGGCCGGGCGAGGCGTACTTCTGGGCGACGCACGCCGGGGCCGAGATCGACTTGGTGTTCCCCTGGCGTGGCCGCCAGTACGGGGTCGAGGTCAAGCTGAGTGACCGGCCCCAGATGACCCGGTCGTTGCACGTGGCGCTGGCCGATCTGGCGGTGGAACACATCTGGGTGGTCCACCCGGGACAGCACCGCTTCCCGCTGCACGAGCAGGTCACCGCCTGGCCGGCTGGTGACCTGTCAGCCTTGCGCGCCGAGCTGCCCGACTGATCCCTACCGCCGCAGCTCCCTGGCCACGTTGAACAGGGCCTCGACATTGGCCCACGGGAAGCCCGGATCGACTTCCAGGTACAGCCACGAGCCGCCGTCGGCGGTGCCGAAGGTGTCGACGAGGCGCAGCACGTAGTCGCGCACCTGCGCGGGTGTGCCGTGCTGCATCAGCTCGCCCCGGTCCGGGTGCAGCTCGACGGCCAGGTGCAGGTCGTGGCAGATGCGTGCCAGACGGGCCGAGTCGTAGGCGGGCAGTTGCGGCCAGATGGCATCGACGCCCAGGTCGGCCAGGTCCTCCAGCAACTCGGAGATCTGGCCGCACGAATGGAACAGAATGCGCTTGCCGGCGCGGCGGATCGGCTCGAACAGCGCCGCGTAACGCGGGCGGAAGAAACGGCGCCACGCATCCGGTGAGCAGAGCAGCGCCTCCTGGGTGCCGAAGTCGTCGCCGAAGGCGACGCCGTCGACGCCCAGCGCCAGCGCATACTCGACCAACGCGGCGTTGTACTCGACGAGCAAGTCGGCGGCCTGGTTGATCTCGGGCGTATCGAGCGCGATCTCCATCAGCACGTTTTCGAACCGTCGCAGCGAGCTGAGCTTCTCCAGAATGCTGCCGCTGCCGCCCAGCGTGAACCAGGTCGCGGCGGCCTGCTGGGTGCGGTCGCGCGCGGCCTCGAAGCCGGGACCGACCGGTCGCGGCGGCGCGGGCGGTCGCCAGGTGTCGAGCGCCGACCAGTCATCGAGTGGCCAGACGACCGGATGCCCCCAGATACCGAAGATGCGGTACTCCCAGCGAGTGCCCCAGTCGTCGGTGCGGAAGGCGTGGTAGCGCCCGTCGGAGTCGTAATCCTCAGGCGCCGGCGGCTCGGGCAGCGCCAAGCCGCTGAGGTCGCCGAAGTCGTGGCCACAGGCGATGGTCAGCTCGCGCAGGCGCTCGCCGTGCTCGAACAGGCCGCCGGGCGCCGGGTAGATGCGCAACGGCACCACATCGGGCGCGTCAAACGACAGCGCCGCCTGGACCCGCTCGCGAGGTTGCATGGCACCAGCCTCCGCGGCGAGTGTAGCATGAACGACGCGCCCGCCGAGGAGAGTCGCCGCCACCGCCCAAACAGGCCGACCGCCTGCTGGCAGGCCCCGCAGGCGGTCGGTCGAGTCAGTTGCGTCGCGTCTGGCTGGTGGTCAAATCGATGATGTCACCATATGGTCGTTAACCGTGGTGAAGGTGTCACGCGCCTTACGTCCCAGCACCGTCAAGATGGCTATGGCGACAATCGCGATCAGGGCCGCGAGAAGGCCGTACTCCACCAACGTCTGGCCGCTCTCGTCATGACACAGTCGCTGCCACATCGCGTCAAACCTCGGGTCGGAAAATGAAGGCCGACCGCCTACGAACCGAGAGAGGCGGTCGGCCCAAGTGGTCGGTGGGCCAGTACTAGCCAGCCCGCGTGACCATCGAATCCTGAACGGTCGAATACACGTCACGGGTCTTGCGGCCCAGAACCGTCAGAATCGCGATGGCGACGACCGCAATGAGGGCCGTCAACAGACCGTACTCAATCAGGGTCTGACCCTCTTCTTCCACGAACAGTCGCGTCATCATGTGCCTTTCTCACCTCCTTTCTGTTTTGGATTCAAACTTGCCGGCCACCGCCGGACTCGGGGCCTGTCGCTTTGCGCCTGGTTGAGACCGCCTGCCTGGAGGAAGGTCTCCATCCGGTGCCGCGGGTCTATACCACACCGCGCGGCCCATTTGAGATGCGAAGCCGAACCCGAGTTGAACAAGTTGTGACAATGGCCGCCAGCGCGGCCACGGCCCACAGCGATCCGAACAGGCCCAGGCGCAGGCTGAGTGGGGCATACCACAGGCGGAGCGAACCGCCGGCCGGATGAGTCTGCCAGCGACGGACGACCGGCAGAGCGGTTGGCAGCGGTGTCCCGCCCAGGGTCTGCCAGCCGGGCAGGGCCGACAGCGTCAACTCGACTGGTTGGCCGCCGGGGGCCTCGATCAGCCACCGGTTGCAGGTGGGCTGCCAGGCGGTCAGGCTGGCGCCGGCCGACCGGGCGCGACCGGCCACGCCGGCATAGGGCCGCCAACGGCCGTCGCGCAGTTCGCCGGCCACGCCCAGCGCGGCCAGGCGCTCCTCGCGCAACGCCTCCGGCCAGGTCTCGACGGCCTGGAGCCAGCGGACCACGGCGGCCGCGCGGAGCGGGTCATATCCCGCCAGTTGCGCCACGCCCCAGCCGACGTTGGTGTTCGGCACCAGCCACTGCCGACTCTCGGCGGCGCAGCCCGGTGGCGTGTAGTGGGCGTTGTTGAAGCAGCCTTGCGGCAGCTTCTCGAACGATTTGAGCGGCACCCAGATCAGCGCGTCGGCGGGCACCGCCGCTGGGCGCGCGTCGGCGGCGTACAAGCGGGCCGGCGCGGTGGGGTTGAGACCTACCGCCTGCCCCACCAGGTCGGCCGCGATGATGGCCACGAACGCCACTCGCGGCCAGCCACCGCGCTGCAGGCGCAACGCCAGGCCGAGTGGCAGCAGGGCCAGCAGACACCCGATCACGGCGTCTTCACGCCAGGCCGCCGCCAGGGCCGGCAGGTTCGAGGGCTGCTTGGTGGGCGACCAGGACAGCAGCCAGGTGACCGGCCGCACCGGATCGGCCAGCAGCAGCCAGACCAGCGCGCCGGCCAGCGCCACCGTGAAGGCGCGGCACCATCGTCGCGGGTCGGCCTGTTCGTCCAGGCCACGAGCGGCCATGAGGCTCAGCGCGAGCGAGGTGTAGATGAGGAAGCGGGCCGGGTCACGACCGAGCCGGAGCAGGGGCACCACTTTGAACAGACCGCCGTAGAGCGGCAGCCAGCGGCCCATGGCCAAAGCCAGGCCCACGACGGCGACGGCGGCCCAGAACCGCTCGCGGCGCCAGGCGGCGGCGGCCAGGGCGAGGGTCAGCACACCGACGTAGCCGGTCATCTCCCAGTGCGGTCCGTCGCCGAGGTAGGGCACGGCGCCGTGCGGTGTGCCGAACAGGCGTGGCAACCAGAACATCGCGGCCTGCCACGGCGGCAGGTTGAACCGCGCCGCCTCGGCGAACCCGAAGTCGGCCCGCGGCGACCAGCGCAACAACTCGAACGTGGGCAGCAGTTGCACCAACGCCAGGCCGGTGCCGAGCGCCACGCCGACGAGCCACCGGCCCACCTCGGCGCGCGTCGCCGGCGACCAGCGCCGGCAGACCAGCCAGGCGGTGATCAGGGCCAGTTGCAGCGCGGCCATCTGGGCATGGCCCGCCAGCCATTGCCAGCCGCTGACCACGGCCACCGCGGCGATGGCAGCCGGACCGCTGGTACGGCCGTCGCGGCAGCGCTGGGCCACCCAGAGCAGCCAGCCGAACCAGGCGATGGTGTCGGCCAGCGAGGGGAACTGCTGCTTGGACACCACGAAGCCGCCCAGGCCGTAGGCCAGGCCGGCCAGTACGGCCGCGGACCGCGTGCGCCCGAGTGAGCGGGCCGCCAGGGCCACGCCGGCCGCCGCGCCGAACAGGTGCAGCGCATAGCCGACGGCGATCTGGTGAGCCGCGTCGAGCGGCAGTACGAGCCAGTGGAACGGGTAGAACACGGCGCTCTGGTCGTTGGCCACGAACGGTGTGCCGCAGTAGACGCTGGGCAGCCAGAACGGGAGCACGCCGTGCTGCAACTGCTCACGCGCGAACGCGCGCCAGGGCACGAACTGGAGCGTGATGTCGCCGTAGTAGAGCGTCTGGCCGAGCAGCACCGGCCAGGCCACCAACAGTGCCAGACCGGCGAGCACGGCGCCGGCGACCAGATCCTTGCCTCGGGGTGTCACGCCCGGTGGTTCGGTCGCCGCGGTGACTTTCCTGCTGTGGGAGGAGGGCCGGCCGGTGCGCCGCATTAGCCATCCGGTAGTGAGGAGTGATCGTGAGCACCAACCGCTTCGGGTTGTTCGACTTTGTGCTGGCCGGCGCCACCGTGGCCGACAAGCTGGCCTGGCTGGCCGACCTCGGCTACAACGCGGTCGAGGCCATGGGTCCGAGCATCAGTCCGGATCCGGAGGCCTACTTCGAGTGCTGCCGGCGGCATGACATCGCCATCAGTTGTGTCACCGGCGTCTGGCTGGGTGACGGCGTCAGCCCCGACGCGGCCCTGCGCCGGGCCCAGCTCGCGGTGCACAAACAGTACCTCGACCTGGCGGCCCAGTCGGGCTGCGGCCGGTACATCTGTGTGGACCACCTGCCGAAGGACGCCGCCGCCACACCGGACCAGGTCCGCGCGATCTTCTGCGACACGTTGACCGAGTTGGCCGACTACGCCGGCGAGCGGGGCGTGACGATCATCCTCGAAGCCATTGTGCGCCGCTTCCGGCCGGTGCTGGACACGGTGCAGTCGGCCGCCGCGTTCGTGCGCGAGTTCGGCCATCCGGCCGTGAAGATGATGGTGGACAGCTACCACATGGCGGCCAACGGCGAAGACATCGAGGGCGATACCGCAGCGGCGCTCGACGTCTGCGCGCATGTCCACGTGTCCGACTACCAGGCGCCGCCGGCGGAGCCCGAGCGGCCGTACCCGGGCGACGGGCAGGTCGACTTCGCGGCCTACCTGCGGCCGATCGTGGCGTCCGGCTTCGCCGGCCCGATCATCTTCGAGGGGTCGACGGTGGGCGACCCGGCGGCGTGCCTGGTGCGGTCGCGCGAGTACATTGAGCAGATCCTGACCACACTGCGCGGCTGAGCCGGCGCGGTGACGAACCAAGCAAAGAGGTAGTGCGATGAAGATCCTGGGGCTGTTCCCCCACGTGGACGACAATCAGCAGGTGTGCGGTGGCGTGCTGGCGCAGGCGCTGGCCGCCGGGCATGACGTGAAGTGCGTCTCCACCTCCAACTTCCATGAGCCGTCGATGGCGCCCAGCATGGCGGCGCTCGGCGTGACCGACTTCGAGGTCTGGGACCTGGCTTGGAACGAAGCCCACGCCCGTGAGGCCGAACTGCGTGACCGCATCACCGAGTTGGTCAAGGGCTACCAGCCCGACCGCATCTTCACCGTTTGGGGTGTCGATGTGCTGGCCGACCATGCCGCGTTCAACCGCGCCGCCGTGGCCGGCATCCTGGTCTCCGAGCACCGCTGCGCCGTCTACCAGGGCGAAGTGCCGTCCTGCACCAAGGACTTCCAGCCGAACGTCTACTTCGCGGTGCCGAACTCGGCCTACGACATCAAGATGGCCAGCCTCAACGGCCTGACCGATTTCCCTGACGGACCGCGGCAATGGTGGACCTCGACCTGCACGGCCGTGATGCGGGCGCGCGGCTTGGAGAGCGGCACGCAGTACGCCGAGGCGTTCGTGGCGCTGACGCCGCGGGCGTTGGGGCTCGAGAGCCTGTGAGCCGGACAGAAGAGGAGAGTGATATGGCGGATGTGAAGCTGGCCCTGGGTGCCTGGGGCTACCGCGAATACTCGCTGGAGCAGATGTGCGACGCGGCCAAGCGGCTGGGTCTGGGCTACGTCGAGATCAACTGCACCGGCAGCGACAAGATCGACCATTTGCCCGAGGTGCCGGGTCCGGCCGAGCTGGCCCGGATGAAGGCGGCGGCCGAGGCGGCCGGCGTGCAGGTCTGCGGCTGGTGCGCCAGCAACAACTTCACGGTGGATGACGCCGCGGCGCGGCAGGCCGGCGTCGACATGATCAAGCGGACCATCGACGCCGCGCAGGCCGGCGGCGTGCCGGTGGTGCGCGTGTTCGCCGGCTGGGACGGCTTCGCCTCGCTGGGCGCGCGCAAGTACGAGCAGTGCGCGGCGGCCTTGCGCGAGTGCGGTCGCCACGCCGAGGGCACCGACGTGCTGGTGGCGCTGGAGAACCACGGTGGGCCGACGGCGACGGCAGCGCAGGTGCTGCGCATCCTCGACCTGGTGGACCATCCGCAGGTGCAGGCCAACTTCGACGGCGGCAACTTCGCCCACTGCATGGAAGACCCGCTGGCGGCTTACCGCGTGCTGCGCGGCCGCATCGGCTACACGCACTGGAAGGACGTCAAGTCGGTGGACGGCAAGCTCGAGTACACCGACCTGGAGAACGGCCTCAGCGAGTGGGCACCGGTGGTCCACGCCATGCTGGCCGACGGCTACGACGGCTTCTGGGTGATCGAATACGAGGAAGTGGCCGACGTGGAAGAGGGCACCATGCGCTGCGTCAAGGTGGTCCGCGACGCGGTGGCGGCCTACGGCGGCTGAGCGCACAGCGACGTTGGTGAACAGGGCGCGGGGTCTCCCGCGCCCTGTTTCGTCGCGGCCGCACACGGGCTGGCGCCGTGGCCGCGCAAGTGGCGTGCTGGTGCGTATCAGCGCACAATGAGCACGGGAGACATGCGATGCGGCGCCTGGTCATGGTCGTACTGGGTTCGCTGGTCGGGCTGACCGGGTGCGGCCCGATGGCCGAACAGGCTCAGGTGCCTCCGCCGCCGGCCTCACCTACCATGGCGCGGACCGAATCGGACGCCGTCGGCGGCGCGGCCCCGGGCGCGCCGACCGGTGGGTCGGTCAAGGCGCTGCCGCAAACCTCGCAGCTCTCGCGCAAGCTGGTCTACGAGGCCACCATCAGCGTGCAGGTGGCGGACCTGGCGCGAGCGGTGGAGAAGCTGCGCACCACGGCGCAGCAGATGGGCGGCTATGTCTCCAACCTGTCGCAGGGCGAGCACGGCGGCGCGAGTTCAGCGCATGTGACCATGCGGGTGCCGGTGGAGCAGTACGAGTCCGCCCTGGCCGCGGTGGCGGCGCTGGGCCGCGTGCAGTCGCAGCGGCAGCAGGCCAAAGACGTGACCGACGAGTGGGTCGACCTGGACGCGCGCCAGCGCAACCTGCAACGCGAGGAAGAGCGGCTGCTCGACCTGTTGCAGCGGGCCGGCAAGGTGGCCGATCTGCTGACCGTCGAGAAGGAGCTGGCGCGGGTCCGCGAGCAGATCGAACAGGTGACCGGCAAGCTGCGGCTGCTCAACAGCCAGGTGGCCCTGTCCACCATCGAGGTGGAACTGAGCGAGCCGCAACCGACCTCGGTGGTGCCGCGCACCGGCTGGAGTGTCCTGAACGCCTGCCGTGGCGCGTTCCGCACGTTCATCACGCTGGGCCAGACCGTGGTCACCTGGGCCATCTACCTGGTCGTGCTGCTGCCCTACCTGCTGCTCCTCATGGCGGTGCTGTGGGCGCTACGGCGGCTGCGGCGGTGGTGGCGCGGCTAGGTGCGAGACCGGCCCGGGGCGTTGACGGTGCCACACGCGGTTGGTTAGACTCGCTGTGCCCGCATGTGGGCACCGAGGAGTCATCTCATGTTGCGCCATTCGCGCAAGGCGTTCACCCTCATTGAGCTGCTGGTCGTCATCGCCATCATTGCCATCTTGGCGGCGATTCTGTTCCCGGTCTTTGCCAAGGCCCGCGAGAAGGCCCGCCAGAGCTCCTGCCTGTCGAACCTGAAGCAGATCTCGCTGGCCAACCTGCAGTATGTGCAGGACTACGACGAGATGTTCGCCGACTCGCGCTGTCTGGGCTGGCAGTCCGGCACCATGTGGGTCGGCGTCATCGCGCCGTACATCAAGAACACGCAGATCCTGCGGTGCCCGTCGGAGTCCACCTACATCACGGTGGCGCCAGGCACCAACATCTGCGGCTCGGGCTGGGGCAGTTCGCCGGCCTGGTACCCGACCTACCCGCTGACCTACGGGCAGAACTCGGTGGCGCTGAACAACGCCGCGCTGGCTTCCATCGCGCAGCCGGCGGCGGTGTTCATGCTGGCCGAAGCCTACTACCCGTGGGTGTCCACCGGCCTGTGGACCGAGAACTACTCGTCCCGCAAGCGGCACAACAGCGGCATCCAGCTCAGCTTTGTGGACGGCCACGCCAAGTGGCTCCAAGGGCAGAACTGGGACGTCGGCGTCGGGGTTAAGAACCAGGACAGCGATCCGGGCTAGGACCAGCCACGGACGCCTCACCGAGGCATCCGGGGCAGCGGCTCGCGCGCCGCGCTCCTGGAGCGCGCGGGCAGTGGAGTTGGGTATGCGGTGCGTGCGGTGGTCGTGGTGTCTTGGTGGGTTGTGGCTGGCGCTGACAGTGGGTGGCGCCCACGGCGCCGAACCGCTGGCCGAGGTGGCCGCCAAGGTGGCGCAGTCCACCGGCTACCTGATCCTGGTGGATCCGCACCTGCGGCAGGCCAAGGTCGACCTGCCGGCCGGTCAGCCGTTGTCGCTGCGCTGGCTGGGCACCTTGGCCACCGAGCAGGGGCTGACCTGGCGCGTCTACGCCGAGCATCGCGTGGCGATGCTGACCGACGGGCGCCCGCCGATCGAGGTGCGTCCGCTCGCTGCCTCGGCTGGAGGCGAGAGCGCACCGGAACTGCGTCCGGGCGAGGTGTGGGCGGTGTTGCCGCTGCGTTGGCTGCGAGCCGGCGACGCTGCGGCGCTGTTCAGGTTCAGGTCTGCTGGCCCGGAACCGTCGAGCGTCGGCTACTTCGTGTACCCCCAGGAGGTCCGACAGGTGCGGGTCCACCCGCTGTGCAATGCGTTGAGCGTGGTGGCCACGCCCGACGCCGTGAACGAGTTGCGCGATCTGCTCAAGGTGCTCGATCTCGCGCCGGCGCGGATCCAGTTCGAGGCGGCCGCTGTGGCGCTGACCGTCGAGCAGATGGAGTCGCTGTCGCTGAACTGGCAACTGGCCAGTGTGGGCTCGGAAGGCTTGGTCCAAGCGACGGGCGACTTGGTCGCGGCGCGCGACCGGTTGCTCAAGATGGACCCGCGTTGTGTGCGGCGACTGCCCACGGAGACCGCCCACAACGGACACGCGGCGAGGCTGGCGAGCGGCGCCGGGCTCGTGGCCGGTGAGCGCATGGCGCCGGTGGTCGGGTTCGAGGTGGTCGCGCGCGTCACCGGCCAACGTGACGAAGACGTGGTCGTGCGGGTGCCTGCGGGCGAGTGCCTGGTGGGCCAGACCGGTGCCGCCGGCCGCTCACCTGAGCAGATCCGGGCCTGGTACACCGGCTACTTGCGAGTCCCCAACCGCGGCGTGGTGCTCCTGGCGCTGCCGAGGGCCCTCGGCGACACGCGCCAGACCGTGCTGTGCCTGACCGTCACCGCGACCCGCCCCGAGGTGGCGCGGCCGCAGCCCTGACCACCGGTCCAGCGAAGCAGGGAGCCGGCCCGCGACGGCCAATAGCCGGGCGTCGCCGGACCGGGAGCAGGCAGCATGGCAGGCAGTCAACGGGTCAAGGTCGGCATCATCGGCTCGCAGTTCGAGGCCGACATCCACGCCGAGCCGTTCCGCCTCATGCCCGATGAGGCCGAAGTGGTGGCGGTGGCCTCGCCGACGCCCGGCCACGCCGAGGCGTTCGCCGGCCGGCACGGCCTGCCGCGCTGGTTCACCGACTACCGGCAGATGCTGGCCGAGCCCGACCTGGAGATGATCACCATCGCGGCGCCGAACCGGCTGCACGCGGAGATGACCATCGCCGCGGCCGCCGCCGGCAAGCATGTGGTCTGCGAGAAGCCGCTGTGCATGACCCTCGACGAGGCCGACGAGATGATCGCGGTCTGCCGTCGCCAGGGCGTGCTGCTGATGTACGCCGAGGAGCTGTTCTACTGCCCGAAGTACGTCAAGGCCAAGCAGATGGCCGACGAGGGCGCCTTCGGCAAGGTCTATCTGGTCAAGCAGTGCGAGAAGCACTTCGGGCCGCACGCGCCGTGGTTCTGGGACGTGTCGCAGTCGGGCGGCGGCGTGTTCATGGACATGGGCTGCCACGGCATCGCCTTCTGCTGGTGGTTCCTCGGCCGCCCGGCCATTGAGCGGGTGCTCTGCCACATGGGCACCTACGTGCACGGCGACAAGACCCGCGGCGAAGACGATAGCGTCTGCATCATCGACTTCGCCGGTGGCGCCAAGGGCCTGGTGGAGAACAGTTGGGCGCGTCGCGGCGGCATGGAAGACCGGGTCGAGGTATACGGCGAGGGCGGGGTGACCTACGCCGATCTGCACATGGGCAACGCGCTGCCGACCTACAGCGAGTCTGGCTACGGCTACGCGGTGGAAAAGGCGCCGAGCACGCAAGGCTGGAGCTGGCCGGTGCCCGAAGAACTGTGGAACTATGGCTTTCCACAGGAGATGCACCACTTCGCCCGTTGCGTGCGCGGCAAGGACACGCCGCAATCCACCGGCGAGGACGGGCGCGTGGTGCAGGAGGTGCTGTTCGCCGGCTACCAGTCGGCCGGCCTCGGCGCGGCGGTGACGCTGCCGTTCGTGCCGCCGCAGGGCCAGCGGCCGGTGGAGTTGTGGCGGCCCCTCTGAGGGGTCGCGCGTGGTGTCGGCTGGGTGCGAGACCGTCTGCTACCGACAGGTGCCGCCGGGTGGCGGGGCCGTCCTGCCCTCACGCAGCGGGCTGGGTGACACCCTCGGTGGCCACTCACCGGGCCCGCTTGCGAATGCCGACGTCGTCGACCCAGACGGTGCCGCCGCGGGGCACGATTTCCAGGTCGAGGCGCGTCGCCTCAGCATCTTTCCAGACCATCGTCGCGGAGACCCGCTGCCAGGTCGGGCCGCCGGCGGTGCCGACCTCGACATAACGCTGTAGCCAGCGGGTACCGCTGAACAGGGCGCACTTGACCTCGGCCGTGGCACCGGGCTCGGTCCGCACCCAGGCCCAGACCTCGAGTCGGTCGCCCACGCGGACCTCGGTCCAGGGGTAGCACTTGAGGCCGCCGGCGGCGACGGGGATGACCGCCGAGCGCCGCCCGCTGTGGGCCACGGTGGCGTCGAGCTGGGCGTCGCCCTCACGGAAGTAGACCCAGCCGTAGTTCTTCTCGAACCCCGGGTTGTAGATCAGGTTGCCGCCCTGAGCCGCCACGTCGGCCGCCGTGAAGACCGGGATCTCGTCGTAGACGGGCACCGGCCGGCCCAATGCCTGCGGTGTCAGGTCGAGGTGGTGCGGCGCGCCGGGGCAGAAGGCGTCGCGCATGGCGTCGAGGTAGCCGAAGCCGTACTGGGTGCAAGGCTCGATGTAGCTGCCCTCGCCGAACTCGTTCCAGCACTCGGCGATGATCACGTTCAGCGCGGGGTTGACGTACCGTTTGGCCGCCTCGCACATCCGCCGGAACTTCTCCGGGCGCGGATCGGTGCGGACCATGGCCCGATCGCCGTACCACGGGCGCGAGTCCCAGCCGGGCGAGACGGGCACCAGATAGGGCAGCACGGCGTTAGTGGTGGCTTGCTTCCAAAGGTCTTCGTAGCCGGTGACCATGGTGTCGTAGGGCGCCTGCCGCTGCCCCGGCGGCAGGTTGACACCGGCGTAGTTGTAGGCGGCGCAGGCCCCGAAGCCGGCGGCCTTCAGTTTGGCCTGGTCGGTGTGCTGCTCGGCAATGGGGAACAGCGGCACGCCGGCTGCGGCGCTCAGCTTCTGCCAGATGGCCGCGCAGCCTGCGACGCCGAAGCGCTGGATCAGCCGTTGCGGCTGCGACACCATCAGCACCGCCTGGCCGTCGAACTTGAGGTAGTTCGGCTGGCGCAGATAGCGGTCGCGCAAGGTGCGGGCCAGCAGCAGCATTTGGTCTTCGGTGTAGTCGACCGCGCCCGCCTCCTCGTTGCACCAGAAGATGCAGAACTTCATCAGGTCGCGGTACCGTGCTCGGAGGAAGCCCTGGTCGAGCGCCTTGTTGTGCTCGTGCACCTGGCCGGTCCGGTAGTCGTAGTACCAGTCGAAGGCGAAGAAGCCGATGCCGTGCTCGACGGCCCACTTGATATGCCAGTCGGCGACTTCCGGCTCGCCGTCGCGGTAGTAGCCCAGCAGCGGATAGGGATGGTGGTACTCGGCCATCGGCACCCAGCGCTGCGCGTTGAAGTGACCGGGGAAGTAGTAGCTGCCGACCAGGTGCGGGCCGCTGATGGGCTGCGGCCGGGGCACCGGGTAGGTGTCGTCCTGGGCCTGGACCGCGGGATCGGCGACGGCGAGGATCAGCGCGCAGAAGACGACGGCGGCAGTTCGAGATGACATGGGTGCAACCCCTTGGTCGATCTGGTGGCCGACCTTCTCATGCGGTACTATCGCACTGGGCGGATGGTGGTCGGTTGTCGGTCGGGTGCGGCGTTCCTTCAGCGCGGCGAGTGGAGTTGGGTATGCTGTCCCCGAGCGTGGTGGCCAACATGCGACAGTTGATCTGGGTGGCGGCCCTGCTGGCGGCCCTGGACGGCGTGGCGCCGGCGGCGCAGGGAGGTGCGGCGGTGATGAAGCGACCAGCCGAGGCTGATCCAGCGGTGCGCTGCGTGTTGGCCGGCCTGCCGTGGATCGGGTTCTACCGCGGCGATGCGCGCGGGCCCGAGGACGAGCCGTTCGCGGCCTGCGTGCGCGCGTTCCTGGAGTATCGTGGCGACAACCTGGGTCTGCCACCGAAGCACGCGCGCGACCCGTGGCATGTCGTGCACGTCTACATCAAGGGCGCTTGTGGCGCCTCGTTCCGTCTGGGCTGGGACACCAAGGACTGGGACTGGGACGCCATGGCGCTGCTGGCCATGCCGGGTGACCCGCTGGCCACGTTCCGCGACGGGCTGGCCGCGGCCGGCTATGGCTGCGAGGTGCTGCTGCGCAAGGACTTCGCGAAGACGCTCGGTGTGCCGCAGGACTACGACTACAGCGAGGCCACCTTCCGCGAGCGCATCATGGCCAGCATCACCGCCGGGGTGCCGGTGCTGGCGCTGGGTGTGGTGGGTCCGCCCGAGTGCAGCCTGATCTGCGGCTACGACGAGGGCGGGCAGGTGCTGGTCGGGCGCAGCTTCTTCCAGGGCGAGGGCGAGTTCGCCAAGGGGCTGGAACTCGAGGAGGCCGGTGGCGGCGTGCCCGACCCGTACTTCCGCAAGCGGGACTGGTTCGCCGGCACGCGGGGCCTGGTCCTGATCGGCCCGAAGATCCAGCGGCCGAGCGACCGGGAGATCCACGTCCGGTCGCTGCGGCGTGCGCTGGAGATCATGCGCACACCGCGGGTGCGTGGGTACTGGACGGGTCAGGCGGCCTTCACGAT
This sequence comes from uncultured Fimbriimonadaceae bacterium, assembly GCA_964531735.1. GTDB lineage: Bacteria > Armatimonadota > UBA10988 > UBA10988 > UBA10988 > CAZHGD01. The sequence continues at coordinate 16,923 of CAZHGD010000019.1, read as the reverse complement.
GTGGGCCGACACGCTGCTCAAGGACGCGCTCTACCGGGCCGACAGCCTGCCCTTGCTGCGGCGCCAGCACGAGGTACACCACGGGGCCGGCGGCACGTTGGCCGAAGCGCGCGCCTATGGTGCCGACTACCTGCGGCGTATGGCCGACCTGGAGCCGGCCGCGGCCGACGAACTCCGCGCGGCGGCCCAATGCTTCGACGATGAGCACGACCTGGTCTGGGCCATCTGGGAGTTCACCGGCGGCATGATCACCAGCGATGACGGCGCGCGCAAGTTCGCGCGGCCCGACCTGCGCGGGCGTTTGGCGCCGCTGGTCCGGCTGGCGCGCACGCGCGACGCCGAGGCGGCCGGCCACCTGGCACGGGCCTTGGCGCTGCTGGGCGGCGCGCAGCCGGCGGCGGCCACGCCGGGCAACCACGGTGCGCTGATGCTGGACGGCGTGCCCAAGGTCGGCTACGGCAAGCATCTGTGCCCGTTCCCCGGCTCACTGCACGCGGTGCTCGAATACCTCGGCGACCCGGTTGACTACGACTACCTGATGGGCGTTTCGGGCGCTGCCTTTCGGCGGCTGTGGCACCGCGACGACGGCGGCAACGTCGACCTGGGCTACCTGGCGCCGGACGTCTTCCGGCACCTGGGCGAAGGCATCAAGTACGAGCTGCGGCCGGTGCCGCGCCAGAAGGAGAAGATGCTGGCGGCGCTGCGCGAGAGCCTGTCGCGCGGGCGCCCGGTGATCGCCTTCGGCATCATCGGCCCGCCCGAGGCCGGCGTGGTCATGGGCTACCGCCAGGGCGGCGAGGTGCTGCGCGGGTGGAGCTACTTCCAGGAGGCGTCGCAGACCGGCCCGTATGAGGAGGCGGACTGGTTCGCCAAGTTCAGCCGCTTCACGACCGCACCGGACGCCGGTCTCGGCCCCCAGGGCGGCGAGCCCCTGGGGCTGATCGTGGTGGGCGACAAGGTGCGCTGGCGTGACGCCCCGCCGCGGGCCATGCTGGCCTCGTCGTTGGCCTGGATCAGCGACCTGGCGCGCACGGCGAAACATGCGAACCTGCCGCAGCATGTCAGCGGTTTGGCGGCCTACGAGGCCTGGGCCAAGGGCCTGGAGACCGACGCCGACTACCCGGCGGACAACGCCCAGGTGATGGGTACGCGGCAGATGGTGCATGGCGACCAGTGCGTCATGCTGTTCGAGCGCCGCAACGCCGCGGGCTACCTGCGCGGCATGGCCGATAGAGTGCCCGAGGTGTCCGCGCACCTGCGCCAGGCCGCCGGGCTGTACGACGAGGTGGCCGCGCTGGGCGCCAAGGTCTGGCCGTGGGGCCCGGGCTGGGGCCCGCAGGCGATCAAGGGCCTGTCGGAGCCGGCCACGCGGCACGCCATCGCCGGGCACATCCGCGCGGCGGCGGCCAAGGAGGCGCAGGCGGTAGCCGTGCTCGAGACGGCACTGAAGGAGTTGAGCGGCGTCCGCCAGTGAGGTCGCGTGGCCGCGATGCAGCTTGACTCTCGCGGGCGGCCCGCCTACCCTGAGCCATGCTTCCCGCCATGACCGCCGACGTGTCCGACGCCATGCCCCACGGCCTGCGCCGTGACTGGCGTGTCTTCAGCGCGCTGACCTTCCTGTTCGCCTGTGGCTTCGCGGTCTACAGCGGCATCTTCCAGAACTTCATCCGCGAGGATCTCGGCGTCGGTCCGGGTCAGCTCGGCCTCCTCGAATCCGCGCGCGAGGTGCCCGGCTTGCTGACCGCGTTCTTGGCCGGCTCGCTGGTGGTGCTGGCCGAGACGCGCCTGTCCGGACTGGCCATCGCCTGCTGCGCCGTCGGCGTCGCGGTCACCGGCTATGCCTGGGGCTTCGGCTCGCTGGTGCTCATTTCGGTCTTCTGGTCCATCGGCGGCCACCTGTGGTTCGCGGTCTCGCCGGCCATCGTCATGGCCTTGGCCGACGGCCAGTCGGGCGGCCGGCACCTGGGCCGCATGAGCGCCATCGGGTCGTTCGGCACGCTGGTGACGCTGGCCCTGACGGTCGTGTTCACACGCTGGTACCGGGCCACCTGGCCCGCGGCCCACATGCCGTACGCGGCGATGTTCGTGGTGGCCGGCAGCCTGATGATGGCCGCCGCGCTGTTGACCTGCTGCCTGTCGCCGCACGGCTCGACCTCGGGCGCGCGGGCCCGTTTGGTCTACCGGCGCGAGTACCGGCTGTACTACCTGCTGACCTTCTTGGAGGGCTGCCGGCGGCAGATCTTCGGCACCTTCGCGCCGTTCGTGTTGATCATGGTGTTCGGCGCCAAGGTGCAGACCATGCTGGTGCTGGCCTTCATCAACGCGTCACTGACCATGCTCTGCAGTCCGGTGGTCGGGCACTGGATCGACCGCTACGGCGAGCGGCGCATGATGAGCCTCTACTACACGCTGCTGGTCTTGGTGTTCACCGGCTATGCGGTCAGCCCACGCATCGAGATCCTCTACGGTCTGTACCTGCTGGACAGCCTGCTGTTCAGCTTCGGCCTGGGCATCACCACCTACCTGAACAGCATCGTGCGCCCGGGCGACCTGACGCCGAGTCTGGCGATGGGCACCACGTGGAATCACGTCGCCGCGGTGGTGGTGCCGGTTACCGGCGGCGTGCTGTGGAAGACGTTGCACAACTACCGCATCCCGTTCTGGATCGGCATCGGCGTGGTGCTGATTTCGCTGTGGGCAGCGCAGCAACTGCCGCGCCACCAGCAATCCGTGACGCAGCCCGAATGTTGACGTCGCCGCGGCGGCCGGCTAGGCTGGGGCCATGCCACGCACTGCCCGTGCCATCGTGCCCGAGCTGCCCTACCACGTCAGCCAGTGGGGCAACAACCGCCAGCCGCTGTTCTACGGCGACGGCGACTACCGCCGTTACCAGGTCTATCTGTCCGACGCCGCGGGGCGGCACCAGCTCGAGGTCCTGGCCTACTGCCTGATGCCGAACCATGTCCACTTGGTGGTGCGACCGCAGACGGCCGACGGGTTGGGTCTGGCCTTACGCGCGGTCCATTCGCGCTACGCGCAGGCGGTCAACCGTGCGCAGGGCTTCAGCGGCCACCTGTGGCAGGGCCGGTTCGCCTCGTGCCCGCTCGACGCTGCCTACCTCCGGACGGCCGTGCGGTTCGTCGAGCGCAACCCGGTGCGGGCCGGCCTGTCCGCCCACGCCTGCGACTACGCCTGGTCGAGCGCTCGGGCCCACGCCTTGGGCACGGCCGACCCGTTGGTGTCGCCGGTCTGTCCGGGCGCCCAGGTCACCAACTGGCGTGCCTGGCTCGAAGCCGAAGCCAGCGACGCCGAGCTGGCGCAACTGCGCGAGCGGACCGCCACCGGACTGCCCTGCGGCGACGCGGCGTTCCTGGCCCGGTTCGCGGCGCTGGGCCTGCGCACGCAGCCCGGCCGCCCCGGCCGCCCGCGGAAGGTGGTGCCCAGTGCCGACGCCGCCCTGTGAGTGAGTGCGCGCCAAGCGGGCGCAATGGCGTCCGGTGCGACCGACCAGGAGTTGACCTTGGCCACCATCCTGACTGACCAGCAGGTCGAGTTCCGTCCGGGCGAGGTGGACAAACTGGCTTGGCTGCCGTGGGAGGACGACGACCTCGTCGTGGCGGTGCATGAAGGCGCGCTACGCGCCGGCGACGCCAACCGGTTGACGCAGGTGGTGCAGTTCGACGAGGACTACCAGGTGAGCTGGGTGGCGGCGTTGGACGAAGCGATGCTGGAGCCGGTGAACGGCCTTCGCCGCGGCAGCCGCCTGGCGCTGGCCAACTGCCTGCTACGCGGGCGGCACCTCTGGCAGGTGGTCTGGCCGGGCTCGCTCCTCGCGTCGGGCACGCGCCCGCCTTGCGGCACCATCTACGACGGCGCCACGCGGCCGTGGGTGGTGCTCGGCGAACTGGCCGACCAGTCGGTGGTGGCCGCACCGCTGGGCGACGCGGCCCACAACCCCAAATGGTGGACGCCGCTGCTCCGGGCCGAAGACGTGCCGATCCGCGGCTCCAAGCCGGCGCAGCTCGAGTTGGCGCACTTGTGGTCGTTCCCTGGCGTCGGCCTCCAGGGCATCGCGGTGGCGGCCTCGGCGCGCGACGCCCTGACCCAGGCGGTCCGGCGCTACTTCGACATCGGCTAACCGCCGGCGTCGCGCACCAGACGCACGTAGTTGTGGATGCGGATGACGTCGCCTTGCGGTCCGCGTCCGTGCGGGAACGCGGCCGGGTCGCCCTGCTTCGGGTCGCTGCGCTGCGCGCCGGCGCCGTGTACGTCGAGCAGGCGGTAGGCGCCGCGGCCCGGCGGGAACTGCATCCAGCCCAGCGCCCGGCCGAACGCGAGGTAGACCGCCGCCGTCCCTTGCTGGTCCGACGGACCTTCCAGGTGGCTGGTGCTGGTCCAGAAGAACGGGTACTCGCCGTCGCTCAACCGGCTGATGGCGAAGACCGGGTCGATGGCGGCCGAGTTGGTCACCGCCGGGCACCGGCGGTAGTCGACAATGCTCTGCAACTCCTTGGCGTTGGGCAGGCGCCAGTCGTGGTGTCCCAGGTGGTTCTCGCGGTTGCGTGCCTGCACCCAGGCCAGCGCCGCTTGCCAGTTCAGGCCCTGCCCGCTGTCCGCCTGCGACCAGACCAGCCCGGTCGCGCGGTCATGGATGGTCCCGTCGCCCTGATCGCGGAAGTCGTTGCGGCCGTAGGCCGGGTTGCCGCGCACATAGCGGGCGTAGAGCCGGTGGAACGCGTTCGGACCGCGCCGCGGGTCGTTCTTCGGGTAACCCTTGATGCGACCATCGGCGAAGTTGACGCCGAACACCGTCGGGTTGCCGTTCATGGTGGTGGCACCGTAGGCCGTGGCGCTCCAGTCCTGGCAATCGATGGGGCGCTCGCCGCGTGAGGTGTCGCCGTAGACGAAGTCGAAGTAGCGCGTGTCCAGGTAGGGCACGGCAGACTGCGGTCCATGGAAGCCGCCGTTGAAGTTGATCAGCGAGTACAGCTCCTTGATGGTCGGCAGTCGCCAGTCGCGGTGACCGCCGACCTGGCAGGTCTTGGCGCCCGCCACGGCGTCGTCCCAGGTGACCTTGCTGCCCCGCGCTCTGACCCATACCAGCCCGGTGTTCAGGTCGGCGATGGTGCCGTCGCCCAGATCGCGGTAGGCCGGCTTCGGTCCGGGGTGCTGCGCGTCCTGGCCATAGAACGGCTGGCCAGGCTGCGGCGGCGAGATCGGGTGGTGGTTGTCATAGCACCGCGTCTGGCCGGTGCCGACAATCGGGTAGGTCAGCCCGCCGGCCGGCGGTTGCGCCACGGCCACCAGCGCGAGCGTGGCGAGGGCGCACAGCGGCAGCAGGTATCGTCTGGTCATGACCGGTCCCTCCACGGTTGCGCCGGCACCGCTGCCGGCACTATCCTGGTGCATTATGAGCACCAACCGCCGCCCTGCACCGAATGACCTGCTGGCCTGGCTCGAGACACCGGTCGGCACCATGGCCGCCGCCGCCACCGAGGCCGGCCTCTGCCGGTTGGTCTTCGCCGACCCGGCCGCAGTTACCTCGCCGTTGGCGGCTCTGCCGGCGGCGTTGCGCGAGCGGTTGCTGCCGGCCGACGGCGCGGTGCTGGCGCAGCTTCGCGCCGAGCTGGCCGAGTACTTCGCCGGCACGCGCCGCGCGTTCGAGGTGCCGCTGGAGACGCCCGGCACCGACTTCCAGCAGCGCGTCTGGGCGGCGCTGCGGCACATCCCCTATGGCGAGACGTGCAGCTACGCCGACATCGCCCGCGCCATCGGCCAACCCAAGGCGGTCCGTGCCGTAGGCCACGCCAACGGGCAGAACCGCGTGGCGATCGTGATTCCGTGCCACCGCGTCATCAACGCCGACGGCCGCCTGGGTGGCTACGGCGGCGGCGTGGCGCGCAAGGCGCAGTTGCTGGCGGTGGAGGGGGTGCTGCTGTCTGGCTGACCGCCTACCCGCTCTGCATTTGCGCGGCCAGTCGTCCCATCTCGGCCACCGCCGCCGGCGCGGCCGGCTCCGACCAGAACGCGGCGTTCAGGCGCAGGCAGTGCCGGTAGCGCTCCTGCGTGCCGAACATCACGCCCGGCGCAATGGTCACGCCGCGCTCGCGCATGGCCTGGTGCAGAGCCCGGGCGTCGACATAGTCGGGGCACTGCAACCAGAGCACGAACCCGCCGTCGGGCCGCGACACGCGCGTGCCCACCGGGAAGCAGCGGCCGACCGCCTCGGCCAGCTCAGCGCACAGGCGGGCGTAGACCCGCCCGATGCGGCGCAGGTGATGGTCGTAACCAGCCGTGGCCAGGAACTCGGCCACCGCCAACTGCGGCAAGGTGGCGGTGGCCGTCGAGAACACCGCCTTCAGGTGCGTGGCGCGGTCGAGCCAGCGGCCGGGCACCATCCAGCCGATGCGGACGCCGGGCGAGATGGTCTTCGAGAACGACGAGCAGAGGATGACGCCACCATCGCCATCGAAGCCCTTGGCCACCGGCGGCCGGTCACCCGAGTGGGCCAGGTCGCCGTAGATGTCGTCCTCGATCAGCGGCACTCCGTGCTCGGCCAGCAGGTCGACCAGCTCGCGCTTCGCCGCCAGCGGCATGGTGGCGCCGAGTGGGTTGCTGTAGTTGGTGCTCAGCAGACAGGCGCCGACGCGGTGCTGGCCGAGCACGGTCGCCAGCGCCGTCAGGCTGATGCCTTCCCGCGGCTGCGTCGGCAGTTCCAGCGCGCGCAGCCCCAGCGTCTCGATGGCCTGGAAGAAGTTGAAGTAGGCCGGCGATTCGAGCACCACCGTGTCGCCTGCTTGACAGGTGGCGCGGAGCGCGATCATCAAGGCTTCCTGGCAGCCGCAGGTGACGATGATCTCGTCGGGGGCGACCAGCAGGCCCAGGCGCGCCAGCCGGCTGGCGATCTGTGCGCGTAGCGGCTCGACACCGCGCGGATCGGTGTAGCCGCCGCCGGTGCCGCGGGCCAGGCGGGCCAGGATACGATGCAGGCGCTCGGTGGGCAGGAGCGCCGCGTTGGGCAGCGCCACGCCGAGTTGCAGCAACTGCGGATCGGCTGCGTCGCGCAAGAGCAACGAGACCAGCCCGGCGGTGTCCACCTCGCTGGGCGCCGGCGTCGGACGCGACGGCTCCGGCTCGAGCACCCCCGGCGCGCCGACGGCCCGCACATAGTGGCCCGATTGCGGCCGCGCCTCGATGCGCCCACGGTCCTCCAGCAGTTGGTAGGCCGCCAGCACCGTGGCGACGCTGACGCCGCGCTGACGGCTCATCTGGCGGACCGACGGCAGGCGCTCACCCGCCGCCAGTTGCCCGCTGTCCACCTGCGCGGTGAGCTGCTGCGCCAACTGCTCGTACAGCCGTAGCGGCGCCTCGCCCTGATCGCCGTTGCCGCTCAACCCGTGGCCCATCACAGATCCCCGAGGGTCAGACCCTAACAGTTGCACGGATTGTAGACTGTACTCGTTACAATCGCAACCAACTGACACTGTTATGGTCGCGGCGGATGGGGCATGATCACCGTAGGCGCCACCGTGGAGCGGCGCCGCGGAGCAGGACCATGGCGGCGGAGATGGTTGGGTCAGCGGACCGGGTGGCTTGGTTTGGTCGGCGGGTCACGACGCAGGTCCTGTGGCTCCATCCGCACGAGCTGCGCCGCGCCGAGGCGGCCGAGGGGCCGCTGGAGGTGGTCTGTCTCACCGGCCAGGTCTGGCTGACCGCCGAGGGCGACCCGCACGACTACCTGCTGCAGACCGGTGACCGGTTCCGCTGTGGCTGCCACGGACTGGTGCTGGTCCAAGCGCTGAGCGAGGCCGAGGTCAGCGTGCGCGGCGGCTGATCAGCGGCACAGCCACCGGTACAGCGTGCTGGCCAGGATGCACAACGCCGCCAACCCGAGCATGGCCATGGTGAAGCAGTGGCCTGGGAAGCGGGTCGGCTCCACCGGTTCGAACTCATCGGACATCAGCGGTTCCCAACCAGCCGCGCGTCGCCCCAGTCGGCGTGGTCGCAGTTGATGCCGTCGCCCGCGTCGGTGACCTGGAGCGTCAGCTCCTCAGCGCCCTCGAGCGAGACCGACACCCGTTTGGCCGGTTGTTGGCCCTTCATCACGCCGGAGTCGAACACGGTGCGGCCGTCGACGAGGACCAGGAAGCGCACGGTGCCCGCGCCACCTTTCTCGTCGTCCACGCCCACTTCGGCCTCGAAGCGCTGGTAGCTGTTGTTCAGCGCATAGACCAGCTCGCTTTCGGCATGGGCGCCCAGGCCGCGCGGGTACTGGCGGCCGCCGATGCGCAGCGGGTTGCCGTCGATGCTCCGGCGGCGGGCGAGGGTGCCGTAGGTCTGCAGGGCCGAGAGCGGCTGCACCTCGTCCAACCAGGCGTCGCGGGCGGTGCGCCGCGGCGGCGGCGGCGACTGGTACGCGGCGGCCATCGCGCGTGGGGCCTCACCGGTCCAGGTCAGTGGCGCCACGGCGTAGACCACCGGCCCGACCGCGCGGTAGTGGTCGACGAAGCTCGTCTCGCCGGTCTGGCCGATGAGCTTGCCGTCGCGATAGACCCGGTACGCCACGGCCTGCCGACCGGCCCAGGTGACGCGCGCCGCGCGGCCGGCGGGCGTGACGGTGACCGCCGCCACGACCGGCGCGGCGACCGGCGGCTCCACCGGCTGGAACTGCACGCGCCAGGCCCGGGTCAGGTTGTGCGTGGCCCGTAGCGTGACGGTGGCCATGGCGCCATCGAGCCGGGCGCCCGGCTCGGTGCAGGTCCAGCCCGGCGGCAGCGTGAAGCGCAGTTCGTACGGGTCCCCGCCGACCAGCTCGCTGCGACCGCTCCAGGCGTGCTGGCCGGCGTCCCAGCGCGCGGCCAGCAGGTCGTCGGCGCCTTGCAGCAGGTGCCGCGAGGTGCCGAGCAACTGCGGTTGGTCAGTCGCCGGGCGCACCGCCACCACGCGGCACGAGGTCGGCGCCAGGCTCAGCGCCAAGCCCTGGTCCGAGGTGCCGAGGAGCTGTTTGTGCCAGACGTCGTAGTAGACGTAACGGCCCGCCGGCAGGCCCAGCGCCACCGGGTCGATGGTCACGTGGTCGCCGCCGGTGCCCTTCCAGCCGAACGCGGCGACCACGTCCCACTCGCCGACGCCGGGCTTGGCCACGCGCACGTCGAACAGGCGTGGCCGCCCGCTCAGCGGGTACAGCTCCATCGGCCGCACATCCGCCACCGGCATGATGCGGCGCAGCAACTCGACGCGCTCGTCGGGCAGCTTCGGCAGGTTGTCGCTGGCCAACGTCATCTGCCCGGTGATGCCGTACAGCGTGCTCCACAGCCGCGCCTGGTCGAGGCTCAGGCTGCCGCCCTGGTCACCGCGCACGCAGACCACGTCAGGGTCGGTGTAGAAGGCGATGGTGTTCTGGTAGAGGTGGCCCAAGGTGGCCTGGATGGCCGGCGCCAGGCCGGACCAGTTCGGGCCGACGTCGCCGCCGGTGCGAATGCCCTCGCAGAGGCCGGCGCTGTCGTAGGCGCTGCCGCAGTTGAGCAGGAACCGGTCGCGGCCCATGACGCTCTTCATGGCTTCGAGGCCCAGGCGGTAGGCCTGGTCACCGGTCAGCGCCGGATTGGCCAACTGCTTCTGGTACTGGCTGAACAGGCTGGCCATGCCGCCCTGCCCGTCGATCTTGACGTAGTCGTAGCCCCAGTCGAGACAGATGCGCCTGAACAGGTCCTTGAGGTAGTCCTGGGCCTTGCGGCTGGTGGGGTCGACCAGGAAGCTGCCGCACCAGTTGACCATCCGCTCAGCTTCGGGAATGCCCTCCCACGCCCAGGGCTGGTCGAGGATGCCGACGCTACGCCCGTTGGCGTTCCGCAGGAACACGCCCGGATTCGCCTGGTCCACGGCTTCGTTGGACTGGCCGAACGGCACCAGCCAGAGCCCCGGCACCAGTCCGGCCGCCTTGATGTGGTCGGCCAGCGCCTTCAGACCGCTGGGAAACTTGCGCTGGCAGATGGTGGTCCAGTCGCGGTTGCGGCCGAGGCCCGCGCCGACGCCTTGCCAGCCGTCGTCCAGTTGCACCAAGGTGGCGCCGAACCGGGCCAGGTTGGCCTGGATCCAGTCGGTGTTGGCGACCATCTCCTGCTCGGTGACGCCGGTCCAGTAGATGTACCAGGAGCACCAGCCGCTGGGTGCCCGGCGGAAGATGGACCGGTCGAGCGGCCGGTAGTACTTGAGTCCGCGCTCGTCGCGCATGAAGTGGGCGTGGCGGACCACTTGCAGCGGGCCACCGGCCGCCAGGTGCCAGCCGCCGTCGCGCCAGGTCAGTGCCACGTCGGCGCCCACGAACTCCAGCGCCAGATCCTCTAGCGGGCTGTACAGCGCGTTGCAGCGGCGGCTGGTGACGCGGCCGACGGCGAGTTGCACCACGTCCGGGTTGGTGCCGGGCGCCAGACGGCAGAGGAAGGCGTCGGCCGGGGCGGTGACGCGGGCGGTGATGGCGCCGGTGCCGGCGATGGACCAGCCTCGGGCGTCGCGCGTCACGGTGGCGGGCCCGGTGGCCGAGGTCGCCTCGCGCAGTGGTGGCGCGGCGTCGGTCTGGGCCCAGACCGACACCGCCGCCAGGATCGCCATCGCCAGGCTAATGGTCCGCATCGCCGTTACCTCTTCCGCGCCGGATGGCTCTGGCAGCCGACGCTAGTCGCGCAGGCGGGGCAGCAGCCAGGCGATGGTCTCGCCCAGGTCCTTCATGTTGGCCAGACCTTCAGCGTCTTCGGCCACTTCGCCTTCCAGGCGGCCGACACCGAAGTTCCAGTAGGTCGAGCCGGGCACGATCATGCGCGACATGAGGAACAAATGGTTGATCGTCTCCTGCACGTTGGTCCCGCCGGCGCGCCGGTGCGCGCAGACCGCGGCGCCGACCTTGCGGGCGAACAGGCGCCCGTTGGCGACGTTGACGTAGCCGGCGCGGTCGATCAGCGCCTTCATCTCGGCGGTGACGCTGGAGAAGTAGGAGGGCGAACCGAGGATGAGCGCGTCCGACTCGATCATCTTCTCGAGGTAGTCGTTGAGCGCGTCGCCTTCTTGCGCGCAGCGCTGGTTCTGCAGTTCGCGGCAGCGGCCACAGGCCAGGCAACCACGCAGCGGCTCGCCGCCCACCTGCACCAGCTCGGTCTCGATGCCGGCCGCGGCAATCGGCTCCAGCACGGCGCGCAAGAGGTAAGCGGTATTGCCGTTCGGGTGCGGGCTGCCGTTGAACGCGGTGACTTTCATGGGCTCCATCCTCCTGGGGGCACAGCGGGTCAGCCGAGGTGGCTGCGCCGCACTCCGGCACTGGGTTTGGCGCCCGCACAACACAATCCTGCCGTCGGTGTTGACCACCGACGGCAGGACCACCACCTGACGGCGCAGCGCGAACCGACTGGCGCTACGGCACGTACATCGTGCGCACCACGCTCGTCAGGCCGCACCACTTCACGTGGCCGTCGACGTACGAGTAGTTGATGCCGTTGTTGTGCAGCGCCACGCCAATGTCGCCGGGCGGAGTGGCGTCCTGCCAGCCGAAGGCGCCATCGTCCATGGTCACGTCACCGGTCAGCACGATCCGCGCCGGCTCCGTGAAGTAGCCTTGTGACTTCCAGGCGCAGCTCCAGTTCATCTCATAGCTGACTAGCTTGGTCCGCCCGACGGGATCCGACGGGCAGATGAAGAGCTGGACGTTCTTGACGTACGGCGCCAGACCGCCTTTGGTCATGTCCCAGGTGACCGAATCGGTCGTGTAGGCCCAGGCCCCGACGTAGCCGAGCGCAGTGCCGCCCGAAGCCGAGCCGGGGAAGCACTCGTCGTAGTCCTGCGCATACTGCAGGAAGGCCAGCGCGATCTGCTTGTGGTTCGACGCGCAACTGCTCTGGCGCGCCTTCTCGCGCGCCTTGGCGAACACGGGAAACAGAATCGCCGCCAGAATGGCGATGATCGCGATGACGACCAGCAGTTCGATCAGGGTGAAGGCCCGCTGTCGCATGGTTCGGCTCCTTTACCAGCCTGCCGCCCGGCGCGCTTCGCCTGCTGCGGCCGGGCTCCTCCCGCCTGGCGCGATTGCGGGCACTCACGCAGGCCCGACGCCCAACAACTAGGGACGTCACCCTCATTTCCACCGAACTGCCGCGTCCAACAACCAGGGACGTCACCCTCATTTCCACCAAACTGACGAATTAGGGGTGACGTCCCTGGTTGTTGGGTGCTACTTGCTGTCCGCGCGCTGGCCACGCCGGTTGTGGTGGCCGACGCCATGGTCGGAAGGATGCGCCGTCCCGAGCGCGAACCGGTGAGCCGCAGGCGACAGGCCAGCCTGGAGAGTGGCAATGCGTACGCTGTTGGCGGTACTGATGACGCTCGGGGTCAGCCTCGGACAGGTGGTCGAGGTGCCCAATCCGTCGTTCGAGAACGGCACCACCGGCCCCGATGGCTGGCGGCTCTCCGGCGGCCAGGGCGACTGGCTCAACGAAGGTGCCGACGGACAGCGCGCAATTGCCGTCACCGGCACCGGCCAGGGCACCAATTACTGGCGCTCGGCACCGCTGGCGCTGCGGCCATCTGCGCTCTACCGCGTGCGGTTCCGCGCCAAGAGCCTCGGTGGCGCCGGTGGTTGCGTCATCACCGGGCCCAGCTTCGCCAACTATGACCGCGGTGGCCTGCCGGCCGAGTGGGCCTGGTATAGCCAGGTCTTCGCCACCCCGCGCGAGGTGACGCCCGACAGCGCCTGGCTGCGCTTCGGCCAGTGGGAGGTCAGCGGCCAGACCGCGTTCGACCAGATCGGGCTGACCGCGGTGCAGCCGATCCACACCACGCAGGGCGACCTGGTGCTGGGCGAAGGCGAGTCCCTGCGCGGCAACACTTACGTGTTCGACGCGCCGATCGGCAGCGGCGTGAACCACAGCCGCCCGCAGGAGAGCTACACCTGCAGCTACAACAGCAGCCGGTACGTGTTCGGCCAGGGCGGCGAGGTGGTCTACCGCCAGGAGGTCGGCGGGCGACTGCAATCGGCCGGCAAGATCAGCGCCAACATCGGCTGGTATGCCGGCGGCGAACTGCTGGTCGAGGCGTCGAAGGACCAGCAGAACTGGGTCGCCCTGGGCACGCGCGGCGCGCTGGGCGAGTTGACCGCGACGCTGCCGGCGGCGCTCTTGCCGGCCAAGGTCATCTGGGTGCGGCTGAAGTCGCAGGCCAAGCAGAAGCTGGGCACCGAATCGGACCCGGGCGCGTTCCAGGTCTACAGCTACCATTACGAGGCCACCGTCGACGGCGCCCCGCTGGAACTGACCGGCCGCACGCGCTACGTGGCGGTTCCGACGGTCGATCCGAAGGTCGCCGTACGCTTGACGGACCTGGGCGAAGGGCTGCCCGGCGGCCGCAACCTGATCCGGGGCACCGTGCGCAACGACAGCGGACAGGCGGTCGAGGCGGCCGCTACGGTCACGGTGCAGCGCCCGGGCGAGGAAGCCAAGCCGGTGCCGCAGGCGCAGCTCAAACTGCCACCGGGCGAGAGTGCCTTCGAGGTGCCCTATCAGGTGCCGGGCACCGGCCTGTACGTGTTGACCTTCGCCCTCAGCGGCGGCGTGCGGTTCGGGGCCGAGTCCGAGCTGAACGTGGCCGAGCTGTACAACAGCAGCTACGGCGAGAAGCTGCCGGGCTCCAGCAACGCAGTCGGCGTGTGGTGGTGCGACAGTGGCTGGAAGGTCAGCCGCACCCGCCCAGTGCCCAGTGCGGCCGGTGCGGCCGTCAAGCTCAGCCTGGCCCGTAACGAGGCCGAGGCCGCGCAAGTGGTGGTGCGCCCGGCGCAACCGCTCCGCGGCTTCCAGGCCAGGGCGCAGTCGCTGGTCGGGCCCGGTCGCGCCATCATCGACGCGGACTTCATCGACGTGCTGCGCGTGCGCTACCTCAATGTGGTCCACCCGACCGACCAGACCTCGGTGGCCGCGCCGTGGCCGGACCCGTTGCCGCCGTTCAGCAGTCTCGATCTGGCCGCCGGCGAGAATCAGCCACTGTGGCTGCGCGTGACCACGCGTCGCAACACGCCGGCCGGCATCTACCGTGGCCTGCTGCGGCTGACCGCCGAGAACTGGCGCCAGGACGTGCCGATCGAGGTGAAGGTCTACGACTTCGCGCTGCCCGACACGATGAGCTGCGCCACGGCCTTCGGGTTCAACCCGTGGATCGCCTTCCGCTACCACAAGGTCACCGATGAGCGGCAGCAGCGCCAGCTGCTCGACAAGTACCTGGCGACCTACGCCAGTCACCACATCTCGCCCTACAACCCGGCGCCACTCGATCCGTTCAAGGTGACCTGGCCGGGCCTCGGCCGCTGGGCGGGGGGCACCCGCGACCAGAGCCAGCCGCACGAGGGCCGGACCACCTTGAAGGTGGACGACACCTCGCCGACGGCCTCTGTCGCGGCCAGCTACCAGGACGCGCTGAAGATTCCGCCGCAGGGCCTGCGACTGCGGTTCTGGTACAAGACCGGGCAGCCGGGCCACCGGTTCATCGTCACGCTGGGTCACAAAGACGCCGCGGGCAACTGGATGTCCGGCCGCAACAACGACATGCCCGTCGAGGGCAACGGCCAGTGGCAGCAGTTCGACCGCACGGTGACGTCGTTCCCGCCCGGCGCGGTCCAGGTGACGCTGGGCCTCTGGGCGACGCTGTGGACCGAGAAGGGCGAGGCGACGGGCACGGTCTGGTACGACCAGGTCTCGCTGACCGACGCCGGCAGTGGCGCCGAACTGCTCCGGGACAGCAGCTTCGAGCCCCTCAAGCTGGACCAGCTCAAGCCGCAGATCGACTGGCGCAACTGGGACGCCGCGATGACGCGGGCGTTCGACACCTACCACTTCAACAGCTTCGTGGTGCCCATCGAGGGCATCAGTGGCCCGTTCCTGGGCTTCGCCGAGGGCACGCTGGAGCACAACGCGGCGTTCACCGCCTATGCGCAGGCCATCGAGCGGCACCTGGTGGAGAAGGGCTGGATCGACAAGTCGTACGTCTACTGGACCGACGAGCCCGAAGAGAAGGACTACCCGTGGGTGCTCAAGGGCTTCCTCAAGCTGAAGGCCGCGGCGCCGCGGATCGGCCGGATGCTCACCGAGCAACCGGAGGCCGGTCTCTTCGGCGGCCCGAACATCTGGTGTCCGGTGACGCCGAACTACGACCCGAAGCGCGCCGCCGAGCGCGAGCAGGCCGGTGAGAAGTTCTGGTGGTACGTCTGCACCGGGCCGAAGGCCCCGTTCTGCACGCTGTTCATCGACCATC
This sequence comes from uncultured Fimbriimonadaceae bacterium, assembly GCA_964531735.1. Taxonomy (GTDB): domain Bacteria; phylum Armatimonadota; class UBA10988; order UBA10988; family UBA10988; genus CAZHGD01. The sequence continues at coordinate 1,641 of CAZHGD010000019.1, read as the reverse complement.
CCGGCACCGAGCTGCGGACCTGGCTGTGGCAGACCTGGGAGCGCAACATCAAGGGCGTGCTGATCTGGGAGACCACCTGGTGGCACAGCGACTCGGCGTATCCCGACGCGCAGCATCCGCAGAACCCGTATGAGGACCCGATGGGCTGGGTGCCGGGCTTGCCGGCGGGCACCAAGCAGGGCTGGGGCAACGGTGACGGGCGGTTCGTCTATCCGGCCGAAGCCGCGGCCGACGGCAATCCGTCGCGGCCGGTGCTCGACGGACCGGTGGACAGCATCCGCTTCGAAATGCTCCGCGACGGCGTGGAGGACTACGAGTACCTGGTGATGTGCCGCAAGCTGCTGCGCGAGGAGGGCTGGAAGAAGCTGTCGAAGCACCGCGTGCGCGAGATCGGCGAACTGCTCAAGGTGCCGGCGGACATCTCGCGCTCGATGACCGAGTTCACCAAGGACCCGGCGCCGATCCTGGCCCGGCGCGCCGCCGTGGCCGCCGCCATCGAGGAGATCAGCCGGCCGTGAGCGACCCGAACGTGGCCTATGAGCTGCCGTTCGCCGCAATCGGCGCCGACGTGCAGATCTACCCGCAGGCGAAGATCGTCTTCCCCGAGCGGATCCGCATCGGCGACTGCGTCCGGATTGACGACTTCACGTTCGTGATCGGCGGCTCGCCGACGGTCATCGGCAGCTTCGTGCACATCGCTGCCTATGCCTCGCTGTTCGGTGGCGGCGAGTTCGTGTTGGAGGACTTCGTCGGCATCTCGCCCGGGGTGCGCATCCAGACGGCCAGCGACGACTACGGTGGCGGCAGCCTGACCAACGCGACAGTGCCGGGCGAGTACACCTTCGCCTCGACCAAGTCGTTCGTCCGCATCCGCCGGCACGCCATCATCGGCGCGAACGCGGTGATCCTGCCCGGCGTCGAGATCGGCGAGGGCGCCGCCATCGGCGCCGGGTCGGTGGTGCGCGAGGACTGCCGGCCGTGGACGACCTACGTCGGCAATCCGGCGCGGCCGTTCTGGCGGCGCCCGAAGGACCAGATCCTGGCGCTCGAGGAGCAGTTGCGGGCGTCGGTCTACGATGCTGACGGGCGCTACATCCCGCGGGCTCAGCGGGTCCGACATAACCAGGTGACATGATACTAGTTTCCAGGGCCACCGACATAACCAGGTGACATGATACTAGTTTCCAGGGCCACCGGCTGCGGTGGTCGGACAGACATAACCAGGTGACATGATACTAGTTTCCAGGGCCACCGGCTGCGGTGGTCGGACAGAACATGGGGACGCGATCCTGGTTTTCCGAGCCGCCGGCTGTGGTGGTGGGGCGCCGGGGTCAAGGCCAAGCCGCCCGCAGGCGCGAGGTGGGCCAGAACTAGTATCACGTCCCCAGGTTTACGTCCAAGGCCAAGCCGCCCGCAGGCGCGAGGTGGGCCAGAACTAGTATCACGTCCCCAGGTTTACGAGAACTAGTATCACGTCCCCAGGTTTACGTCCCCAGGTTTTCGCGTCCAGAACTAGTATCGCGTCCCCAGGGTTGTCGTCGCCAGGTTCTTCGGGCACGCGCGCAGGCCCGACGGCTCAGCACGGGCTAGGAGCCTGTCCAAGAATCGCGTCGGCAAGACCAGGGATCGACAAGCCCCGGC
>CAZHGD010000018.1:0-61606 GCA_964531735.1 uncultured Fimbriimonadaceae bacterium | reverse complement strand
GGCTCCGGTGGCCGCTCAGCCGCGGCCCGCGGCGGTGCCGCCGGGAGCGCCGCAGCCGGTGCGTCGCTGGCCAACAGCAGGTCGATCAGCGCGGTCTCCAGGAGGATCCGTGGCTGCGGGTGCCAGCGTAGCGCCTTGTCGGCCGCGGCCCAGCCCTCCATGATGGCCATCAACCGCGGCGGCTCGAAGCGGGCGGCCTGTTGGCGCAGTCGGTCCTGTATGTCCTCGGGCAAGGTGCGCAGCTCGGCCTCGCCGCAGCCGATGCGCGCCAGCAGCAGCAGCCGGCTGTGGTTGAGCGCTTCGCCGACGATCAGCCGGGCGTCGCGGCCGGCGTCGATCAGCGCGCTCAGCCAACTCAGCGCCGCCGGGACGTCGCGTTCGGCCAGCACGTCGCCCAGCGCGAAGCGGGTGTCCACGGCCAACGTGCCGAGCACGGCCTCGACGTCGGCGTTGGTGATGCTGTGGCCGCTGTAGGCAATGAGCTGGTCGAGCAGCGACAGCGCGTCGCGCAGGCCGCCGTCGGCGGCGCGGGCCACCGCGTAGAGCGCCGCCGGCTCCACGGTGAGCTGCTCATCCTGCGACACACGCGCCAGCCGGGCGACGATGTCGTCCACCGCGACGCGGCGGAAGTCGAACCGCTGGCAGCGCGACAGGATGGTCGGCGGCATTTTCTGCGGGTCGGTGGTGGCCAGCACGAAGACCACGTGCGGCGGCGGCTCCTCGAGCGTCTTGAGGAAGGCCTCGAAGCCTTCGCGCGTGATTTGGTGGGCCTCGTCGAGGATGTAGACCTTCAGGCGGGCGTCGGTCGGCGCGAACTGCACGTCCTCGCGCAACGACCGAATGTCCTCGATCTTGCGGTTGCTGGCGGCGTCGATCTCGATGACCGACATGCTGCTGCCGTTGGTGATGCGCCGGCAGCTCTCGCAGGTGCCGCAGGGCTCGGCGGTGGGTCCTTGCTCGCAGTTGAGCGCCTTGGCCAGAATGCGCGCCACGGTGGTCTTGCCGACGCCGCGCGGGCCGCAGAAGAGGTACGCCTGCGCCGTCCGGTTCATCTGGATGGCGTTCTGTAGCGTGCGCGTGACATGGTCCTGACCGCAGACGTCCTCAAAACGCTGCGGGCGGTACTGCCGAGCAAGGGAGATCTGGGCCATGGCTCACTTCACGAGTCAGCGCGGCGACCGACGAGATGACGGTGCGAGCGCTGGGATTGTACCAGACCCGACCGGAGCCGGCCGCCGGCCACCTGATTCGCCGTGGCACCGGCGAGTTAAAGAAAGAGATCGTGCACCCGCCGTCGAAAAGCCGCCTTGAGGCGGTACCGGGTCCGCTGGCTCCGGCCGGACGTTCGGCGGCACGCGGTCCCCATCCCTTATGGCTGCTGCCTTCCGGCCCTGACCAGGTTCGGGAGGTCGCCGTTGCGCCGGGCCCGGCCATCAACACTGCGCTGCCAGGTCAGTCCCTCAGTTTGGCTTCCCTCGGGCGGGAATTCGACCCCGCTATAGCGGATTGCGGGTACAGGGCACCGCTAGTTCCCCGTCTAGCACGATCCTGGCGGAGGAGGTGGGATTCGAACCCACGGTAGAGTTGCCCCTACACGCGCTTTCCAAGCGCGCTCCTTCGGCCGCTCGGACACTCCTCCCGCGCCTGCCGCGACGCGGCGCCGTGACAGGCATACCCCTGGCAAGAATCGAACTTGCGCCTCAGGTTCCGGAGACCTGCGCTCTATCCACTGAGCTACAGGGGCAGTTTCGCACCGGTCCGCCCCGGCAAGGGGCCGACCTATTGGTCGCCAACCATCAGGTGGCGACACGGAGAGGGTGGGATTCGAACCCACGGTGCGCAGAGCGCACACCGCTTTTCGAGAGCGGCACCATCAGCCTCTCGGACACCTCTCCATGAATCGTCCCGGTCGCAACCGGGCGATACGACCCACCTAATTGTCAAGGACGCAACCGCATACCCCTACCGGGGATCGAACCTGGATCTACCGCTTAGGAGGCGGTCGCTCTATCCATTGAGCTACAGGGGCCAGCCGGCTAGGGTCTGCCGACGGAGAGGGCGGGATTCGAACCCGCGATACAGTTACCCGTATACTGGTTTAGCAAACCAGCGCCTTTAGCCTCTCGGCCACCTCTCCAACGTTCGCCCACGGCGAACCGCTCCCTTATACCATACCCTCGGCACGCCCGCAAGACCCGGATCGTGTCCGTGTCAGGGCGTGCGTTAGCGTGTGCGCCCGTTCCAGCTCCGCGTGGGACCGGCGTCTCGCCGGTCTGGACGCGCCAGGCTGACGGCAGCCGGAGCGCGAGCATCTCGAGCCGGCCAGACGTCCGGAGCGCGCCGGGTGCCAGACCGGCGAGACGCCGGTCCCACGAGCGAGGGTCCGGGCACAAGCTGGGCCGCACCCCAGCCGCATCATCCGGCCGGCGATCCGGCCAGTGGTACCATGGGCCGGCAAGGATGCCGGGAGTGACCGCATGGACCTGGTGATCATGGCCGGCCAGTCGAACGCGGTGGGGTTCGACGCCGCCGCTGACCAACTGCCTGGCGACCCGCACGATGGGGCCATCCGCTTCTGGTGGGACTGTGGCGAGCCGCCGTTCGACCACGGTCGACACCACAGCAGCTCCCACGGTGCCTGGCTCCGCCTGGGCCCGCAGCCGCCTGGCGAGCCACTGCCGGACCGGCCCAACTTCCGCTGCCCGCGCGGCGGCTTCGGCCCTGAGATCGGCCTGGCCCGGACGCTCTACCAAGCGGGCCTGACCGACCTGGCGGTGCTCAAGTTCGCCTTTAGCGCCACCGGCTTCGCCACGAGCCACTGGAACCCGGGCGACCCGCTACACACAGCCCTGGTGGCCCGCTGCGCCGAGGCGTGTGCGGCGCTGGAGCAGGCCGGGCACGTCGTCGCCTGGCGCGGCGTGTTCTGGCACCAGGGCGAGAGCGACGCGGACGCCCTCGACGCCTACCCGGCACGCCTGCAGGCGTTTATCGCGGATCTGCGCGCGCGCTGGTCGGCGCCGGACCTGCCGTTCGCGATCTCAGTCAGTACCGAGAAGTGGGCGCACAACCGCGCGGTTGGCGAGGTGCAGGCTCGGTTCGCCGCGACGGCCCACCGCGTGTGGTACGTCAGCGACGTCGGGTGCGGACTGCACAATAGCGGGCACTACGACTCCGCCGGCACGCTGGAGATCGGCCGGCGGATGGCGCGCACGTGGCTCGACCACGCGGCGTGCTGACGGCCTGGGCGCAGGGATCGGTGCCATCGCGCCGAAACCAGGTCACTGCGCCGCCGGGCGCGATGGATCCGCCGATGTCGCTACGAGCGCCGTTTCGCGCCCTGGTCGTCGTAGGAGTAGTCGTTACCATGAGTCTTGCCGCCCCGCCGCCGGCCGGTCACGACCCGGCGCTGTATGGCCCTTCGCTGCCGCAGGTGGCCACCGCCGGACTGGGCCCCTGCATCGATGCGGCGGTGTCGGGTCACCGGCTCTACGTGATCGGTCGGCAGCGGCTGTCGGTGTGCGATGTCAGCCAGCCGAAGCAGCCGCGGCTGCTGGGGCGCCTGGAGGGCCTGGGCAACAACCGGCAGATCGTGGTGCGTGGCACCCTCGCCTACATCACGGCGCGCGAGGACGGGCTGTTCATCGTCGACGTGGCGGATGCCGCCGCGCCGCGGCTGCTCTGCCACTATCACACCATCGAGCTGGCGACCGGTCTGGACGTGGCCGGCCCGATCGCCTACGTCGGCTGCCGGAACTACGGGGTCGAACTGGTCGACGTGCGCGACCCGGCCCGCCCGCGGCACCTGAGCACCGTGCGCACCGGTGAGGCGCAGTCGTGTGTGGCGCGCGACGGGCTGCTCTACGTCGGCGTCTGGGGCAGCCGCGAAATGGTCGTCTGCGATGTGCGTAATCCGCGCCGGCCGACCGTTCTCTCGAAGACCCCGCTCGCCGGGTTCGGCGATGGCGTGTTCGTGCGTGGCCAGACCTGCTTCGCCGAGACCGGCCACCACCGCGGCGTTGGCCGGCCCGACGGCGAAGGCGACCCGCGCTACGGCATGGGACACGGGCTCGACCTGGTCGACATCAGCGACCCGGCCCACCCGCGCGCCATCGCTCGCGTGCAGTTGCCGCGGCTCTACCGGCTGCGCGTCGACATGTGGGACGTCATGGTGTCGGGCCAGTACGCCTTCCTCGGCGACAACCACAACGGGCTGTTCGTGGTCGATATCAGCGACCAGGCCAAGCCGCGCCCCGTGGCCCACCACCGCCTGCCTTACGTCGCCAAGCAGGAGGACTACGCGCCGATTGGCGGCTTCGACCTGGGTCAAGGCGTCATCTACGCGGCCGGCATCTGGACCGACCTGCACGTCATCGACGCGCCGATGGCGCGACCGGTCGTGCCCGAGCCCGACTCGCCGCCGGCGATTCCCGCCGCCACGCCGCCGCGGCACGACGGCTTCCGCAGCTACCGACCCGACGGGCAGGTCAACGCGGTCACCTGCCGCGACGACTACGCCTGGGTCGCGTGTGGCTCGGCGGGCGTGCATCAGGTGCGCCTGTGGCCGGAGTTCGAGCGGCTGGCTGTGCAGCCCACCGAGGGCTTCGCGGTCGACGTCAAGCAGCGCGACGACCGGCTCTACGTGGCCGAAAGCCGCGGCGGTCTCAGCATCTGGCGGATCGACGCCCGCGGCGGCGCGTTGACGCGGCTCGGACGGTTCACAGTGCCGGGCAAGTCGGTCAAGCAGGTGGTGGTACCGGCCAACTCGCCCCTGGCCCTCCTGGATGTCGGCGCGGCCACGTTGCTGGTGCTCGACGTGACCGACCCGGCTCAGCCGCGCGAGGTCTTCCGCGACGAACGGCTGGGCCTGTTCTACGGCTACAACATCACCGAGGGCCTGTTCGAGAACCGCTACGCGGCGGCGATGTGGCACCACACCGGCATCTACTGGTTCGATCTGACCGGCGGGCCGAAGCCGGTGTTCTCGGGCGACCAGATCGCCGCTCACATGAACACGGCCAACGGCCTGGCGATCATGGCGAACGGTCAGGACGGTCTGTTGACCGAGCCGCAGGGCTCGTACACCATCGTCCGCCGCACCGACCACCGCCCGCTCAGTGAGCAGACGCACTATCGCATTCCGGGCCATCCGCTCAACGGCAAGCCCGTCATCGCGGGCCACACGCTCTACCTGACCGACCGACCGAATGGCCAGGTGACCGTCGTGGACATCACCGATGTCCGGCAGCCGAAGCTGCTCGACCAGTTCACTATCGAGGGCAACCCGTGCCTGATGGTCGAGCACCGCGGCCACGCGGTGCTGCCGGCCGGCTACGACGGGTTGTGGATCAGCCGCGAGCCAGTGCGCCGGTAGCGCGGCTCACTCGACGACGGTTAGCGTCAGCCCGTCGAAGGCGAGCATGGTCTCATGCACGGGGCAGTGCTCGGCGGCTTGTCGAACGGCCTCGCGCAGCGCCGCATCGGGGCAGTTGGGCAGGTGGACGGTGACCTGCAGGTCGCTCAGTCGGATCGGGTCGGAGAGCCGCTCGCCGCTGACCTCGACGGTCATCGCGGTGGTGTCGGCGCCGAGGCGCTGACCGAAGATGACGACCATCGAGGCGGTGCAGGCGCTGAGCGCGGCCAGCAGGAGCTGCAGGCCACCGGGTCCGCGGTCCTGCCCGCCGGCCGCGGGCGGTACGTCGGCGGCGATCGTGTGCCGGCCGACTTGGGTGGCAAACAGCAGGTCGCCTGCATGGCGTGTGGTGGCCGAGTACATCGGTGAATCCATCCTTCCTGGCGGCCCCCATCCTACACCCGATGCCCGCCACCGAAAACTTCGCTGGGGTCCGGGGAGTCTCATCATCAACCACCGACGGGTCTGGTCGTACGTCGGTGGCGCGCGGGCGACGGCGTAGGCCGGCCCGCCGGATGGGAGTGACTCGGCCATGCGCTCGTGCTTCATGCGGTCCGCTGTGCTGGCAGCGGCTGCTTTGACGGTCACGGCGGCCGCCGCCACCATGGCGGCGCGGCCGGCGCCCGGCGTCCTGTGGCGCGAGGACTTCCGGGCGCTGAAGCCGACCGCGGGCGAGGCGGCCGACAACTGGTCGGTGGCCGAGGCCGGCCGCGTCCGCATCGGCGATGAGGGGGGCATCACCACGCTGGCTGCGGGCCCTGGTCTGACGGGTGAGGCGGCGCTGATGCGTCTGGTCGCCTATGACCTGAGCGACACCGGATACCCGTTTCTGGTGCTCGATCTGGCCGGCGGGTCGACGGCGATGTGGAGCGGGCTGAGCATCGCGCTGGACCTGCCGTCGGGCACGCGCCGACTGCTCGACTTTGCCGGTGAGCCCGGGACCTACCTGCTCGATCTGCGGCGCCTGGTGCCGGAGCTGCGCGGGCGTCGCGGCACCGTGCCGCTGGGGCTCTGGCTGGCCGGCGCCACCACCGAGCAGGCCGGTCCGGCGGTGCGGGTGCGCTCGCTGGCCTGCGTGGCGGCGCCGTCCGACCGGCTCGAGGTGAGCAGCAGCGGCACGGGTCAACGCCCGTTGCGCTGGAGCGACACCGTCACCGTCGTGGCGGTACTGTCGCGGCGGTCCCAAAAGGTCAGCGCCACGGCCGTTCACACCGGCCCGCCGAGCCGACCGGTCAGCCTCGACCGGCGCGCGCAGATGGACCTGTCACCCGTGGATGACGAGGGCCGTTGCCACCAACTCACGGTGGCCTTGACCGCGCCGGCCGTCGGGCGTGGCTCGCAAGTGCTGCTCCGCGTGGCCGCCGACGGCCGCGGGGCGCTGTTTACGCCGCTCGGCGTGGATCTCGAGGTCGCCGCGGCGCCGGGCGGCGCCGCCCCGCCGGGTGGCGGGCGCCCGATGACCGTGCGCTGGGTGCAGCCGAGTTACCGCGGTACGTTGTTCGCCGACACGCCGTGCGACCGCTTGGTGGCCGAGTGCCGCTGGGAAGATGACGGCGGTCCGGAGACCACGGTGCAGGCGCGACTGCTCCGGGGCGAAGAGGTGGTGGCGGCGCAGGAGACCTCGTCCGCCGGCGGCGTCGCGCAGGTCATGCTGACGCCCGGCGAACTGCCGGCCGGTGAGTACCGCCTGTTGGTGAGCGCCGTGCGCAACGGCGAGCCGGTGGCCACCGGCGACAGTCGCTTGCGGCGGCTGCCGCCGGGCAACGGGTCACAGGTGCGGTTGGGCAATGGCGGACTGTTGGAAGTGGCCGGTCAGGTGAGCCTGCCGTTCGGCTGGCTGCGGGCGGGCGCCGAGCCGCCGTCGCCGGCCTGGTGGTCGTTCCAGGTAGGCGCCGAGGCCGCGGCGCCGAACGGCGTGGCGCCGGTGGTCAACCTCAGCGACGTGGTCGGTGCGGGGCCCGACCTGCGCGGTGCGCAACTGGGCGAGGGCGCCTTCACCAACCTGGTGGCCCGCGTCGAGCGCGAAGTGCGGCATCCGCGGTTGCTGGCCTGGCTGCTGGCCGAACGGCCCGAGGCGCAGAGCGTGTCGCCGGCCTACCTGGCCGAGTGCTACCGCACGGTCGCGGCGATCGACCCGTACCATCCGGTGCTGGTGCTGGTGACCAGCGTCGACGCCGCGGTGCGCTACAGCGCCGCTTGTGACGGGCTCATCCTGGCGGCACCGGCGGAGGTGCTGCCGCGGCTGCTGGCCGAGGTGCGCGCCCGGCGTCCGGAGCAGTCGTTGTGGGCGCTGCCGCTGGGCAACTACACGCGTTACGCCGCGCTGCGACAGGCCTACCACCTGGCGCTGATGCACGGTGCCACCGGTCTGTTGGCCGAGGACGCCGGGGCGGCCCGGTCGCAGCCGGCGTTGCGGCTCGGTCTGCGTCACCTGGCGGGCGAGCTGGGTGCGCTCCGCTCGTGGCTGCTGGCGCCGGCGGTGCCGGCGGCGGCCAACCCCGAGCTGCTGGTGCGCGCGGTGGAGACTCCTTCACCACTGCTGGTGGCCGTCAACCGCTGTGGTGCCGCCACCTTCGGTCGCCTGGAATCACCGCTGCTCAAGGGCCTGACGACCCTCCAAGTGGTGGGCGAAGGGCGACAGGTGAACGTGCTCAATGGCGTGCTGAACGACCACTTCGAGCTCCAGGCGGTGCACGTCTACACGTTGCCCCAGCCGGCGTTCGCGTTGGCGGGCCCGGCCGACATCGAGGAAGCGGTGGCGGCGGCGCGCTGAGCCGACGGCGCCGCGCCGCCGCGCTATCCGGCGTCCAGCCGGTCGAGATGCCGGCGCAGGTGCGTGGCCAGCACCTCGCGGTGCAGATCGGGCTGACGGCGCAGCAGGTCGAGAATGGCCGCGCGGAAGGTGCGGCCGTCGGTGGTGGCCCCCAGAGTCAGGATGGAGCCGAAGGTGACGTGCAGGAGCTGCCGGCCGTCGTCCTGATCCAGCCAGCAGGCCTCGATCTCGGCGGGCCGCAGGCTGAACGAACGCGGCAGGCGTAGCGGGTCGGCGCTGACATGGTAGCTGGCCCGGTCGGTGGGGTAGCGCTCGCGGGCGTAGTTGGCGATCTCGGCGAACAGGGCCGGATCACAGCGGGCCACCACGCGCAGGGCCTCCAGCCAACTGGTGCCGGCGGTCTTGACGTGCAGCAGGTCGCCGCAGACGCGACCGAGCACAGGGTAGACCGCGAACTTGTCCGAGCCGCTGTGGACGCTCAGCTTGTACGGCCCGCAGTGGCGCGCGATGGCCGCGTGCTGCAGCAGGTGCGACTCGAACGCGCGCAGGTTGCCGCGGTAGTCCACGCCCTTCTCGAAGTCGCCCACGAACCGCGGCGCCAGACTGACCACGCGCACGCCGCGCCGCCACAACTCCAGCGCGCAGAACAGGTGCTCCAGCGGGGTGGTGGGACTGTCCGTCTCGTCCACCGAGATCTCGATCTCGTAGCGCCGTCCGGCGCACGCCGACTGGATCCAGCCGGCCATGCGCTGGGCATGTTGCATGGCCCGGCCGTACTTGACCGCGGTGCGATGCAGCGTCTCGACGTTGGAGAAGCAGAACTGGAGGCTCTCCGAGACCTCGACCACGCGCCCGAGGTAGACGTCGTGCAGCTCCTCGAGCCCGTTGAAGACGCCGGCGGCCAACGTGGCGCGAACGGCGGCGATCAGCTCGTCGGGGCCGTAACGGTCCGCCTGTTGGTCGACCTGCGCGGAGGGGTCGATGGTGAACATGGTGAATCCCGCGGCGGCCGTGCGCTCGACGTCGGCGCGGGTCTTCAGATGGTCGGCGTCGGCGCCCCAGGGCCCGGTCCAGTCGGTCTGCTCCAGGCCCCAGCGGACCGCGGCGATGACGTCCTCGGGCTGCCGTCCAGTCCGTTCCATCTCGCGGATGGACTGTTGCGCCAGGACCGGCTGGAAGCGCGTGCCGCGGACGGCGTCGAGGTGACCGGGCGTGGCCAGGCCGAGGCGGTCGCCAAAGCCGAACGACGGGCGGAGGCCGAGGACCGTGGGCTGCATCGGGGGTTCGGGCATGGTGGTCTCGTGCCCGACCGCTTCGTCAGCCGAGCCGACGCTCCTGCCGGGCGCGTTGACAGGCGTCCGGATCGGCCCTAGACTGCCGGCCATGCCGCGGGAGGCCTGGATGGCGCAACCGGTGGAGACCGAGGCGGCAATCGCCCAGGTGGTCTCTCAGCTCACGCCGCTCTACACGACCACGGTCGACGACCGGCCGGAGGCGGTGGGTCCGAGCCTGCCCTACCGCCGCCGCGTGATCGAGGGGTTTGAGCTGCTCAAAGCGGCGCTGCTGCCGGGCGGCATGTCGCCGGAGGCGGTGCAGCCTGAACTGCTCGATCTCTTCCTCACCGAACGGCTGTCCCGTGCCTTTCGGTTGCTCACCGTGGAGGTGGCCCGAGCGCTGCCCTACCGCTGGCGCGGGGCCTACGCGCTCTATGAAGAGGAGCACGGCCTGCACCGGGTCGAGCCGCTGGCCGAGGAGGCCCTGCTGGCTGAGGCCAGCACGCTGATGCGGCAGTTCCTGGAGCGCCTGCCGGCGGTGCGCGCCCTGCTGGTCAACGATGTCTGTGCGGCCTACAACGGCGACCCGGCGGCCCTCAGCTACGCCGAGGTGATGCTGACCTACCCGGGCCTGCACGCCATCGCGGCGCACCGCATCGCCCACGAGCTGTACCAGCTCGACATCCCGTTGGTGCCGCGCCTGATCAGCGAGCAGATGCACAGCGAGCTCGGTGTCGATATCCATCCGGGCGCGGTGATTGGCAGCGGGTTCTTCATGGACCACGCCACCGGCATCGTCATCGGTGAGACCGCGCGGGTGGGCGACCGCGTGAAGCTGTACCAAGGCGTGACGCTGGGCGCGAAGAGCTTCCCGCTGGACGCGGACGGGCACCCCCAGAAGAAGATTCAGCGCCACCCGACGGTCGAGGACGAGGTCATCATCTACTCGAACGCGTCGGTGCTCGGGCCCATCACCATCGGCCGGCGCAGCGTCATCGGCGCCAACGTGTTCCTGACGCGCGACGTGCCGCCGGACAGTGAGGTCCGCCAGCAGTCGGAAATCCGTCTGCGGTCACAAGCGGAAATAGGGTAGATCAGAAGGTACGCGGCAGTCGGTGATGAAACGGCGAACCATTCAGGACATCCTGGAATCATGGCCCTACGACCCGCACCAGCTCGGCATGCGGGTCATCGAGGGCGATGATGGTCGCCGGAAACTGCAGTTGCGCATCGACCTGGGCGTCCTGCAACTCGAGCTGGACGGGCGACCCGACGGCGACCGGCCGCACGGTCAGGACGGCTACCTCGAGTACTACCTCGGCCTGCGCGAGGAGCACCGTTGGCGACGCGGCACCATCGAGGGTTTCGGACTCGATGCCGCCGCCTGCACCGCGCTCCGCGACGAGGCCACGATGGTCTACCAGCGCTACTACAGCCTGTTCCAGCTCGGCTGGTTCGGCGAGGTGGTGCGCGACACGGCGCGCAACCTGCAGGTGGCCGACCTGCTGTGGCGCCACGCCGCGCGCGAGGAAGACCGCTGGGAGATGGAGCAGTACCGGCCCTACATCCTGATGATCAACGCGTTGGCCCGGGTCGAACTGCTGCTGGCCGATCTCGACTACGCGGCCGCCGAACGCGTGTTGCTGGTGGCGATCGCGGGGATCCGCCAGTTTCTGGCCACCAATGGCGACCGGTTCAGCGCCGACCGCGAACTGGAGGTGCTGTCCGAGCGGCGCAGCGACCTCGACCGCGAGCGGCCGCAGACCGAGACCGAGATGCTGCAGCGGCGGATCACCGCGGCGGTCGCCCGCGAGGACTATGAACAGGCGGCCGACCTGCGTGACGCTCTGGCCCGGGCCGCGGCTCGGGTGTTGCCACCCATCTGGGACGAGCCCTAACCCACGCGGCCGTCTGGCGGCTCCGGCCGCGCACCGAGGAGGTCCATGAATCCGACTGTCACGCTGGCCCACGGTTCGGGCGGCCGTCTGACCGCCGAGTTGGTCGAGCGGGTGTTTGTCGAGGTCTTCGACGATGTGGCGGGCCGGCGGCTGGATGATGCCGCGGTCCTGCCTATCGGGGACGGCCGACCGGCCTTGACGACCGACGGGTTTGTCGTCAAGCCACGCTTCTTTCCGGGCGGCGACATCGGGCATTTGTCGGTCTGCGGCACGGTGAACGATCTGGCGGTGTGCGGCGCGGTGCCTGAAGCGCTGACTGCGGCGTACATCATCGAGGAGGGCCTGCCGCTGGCCGAACTGGAGGCCATCGCGCGCAGCCAGGCGGCGACGGCGGCGGCCGTCGGCGTCCGCGTGGTGGCGGGCGACACCAAGGTGGTCGAGCACGGTAGCGGCGACGGTGTCTACATCGCCACCACCGGCTACGGCCGCGTGCCGGCTGGGGTGTCGCTCGGCGCGGAGCGGCTGGCGCCGGGCGACGTGGTGCTGGTCAGCGGCGACATCGGCCGCCACGAGACGGCCATCCTTCTGGCCCGTGGCGAACTGCGCTTCGAGGCCGCGATCGAGTCGGACTGCGCGCCCTTGGTGGCCACTTGCCAAGCGGTGTTGGCCGCCGCCGGCGACGGGGTGAAGGCGATGCGCGACTGTACGCGCGGCGGCCTGGCCACGGTGCTGTGCGAATGGGCCGCGGCCACCGGGCGCGGTCTGCTGCTCGACGAGGGCCGGGTGCCGGTCGCTCCCGGCGTGCGCACGGTCGCGGACCTGTTGGGCCTCGATCCGCTGTACCTGGCTTGTGAGGGGCGGATGGTGATGGTGGTGGCGGCCGAGGTGGCGGCAGGGGTGGAAGCTCTCTTGCAGGACCACTGCCCGGCGGCTGCGCGGATCGGGTTGGTGCGGCCGGAATCCGACGGGCGGGTGTGGCTCGAGACCCTGGTTGGTGGACGGCGAATCGTGGACCGGCTGGCTGGTGGGCAACTGCCGCGGATCTGTTGAGGTGTCTTAGCGATGCTATGGTCGGAAATGATAGACGCGCTGAGTGCCAGAACGCTGGTGGAGGGACCGGACTTCGACGTCCGGAATGTGGCTGCGGCTGACCTGTTGAGCGACATCCTGGCCACCTCGAAAGACGACTTCGCGATTCTGACCGGACAAATCTCCCCGCAAGCCATCCGCACAGCGATCACCGTTGGTGCTCTCGGCGTGGTGATCGTGCGGGGCAAGCAGCCGCCGCCCGAGAGCATCGGGATCGCGCAGAACTACGGGGTGCCGCTGGCCGTGACCGACCTGCGGATGTTCGAGGCCTGCGTGGCCGCAGGAGGCCGGCTGTGGAACTCTCCTTTGTCGAAGAGCTCGTCCACCGACTGAAGGTCTTCCAGGCGATGGAGACCGACGTCGTCAGTGCCCATCCCGACATGACCATGCGCGACGCGCAGATCACCATGCGCGAGGCGCGGGTGTCGGGTTGCCCGGTGGTGGACGGCGACACGATGGTCGGTGTCGTCACGGTGGAGGACATCATCAAGGCCCTCGACCACGGTCATATCGAGGAGCCGATCGGCCGCTGGATGACGCGCGACGTGGTGACCGTCGAGCGGCGTTGGCCGCTGAGCCGGGCGATGTCCATCCTGGACCGGACCGGCTTCGGCCGCCTGCCGGTGCTCGACGAGGGTTGCAGTCTGTGCGGGATCATCACGCCCGAGAGCATCCTGCGGGCGCTGCTGGTTGAGCTGAACCGGCTGCTCGCCCAGGACGAGGAGCGCGAAGCGGCCAAGGCGACGGTGGACGGGGGGGCGCTGCGCCTCGAGTTCGAGGTCTCGGCCGGCGACTTCGACCGGGCCGGTCTGGCCAGCGTGCGCCTGAAACGTGAGCTGGCCAACCGCGGCATCGAGCCGGCGTTGCAGCGTCGGGTGGCCATCGCGGCGCACGAGGCCGAGACCAACCTGATCATCCACAGCACCACCGGCGGCAAGATCATCGCCGACATCGAGGCGGACAGTGTGCGCCTGGCGGTGGCCGACGAGGGCCCGGGCATCGAGGACGTGGACCAGGCCATGACGCCGGGGTTCTCCACCGCCACCGACATGGTCCGCGCGCTCGGCTTCGGCGCCGGCATGGGGTTGCCCAACATCCGGCGCTGCGCGGATCACTTCGAGATCAAGAGCAAGCCGGGCTACGGTACCCGGCTCAACCTGCGGTTCGACATCGGTCGCGAGAACGCTGAAGAGGAGGCGACCTCCTGATGACAGTGAGCGAACTGGCCGAGCGCCTCGGCCTGGGGGCGGTAACTACGTTGCACGAGAGGACCATCAAAGGCGCCATCGCCTCCGACTTGTTGAGCGATGTGCTGGCGAACGCGGCCCCGGGGTATGTCTGGGTGACCATCCAAACGCACCGCAACGTGGCGGCGGTGTGTTCGGCGCAGAGCATCGCGGTGGCGGTGATCACCGGTGGCCGGCAGCCGGCGGAGGACATGCTGGCGCTGGCCGAGGCCGAGCAGGTCACCATCATGACCAGCGATGAGCCGACGTACGTGGTCTGCGGGAAGCTGTATGAAGCCGGAGTCCGCTGACCTTGCGGTGGCTCACCGCGGACTTCCATATCCACTCGGTGCTGTCGCCGTGCGGCGATCTGAGCATGTCGCCGCGGGCGGTGGCGGCGCGGGCCCGCGCCGTCGGTCTGGATCTGGTGGCGCTGAGCG
Source organism: uncultured Fimbriimonadaceae bacterium (assembly GCA_964531735.1). GTDB lineage: Bacteria > Armatimonadota > UBA10988 > UBA10988 > UBA10988 > CAZHGD01. Next base: position 47,496 of record CAZHGD010000018.1, on the reverse strand, counting down.
ACCACAACAGTGCGCGCAACGCTCCCGCCCTCCGCGCAGCAGCGCGGCAGGAGGGATTGGCGGCGCTGTACGGAAGTGAGGTGCGGACGGCCGAGGAGGTCGACCTGCTGTGCCTGTTCGACGACGCCGACCAGGCGGTCGAGTTCGGCGAGTGGGCGTACGGCCAGTTGCCCGCGGTGGCGTGTGACCCGCGGGTGTTTGGCGACCAGGTGGTGGTCGACGCGTCCGACGAGATCGTCGAGTTCGTGGAGCGCCTGCTGATCGGCAGCATCAGCGCGACGCTCGACGAAGTGGTGGTGGCGGCCCTGCGGCGTGGCGGACTGGTGATTCCGGCGCATGTCGACCGGTCGGAGAACAGTCTGATCAGCCAGTTGGGCTGGCTGCCGGACGATCTGCCGGTGGACGCCGTGGAACTGTCGAAGTTTGGTGATGAGCAGGAGCTGGCCGGGGTGCACCCGTGGCTGGCTCAGGTCCCGGTGGTGCGTTTCTCGGACGCCCACCTGTTGGCGGATGTCGGCTACCAGCAGACGGCGTTTCGGGTAGCCGCGCCGAGCGTGGCGGAGCTGCGGCTGGCCTTGGCCGGTCGCGACGGTCGCGAGTCCCGACCCATTCGGCGGGCCTTGCCAAAGGAGTCGACGTAATGGTGCAATCCGATCTGGCGCGGGAGCTGTCCATCGACCGCTTCGGCGTCGAGGCGGCGCTGTTCAAGACGCTGGACGATTTCATGGCCGACCTGGACTACTCGCCGGACAGCCTGATCGAGGCGCTGCACCGGGCGCAGGAGATGTTCGGCTATCTGCGCGAGGACGTCCTGCGCTATGTGGCCAAGAAGCTCGCCGTGCCGCTGGCGCAGGCCTACGGCGTGGCCACCTTCTACCACCTGTTCCACCTCAAGCCGCGCGGCAAGTACGAGGTGCTGGTGTGCATGGGCACCGCGTGCTACGTGCGCGGGGCCGAGCGCATCATCAGCGCTCTGGAAAGCCAGTTGGGCGTGAAGATGGGCGAGACCACCAGCGACGGCATGTTCACGCTGGTCTCGGCCCGCTGCATCGGCGCCTGCGGTATCGCGCCGGCGGTGAAGGTCGGCGCGGACGTGCACGGCAAGGTCGAGGCCAAGCGGGTGCGGCGCATCCTGCGCAAGTACGAAGGCAAGTAGCCGCGCTCGCCGCGGCAGGAGTGGCGCTCATGGAGGACTTGATGCTCCATGTGCTCGACATCGCCATGAACGCCGTCACGGCCGGGGCGCGGACCGTCAAGATTGCCATCGTGGAAGACACCCGCACCGGACGCCTGCTGTTGCAGGTGGCCGACAACGGGCCGGGCATGAGTGCCGAACTGGTCCGGCGGGTGCTCGAGGAGTACGCTACCACCAAGGTCAAGGCGGCCGGCTGGGTGGCGTTTGGTCTGGCCCTGTTGCGGGGCACCTGCGAGCTGGTCGACGGCACCTTCCGGGTGCTGTCCCGGCCGGGCCGTGGGACCCTGGTCAGTGCCGAGCTACCGGCTGATCATCCGGATCGGCCGCCGCTGGGCAATGTGGCGGAAAGCTTGCAAGCGTTGTTGGTCGGTTGCGGCGACGTAGAGGTGTGCTTCGCGCATCGGGTCGACGGGGCCGGCTACCGGATTGACACCCGCACCGTACGGCGGGTTGTCGGGGAGGCGTATTCGACGCCGACGGTGCGACGGTGGCTGATCGAGCAGGTCCGTGAAGGGGAAGCGGCCCTCGCAGCCAGGAGAGTGGAGTCATGAATCTGGAGGAGCTTCGGCGGCTGCGCGACAAGGCCCAGCGCGATATGCAGCTTCGGACCGAGCACCAGCGCTTCCGCATCAAGGTCAGCATGGGCACCAGCGGTCTGGCCAAGGGTGCGCGTGAAGTGATGGACGCCATGATCGCCGAGATTGAGGCCCGGCAGCTCAACGATGTCGAGGTCGTCGTCACCGGTTCGAGCGGCGTTGAGGAACTGGAGCCGTTCGTGACGGTCGAGGAGAAGGACAAGGAAGCCGTGCTGTATGGCCGGGTGGACCCGACGGCAGCGCGCCAGATCATCTGTGACCACGTCATCGAAGGCCGCCGCGTGACGAGCCATGTGGTGTCTCGTCACAAGCGCGAGGAGGTGTCGTAAATGGCGGAGTTCAAACGGCTCCACTGCTTCCTGTGCACCGGGAGTGGCTGTGTCGCTTCGGGCGCTTGGGAAGTACGCGACAAGCTCCAAGAGGAGCTGGAGAAGCACGGTCTGGCCGAAGAGGTCGACCTGATCCCGACCGGTTGCGCCGGTCTCTGTGACCGCGGGCCGCGGCTGAACGTCTGGCCCGATGAAGTCTATTACCAGAACCTCGAAGTCAAGGACCTCGAGAAGCTGGTCGAGGAGCACTTCCTCAAGGGCCGCCCGTATGAGCCGGCGCGGCTGACCGACGCCGCCACCGGTGACGTGGTGGCCACGGAGCTGGACTTCCAGTTCCTGAGCAAGCAGCGCCGCCTGGTGCTCGACAACTGTGGCGTGGTCAACCCGGAAGCCATCGAGGAGTACATCGCTCGCGACGGCTACCTGGCCTTGGGCAAGGTGCTCGCCGAGATGACCCCCGAGCAGGTCATCGACGAGCTGAAGTCCTCGGGCTTGCGCGGCCGCGGCGGCGCGGGCTTCCCGACCGGCATCAAGTGGAGCCTGCTGGCCGCGGCTCCGGGTCCGGTCAAGTACGTGGTCTGCAACGGCGACGAGGGCGACCCCGGCGCGTTCATGGACCGCAGCGTCCTGGAAGGTGACCCGCACCGGATCATCGAGGCGATGGCCATCAAGGCCTACGCGACCGGCGCCACCAAGGGCTTCATCTACTGCCGCGCCGAGTACGCGCTGGCCATCCACCGGTTGAACGTCGCGCTACAGCAGGCCCGCGAGTATGGCTTCCTGGGCGTGAACCTGTTCGAGACCGGGTTCGACTTCGACATCGAGATCCGCGTCGGCGCGGGCGCCTTCGTCTGCGGTGAAGAGACGGCGCTGCTGCAGTCGATCGAGGGCCGTCGCGGGCACCCGATGCCGCGGCCGCCGTTCCCGACCCAAAAGGGCCTGTGGGGCAAGCCGACCAGCATCAACAATGTCGAGACCTTCGCCAACGTGCCGTGGATAATCCGACACGGCGGCGCGGCCTACGCGGCGCTGGGCACCGAGAAGAGCAAGGGCTCCAAGGTCTTCGCGCTGGCAGGCAACGTGCGCAACACCGGCCTGATCGAAGTGCCGATGGGCATCACGCTACGCGAGATCGTGTTCGAGATCGGTGGCGGCATCGTCAACGACCGGCAGTTCAAGGCGGCCCAGGTCGGCGGCCCGTCGGGCGGCTGTATCCCGGCCGAGCACCTCGATACCGCGCTCGACTACGAGTCACTGACCGGCCTGGGCGCCATCCTCGGCTCGGGCGGTTTGATCGTCATGGACGAGACGAGCTGCATGGTCGACGTGGCCCGCTTCTTCATGGAGTTCTGCGTCGACGAGAGCTGCGGCAAGTGCGTGCCGTGCCGCGCCGGCACCAAGCAGATCTATGGCCTGCTGAGCAAGATCTGCGAGGGCCAGGCGAGCATGGAGGACGTCGACCGGCTGGAGAAGCTCTGTCTGATGATGCGCGACATGAGCCTCTGCGGTCTGGGGATGACGGCGGCCAACCCGGTGCTCAGCACCTTGCGGCACTTCCGGCACGAGTACGAGGCCCACATCCTGGAGCATCGTTGCCCGGCCGGCGTCTGCCGCAAGCTGGTCACCTACACCATCGACAAAGAGAAGTGCACCGGCTGCGGCGTCTGCTCGCGCAACTGCCCGGTCGAGACGATCTTCAAGATGGACACCGAGCGGAAGTACTACATCGAGCAGGAGCCCTGCATCAAGTGCGGGTCGTGTTTCGATGTCTGCAACTTCGCGGCTGTGATCAAGGAGTAGGGCCCGATGGCCGAGACCATAACGCTGACCATCGACGGCAAGGAATGCACCGGCACCAAGGGTCAGACCATCCTCGAGGTGGCCAAGGCCAACGGTGTCCACATCCCGACCCTGTGCCACCATCCCTGGTTGGCCAACCACGGTGGTTGCCGCATGTGCGTGGTGGAGGTGGTCGGCCAGCGCCGTCTGGTGACCGCTTGCGCCGCGCCGGCGGAGCAGGGGCAGGAGGTCACTGCTCACAGCGAGATGCTGGAGCAGCGCCGCCAGATGACGTTGGAGCTGCTCTTCGCCGAGCGCAACCACATCTGCCCGTTCTGCGCCATGACCGGGGTCTGCGAACTGCAGGACCGGGCGTACGAAGTGGGCATCACGCACACGCGGTACGACTACATCTTCCCGACGCTGGCACCGGACACGTCGAACAAGTACTTCGTGCAGGACCACAACCGCTGCATCCTGTGCGGGCGCTGCGTGCGGTCGTGCGATGAGATCGCCGGTGTCGGCACGCTCAACTTCGGCTACCGCGGCACGAAGGAACTGATCATCGCCGACCTGGGTGTGCCGCTGGGCGAGAGCACGTGCATCTCGTGCGGCACCTGCGTGGACAACTGCCCGACGGGCGCGCTGTTCGACAAGCGGGCGCCGTACTTCTCGCGCGGCAAGGGCCTCGAGCGGCGGCGGTTCATCTGCCCCGACGATGACCTCGGCTGCGTCATGAACGTGGTCCTGAAGTCGGGTCTGGTGGCCCGCATCGAGGGGTGCGAGGACGCGCCGGTCAACGGGCCGCTGCTGTCCTACCGCTCACGCTACGAGATCCTCAACGAGCCGTATGCGCGGGTGATGAAGCCGCGTCTGCGCAACGAGGCCGGTGAGCTGGTCGAGTGCGAGTGGGACGAGGCGCTGGCGGCCGCGGCGGCGAAGCTGAAGCCGCCGGCCAACGGGGCCGAGGACGCCAAGGGCGTGGTCGGCCTGAGCTCGGGTCGGCTGCCGTCGGAGACGCTCGCGGCCTTCGCCGAGTTCGTCGGGCAGCAGTGCGGCAGCACCGAGCTCGATACGGTGAAGGGCCGGCAGCGCGCGGTGCGGCGGCAAGCCAACGAGGTCTACGGCACGCACATCGAGTGCGGGTTCGACCAGATCCACGACGCCGACATGGTGCTGCTGGTCGGGTTCGACCCGCCGGCGACCCACCCGGTGCTCGGCGCCTGGCTGGCCAAGAAGCGGCACGACGCGCAGTGCCCGATCGTCAGCATCAATACGCGCACCACGAAGGTGTCGGAGCTGGCGCAGCTCAACCTGAAGCCGCGGCGCGGCAATGAGCAGGCGGTGCTCTACGGCATCCTGGGGCAGTTGCTCGACCTGAAGAAGGTGACCCACCTGGTCGACCGTGGCACGGCCGCCAAGTGGCAGGCGCACCCGCCGGCGCGCGTGGCGCACGAGGCGGCCATCGACGAAGCGGCCCTGGTCCGCGCGGCGATGATCTACGCCAACGCCAAGAACCCGGTCATCCTCTACGGTCCGGACCTGACGGAGGTGGGCAACCCGACGCTGATTGGCCGGCTGTGGGAAATGGCCAAGCTCTGCGGGCACGTCACTCCGGGTGGCGCGGTCAAGGTGCTCGGCTTCAATAGCTGCGCCAACGCCACGGCCGCGGAATCGCTGGGCTACCTGGGTGCCGCCACCGAGTTCGCCGAGGTCATCTATCTGATGTTGGCCGATGACCCGACCGAGCCGTCGCCGCAGCTCCGCCAGGACCTGCGCGATGCCGGCACGGTCATCCTGCAGGCCAGCCACGAAGGCCCGATGCTGCAGTACGCGGACATCGTCCTGCCGTCGCTGAAGTGGTCCGAGCGCAGCGGGACCTGGGTCAACGTCGCCGGCCTCAGCCAGACCTTCGAGGCCTGCACCGCTCCGCCCGCCGGCATCCAGTCCGACGAGTGGGTGTTCCAGGCCGTGGCCGAGAAGATGAGCGCCGTCGTGGAGGAGGCCGCCCATGAGTGAGAAGCGTAAGCCGGTCATCGCTTCGGTGTGGCTGGCGGGATGTTCCGGCTGCCACATGTCGTTGCTCGACATCGACGAGCGGCTGCTGACCGTGGTCTCGAAGGCCGACTTCGCGGCGACGCCGATCACGGACTTCAAGCTGGGCAGCTTCCCGAAGTGCGACGTCGGTCTGGTCGAAGGCGCCGTGACCAACGCCGACAACGTCAAGTTCCTGCTGGAACTGCGCGAGAAGTCGGACCTGCTGGTCAGCCTCGGCGACTGCGCCGGGTGGGGCTGCGTGCCGTTCATGCGCAACTTCTTCCCGCTGCAGGACGTGCTGGAGCACGCCTACATCTACAGCCGCAGCACGGTCAACGGGTTCATTCCGGAGGATGAAGAGATCCCCGAGTGGACCCCCGAAGTGCAGCCGATCCGGCACCATGTGAAGGTGGACTTCCACATTCCGGGCTGCCCGCCGTCAGCGGACACCATCTTCTATGTCATCGCGGAACTGCTGGAAGGCCGCGTGCCGACGGGCATTCCGCAGCCCCTGCTGCACTTCGATTAGAGGAGCGACCGATGCCAACCAAATACACTGTCGAACCGGTCACTCGGATCGAAGGCCACGCGAAGATCACCTGCGTGGTGGACGACTCCGGCAAGGTCGACCATGCGCGGTTCCACGTGGTGGAGTTCCGCGGGTTCGAGAAGTTCTGTGAGGGCCGGCACTTCAGCGAGATGCCGACCCTCACCGAGCGGATCTGCGGGATCTGCCCGGTCAGCCATCACCTGGCCAGCGCCAAGGCGATCGACCGGCTGGCGGGCGTGACGCCCACCCGCACGGCAGCGCTGCTGCGCGAGTTGATGCACATGGGCCAGATGGCCCAGTCGCACGCGCTGAGCTTCTTCCACCTGTCGTCGCCCGACCTGTTGCTGGGCGCGGACTCCGATCCGGCTCTGCGCAACGTGGTCGGTGTGGTCGCCAAGTTCCCCGAGGTGGGCGCCAAGGCCATCAAGCTCCGCAAGTGGGGCCAGGAGGTCATCGCCGCCATCGGTGGGCGGAAGATCCATCCGAACGTGGCCGTGCCGGGTGGCATGGCGGCGGGCATCAGCAAGGCTCGTGGCCAGGAACTGCTCGCCGACGTGGCCGAGCACCTCGATACCGTGCGGATCGGCCTCGACCTGCTGCTCGGTTGGGTCAAGGAGAACCCGCAGGTGGTGGAGAAGTTCGCTCGCTTCTCCAGCTACTACGGAGGTCTGGTCAGCCCGCAGGGCGCGCTGGAGCTCTACGACGGCAACTTCCGCATCAGCGATCCGCACGGCCAGGTCGTGGTCGACCAGTTCGACACGCAGCAGTACGTCGATATCATCGGCGAGGCGGTCGAATCGTGGACGACGCTGAAGTTCCCGTTCTATCGCCCGGCGGGCTACCCAGACGGCGCCTACCGCGTCGGGCCGCTGGGCCGCCTGAACAACGTCTGCTGCATCAGGACGCCGAAGGCGCAGGAGGAGTACGAGCGGTACAAGACCTTCTGCAACGCCGATGGGGTCCAGGAAGGCACGCTGTTCTACCACTACGCGCGCCTGGTCGAGAACCTCTACGCCATTGAGCGGGCCGAACAGATCCTGAAGGACGAGGAAGTCTACGGACCCGAGCTGATGGCGGCCACCACCGGCCGGCTCAACGAGCGCGGCGTCGGTGTGGTCGAGGCGCCGCGGGGCACGCTGTGGCACGACTACACCATCGACGAGAACGGCGCGCTGACGAACGTCAACCTGATCGTCAGCACGGGCCAGAACAACACGGCCATGTGCAAGTCGGTCGAGTTGGTGGCCCAGGAGTTCGTGGACGGCAAGAACGTCACCGAGGGCATGCTGAACCGGCTCGAAATGGCGATCCGGGCGCACGACCCGTGCCTGTCGTGCTCGACGCACGCGGTGGGTCAGATGCCGCTGGTGGTTGACATCGTCGCCGCTGACGGGACGCTGCTGCAGCGCCTGTCGCGGTAACGGCAGCCGCCGCTATGCTGTACTGAACGGCGTCGGGGCGCACGGTAGTGCGCCCCGACGCCGTTTCTCGGCCGGCGCAGAACATGAAGATACTGGTCATCGGTTACGGCAACCCCAGTCGCATGGACGACGGGGTGGGGCACTACGTCGTCAATCGCCTCAACGAGCACTGGGGCCTGCCGACCATCGACCTGTTGGGTGAGCCGTCCAGCGATGGCTCGGACACAGTCGAGCTGGGTGTGTCGCAGGTGCGCACGCTCTGGCTGCAGCAACTGGACATCGGCCTGGCCGAGGATCTGGCGGCCGCCGACAAGGTCATTCTGGTGGATGCGCATGTGGACGGTCCGCCGCTGGTGAGTTGCGAAGTAACCGAACGCCACGCGGTGGGGCTGACCTCGCACGTGGCCACGCCGGAGACGCTGCTGGCGATCTGTCGGCAAGCCTACGGGCGGCGGCCGGTGGTCACCTTGCACACTGCGTTGGGGGAACGGTTCGACTTCGCGGCGGAGTTGTCGGAGTCGGTGCGCGAACGGGCCGACGAGCTGGTGACGCGCATCCTGAGCGAGGTCGCCGCGTGCACGAGGTGAGTCTGGCCGAGGCGGTGCTGACGACGGCGCTGGACGCGGCCGAGCGGCACGGCGGTGGTCGCGTGACCGCCTTGACGGTGCGGGCCGGGGCGCTGCAAAATGTGGTTGTCGTCAGTCTCCAAATGGCGTTCCGGGCGGTCTCGGCCGGCACCCTCGCCGAAGGGGCGGAACTGACGGTCGAGGTGGAGCCGGTGACGGCGCGGTGCCGGCGGTGCGGGCTGGAGTTCGCGGTTGAAGAAGCCGTCTTCGCCTGTCCGAGGTGCGCGGTGGCGGACGTGGAGACGCTGAGCGGCACCGAGTTGTACCTGATGAGTTTGGAGCTCGAACCATGCGAGTAGACGTGGTCCAGAACGTGGCCAAGCTGAATGACGCCATGGCGGCGCAGATCCGTGAGACGCTGCGCGCCAAGGGTATCTTCACGCTGAACCTGATCAGCTCGCCCGGCTCGGGCAAGACCACCTTGCTGGAAAAGACGCTGGAGAACCTGCACGGCCAGGTCCGGCAGGCCGTGATCGTGGGTGACCTGGCGACCAGCCTCGATGCCTTCCGGCTTGGTGAGTACGCGCCGGCGGTGCAGGTGAACACGGACGGCGGCTGCCACCTCGACGCCGCGATGGTGGGCAAGGCGCTGGACAACCTGGACCTCGACGAGATCGACGTGCTGTACATCGAGAACGTCGGCAATCTGGTCTGCCCGGTGGGTTATGACCTGGGCCAGGACGTCAAGGTCGGCATGCTATCGGTCACAGAGGGCGACGACAAGATCGCCAAGTACCCGCGGCTGTGGCGCGAGGCTGCGGTGGTGCTGCTGTCCAAGATCGACCTGGCGCCGTTCGTGTACTTCAACCGGACGAAGTTCTACGCCGACCTGGGGCAGATCAATGCCTTGCTGCCGGTGATCGAGATCGCGGCCATCAAGGGCGACGGCCTGGACAAGTGGTGCGAGTGGATCCTGCGGACCCGTTCGGAAAGGCTGGCATTCGCGCGCTGAGCGCGCGAATGCTCAAGCGTTGGTCGAGGTCTTCTGCTCTTCGGGCGGCGCTTCCATCCGCCGCTGCGGGGCAGCCGCGGCTTCCTCTTCGGCCATGGCTTCCTTAGTCGCCTTCTTGAACTCGCGCATGGCTTCACCGGCCGAACGAGCGAACTCGGGCAGTTTCTTGGCCCCGAACAGCAGGAAGAAGATCAGCGCGATCCAGATGAGCTCGCCACCACCGAGCATATTCGTCTCCTAGCGCCGGCTGGTGCGAACAATCACACGACCATCGGCACAACCATTATACGCGCGATCGGCAGATCCGGTTCGCTCGCTGTCAGCGATGTGTCGCGCGGGGCAGGAGCGCGGCGTCCTCGCGCATCATGCGGCGGTTGCGGAAGTAGCCCCGCAGCAGGCGCCAGGGGCTGAAGAACACGCCCAGTAGGTCGGGGAAGACGAAGTCGGCCACGGCCAGTTCCGCTACGGTCTGGCCGACCACGTCGATCTGGCTGACATCGCCGACCCCGACGCCCAACTCGCGAGCCGCGTCGAGCAGGAAGCGGTGGCTGGCCGGCACGCCGATGACGTCGGCGAGAGTGGTGTCGAGGGCCACGGGCTCAGTCGCCGCGGCGATGACCCCGAGCGGCCGAGCCTGTCCCAGCCGCGGTCCGGCGCCCTCCATGGCCAAGATGCCGTCCACGATGTGGAGGGTGATGGGCAGGGCGGCGCAGTAGGCCACCAAGTAGCGTGCGAACGAGGGGTCCGAGGCGCAATGGTGGAGGGCCTTATGGCGTCCGGAGAGGCAGCCGTAGCAGTTCTTCACGGCGGCGGTGAAGCCGAGTTGCTGGTGCGCCTTGAGCTTCGGCACGTTGATGACCACGTCGGCGGCGAGCACGCGCGGATCGACGCGGAAGTGGCCGGTCACCTGCGGGTGGCGGCTGGGCAGACGGGCGTGCCCGCTGAAGAACACGAACTCGACGCCCAGTTCGTCACAGAGGCGCCGCATGCCGGTGGTCTCGGCGACCGCATGGGGTCCGCCCCAGGCCGGTGCGTCACCGATGACCGGTGTGGCGCCCAGCGCCGCGACGCGGCGGCACAGCGCCGCCAGGAAGTCCGGGTGAGTGGTGGCCGCGTGCTCGGGCGGTGACGCCGAGATCAGGTTCGGCTTGAGCAGCACGCGCTGCCCGGGCTTGACCCACCGCTCGAGCCCGCCGAGCCCGGCGAGCAGGCGTTCGAGAGCCGGGTCCAGATCCGTCGGTTCGTAGGATGGGCAGTAGCCCAAGGCCACGGTGGCGCGCATGGTCACTCCAACCAGGTCATTCTCGGGTCGCCTGCTGGTTCTGTTCAGCGCGTGACGCGGGCGTGCCACAGCCGGCGCTGACGGTTGCCCGTCACGGGCACCGGCGGATGCGAGTGCAGGTACCGCAGCGTCGCCGCGACCACGGGCAGGGCCACTTCGGGGTTCGGGTTGAAACCGCCGATGCGCCAGAGGAAGCCCCAGCCATCGAGGCGGTAGCCGCCGATGTAGTCGGCTTCGGAGCCGGCCACCAGCGCGATGTGGCCGGGATCGCCGGCGCCGCGCGAAAGGCCGCGGTTGACCGGGCTGAGCCGTGACTCGATCTGCTGGGCCAGTTCGTCGCCCAGCCAGGCGCGACCGGTCGGCGTGACCGTCAGCGGCTCCGGCGGGGCCTCCACCGCGCCACTGACCAGCGTCAGTCCGAGCCGATCCAGGCCGGCCGGCCCGAGCGGGTCGGCGCCGCCGGTGCCCAGGCCGCGGTAGAAGGAGTAGCCCGCGGTCTCGAACCAGGACCCGCCGCGATTGACGTAGCTGTGGATGCGGCCGAGCATGGCCTGGCCCTGGCCCGGTCCGGCGCAGGGGAAGGTCTCGCCGTAAGGATTGACCACCGCCAGCCAGCGCGTCGGCCCGGCGTCCAGGGCGGCCGTCAGATCGGCGAAGGTGGTCAGGCGCCTGACCGGCAAGCCGGCGGCGCCCAGTGTCTGCGTCCAGTCGGCTGGTTGGATGCTGCTCCAACTGACGGCGTACGGTGCGCCCAGGTCGATGACGCCGATGCTCGGTGCGCCGCCGGGCCAGTCCTTCGGCGCCCGCTCGCGAAGCTCCGCCGGCGGGGCCGCGCGCTTGATGTCGCCGGCCGGCAGGGCGACCTTCAGGTAACGTCCGCCGGTGACCGGTGCGGGCGGCTGCCCGTCGAACTGCACTTGCCACCGGCCGGACAGCGGCCGCGGCAGTTCCACGGTGACCTCTGACTGGGCTGGTGCCCAGACCCACAACTCGGCGGTGCTGCGCGTCGCCTCGGCGACGTAGTGCAACCCCTCCTCGCCGTAGTCCTGGTCGCCGATCGTTTGCAGGTTGGCGGCCACCAGATCGGGCCCGCTGACCCGGAAGCCGTAGCCGGCGAGTTCGCGCTCGCCGGCCTTGACGGGACGCGGGCCAAGGTTGGCGACGATCTCGATCGGTCCGTACGCGGCGGTGATCAGCCCGTCGTCATCGGCTGACGGACGGGCCGCCTGCTGGTGGTCGAAGCGCGTCACCGGCTGGCCCAGGTAGCGCCCACAGACCGACTTCTGCAGGCGGTCGACCCAGCTCAGCCAGTCGCGCACGTTCGGCCGGTCAACTCCGTTGGCCGAGCACCGCATGCTCATCTGGAAGCCCAGTCCGAGCGTCCAGGTGGCCACGCGGCGGGTGGTCACGAACTGGCCCAGGTCGTGGTAGAGCATGGCGGTCTTGTCGTGCGCCAGGTACTGCGCCAGCGGGAACACCTGCCAGGTGCTGGGCGACAGCGTGTCACGCAGGAACTGGCGCCACTCCGGACCGCCTTCGGTGGGCACGTGCAGCCAACTCAGGCCGCACAACTGCGTCTCGGCGTTGACCACGCGGTCCCAGCCACTCTCGGTGGACAGCGGTACGGTCTGGGAGTCCTCATCGACCATCGACACCATGCCGGCGGCGTAGGCATACGGCGTCGGCGAGGCCGGGTTGCTGTCGTAGTGCCAAGTGCGGGCGCCGCACTGATCCTGGAACAGCACGTCCACCGGCAGGTCCTGCGTGAACTGCTTGATGGTCAGTCGGTTGGCCGCCTGCACCGCGGGATGCCAGAAGCAGATGGCGAAACCGGTGTTCTGCGCGTACTGCTCGCGCTGGACCTGCCCGTCGAGCCGGCGCAGCAGCGGCGCGTCACCGTGCTTCTCGAACGTCGGGCCTTTCGGACCGTCGCACCACCAGGTCGGGTTGGTGTAGGGCATCACCAGATGGCCCAGTTCGTGCGACCGGTCGAAGAAGGTCTTCATCTCGGCCATGGTGCCGAAGTGCCGGTTGGGCGGCAGGTGGTCGGGATACTCCTTGTCGAAACCGCCCTTGAGGTAGTCGGCGAAGTGGATCAGCGTCGGCTTGGGCAGTTTGTCCAGGCCAGCGGTCTTTTCGCGCGCGGTGCCACCGTAGTAGAGCAGGACCGACTGGCGCAGGCGCTCGAGCACCGCCGGCTTGACCTTCTGCTCCAGACGGCGGGAGATGCCGTTAGCGGCCGCGTAGTCGGTCAGGCTGTCGGCCGGCTGCCCGCCCAGGCGGAGGCGCACGGCGGGCGACGACCAGGTCTGACCGCGGGCAATGGAGGTGCCGAACGACCGCTCACACCAGCCGCCGCGCTCGTCGCCGCCACAGGCCAGGTAGCCCGGCACGAACAGGTGGTCGCGCTGCCACGGCCGGCTAGGGTGCGGCTGCACGCCGTAGACGGCGGCTGCGCCGTGCGTTGTCTCGAGCCGCAGGAAGTCGGCGAACGCTGGCGGGTAGCTCGCGGTGCGCGTCAGGTAGCTGACCGGTGCCAAGGCGTAGTGGAACGGGTAGCCACCGACCTCGACCCACTGTCCGCCGCGGCGGACGTAGGCGCCGATCTGTCGCACCGTTTCGAGCATGTCGCCGCCCGGCACGGTGGCCATCGCCTCGCCGTAGGGATTGACCATGACCAAGTGCTCGTCGGCGGCCAGCGCCGCGGCCAGGGCGGTGGTGGAGCGCAGTTCGACATACCGCCCGGCGGCCACGCCGCTCAGCGCGGCGCGCCAGTCGTTGACTCGCACCGCGCACCAGGAGCCGGCGACCGGGCCGTTGTCCAGCGCCAGCAGGGCCACGCGGCGGCGCTGGCCGCTGGCCTGGGCGACCAGCCGGCGCACGACGGCGGTGATGCTCTGCGCGGCCAGCGGCGCCAGGTCGCGGTCGACGGCACCGCCCAGGCGCCAGACGCGGCCTGCGCCGAGCGTCTTCGCGCTCAGCCACGGTCCATCGGACGAGTCGACGAGCAGCAGATCCCACTGGCCGGTGGCCGGTGGCCGGTTGACGGTGGCAGCGGTCTGCCGCAGCCGCTGGGCCAAGGCGCCGCCGAGCCAGGTCTCACCGTCGGCCGGCACTTTCAGGCGGACCTCCGGCGGTCGGTCGGCCAGTTGCTTCAGCGGGCCGCCGTAGAGTGCCTGGTAGCCCGCCGGGCCCACGGACTGGTAGCGCCAGGCGGTAGGCTGGTCGGCTGGTTGGCGGCCGAAGAAGCGGCGGTTGAGCGCCAGGCCGACACCCTGGTTGCCGTCCTCGGGAAAGAGCAAGCGGTCGACCGTCGCGGCGTCGAAGCGTAGCCGGCCGGGCAAGGTGAGCGTCAGCGCAGTCTGCTGGTTCGCGGTCACCTGGGCGGTGAGGTCAGCACCGTCGGACCGTGGCGTGACGGTGACCGTGACGGCCGCCGCCGGTGCTGCCCAACTCAACCGCAGGCGGTCGCTGGCGGCGCTGATGCTGGCCGGGCCGGCCGCGGCCGCGGTCAACACCGACCGGTCGGCGAACTGGAGCGACCAGAGGCCGTCGTCGCCGGAACGCCACAGCGCCTGCTGTTGGCCGGCGGCGTAGGCTCCGGCCAGACTGCCGTTGGCCGCGAACTCCAGACGGCCGGCCTCGCAGCGGACCAGCCATCCGGCGCCCTGCGCCGTCACGGTGGGCGGGGCGCCGAGCCCGGCGGACGCCAGGGCCAACAGTAGCAGGCCGGCTCGTATCATCGTTGGTCACCTCATTCGCGAACGAAAGACTTGGTCACCTGGGCCGGACGTCCTTCCAATGGCGCGCTCAGGTATAATGGTCCGTCGAGGCGAGGAATCGATGGATGACGTCGACGCGTTGATCGACGACCTGCTGTCTGGCGAGGAGACCACCAGTGACTTCGGGCGGGCGCGCGCATACAAGCGCTGCGTGCGGTTCGCCGAGGAGGAACTGGCCGAGAACCATCTCTGCAACCTGTTTCTGTTGCGCGCGGCCGAGCGGCTGGGCCAGCAGCCGATGGCCGTGCCGGTGGTCCAGAACAAGGTCCCGATGCCGGCCAGCGGGCGCATGTGCGTTTACCTGAGCGACGACGAGGGCGTCGTCGTCGTGGGTAATGCCGCTGCGCTCCGCTACCTCGGCCGCTTGTGCCGGGAGTTGTCCAAGGCGCCGTTGCCCGGCGAGAACGTGGTGCTCTTCGAAGGCGAGGAGCCGTTTGTCGGCGACAGCTACGGCCTGACGCTGTACCACGAGGACGAAGCCTGGTTCGAGGCCGCTGAGCAGGGGCTCGAGGATGACTTCGTCGAGGCCTGGGAGGCCGAGATCCACGGTCGCATCCTCAGTTCCGAGGAGATCGTGGCGGTGCAGTTGGTGGGCCCGGTGCCGAGCAGTCTGGCGCTGACCGCCCACAAGCTGTACCGTGTGCAGGGCATCGACCCGTACCGCGACGAGCCGCACATCCTGCGCAAGCCGTTCCGCCCCGAGACCGACCGCGTGCGCGTGCTGGCGCTCACCGACGATGACGGCCAGAGCCTTCAACTCGCCGTCGATCTGGACGACCCGGACATCAACTACTACTACGACTGGCACCTGGAACAGATCGCCCAGGGCTGAGCGCTCCTACGGCACCGCCACCAGTTCCAGGTCGTCGATGAAGACCGTGGCCGTGACCGCGGCGGTGGTGCGCTTCTCCAACGCCAGGTGCCCGGTGGTGGCGCCGGGCGGGGCCGTGAACGTGGTCTCCAACTGCTGCCAGGTGCCCAGTCGGGCCAAGTCGTAGCCGGGCGTGAAGAAGTTGGTCAACCACTGGTTGCCCTGGTTGAGGCCGCACTTGAGGCACGGCGCCGCGGTGCGCGGGTCGATGGCGTCGATGCGCACCCAGCCGCGCACGCGGTAGCGCCGGCCCGGCTGCACCGGCACCGCCACGGCGCTGGCAAACGACCAGCCACTGGTCTGGGTGCCGGCGAGCTTGGCGGCCCGGCGGCCCGAGTGGACGACGGCCTCCTGGACGTCCAGTGTCATGCCGTCGCTGGCGCTCCAGAACAGCGGACCCGATTCGAAGCCGGTGTTGCCGGTGCGGACCACCTCCCGCGGCTGCCAGTCGTCGCGCACGGTCACCGGCTGGCCAACCGGCAGGCCCGGAAGCTGGGCGGCGTCGCCCTGGATCAGGAACGACCGCGGCGGCACTGCCGGTCCACCCGGCACGGTGCGTGGCTCCCGCGCGAAGTTCACGACCACGGCCGCGCCGTTGGCGAAGCTGCTGCGTTGCAGCAGGCCGTCACGGCTGAGACGTTCGTGGTTGATCATCTCGTGGTAGCCCACCGCGCGGCGCCAACGGCAGACGTGGTCGTAGCACTCCTTGAAGCGGTCGAGGTTGCCCTGGAACAGCCCTTGCTGTGGCTGCCAGAGGATCCACATCGGCATTGAGGCGTGGATCATCTGCAGCAAGTCCTTCTGCGCCCAGGCCGAGACCATGCGCGTGTTGTTGTCGCCCCACCACCAGCTCGTCTCGGCGCAGTCACCGTAGACCAACTGGAACAGCGGCACGCGTCTCGCCGGGTTGAGGCCGAACTCCTCGTACCGCGGCGTCGTGGTGATCGGCTCGAACGGCAGCGCGTGCAGTTCCTGCGGTACCGCGAACCAGGTGGCGGTACTCATCAGCCCTTCGAAGTAGTCGGCCACCGGCACCGCCCAGTCGCGTCCCGCTTCCGAGCCGGCCACCAGGCCCAGGTCACGCGACAGGTGCGCGAACTGCGCGGTGCGGGCCTCGCGGTCGGTGGTGCGGGTCAGCGGGTGGCGCGGGTCGTAGCACTCGTAGAGCCCCGCCGAAGTGACGCAATCGAGGAAGATGGCGCCCAGCGGCGCGGCGCTGAGCCGCTTCGGCAGCTTCTCGCGCAGCGTGCGCAAGCCGCAGGTCCAGCAGATGACATAGCTCGGATCCGGTCGACCGGTCTGCGGGTTGGGCACCGGGCACCAGCCGATCTGGTTTAGTCCGCCCGCGGTCTTGATCACGTCGCCGGGGAAGCTGAAGCCCTCGCAGCGCTCCCACTTGCTGGGCGGCGTGCCCGGTTCGTACAGATCGGTGTAGATGTCGTACCGGGTGGTCAGGTAGCCCAGCTCGTTCATCGCACGCACCTGCGCGCCGCCGAAGCCCGAGACCAGCGCGCGGTCCACACCGAGCCGCTTCAGTTCGGCGATATTGCCGAAGTTGCCACCGGCGTAGATGTTCACCGCGCCGACCAGCCGGTCGATGCCCGGCCGCTCGCGTCGCTTCTGGGCCAACGTCTTGAGCAGGCCGGTGCCGGCGGCGTAGGCCCGGTACCGCTTGGCCAGGGCCACATAGCCGCCGCGGTCGGCGAAGTGGTAGAGCAGCCGGCGCGGATAGCCGAACTGGCCCTTCTGCGCCTGCCAGACCGGCTGCACGGCCAGCACGTCGCCGGTGGCGCCGGGCACGCGCGCGCCGCGGAAGGTGGCGTCGTCGGGCGTCTGCTGGATGGCCAGGTAGCCCTGGCCGTTGGCCGGATCGGTGGCGCCGAACCAGGGCATCGAGTACATGCCGCCCAGGGCGCGCTGGTCGTACTCCAGTTCGCGGACGCCGAACAGCAGCCCCGACTGGTGCGGGATGACCAGCATCCCGTCCGGCGCGTCGAGCACGAACGGCGCGGGCCAGGCGGTATCGCGCATGGCCGCCGTGGCTTCAGCGCTGATCTCGCAGACCAGATCGCCTGGCTCGGCGGACAGCGCGAGCCGCACCGTGACCGGCAGGGGCGGGTTGCCCTCACGGGTGATGACCAGTTCGGCCAGCACGCCCTCGGCCGGTGCGGGCAGGGGCCGCACCCGACTCACCTTGACGTCGCGCGGCGCCCGGGTCTCGCGACGGGCCGGGCTGGCCGTCGCCGCGCCGCTGAACTGAGCGATGGCGTGCGTCTCGAAGACCTTGTGGCGGTAGCCGTCCGGCCAGAACAACTGGCAGCGGCGGCCCGGGCGGCCATCGGCGTCGTTGACACCGACGGCGAAGAGCACTTCGGCGCCGGCGCGCGGCACGCCGCGCACGGCCGGCACTTTGGCCCACGGCACGAACGCCTCCAGCGTCCAGCCGGCGTCGGTGCGTTGCCAGGCGGCCTGGCAGCCCGCCGCCAACGCGGGGTCCGACCAGCAGACGACCTCGACCGCCTGGCCGCGCGGCGCGAAGCCCCAGTGGTCCTGTCCGAGCCACAGCTCCACCGAGTCCACGTCCCACAGGTTGGCGCCGGCGGCGAACGGCACCAACTGATCGTCGCGGACGTCGGCGGCCAGCCAGCAGCCCCGCTGGTCCCAGGCGATCTGGCACCGGGCCGAGCAGTCCCGCTCGTCGGGCTTCACGCCCGCCGCCGCCTGCCGGCTGGTGGGCACCAGTGCGGCTCTGCCGGGCCACTCCGTCAGCCGGCCGTCCACGGTGACCGGTGACGCCAATCGCGGCACCTCGATGACCACTTGCGGGCGCGGTGCCTTGGCCGCCTGGCGCCACCACCGCTGGCAGCGCTGGTCCAGCACCTCCCAGGTGGCGGTGGTCTCGCTGAACGCCACGCGCAGTGCGCGGTCCGCGAAGGTCCACTGGCCGCCGGCCTGCGTGGCCGCGGCTCCGCTGCTGGTGACGGCCGCCAACAGCCAGGCCAGACTCGCGACCAGGCGCCACGCGCGCGCCCGTGTCGTCGGCCTCTGCGCACGAGTGACCGGGCGGTCGGTCACCCCGATGGAAGCGTTGCGGTCCATCACTCACCTCGCGGGCCAGCGGACCTGGTTGGTCGATGCACCAACGGCCGCGGCCAGCTATGCTATTGCGCGCAGGGCCGGCCGGCCCTGCTGGTTCGGCGAGATCCGCACCGCGCGGTGGTCGTCCTGGTCCGGCCGGTGGTTTGCGGTTGCGCCGCGGCGGGTAGCACGGTATAACCGTCGGCAGGGGGTGGAGAGCGAACATGCGACGGAGTGGCCGAATACTGGTGCTCGGCGTGCTGGTGTCGGTGCTGGCAGCGTCTGCGCACCTCTGCAACAACATCTACCGCACGCCGGACCGCCTGGTGGTCAAGCCCGAGAAGCAAGTGGCCACGGTCGATGGCGAAGACCGCTTCCGGGTGTTCATTCAGAACAACTACCCGACCTACCTCAACAACATCCGCCTCACGGCTCAGGCCGGCGGCAACCTGCGCGTCACCGTGTCGCCCGAGTCCATCCGGCAGCTCAAGGCCGGTGAGCGTACGGCGGTCATGGTGCGGCTGGTGGCCCCGCAAGGCACGCCCAAAGGCGAGTACCCGCTGAGGTTTGCCATTGCCGCCGACAACATCGGCTTCCGGGCCGTCGAGGAGCCGTCGCGCGCCGACCTGGAGCAGTCGGCCAACCCGCGAGGCAACCTGAGCCATGTGGTGCTGGCCGCCGAGTCGCTGGCCCGGCTGCGCGACCGGCGCGGCGCCGATGTGCTCTACAACATGGCGCGCTCCGGCGACCGCGACTACCGTGTCCGAGCGATTCGCGCGCTGGGTAAGGCGGGCGACGCCAGCCATGCCCAGTTCCTGCGCGGCCTGCTGCGGGACAACGACGGCTTTGTGCGCGGCAATGCCTTGCTGGCGCTCGGCCTGCTGAAGGACCCGCCAGGCACGTTTGCCGTGTACGGCAACGACCGCGACGAATTCGTGCGGGCCTGCGCCATCGCGGCCTGGTCACTCTCGCGCGGGCCGAACCCGAACCTGGACAGCGCGCTGAAAGCGGGCCTGCAGAGCGACAACGTCTACGTGCGCATCGCCTGCGGCTGGGCGCTGGCGGCCCAGCGCGATCCAGACGCGATTGCGACCCTGGAGCGGGCGTTCCGGACGGACAACCCAATGCAGCGCGTGACGGCCGGTGACGCCATGGTCGAGGTGGCCACGCGGCCCGGCAACGACGTCGCCGGGCAACCGCAGTAGCGGCTACGGAGTGGCGTCATGCTCGGGCTGGTGGCCCAGGGATTCCTGCTTGGCGTCGCCACTGGAGCGTCCTGCCTGCCGCAGTGCGCCCCGGCCATGGTGCCCTTGGTGATTGCGCAAGGTCCGGGCCGGCGCTGGCTGCCGTTGGGGCAGCTTTTGGCGGGCCGTCTGCTGGCCTACCTGCTGCTCGGCCTGGCGGCGGCGTGGTGTGGGCGCGAGTTGCTCACCGGCGTGGTGGCCCGGCGCTTGGCCGGTGTGGCCACGGTCGGGCTCGCCGTACTGCTGATCTGGCAGGGCGGCCGAGCCGGATTGACCGAGCAAGGCTGCTTCTGCGCCGGCCAGCGCCGTTGGCTGGGCGGCAGCGCCTGGGCGGTCGGGTTCGGGCTTGGCCTGGCGCCCTGTGTGCCCTTGCTCCAGGCGCTGGTGCAGGCCGGTGTGGCCGGCCCGGCCGGCGGTCTGGTGCTGCTGACGGCGTTCTTCGGGGGCACCACGCTGTGGCTCTGGCCGCTGGCCTGGCTGGGTGCGCTGGGACGGCGGCGGTACTGGCGGCAGATGGCCACCACGGCCATGGTGCTGGCGGGTCTGTGGTACCTGGTGCGCGGCGGTGTGCTGATGCTGTGTTGAGGAGGAGCGTCGATGGTGCTGCGGTGGCTGACAGCGGTGCTGCTGGCGACGGTGGCCTGGGCGGCGGAACCGCCCGCGGCCGAAGCCGAGTGGTTCCCGACGCGGCTCGGCGATCTGCCGCGCGACGGCGCGGTCCGGAGCTTCGACGCCCAGACCATCGTGGACTACATGGACGGGCAGGCCGACATCTACTTCACCTATGCATTCCAGCGCTTGCATGTGGCGCTGTACCGGTTGGGCGAGCAGAAGCTGACGGCCGAGTTGTACGACATGAAGACGGCCGCCGAGGCGTTCGGCATCTGGTCGAACGATCTGGACGGTGAGCCGGCCGGCGTCCTCCAAGCCTCGCTGTGGCAGCCCGGCCTGTTGCGGGGCTGGCAAGGCCGCTACTTCGTCAAGATCCAGGCGGTCACCGACGAGCCCGCGGTGAAGCCGGCGGCGCTGGCGCTCGCCCGGCAATGGGCGACCCGACTGCCGGTCGGCGAGGCCGCGCCGCCGCTGCAAGCGGCGCTGCCGGGCCAGGCACTCGATCTGCACCGCTTCCGCTACTTCCATCGCGACACGAACCTGAACAGCTTCCAGTACATCTCGACGGTCAACGTACTCGGTCTGGAGCCGGACACCCAAGGCATGATGGCCGAGTGCCGGCGCGTGGGCGAAGGGGCCAAGGTCGTGCTCATCGAGTATCCGCAGGCCGCCCGGCGCGACGCGGCGTGGACCGCGTTCGGCAAGCGGGTGCTGTCGGCCAAGGCCGTGACGACGCCCGCCGGCGACTGCGTGGACGATACCGGCGACGGACGTTACGCCGGTCTGCGCAAGCTCACCGGCCCGCGCGGCGAGGCGCGGCTGGCGTTGTGCTTCGAGGCGGCATCACGGGAGGCTTGTCTTGCGGTTCTGGCGGCCATGGAGGCGGCCGCCCGGCGCGCCTAGGCCAACATAGGGAACGCTCATGCCCGGTGCGATCACGCTGACGCGGCGGCTGGTGCAGACGGTCTGCTTCGTACTGCTCATGTACGGTGCGTTCATCTGGCCGTTCTCGGTCGAGACGCCGCTGCCACGGATCTCGCCCGGCGTGCCGAGCACCAGCATGTATGCTCGGAACCGCATCCTGTGGGTCTCCGGGCGCGAGTCGGTGGTGGACCTCTACGTGCCGTGCCTGGCCTGCCGGTTCATCGCGCGCGGCGGGCTGTTCAAGTCGTGCATCGTGCATTTCTTCAGCGAGAACTTCACCTGGCGCACCTCGGCCAAGGTCATGATGCCGCACATCCTGGCCCTGGTGCTGATGTGCTTGCTGGGTGGCCGTGTCTGGTGCGGGTGGATGTGCCCGCTGGGCGCCCTGATGGATGTCATGACCTGGCTGCGGCGACTCCTGGCGCGCCCGCGCCTGGCGCTCGCGGTGCCGTGGCAACGCTTCCTGCGCCACACCAGCCACGTGCTGCTCTGGGGCAGTCTGATCATCTCGGTGGTGATCGCCTTCCCCTGGCTGGGCCAGGGCGTGAACGACTCGCTGTTCCTCATCTACTGCCAGTTCTGCCCCGCGCGCCTGCTCTATCCGGAGTTCGGCGGCGTCAACCCGTGCTGGAAGGACACCACCAATGCCGTCAGCATCTTCCTGACCGGCGTCGGCTGGTTCACCTTGGCGCTGTTCTTCCTGGGTCTGGCGGTGCCGCGGTTCTGGTGCCGGCTGTGTGCCATCGGGGCCATGGTGGGCTACTTCAACCGCGGGGCGCTGCTGACGCTCGAGAAGCAGAGCCGCAAGTGTACGTCGTGCGGCACCTGCCTGCGGAACTGCCCGGTCGATGTCAAGCGCGTGTACGAGCAGCGCAGCCACCCGATGGTGACCGATGCCGACTGCCAGTTCTGCCTGACCTGTCTGGAAGACTGTCCCGAGCCCGGCTGCCTCGAGCTGAAGTTCGCCGGACGCACCATAGTGAAGTCCTGAGACCATGACACCCATCGAGCACTTCCGCGAGATCGTCACCACCAGCCGCCGAGCCGGCGAACTGGCCTCATGGCCGGGCAAGGTCATCGGCACCTTCTGCAACTTCGTGCCCGACGAGCTGGTCCTGGCCCTCGGTGCCGTGCCGGTGCGCCTGTGCAGCGGCGATCACGAAGCGCTGCCCGCGGCCGATGGCATGGTGCCGCGTGACGTGTGTTCGGTGGTGCGCGCCACCGCGGGTGCGGCCAGCCGCGGCGAGGGTCTGTTCGCCCGGGCCGATCTGCTGGTCATGCCGACGCCGTGCGACGGCAAGAAGAAGCTCGGGCCACTGTTGGCCGCCAGCCGGCCGGTACACATTCTCGACCTGCCGGCGCGCAAGACCGCACCGGGGGCGCGCGAGTTCTGGCATCAGCAGGTGCGGGCGTTGCAGAGCGCCCTGGAAGCCGTGTGCGGCCAACCGCTGACGCGGCCGGCACTGCGCGAGGCCATCGCCTTGACGAACCGCCGCCATGACGTGGCGCGGCGGCTGCAGCGGCACTGTGGCGCCACCGCACCGCGGCTCGACGCGGAGAGCTACCTGCTGGCCTTGCAGGCCTCGTTCACCGATGATCCGCGGCGCTGGGTCGAGCAGGCCGAGGCCCTGGCCGACGAGCTGGACCGGCATGAGGCCACCCAGCCGGCCGGCGGCCCGCGCGTGCTGTTGACCGGCGCGCCGACCATTTGGCCGAACCACAAGGTCAACCGGCTGTTGGCCGAAGCCGGCGCGCAAGTGGTGGCCGACGAGACCTGCGCCGGCACGCAGCGGCTGTATGAGCCGGTCGAGGCGCGCGAGACCTCGTTGCGCAACCTGGTCGAGGCCGTGGCGGACAAGCACCTGCTGCCGTGCACCTGTCCCTGCTTCGCCGATAGCACGGATCGCGTCAACCGGTTGCTGGAGCTGGCCGACGAGTTCGCCGTGCAGGGCGTGGTCTACCACAGCCTGCGCCTGTGCGCGTTGTTCGACATGGAGGCGCTGACGGTGCAGCAGGCGGCCCGCGAGCGTGGCCTGCCGATGCTGGTGCTGAATACGGACTTCAGCCAGGAGGACACCGGCCAGTTGCGCACGCGCGTGCAGGCCTTCGTGGAGATGCTGCAGGAGTGACCATGCCGCGGCACGCTGGAATCGACATCGGGTCACAGACCTGCGAAGTGGTGGTGCTGGACGAGACGGGCCGCCTGGTCTCCACGGCGATGGTGCTCACCGGCGCCCGTAGCCGCGCGGCTGCCGAGCGAGCCCTGGCCGAAGCGCTCGCAGGCGCCGGTGTCGGCCGTGAGGGGCTGACCACGCTGGTGGCCACCGGCTACGGCCGCGAGCGGCTGGACGGCCGGACCGCCGCGGCCACCGAGATCCGCTGCCACGCGCGGGGCGCCTGGCACCTGCACCCGGGCACGCGCCTGGTGCTGGACGTCGGCGGGCAGGACTGCAAGGCCGTGCGGGTCGACGAGCGCGGCCGGGTGGTCGATTTCGCCATGAACGACAAGTGCGCGGCTGGTACGGGTCGGTTCTTCGAGGTCATGGCCCGTGCGCTGGAGATCGACCTGGACGATCTTGGTCGGCTGGCGCTGGCAGCGGCGCGGCCGGTGGCGTTGAGCAGCATCTGCACGGTGTTCGCCGAGAGCGAAGTGGTGTCGCTGGTGGCGGCCGACGAGCCGGTGGCCAACCTGGCCGCGGGCCTGTGCCACGCGGCGGCCCAGCGCGTCAGCAGCTTGGCGCAGCGGGTCGGCGTGGTCAGCGAGGTGACGGTGACCGGTGGCGGGGCGCTGAACGTCGGCCTTTTGCAGGCGCTGCGCGAGGCCCTGGGCGTGGACCTCAATGTGCCAGACGAGCCTCAGATGATCGGTGCGCTGGGTGCTGCGCTGCTGGGCTGGGAGAGCTGCCATGGCCAAGGGTAGGGTGCGCGCCCTGGTCTGGGCGGCCATCGTCTGGGCGGTCGTCGGTGCCCACGGCGCCGGCGAGTACGACCGTTGGGACCGGCTGTTCATCAAGCCGCAGGTGCCCTTGCCGGTGCTGGCCGGGCGCGGCGAGTTGGCGGTCCTGGTCTACCACCGCTACCCGATGGCGCTGCACAGACTGCGCTTGGCCGCAGCGGGTGAGGCGGTGGTCGTGGAGGGCGCGCCGCCGGTCATCCCGGAGCTCTTGCCGACCACCGTCGAGACGGTGCGGCTGCCGTTGCGCACGGTGGGCCGGCCCGAGGGCGACACCGCGCCGTTGGCGTTGGTGCTGAGTTGCGACGAGATGAGCCGGCCGTGCCAGGTGACGCTCGATCTGCCACTGACGGCCGCGGCGGCGCAGCGCCTGAACGATGCCGCCGGCCTGCCGGTGGGCGGCATCATGGTCAAGGTGACCAGCACCAGCCGCCTGACCGAGGTGCTCCAGACGACGGTGGTCGTGCTGCTGCTGCTGTGGGTCTGGTGGCGCCAGCGGCGCGTGGCCGTCCCGGGCTGAGGCGCATCCCCAACTGACAACGGGCTCGCGGTCTGCCCGCGAGCCCGTTGCTGAGTCCGGCTAGTTGTTGTCGTACAGGCAGTCCGCCGCGCCCGGCAGCGGGGTGATGGCCGCCTCGACCTTCAGCCACTTGACGTGGCCGTCGACGAAGGTGAAGTTCGCGCCCTCGTTGTGCCGCGGCGCGGGCCGGCGGTAGTTGGTGGCCCAACTGCCGTCGGCGGCGGCGGCGGACGGCGGCAACGTGGTCGGGTTGTACGGGAAGCGGAACTCCCAGTCGGGCCCGCCGCTGCTGACCCAGGTCAGCGGCCCGCCACCGGCCGAGGCGGCGGTGACGGTGGCGCCGTCGCCCCACATGATGGTGCCGGCGCTGTTGACCACCGTGGCCATCGCGCGGCGCCGCATCAGGCCGTCGTGCCAGCCATAGGTTGGCGTGAAGGTGGCGCTGGGGCAGCTGAATACCTGGGTGTTCTTGATGTAAGGGTCGATCACCGTGCGGGGGCTATACCCGGGTGCGTACCATTCGATCATGAACGACTCGTCGTAGTCCTGCGCGTATTGCAGCGTGGCCACGCCAATCTGCTTGCAGTTGCTGGCGCAACTGGACTGCCGGGCCTTTTCGCGCGCTTTGGCGAACACCGGGAACAGGATCGCCGCCAGAATGGCGATGATCGCAATCACGACCAACAGCTCGATCAGGGTGAACCCACGGCTCGGGTTCCGTCGCAACGACGTCACTCTCACAACCATCTCTCCACGGCGCGCCCACCTTCAGTAATGGGGGCGCAACCGTATGGTAACATGGCCGGCAAGCACGCTGAGCCACTACTCCCGCACCAACGTCATGGTGGACCATACTCCAGGGCCGCAACCCGGTGCCGATCCGGCGATGGCCCCTCGGCACGGCGCTACGCGCCTACTCGGGGCAAGCCCGAAGTATGGGGCGGAATCACTGTGGTGTGGTACTACGGTGCCGGCGGCGCCGACAGGCCGTTCAGGTAGTCGACCAGCGCCGCGACCTCGTCGGGCTTGCCGACCAGCGGCGGCATGTACGGCCGGTAGGGCGAATCGGCCTGGTAGTCGTGCAGGATCTGCATCAGGTTCGCGATGCCTTTGCGGTCGCGCCCGGCCAGCAGCTTGCGCATCGAGCGGTAGCCGCCGACCGTGTGGCAGGACATGCACTGCCCGCGGAACATCAACTCGCCCTGACGTGCCGGCGTCAGGTTGGTGGCCAGACCCGAGTGCGCCAGATAGCCGTCCTGGTTCAGCTTCGGCACGTCTCTCACGCGCACGCCGTTGGAGTACATGTAGCCACTGATGACGTAGGGCTTGCGGAGCATCTCGCGGGTCATCTCGGACGCGCCGAAGGCGATGAACGCGCAGAGGCCGATGGCCAGGGCGCCGCCGACGGAGAAGTCCGGCGCGTTGCGGCGGTCGGTGAACAGCCAGGCGGTACCGACCGTGGTGAGGGAGGCCAGCAAGGTCACCAGCACCAGGCGCGTCACCTGCGTGAACTGCCCTTGGCCCGCGGTGGCGATGCCGCGCACGAACAGCTCGCGGTGCGGGCCCGGCACGGTGAACACGTACCAAGCCACCATCAGCGGCAGCAGTACGAACGACGGCAGCAGCCACTGGCGGGTCCAGGCGGCCAGTTCGCACTTCAGGTCGGCATGGGTCCGGCTATCGAGGCGAGACACCGTCCAGAACGCCCACACGCCGGCCAGCGAGCTGCAGATGAGGCTGCGAATGAACAGGCTGGGCCAGTAGGTCGGATTGAAGAAGGCCGTCCAGAACAGCACGAACCCAGCCTCTGGTGTGCCGACGGCCTGGCGCCAGGCGTCGGTGGGGGTCAGCATGAAGGTCAGAATGCCGTTGATGATCACCAAGGTCAGCCAGGACGACACGGCGTAGAGCCAGCCCAGCTTGACGTGGGTCTCATCGGACACGCGCCCCCACAGGTAGTAGTAGGCCGCGATGGTGGCCAACTCGATGACGAAGATGCACCACTCCATCGCCCAGCCGAAGACCCAGTAGTGGATCAGCACGCTGGTGCCGGCGGCCGAGCCGAGGCCAATGGCGAACCAGATGCCGACGCCGGTGATGGCGCCGAACACGCCGGTGACCACCAGGAAGAAGCGCGAGTGCTGCTTCAGCACGTCCAGCCAGTCGCGCCGGCCTTGCCGCAGCGCCAAGCGCTCCATCACCGGTAGCAGCAGGCCGCCGCCGACCGCGAAGTGCGACACGAACACGTGGGGAATGGCGATCAGGGCGATCACCAAGCCGCTGCCCAGGATTGGTACGTCCCACACGGGGTAGTTCATGGTGTTCTCCCTGCGGCTAGGCCAGCCGGTAGCCCAGCACGGTCAGCACGATGGAGCCGATCAGCGCCGCCAACCCCAGCCAGGTGATGCCACGTGCCCGCGCCGGCCCCGAGCCGCGCGGATCGAACAGCGGGATCAGACCCCAGACCACCATGCAGAGGCCGATCAGGCCCATGCAGAGGATCTCGCCCGCGGTGCCCGGCAGGACCAGCCCCACCAACTTGAGCAGGGCGAACTGGTTCATGAAGTACCACTCGGGGTGGATGCCCGGAGGCGCCGGGGCCAGCGGATCGCCTTGCGGCCCGAGCAACTGCGGCGAGAGTGCCGCCAACGCCACCAGCACCGTGAACACGACCAGCCAGACCGCGATGTCCCGCATCAGGAAGTGCGGCACGAACGGCACCGCGCGGCGCTCCTCGGCCGGCTTGGCTTCTTCGCTGGGCGGCACCGCGTTGCCGTGCTTCTGGATGAGCAGCAGGTGGCACCCGAGCAAGGGCAGGAAGACGGCCGGCAGCAGCATCACGTGCAGCACGAAGAAGCGCTGCACGGTGGCCACGTTGACGTCGGCGCCGCCGCGGACCACCACGGTGAGGATGTGCGCCATGCCCGGCATGAGTTCGGGCAGCGACAGGCCGACGCGCGTGGCGCTGATGGACAGTTCGTCCATCGGCAGCAGGTAGCCGCTGAAACCGAACACCATGGCCAGGCCCATCAGCCCCAACCCGGTCCACCAGCCGAACTCGCGCGGCTTGCGGTAGGCCCTCATGAAGAAGACCGAGAACATGTGGACGAACACGGCCGCCAGCATCAGGTTGGCCGCCCACGAGTGGACCGAACGGATCAGCCAGCCGAACTGCACCTCGTT
Organism: uncultured Fimbriimonadaceae bacterium; assembly: GCA_964531735.1. Taxonomy (GTDB): domain Bacteria; phylum Armatimonadota; class UBA10988; order UBA10988; family UBA10988; genus CAZHGD01. The sequence continues at coordinate 19,562 of CAZHGD010000018.1, read as the reverse complement.
GGTGATGTGGCGGACGGAATCGTACGAATCCGGCCCGGGGCGGTAGTAGACCATCAACAGCAGGCCCGAGACCACCTGGACCAGGAACAGGAACAGGCAGATGCCGCCCCAGTAGTACCAGCTCGTGTGCCGGTGCTGAGGCACGTCCTTGTGCGCGATGAAGTCGATGACCCAGCGCACCGACAGGCGCTCGTCGACCCAGTCGAAAGCTGTCTGGAGGAGCGGCTTGAGCTGCGGCAGCTTAGGCACGGGACACCACCACTTTCCCCTCGACCACCGCGGTCTGGAAGACCGTCAGCGGCTTCGGCGGCGGTCCGGAGACATTCTGGCCGGTCTTCGGATCGTAGACGCCGCCGTGACAGGCGCAATGGATACGCTGCTGGTCCGGCTGATAGGCCACCGTGCAGCCCAGATGAGTGCACACGGCGCTGAACGCGGTCCACGAGCCGTCGGCATGGTGGATCAGCACCGCCGGGCGACCCGCGAACTTGAACGTCAGGGCGGCGTTCGCCGGCAGGTTGGCCGCGTCGAGCGTGACCTCCTTGACGGAGGCCTCGCGGGCGGCATCATCAGCCGCTGTGCCGAGGTACTTGTAGACCGGGTAGCCGAGCGCGCCCACATAGGCCACACCGGCGACGGCTGAGGCGAGTTGGACGAAGGCCCGGCGCCCGACCCCGCCCGAGGCGCGCTCGTCGGGCGTCGGTTCGTCAGCAAGCGGAGCACTCATGGTGTCGTCACTCATGATGCGGCATACTCCTCCGGCGGCGCGGCCTTGAAGGCGATGGCCAACAGAATGCCAACGGTGACCACGGCCAGCACCACCATGACCAGGAAGATGATCAACACGCCGAGGTTGGTCGCCGTGCACCACGACCAGACGTCGAACCCGGCGGCGCGCAACGACAGGTCGCGGATGCCGTCGCGCACCGTGACCATCAGCAGTGTCAGCAGCACCGCCAGCGCCGGCGCACCAACGCCCAGGGCCAAGCCGCTGCGGGCGTGGGCCAGGATCCGGTCGCCTTGGGTGGCTGCGCCGACACCCGCGGCAAGCGTTGCCAGCCAGAGCACGATCCAGAGCAGTGAGGCCACCGAGTAGATGGTGCTCTCGCCGAGCGCGGCGCCGACGCCGTGGGGCAGGTTGCCGATGGTGATGACCAACGCCGGCAATTGGACGATCGCGCCTACGGTGACCATGGCGCCGCCCTCACGCAGGTACATCGCGCGCAGTTTGGCGGGCCGCCGCTCACTGCCGGCCAGCATCATGGCGCCCAGACCGCCGATCACCAGCGTGCCCGCCATCATGAACAGCCACCGTGGCCAGACGCTGGCGTCGCCGAACGGCCAGTTGGTGCCCGACGGACTGGCCTGATACAGCCGCGCCCAGACATCCGGTCGCGTCATCAGCACCATGTTGGTGGTGAAGGTGGCGGCCACCAGCAGTCCGAACCCCGCGGCGCCGAGGGCCGGCCAGGTCCACACCCGGTTGGCCGTCGAGCGCGACTGCCCGACATAGATCAGGCTGTACATCAGCAACAGCCAGAGGATGACGCCGATCCAGAAGGCACCGATCAGGGCGCTGCTCGTGTACAAGGCGGTGCCGTAGAGCACCTGCGCAAACAGCAGCGGTGGCACGCCGAGGTTGATGACGAACGTCATCACCGTGGGCAGCCAGCGAGCCAACTGCCGCGAGCCGTCCCGCAGCACGGTCTGGCCCGGCCGGCGGCCGCGCCATTCCCACAGCGCGCACGCCACCAGACTGCCCATCAGGTACTGCATCGCCACCAGGTGCAGCGAGAGCAGCAGCACGTGGAGGGTCTTGAACAGCCACACCGGCGCCGGCAACGGTATGCCGTCGAGGGCTGGAAAGCCATGCATGCCGCGATCCCTTCCTTTTCTGGCGCTCCCCGGGGCCGTGACCAGGCCGGTCGCGCCGGGGCCTCAGCCGTCGCCGAGTTGGTTGCCCGGCTGGGCCAACTGCCCGATCGTCGTCTCTGCCAGCAGTGCGACCAACTGCCGGTGGGCCACCCGCCAGACCGGATGCACCGGGCAGTGCTCGGCGCGCTCGCACCCCGCACCACCCGAGACGCAGACGTTCAGGGCCAGCGGTCCGTCCACCGCCTCGATGACGGCCAGCAGCGACACCTCGCGGGCCGGCCGTGCCAGCCGGAACCCACCGTGCGGACCCCGGCGAGTCGCCAACAGGCCAGCGCGCACCAACGCCGGCAACAGCTTGTGCAAGTATGCCTCCGGAATGCCTTGCGCGCTGGCAATCTGACTGCGCGACGTCAGGGCCACCTCGGGCTGCGCCGCCAGGTGCACCACCGCTCGGATGGCATAGTCGCTGGTGCGCGTCAGTTGCAGGTTCATTCTGGTATCTGCATATCCGCCATTGATCAGGCGGTCTCTGCAACGACTTGGCCGGCGATTGAGCGAACGGTCATGGCGACAGGCCGGTCAGGTGGCGGCAGCTCGCGGCTAGTGCTTGCCTAATTCATCGACAATGGTATCGATGAATGCGACGTGAGGCAGCGAGACCGCACGGCAGTGTGGTGCCGGGTCGGTGCCACCGCGGGCGCTGTGGCTGGCCGTCAGGTGTCCGGGTGATGGCCCGAACACCTGACGGCCGGCAGTCAGTAGCCGTACAGCGTCCGCATCCAGTTCGTCCAGCTCGAGTACTGGGCGAAGGCGTTGAGCGAGTAGGTGTACGACCAGACGCTGAAGGTCTCTGCGCTGGGGCACCAGATGGCGACGCCGTTGGCGCCGCTGACCGACGCACCATACTTGCCGTTGGCAATCAGCGCGAGGTTGACGGCCGAGGTCACGGAGTCGCGCCCTGTGGCGAGTGACGCCGAGCCGGTGGTGCTCGCCACGCGCTTGACGAAGTCGATCAGGTCGCGGTAGCCCTCGTGGTTGCCGGTGTCGGTGCCACCGAAGTTCTGGGTGGCGCTCCGCGCGGCCCGGATCTGGTTGGCGTAGGTCGTGGCGTTGGCGTTGAGAGTCGTGCCGTAGCTCTTGACCACGCTGGCCAGGTTGGCCAGTTGGCTGGTCCGCAGGGCCGACTGGGTGGAGTCCCAGTCCTGGCTGGCGTAGTAGTTGGTGAAGGCCGTCACGGTGGCGCTGGCGAAGGTCTCGGCCGACACGGTCGGATTGCTGACCGGCACCGCGAACACTTGGTCGTAGGGGTAGCCGCGACCCGGTGTCGATTCCTCACTGCCCACCACCACGTCGCAGCAGTTGCGGATCTGATAGGCCACCTCCAGCATCTGCATGTTGCAGGCGTCAAGGAGGACCAGGTCCAGCTTCTTGGTCGTGTTCAGCGCCTGGCTGAGTTGCGGCGTGGTGACGGCGTTGCCGCTCGCGTCGTCGAACAGGATGCTGCGCGGCGGACCGGTCTGCCGCGTAGCGCTGCGCGACCGTAGCGTGCCCGAGCCATGGTCCCACAGGACCGCGGCGTAGTGGTCGGCCGCGTAGTTGGTCTGGCACCAGTCGAAGAACGCCTTGACGTTGTTCCAGTCGCCCATATCGACGGTGCCCAGGTTCTCGGCGGTGCCACCCTCCTCGGGTGTGCGAGCCGAGCTCATCAGCGAAGTGTTGGTGTCATGCTTGACCCGGAACCGCCGCGCACCGGTCCAGGTGCCGCCGCCGCTGGCGCCGATGCGTGACATCAGCACGACGATGGCCACGTCGTTGCTGTCGGGCAGCTTCTCCATCTGGTTGACGTTGAGGACCGCCTCGGGCTCGAGGTTGGAAGCCGGCTGGTTGGGGTCTTGGTTGGCGTCGAGAAAGACCATCAGCGTCCACTTGTACGGATTCGTACTGCCACCGGAGTCGGCGACGTACGGCGGGGTGACGCTGCTGTCGTAGTGGTAGGCCTCGCCGCCCTTCCAGAGGCCGATGGCGTTGGTGACCAGATTGATGTCGTCGTAGGTCCCCACCTTCCAGGCCTGGATGTAGGCGGTCAGCTCGTTGATGCTGATGCGGCCGTCGTTGTCGGTATCGGCCTGGTGGTAGTTGGCCCGCGTCGTTCGTGACGAGGTGCTGCCGGCCGTTGCGACGCTCCCGTTGCTGCCGGAGGCCCGGCTGCCACCGCAGCCTCCGACCGTGGCGAGCAACAGGCCGGCCAGGGCGAACAGGGCGAGGTGTCTGATGTGTCTCATATCGGCGTCCCTCAGGTCAGCAGCGGCGGCTCAACGCCGCCCGTAACCAGTGTATCCCACCCGCAAGCGGTCCGGCAGCCGCGCAGTCACGTTTCCGCAACGCGCCACCAGGACCGCCTGGCGCACCACCGTGCGCCGGCGGTTGCCGGTTCAGCGTTCCAGCCGGCGCCGGTGTGAACACCGGCGCGCGGTTCGCGGGCCGTCAGATGGGCCGGTCGTAGAGGCGCTCGAACACCGGCTCGCCGTAGGGGTCGATGATGGTGAGGCCGTCCTCGCCGAAACCGGCGCTGGCGCAAGGCGGCCGGCCGGCCTGCACGTGCTGCCAGTTGCGGTCGCGCACCACCTGGGCGGCGTGCACGATGGCCACAGTGTGGCGTCCTTCGCGCGCGGTGGGGTAGGTGCGGTCGACCTCGGCCAGGCTGGCGCCCAGGTACTTGATGCGGCAGGCCGCGAGCAGACCGACATGGATGCTGTCGGTGCCATAGCCGATGTACGCGGTGGAGCCGTCGGGTCGTGGCACGTCGCGCGTGAAGTGGTTGTTCGAAGTGCGCGAGCCGCCACCGTGCCACCAGAACCGGAAGCCGCGGTACTGCTGGTCGGATTCGACCTTGCCGTCGGCGCCGACGATCTCGTGCTCCTGGTTCACCGGACCCTCGAAGTCGGCCGGCGTGATCCAGTTGTTCTGGTAGTAGATGCTCATGCCGTTGCGGTAGTCCACGCGGACCTGCACCGCATCGAAAGCGTTGATGCCGTCGCGCACCAGGCGCTTCTTCTGGCCCACCGCGGTCAGCCCGATCGGCTCGCTGCGATAATAGCTGTAGATCAGGTCCACCCAGTGCGGGCCGACGTAGCTGAACGGATCGCTCTGCTCGACCCACTTGAAGGTGCTGGTGCTGACCTCCAGCGGCTCTTCCAGAATCGCGCGGCCGTAGCAGGGCTCGCCGATGCGATGCTGTATGTCGTTGCGGATGCGCAGATGGTCGGGGTCGTAGCGCTTGTGCATGTCGACACAGACCACGCGGTTCGCCTGTTCGCTGGCCGCGATGATGTCATCGGCCTCGGTGGTGAACAGGCACATCGGTTTCTCGACCACCACATGACAGCCGGCCGACAACGCGTGCAGCACCACGGGCGTGTGCAGGTTGTCCGGCGTGGCGATGGCCATGACGTCGAGGTCGGGATGGGCTTGGGTGACCTGCGACCACGGCGTGTCGCCGAAGAAGGTGCCGGGCCGTTGGCCGGTGTAGGCCGCATAGGCATCGGCCGAGCGGTTGGCCGAGGCCTCGGTGCGCGTGGCGACGGCGACGAGCTCGAACTCGATGTCGGCCACCGCGCGCGCGAAGTGGTCCATGCCGACGCGCGCCAGCAGGCCGGCCAGGCCGTTACGCTGCACATCAGCGTAGGCCCGCAAATGGACATCGCCGCCGAACATGCCGGCGCCGACCAGGGCGATCTTCATCTTGCGCATGGGTCACTCATTTCGAGCGCGCTGCCGCCCGCAACTCCCTCGTCGTGCTTGCGGCGCAGCGAGTTGCGGGCGGCAGCGGTCTGCGAGCGGCTACTCGCAGGCCAGTGTGACGGTCTTGCCCGCCTTGGACGACTGCTCCGCGGCGTCCATGATGGCGATGACGCGACGGGCCTGCTCAGGCTTGACGATCAGGTCCTCGCTGCCGGTCAGGTGGGCGATCACGTTGGCGTAGTAGGCGTGCCAGTCGCTGCCCTGGTACGGGACGTCGATGGTGGCGCGGTAGCCGTCGACCAGGCAGTTGACGGTGAACGAGTTGGCGCCGGAGACCACCGAGCCCTCGCTGCCGAGCACCCGCCAGCGCTCTTTGCCGACCATCGCCAGGCTGCTCATCTGGATGTGGGCGACACAGCCGCTGGCAAACCGGATGGCGGCTTCGACGTTGTCCTCGTTGGTGGCGCTGTGCCACTTCAGCTTGTGGAAGAAGCCGGTCACACCGTCGATCTTCTCGGGCACGATCTGGAGCAGCCAGTCGAGGTAGTGCGCGCCCCAGTCGAAGAAGGCGCCGCCGCTGATCTGCTTGTTCGAGCGCCACCAGGTGCCCGGCTCGGCGTAGTTGCCGCCGAACATCTCGACGTGGTACACCTGCCCGATCAGCTTCTTCTCGCAGACGATCTCGCGCAGCGTTTTGAAGTCGCCGTCCCAGCGCCGGTTGTGGAACACCGACAGCATGGTCTGGTGGTCCTCGGCAGCCTTGATCATCGCCACCGTCTCGGCGTCGGTGCAGGCCATCGGCTTCTCGACCACGACGTGCTTGCCCGCCTTGGCGCACTGGATGGCCACCGGGGCATGGAGGTTGTGCGGCAGGATGACCGTGACGAGGTCGAGTTCGGCCTTGGCCAGCATGTCGGCGATGTCGGTGTAGATGCCGGCGGCCGGAAAGTCGTCCTTGCCGACGGCGGCACGCGCCGGGTCGAGGTCACACACGGCGACGACCGACGCCTTGCCGGTCTGCTCCATCGACTTGCCGTGGTGCTGGCCCATGTTGAACTGGCCGCCGTAGCCGATGATGCCGGCGCGGACGTGCTTCAGCTTCGGGTAGGGTCGGGCGGACTTGGGCTTGCTGGGCATGAGCGGGACAACTCCTCTTGGCGCCGCGTGCGGCGGCGCGCTCCTGCCTTCGACACGCGGCGCCGACTTCCTGCTGGCGCCGTCGTTGACCGCGGCGGCCCGGCCCGGCTACCATCAGGCGCGGGAGGCGCCATGCCGCCGGCGCGCTTGACCTGGGTGCTGCTGTTGCTGACGTCCGGCCTGGCCGTGGCCGCCGGCCGGCCGCGCGTCGTGGCGCCGGCCCGGTTGCCGGCGGTCGTCAGCGAGCTGTGCGGGCTGCTCGACGCGGTGGTCAACCAGCCCGCCGGCGACACCCCGGCCCGCCGCGCCCGGCTGGCCGAGTTGGCCGCCGAAGACACCTGGGTGGTTGGCCAGCAGGTGGTCGACGTGCGGTGGCTGCGGGCCGGCGTGCGCAGCCAGGTCGCCGAAGAGGTCGTCCTGACCTGGGATCGGCTGAAGGCGTGGTCCGACGCCCTGGCCGAGCCGACGCCGACGGCGCCGCCCGAGCGCGTCAAGGCGACGGTGGCGGAGATCCTCCGTGACGAGGCTTACCAGCCCGTCAAGGCGACGAGCTGGATCGATCCGTGGATTCCGACCATCGAGCGGGTGCTCGACATCCTGCTGGCGCCGATGAAGCGGCGCTCGGCCGCCGACGGTGCCTGGCGCGAGTGGTTCGGTCTGGCGGCCTACGCGGTGCTGACCGCGGCGCTGGCCGCGCTGCTGGTGCGCCTGGCGCGCCGTCGTCCACCGGTCCGCCGGGCCGGGCCGGGCGGACTGCCTGCCGCCGTCAGTCTGCCGTCGCAGAGCGCCGAGCACTGGCGCGCCAAGGCAGCGGCCCACGAGGCGGCTGGGCAGTGGCCGGCGGCGTTCACGGCCTGGTGGCTGGCCCTGTTGTGGCGGCTGGACGAGACCGGCCGGCTGGCCTACCACCCTTCGCGGACCAACCGCGAAGTGCTGTCGGCGGCCGCCGACAGGCCCGACGTGGCCGCCGCCATGGCGGCGCTGGCGGCACGGGCTGACCGGGCCGACTACGGCGGCGAGGCGGTGACACCGGCCGATGTGGCCGACGCCCGGGCCGTGGTCGACCGTCTGTGGTGACGGCTCATCCGGGCCGGGCGTCAGCGGCTGGCTGCATCGCCGAGGCCGTTCCAGTAGCCGTTGTCGAGTCGTCCGTCGCCGCTCAGATCGTCCATGGCCATGAGGTGCATGGCCTTGGCGTGCCCGTCGCAGAAGGCCACCGTGACCAGCTCGTTGTGCCGTTCGGCCGGAATGGCGCGGCAGAGCCACGGGCCGCCGCACTCGGCGCCGGCGCCGTAGCCGGTGTTGTCGCTGCCGCCCGGCCGCGTGCCGCGGGCACAGGTCAACGGCGGATCGATGATGTACTGGCCGGCGGTGCCGCCGGCCACGCCCACGCCGGGCAGGCCGTTGACGCCCCAACTGTCGGCCAGGGCGATGGTCTGAGCCGGGGCCGCGATCTGGGCGTCGGCGGCGTTGAACGGGAACCGGCTGTTGCCCAGGTACTCGAAGTTGTACCCGTAGCCGCCGTACGTGAGCGTCGCGTCGTGGGCAAACGACTTGGCGTACACTGCGGGGTCGGCCGAGGGGCAGATGAACGCGCCGCGGCTCTTCGTGTAGGGCCAGATGGTGTCGGGCCAGCGCGTCCGCGGTACCTGATTACTGGGCGACGACATCTGCGGGTAGGCCTCGTGGTCGATGACGTACTGCGCCAGGGCCGCGCCGAGCTGCTTCAGGTTGCTCAGACAGGCGCTCTGGCGGGCCTTCTCGCGCGCCTTGGCGAAGACCGGGAACAGAATGGCCGCCAGGATCGCGATGATGGCGATCACGACCAGCAGCTCGATCAGAGTGAAGGCCGCCGGACGGCGGCGGCGTGAGGCCATGTGCGATCTCCAACCCGGGCGGCGCCGGTGCGCCGCGGCGCGCCGGCAGTGTGCAACCGGAGCGCAGTCTAGGTGGGCGGGCGGCCTGCGTCAAGCGGCGGCGCGCGCAGGCCCAGGGCGGTGGTGGCGCGGCGCCGTCTCTGCTATGCTGGCGCCGACACGGAGGGTAGCCCCCATGGCCCGTAACGTTGCGCTGTTCGCGGTCCTCGCCGCGCTGGGCACGGCGTTCGGCGCGTCGCCGGCGGCGCGCGAAGTGCAGTTCGACCGCTGTGACGACCCGACCGCCTGGGGCTGCAACCTCGGCGCGGAGTTCCCGGGCGCGCGGGCGACCGTGACGCTGGCCGAGGATGCCGGCCAGCCGTGCGTGCGGCTGGACTACGACTTCCGTGGCGGCGGGCGCTACGTGGCGGCGGAGCACCGCTTCGATGTGCCGCGGGCCGCGGCGGTCAGCTTCTGGGTGCGGCAGCAAGGCCGCAACAGCGGCCTGGTCCGCATCTGTGACGGCACCGACCAGGAACATGCCGGCGGCTTTGCGATCCAGGGCGACGGCTGGCAGCAGGTCACGCTGCCGCTCGACCGCGCGCATTTCGGCGGTTTCTGGCACGGGCCGGCCGACGGTGTCTTCCGCTATCCGCTGAAGTCGCTGATCATCGGCGTCGGCGCCGGCCCGAGCCAGACCGGCAGGCTGTTCATCCGCGGCCTGTCGGCGGTGACCGACGACAGCCGTCTGTTCTGCGCCGCGCGCGTGGTCAGCGGACAGCCGGGCAACGTGGTCTTCACCGGGCCGGCGCCGGCGGCGGTGCAGGTCGTCATCGAGAACCGCATCGACGAAGCGGCGCGCTACGACCTGCGCGTGAGCGCGCGCGACTGGTCCGGCCGCGAGCGCGTCCTCGCGCAGCGGCCGGTGGCGCTGGCGGCGCACGGTGTGCTGCGCGAGCCGCTGTCACTGCCCGCCGACCAGCCGAACTACTACCGCCTGGCCGTGGCGCTGCACCGTGATGGTCGTGAGCTGGCGAGCACCTCGGCCGGCGTGGTGGTCACGCCGCAGCCGGCCAACTTCGGCGTCGACGACCCGGACAGCTTCTTCGGCCTCCAGCAGACCAGCGACGGCGCGCGCACCGAGCGCCTGGGCGTGAAGTGGGTGCGCAGCGGGCAGGAGTGGGTCTACAGCGAGCACGTGCGCGGTGAGGTGCTGGTGCCTGATCTGGCGGCGATCCGGCGCCACCACCAGTTGATCATGCACCTGGTCAACTTCGGTCGGCCACCCGACTGGGCCGCCAAGCTGGCCGGGCAGGGCTCGTTCTGGGACGGTCCGGGCGCGGCGGAGCGCTGGCAGCGCTATGCCGAATGGGTCGAGGCCGTGGCCCGCCAGCTCGCGCCGCTGGTGGACACCTTCGAGATCCAGAACGAGCCGGACCTGACCTGCATGTGGCAGGTCGGGCTCGGCTTCGAGTCCGGCGTGGCGCGCTATGTGACCATGGTCCGGCACGCCGCGCCGGCCATTCGCCGCGGCGCGCCCCAGGCGCGCATCTCGGGCATCGACGTCAGCGGTGGCGACTACGACGGTGGCCTGAAGTACTCCACCGCGGTCATGGCTCAGGTCGGCAGTCTGCTGGACATCTACACCGGCCATCCGTACGCGGGCGTGCGCTACTTTGGCGACGGGCAGCAGCCGATGTGGCCGGTGCGCAACGACGAGCGCCGCAAGTGCCTCGACACCTTGGCGATGATCCAGCAGCACTGCGCGCGGCAGCAGTTCTGGATCGGCGAGAAGGGCTGGGGCCTCGACGTCAAGGCCGATCCGCTCAGTGACTACTCGCGCGACTTCGCGGCCTGTCTGGTGCAGTCGATGACCCTGGCGCACTCGGTGCCCGGCGTCGAGCGCTACTACTGGTTCATCGAGGAGGGCTGCAACGAAGGCGGCTACGAGTATGGCCTCTTCCGCGGCGGGCAGCCGTTGCCGGCGGCGCTGGCTTACGCCACCATGGCGCGCGTGCTCCACCGGATGCAGCCCTACGTGTCGCCCAACCTGGGCCCGTTGGTCCAGGCGCACTGCTTCCGCGCCGAACCCGGTGACGGTGCCCTGGTGCTATGGTCCGAAGGGGACCGCGCGCGGCTGACCGTGGCCGCCATGCCGGTCGACTGGCAGACGGTCGACCTGATGGGCCGGCTGACGGCCTCGGGCCGGGCGGGTCAGGCGATGGCCCTCGACCTGGACCGCGCGCCGCTCTACGTGCAGTTCGCCGGCACCGCGGCGCCGGCGGTCTGCGCCGCGCTGGGCCAGGCGCGCCTCGACGTGCGTGACCCGCTCAAACTCGACGCGGCCTACCTGCCCGACCTGACGCATGTCGCCGCCCGCGTGCGCAACGTCACCGCCAAGGCCGTGCGCGGCGAACTGGCCGTCGCCGACACGCGCCGCGCCGTGGTCGTGCCGGGCGAGCAGAGCAAGACGGTGCTGTTCGACACGCCGTCGCACCTGACCCGGCCGGCGGGCAGCCAACTCACCGTGCGGCTCAGCGCCGGCGACACCACGGCCGCGCTGCCGGTGCGCGTGGATCTGACCGCCTGTCGCGCGGGTGCGCCTGGGCCAACCGAGGGCCGGGCGCCTGACTTCGTGCTCGACCAGCGGTCGCAGGTGCTGCCGTCCGATCCGGGCGTCGGCTGGACCTCGCCGGCCGACCTGAGCGCGCGCCTCTGGATCGGCTGGTCGCCCGAGGCGTTCCACCTGACGCTGGTGGTCCACGATCCGGTCCACTTCGCGCCGAACGATGCCGCGGGTGGCTTCTGGAATGGTGACTCCGTGCAACTGGCGTTCGACCCGCTGAACGATGCTTCGGCCACGGGCGGCTACGATGCCGATGACCGCGAATACGGGCTGGTCCTCGGTCCGCGCGGGGCGCGCCTGCTGGAGACCGTGCCGCAGATGCGCACCCTCGACCGGCCGGTGACGGCGGTGCGCGAAGGTCAGGAGACGCGCTACCAGGTGGCGCTGCCGTGGACGCCGATCGGCCTGGCGCCGCGCGCCGGCCAGGTGTTTGGGTTCAACGTCATCATCAACCAGAACAACGGCCATGGCCGTGCCTACTGGATGGGCCTGACGCCGGGCATCGGCGAGAGCAAGCGACCGGGCGTGTTCCGCGACCTCTACCTGGCGCGCTGACGCGACACCGCGCACCGCCCGCTGGGAGCGCCGGCTGGACCGCGGGCGGCCTCGCCCGCCCGAGGCCGAGCGCCTCGGCCGAACGCGCCGCCGGGGAGCGCCGGCGTCCTCGCCGGCATGTCGTTCGACGTCGTGGGCGCGCACCTCGGCAAAGGCAGCCGGCGGGACGCCGGCTGCTCCCAGGCACGGTGCGCGGCACCTCCTTCGAAACACGTCCGTTGCACCTGTTACAAAACCATCATCCATCCCCGGCAGGTGCGCTCGTAGGGTTGGAGTAGCTAACAACAGACGTCGGCCGGTTGGGGAGACGAACATGACTCGCACGGCGTGGTGGGTCGTCCTGGCGCTGGCGTCGGTCGGCTGGGCCGAGGGGGCGAAGCCGGAGTTGCGGGTTGACCCGGGCTGCCACACCTCGGACATCACTGGTCTGTGCTTCCTGAACGGTGATCGGCAGCTTGCTACCACAGCAACCGACGATGTACTGCGCGTCTGGGATGTGCGCTCGGGTGCGCTCGTGCGGACGAGGCGACTGCACCAGAACCTACCACGACGGGGCCTGGCGGTGACCCGCGACCGACGATGGCTGGCAGTCGGCACCAACGGACAAGCGGTGGTCGTGTGCGACGCGTCGGACCTGAAGGCGCGGCGCGCACTGCCGCTGGACGGCGCCAACCGGCTCATGTTCGCTGGAGGCGGCCGCTTGCTCGTCTCTTCCGACTGCGGCGACGGCTTCGCCGTCGGCGACGTCGAGGCCGGGACCGTTGCGAAGCTTCGGCTGGACCTGGGCGAGAGGCCCACGCCCAACTCCTGCTTCTCGTCGGCCTGCTCGCCCGACGGCCGGCAGGCGGCAACGGGTATGGAGGGCGCGGTCGTGGTCCAGCCACTGTCTGGGGGCCGCGCGCGCCTGTTGTCGGGCCTGACCGGCAATGCGGATGCGTTGGCCTGGCTGAGCGACAGCCGTCGCCTCCTCGTCCATACCTATGGCCCGAGTTGCACGCTCAGCCTGTGGGACACCGCCACGGAGACCAGAATCCGCGAGTGGGACGTCGACAGCGGCATGTATGGACTCGTTCTCAGCGCGGATGACCAGTGTGCGTGGGTCGGAACCTGGGCCTGCGGTGTGGTAGGGTACTATGTTGAGCAGGGCGTGCCCGGTCGCCAACTGCTGCTGGGACGCGGTGTGAGGCGACTGGCCATTTCCGAAGGCGGCGACCTATTGGCGGGCGCGACCACATCCGGAGGCGGGTATGCCATATGGGATCTCCGCCGCGGCACGCTGGTCTGCGAGCGCGAGACGCCAGCATCGTCCGCAACGGCGGTGGGCTGGCGGAAGGCAGACGGGGCCATTGGCTACGGCTCGCCGCCAACCGGGCGCGCCATGATACCGGAGGCGCCGCTCAAGCGGTGGTTGGCCGTCCAGACGCTCGCAGTTGGTGAGTGCCAGCCAGACGACGAATGGTGCCGACCGGTACTGCGTAGCGACCGAGGCACAGTGGTGCAGCGTGGCACAATCGCGGCATTCCAGGTGGCCGGCGCCCAGGGCCAAGCGATCGGCCCCTCATACAGCTATGGGGGTGGTGCCACGTGGCTCAGCAGTGGCCAACTGGCGATCTCGCACGGCGGCAGAAGCGTGGTCGTTGACGCCTCGACAGGCGTCGTGCAGAAGGCACTGCGTCAGCCCATAATGAAGGCGGCTGCCCTCTGCCAGTCTCCCGACGGGCGTTACCTGCTCGGCAGCGGCAGTGACAACACCCTCCGCATCTGGCCTCTCACCACCACCGAGACCGACGTCCCGCCCCTCCTCTCCATCTTCCCCGCCAAGGACGGCAACTGGATCGCCTGGACCGAAGAGGGCTACTACGCCTGCACGCCCGCCGCCGAGAAGTGGATCGGTTGGCAGATCAACCGCGGCGAGGACGAGGAGCCGGACTACTATCCGGCCGCGCAGTTCCGCGAGCAGTTCTACCGGCCCGATGTGATCATGCGGCTGCTGGATGCCGGCAGCGTGGCCGAAGCCGTGAAGCAGGCCGATGCCGCGCGGAAGCAGCAGACCGACGGCACCAAGGTCGCCGCCCGCATCGCCGAGTTCGCGCCGCCGAAGGTGGAGATCCTCGAACCCGCTGACGGCGCCACCGTGGCGACCAGCGAAGTGACCGTCCGCCTGCGCGTGAAGGACCCGAACAACCGCAAGGTCGTGGCGATCATCCCGCTGGTCAACGGCCGCCCACTGACCGGTGGGCGGTTCATCCTGGTGCCCAGCCGCGACCCCGGCGAGCAGCAGGTGACCGTGCCGCTCAATCCTGGCGAGAACACGATCAGCGCGATCGCCACCAACGATGCCGGTTCGACCAGCGTCCCGGTGTCAGTGACCGTCCGCCACGGCGCCGAGGAGCAGAAGCCGGCGATGTATGCCATTGCCGTCGGTGTCTCGGCCTATGCCAACAAGGACTATACGCTCCGCTACGCGGCGAAGGACGCCACCGACTTGGCCGACGTCCTCAAGCAGCAGTCGGGCAAGCTGTTCCGCAAGGTCGAAGTCAAGCTCCTCACCGACCAGGACGCCAGCCAGGGCGCCGTGCTCGATGCGCTGGATTGGCTGACCAAGCAGGTCACGCAATGCGACTACGCGGTCGTGTTCCTAGCCGGGCACGGCTTGGCGGACACCGCGGGCGAGTACTACTTCCTGCCATCGGACGGTGATACCGAACGGCTGCGGCGCACGGGTCTCCACTGGTCGCAGTTCCGCACGGCGCTGCGGGCGCTGCCCGGCAAGGTGTTGTTGGCGCTGGACACCTGCCATTCGGCGGGCGCCACGGGCGCCCGCAAGGCCGGAACCCGCCTCCACTACACCAAAGTCTTGCGCGACGCGCTCTCCGACGAGGTCGGCCTGATCACGCTGTCGAGCTGCATGCCCTCCGAGGTCAGCTACGAACAGGACGAGTGGCACAACGGCGCGTTCACGAAGGCCCTCGTCGAGGCACTGAGCGGCCAGGCCGACCACAACGGCGACGGCGTGGTGACGCTGGCGGAACTGGACGCGTACATCAGCGAACGGGTCAAGGCGCTGACCAGGGGCCGGCAACACGCAACGTGCGAGCGCCCGGCGACGGTGCGCAGCGTGCTGCCGGTGGTGATGGTGAAGTAGCGAGGTGGACCGCGAGTGGGCCATCGGTGCCGAATCGTGAACTGGGCGACGCCGGCCTCATCTCATTCGCTGTCCGCCGGTTGACGAGGCCGGTCGCGGTTGGTTACGCTCGCGACAGTAGGCGCTGCGCGTCGCCGCGAGGCGCAGACGGCAGCGCGGAGGGTTACCTGTGAACAGACGCGCTTTCACACTCATCGAGCTGCTGGTCGTGATTGCCATCATCGCCATCCTGGCCGCGATCCTGTTTCCGGTGTTCGCCAAGGCCCGTGAGAAGGCTCGGCAAAGCTCCTGCAACAGCAACCTGAAGCAGATCGGCCTGGCCGTGATGCAGTACAACCAGGACTATGACGAGAAGTTCGCCTACGGGCCCGGCCCCGACCAGGCGTCCGATGCGCCGCAGAGCTTCCTGCAACTGCACGCGCCGTACATCAAGAACGTGCAGATTTGGCGCTGCCAGTCGGCCCCGAACGACGCGCCGAATGGACCCGGGCCGATGAACACCTACTTCGGCAACGGGGTGTTGATGATCGGCGGCCCGGCGGTGGCGCAGTTGACCCATCCGGCCGACTCGGCGGTGTTCTGGGAGTTCTACCTGGCGCGCAGCATGTGCTATCCGCGGCCGAACGGCAGCGGCACCGCCTGGGGTGGGTTCGTCTCGGCGGGCCGCTATGGCACCATCCACAACGGCGGCGCCAATCTGGCCTTCGCCGACGGCCATGCCAAGTGGCGCAAAGAGAGCGACCACACCGCCGGCCTGTTCATGCTGACGCCGGACAACCTCGACAACACCTACAACCACTCGGTCAACTGGTGAGCGCGAGGCCCCTAAGCATCGTGCCGGTTTGTCTGTCGGCTAACCCAACCGGCCAGTCCTGAGTGCCGCGGCCCGATGCAATCGGGCCGCGGCGTATCGAAGGACGGATGGTAGCGAATCCCCTCGGCGATGGGCCTTCGATACGGCGCTTCGCGCCTACTCAGGCCAAGCTGGCGGGGCGGTAGGCAACCTGACAGCAACTCAGGCAGGTTGTCTCGGTGCTGACGCGGCCGGCCTCTTGACACCGTTGGTCCGAGCGGCCAACCTGACGGCGCCGAGGGGCAGGCCGATGCGATTTGTGCCGATGTTGCCGTTGCTCTCAGCCGCGCGAGCCGGCGGCTACGCTGTGCCGGCGTTCTGCGTGTGGAACGTCGAGACCGCGCGCACAGTGCTGACTGTGGCGGCTGAGCGTGAGGCGCCGGTCATCCTGATGGGCGGGCCGTCCGAGCTGGAGTTGCTCGAACCAGCGGTGATGGCCGCCGCGCTGCGGGCCGCGGCCATCGGTTTCGACCTGCCGGCCGCGCTGCTCCTCGACCATGGCGAGTCGCTGGAGCAGGTGCGCGCCTGCCTGGACGCCGGCTACACCTCGGTCATGCTCGACTGGTCGGCCCGGCCGTTCGCGGAGAACGCCGCGGCGCTGCGGCAGGTGGCCGAATGGGCGCGACCGCTGGGGGTCACCGTCGAGGGCGAGATCGGCGTGGTTGGCCGCGTCGATGACGTGACCGCCGAGGGCGGCCCGCACAATCGCCTGACCGAGCCGGCAGAGGCGGCTGAGTTCGTCGCGCGCAGCGGCGTCGACGTGCTGGCCGTGGCCATCGGCAACGCCCATGGCGACTACGCGCGGCTGCCCCGGCTCGACTTCGAACGCCTGGCGGCCATCCGTGGCGCCGTGGACCGCCCGCTGGTGCTGCACGGCGGCACGGGCACGCCGACCGAGGATCTGCGCCGCGCCATCGAGCTCGGCATCGCTAAGGTGAACGTGGCCACGGAGTGCGTCAATGCCTTGCGGCACAGCCTGGTGGAGCAGTGGCACGACAGCCGCAACCGCTGGATACCGCTGGCGCTGGCCGAGGCGCGCGCGGCGCACGCGGCGGTGGTGGGCAACTGGCTGGACCGCTGCGGGGCGACCGGTCGCGCGGGCGACGTGGCGACAAGCTGACCAGGAGACCGGGGCGATGGGTGCTCAACTCGAAGCGCGACTGCTGGAGCGGCTGCGCGAGCTGCCGGTGCTCGACGTGCATACGCACCTGGTCGGTGGCCGGCTGGCGGCGGGCGGACTGCACGACGTGCTGCTCTACCACATGGCGGTCAGCGACCTCTACGCGGCCGGCTGCCCCAACGGCGCGCGGCTGACGCAGTATCCCGGCCGGCCCGACGACACCGAGGCCGCCGCGCGCCTCGAACAGGCGCTGCCGTACCTGCCGCAGGTGCGCAACACCAGCACCAGTTGGATGGTGCGCACCATGCTGGCCGACCTCTACGACTGGCACGAGCCGGTCACGGCGGACAACTGGCGCCGTCTGGACGGGCTCATTCGCGAGCGCGCCACGGACGCGAACTGGCCGCAGACCGTCATGCAGCGCAGCGGCATCCGGCGCTATGGCACCGAGTTGGCCCGCCGCGGCGATGGCGGCGACGATGCTCGCCTGCAGTACGCGCTGGAGTGGGCGTTCTTCACGCGCTGCCAGTGGGGCGAGTACGACACCGCGCTCTACGAACTCGAGCGCTGCTGGGGCCGCCTGCCCGACAGTCCGGCGCCCATCGGCGCCGGACAGCGCCCCGCCACCGAGCGGACCATCGCCGGCCTGGACGACGTGCATGAAGCGGTGGCCTGGTACGTGGACCACATCCCCTGCGAACGGGTCCTGGCCACGGCGACGCACATCTCGACCGATCTGGACCTGACGCCGGTGGGTGACCAGGCCATGCGCGCGGCACTCGACCGGCGGGCGACGGCGGGTCCCGCCGAACGCGATGTCTATGCGGCCTACGTCAACGAGGCGTTCCTGTCGGCGCTGGAGGCGCGCCCGCGTCGGCCGGTGTTCCAGTTCAGCTTCGGTGCCGAGCCGCTGCCCTTCGAGACGGCCAGTCGGCTGAGCCAGACGAGCATCACGCAGGTGGCCGCGATGATCGCGCGGCATCCGGGCCTTCAGTTCCAGTGCTTCTTGTCGTGCCGGCACGCCAATCAGGCCCTGTGCAGCCTGGCGCGCGAGCTGCCGAACCTGTCGCTGGCCGGCTACTGGTGGCACAACTTCTCCCCGGACATTATCCGCCAGGTCATGTCCGAGCGCCTCGACATGCTACCGCTGAACCGCCAGATCGGCTTCTTCTCCGACGCCTATGTGATCGAGTGGACTTACGCCAAACTGCTGCTGGTGCTACGTCAGATGGCCCAGGTGCTGGCCGAGGCCGTTCGCCAGGGCCGGTGCGACGTAGACGAAGCGCTGGCCTGGGCGGCCACGACGCTCTATGACACGCCGCGCGATCTGCTGGGCCTGCAGCCCATGGCCTGACCGCCGGCGGCTCGGCGGCTGTGGTTTCAGGTTGTTGGGCTTGCGCGATGCCGGGCGCCCGACCTCACCCCCCGGCCCCCTCTCCGCCCGCGGAGAGGGGGAGTTCAGCGCACCGGTAGTCCTTGACTCCCCCTCTCCGCGGGCGGAGAGGGGGTTGGGGGTGAGGTGCTGGGCGGCGAACCGCACGGCCCACTCGCCTGGAAGCACACCCGGTCGTCTGCCGCGCTTGGCCGATCCGACCGGGCTGTGCTAACCTCAGCCGGGCGAGCCAATGGAGTAAGCGCAATGCGGCTGAAGCGGTTCCTGGTGCTGTTGATGGCGGTCGGCACGGCGAGGGCGTTCTCGCCGGCCGTCACCGTCGAGAACGGGGTCCGGTTGGAGATACCCAACCAGGCGCCGTTCACCGTGGTGGACGCGCCGCGTGAGGTGTCGGTGCGACTGACCAACCAGGGTGCCGCCGCGCTGACCGGCAGCGTGCGGCTGGCCGGGGTCGATACCTGGCGCGTCGAGCCGGCTCGCCAGCCGGTCACCGTCGCGCCCGGCGAGACCAAGGAGCTGCCATTCCGCGTCACGATGGGGCCGGGGACCTACCGCGCGCTCTACCCGCTGCACGCCTGGTTCGAGCCGGCCAAGGCGGCCGCGCCGGTCCACACGGTGCTGGTGGTTAGCGCCGAGCCGCCCGCCACCGCCGCGGCCGCGGCCGCGCGCGTGCTCAAGCTGACCGGTCCTGGCGTCTTGCCGCTGTCCGCGGCGCGGCCCGACCAGGTCTGGGTGCTGCCTGACAAGGGCGCGGCCTACGCGGCCGCCGGGGTCGGCGTCGACCCGCGCAGCAAGGCCACCTATGCGCCGGGCGGGCAGGCGACGCGCGGGGAGTCGCGGGCCACCATCGGCTTCCATCCGCCCTGGGCGCCCGGCATGGTGGGTGCCGTGGCGGGCGACTACCACGTGTCACTGCCGAGTGGGCAACCAGCGCGGTTCACCGCGGGTCTGGCCGTCCGCGACAGCAGTCCCACCGAGCCGCTCAGCGACGGCGTGACCTTCCGCGTGCAGGTGGCGCGGGGCGACGGCGCCTTCCGCACGGTGGCCGAGAAGCACAGTGCGGCGAAGGTCTGGGAGCCGTTCGAGGCCGACCTGTCGGCCTATGCCGGGCAGGCGGTGACGCTGCGGTTGCTCGGTGATCCGGGTCCGAAGCGCGACACCCAGTGCGACAGTGCCTACTGGGGCGCGCCGACGATCCGCGTCGGCCGGCCGCTGGCAGCGGAGCCGGCCGAGCGCCAGGCCGCCCGCGCGAGCGAGGCCG
>CAZHGD010000017.1:39741-62384 GCA_964531735.1 uncultured Fimbriimonadaceae bacterium | reverse complement strand
GCCGGTCGCCGCGGCGGCACCTGTGCCGGCCGAACCGCCGCCCGAGCCGCTGCCGGCCGCGGTCGAGCCGCCTGAACCCAGCTCGTCGGGTCGCTCGGTGCTGGACCGCTTGCGCGGGCACGGCGCTCGGCACGAGACCATCGACGACGGGACGCATGCCCCCGAGGCCGGCCTGCTGGGCCGCTTGCAGCGGCGTGAGGGGCCGCCGGAAGCGCAGCCGGCGCCGACGGGCGGGCTGCTCGGCCGCATCGCCCGCCAAATGCTCCGCGCCAGGGCGCACAGCGACCTGCTGATCGCTTTCGCGGCCGGGCATCACACCGATGCCCACGCCTTGGCCGGCCTGCTCGCCGGTACTCCGTCGCCGGCCCTGCGGCCGAACCACGTCTACCTGCCGGACGCCGGGCGGCAGGCCTACCTGCTGCTCAACGCGCCGCGCTGCGACCTGCCGGAGATCAGCCGGCGGCCCAACCGCCGTGTCGATGCCTATCTGTTTGCGCCGGCTACCGAAGGGCTCGTGGCGCTGCAGGTGTCGTCGGTGCTGACCTATGTCCCGCCGGCCGACGACGGCGCCGACGGCCCGCCGAGCGCGCGGCCACTCCTGCGGGTGACGGCCGTGGGCGGCGGGGTGACCCGCCCGCGGCCCGGTCCGGGTCTCGAGGGCCGGCTCCATGGTCTGCTGCGCGAGAGGGCCGCGTTTGCCGACTGCTTCGGCGTGGCCGTCGCCGACGTGGCGGTGGGTCAGGGCGGTTCGGCCTATGCGGTGGCCTACTGGATCCAGCACCACCAGAGCGGTAGCTTGTCCACCGGAGCGTCGCTGCACGAGCGGAACATCGAGTGCATCTGGTCGGCCAACAAGACGACCATCGTGCACCAACTGAACCAGTCGCTGGAGTGCGGGGCGGCCTACCTGAGTCCTTCGGGCTACGCTTGACCAGACCCCACCGTCAGGTTCGAGTCGGCCTCAACTCGTGGTGTGCTGGTAGGCTTGCAGCACGGCGGCGATGGATTTGCGGCCCTCGCGCAGACCGGTCAGCGGCTCCTCACCGGTCTCGATGGTGCGCAGCCAGCTATCCATCTGCGCCGCGAAGACCGGCTGACTGATGAACCCGTCGGTGGGTCCGATGTCGCCGCTCGGCACCGCCGGCTTGAGGTCCCTCAGCCCGTCGCGGTCGACTTGGAATAGCCGCGTGGAGGCGTCCTCGAACTGCTGGAACACAATCTGGCCGTCGCGGCAGTAGATGCGCAGGTCGATGGCCAGTTCGCGGTACTTCACGGCCCAGGTGGCGAAGTAGCTGCCGATGGCGCCGTTGGCGAAGGCCAGGTTCATGAAGGCGGAGTCCTCGCCCTCCATGACGTCCTGGAGCAGTGTGTGGTTGCGGACGCAACTGGCGGCGGTGACCTCGCCCAGCAACCAGATCAGAATGTCCACGTAGTGGCAACCGTGGCTGAACAGCACGCCGCCGCCCAGGGTCTCCACCTTGGCGGCCCAGGTGAGCAGCTTGGCGAACTCAGCGGGCTCGAAGCCATGCTCGGTCCGGCACAGGCCGGCCACCGGCGCGCCGAGGCAGCCGCTGTCCACGATCGCCTTCATCTGCTGCACCACCGGCACGTGACGCAGGACATAGCCGACGGTGACCGAGGCGCCCTTGGCCGTGGCCAGTTCGATCAGCGCGTCGCACTCGGCGACCGTGTTGGTCACCGGCTTCTCGATGAACAGGTGGCGGACACCGGCTTCGAGGGCCTCGCGCGCCATCGGGTAGTGCAGGTGGTGCGGCGTGGCAATGAGGATCGCGTCGGCCTGCGCGAAGGCCTCGCGGTAGTCGGGCGTATAGGTGCAACCCCATTCGGCGGCCACCTGCTCGCCCTTGTCGCGGGTTCGACAGCAGACCACGCTCAACTCGGCGCGTTCGGCGTGCGCCTTCAGGCCGGCGCGGTGGAACTCGCTGATGTTGCCCAGGCCAATCAGTCCGACGCGGATCTTGCCCACTTGCCTGCCTCCCACTGCGGCTACAGCGCCAGCGCCCGCACGGCGCGGATCTCGTTGGTTGCCAGAAACACGTTCTCGTGCTGTAAGTGCGCGATCATGCCGAGGTCGTCGGCCAACTCGGAGAGGTCGAGTTGCAACTGCCGGATGTCGCCTGTGGGCGGGCAGCGTAGCTGCAGGACCATCACGTATTCGCTGGCCGGCGCGCCCTCGCGCCGCGCGTACATGTCTTCGATGGCGATGTCACGACCGGCCAGGAACTGGCCGAGCGCGCCGACCACGCCGGGCCGGTCCGGACCGCGCGCACTCAGGATGAACCGCTCGCCCTCGGCGGTGACCGGCGCTCGCCCGCCGGAGCGCACGCCGACGGCCAGGTCGTCGCCGGCCGCTTGCAGCCGGTGCTCCAGTTCCGCGGCGCTGACGCCGGCGGGGAAGTGGGCCAACAGCAGCACCGTGAAGAAGCCCTGCATCACAGTCTGGCTGAGGTCCTCGATGGTGCCGCCCAACGCATCGACCTGTTCGCCGATCAGCGCGATCAGGCCGGGGCGGTCCGCGGCCATGACCGACACGAAGTACGAGTTGCCGTCCGACATTGCGCTCTAGTTCCTGAGCCGGCACTTCGCGGTGGTGGCCGCGGCTCCTTCCTGTGCTGACGGTGCGGACTCGCGGCAGGAGTTCCATATCGGCCTTACAATGCCGCGCGGTGGTGGCCGCAGTGGCTGCCGCAGAGAACCATCGTGAACGTTGTGATGACCGGAGCGCGCTCACTGGTCGGGCGCGCCGTGGCCAACGTGCTGGCACCGGACCACCAGTTGGTGGTCCTCGACCATGAGCCGTTCGCCGAGTTCGGCGAGTGGCGTGATGCCGCCGACTGGAGCGTGGAGCATCTGACCACCGCGCTGGAGGGCACCGAGGTCCTCGTCGCCGCCCATCTGCACGCGCCGTCCACACCGCGCCACCTGCCGCCGGACCACGCCGCGCTCGATGTGGCCGGCCGGCTCACCTACAACCTGATCCTGGCCGCTCGCGCGGCCGGCGTGCCACGGTTGCTCATGCTCACGACCCTGGAGAACCACCGCGCCTGGGACCCGAATTTGCGCCTCAACGAGTTCTTCGGCGCGCAGCCGTCGGAGCGGCCCGAGGCGTTCGCGTTCCACCTCGCCGAGTGCATCTGCCGTGAGGTCCGCCAGCAGTTCGACTACCGGCCGTTCGTCATCCGTCTGGGCCAGGTGGTTCTGGAAGAGGACGTGGCCGGCCAGCCCTACGATCCGTTCTGGGTCGATGCCCGCGACGCCGCGGCGGTCATCGCCGCGCTGCTGCCGCTACAGCCGAAGGGGCGCGGCGAGTGGCGCGGCCTGCTGCACGTCTGCGCCGACCGACCCGACGCCGCCTCGCGCACCGGCCACCTGAAGCACTGGCTCGGGGTCGAGATGCACCACCGCTTCGGCTACCAGGAGGTGCCCGCATGAAGGTCGTCATCTACGGCGCCGGTGGCCCGGTCGCGGCCGGTGGCATCCGTGCGCTCGAGCCGGGCCACACGCTGCGCTTGACCGACCTGGCGCCGATGGAGACGCCGCACGAGTTCCGACAGGTCGACATCACCGATGTCGAGCAGGTCGCCGCGGCGGCCGAAGGCATGGACGTGTTGATCAACTGCACGGTGAATCGCCCCGATCCGGTGCTGGCCTGGGACGTCAACCTGCGCGGCGCCTACAACGTCGCCCAGGCCGCGCTGCGCCACGGTGTCCCGCGGGTCATTCACACCGGCCCCGCGATGATCCTGGGCGAGCGCAGCAACTACTACCTCGACCACGACGTGACCGAGGACGCGCCGCTGCGACCAGGCGCCAACCTGTACGCAATCTCGAAGTTCTGCGCCCACGAGATGCTACGCATCATCTGCTCGCACCACCCGGAGTTGTGCTGCATCGTCTTCTACTACGCGCAGTTCATGGACCACGATCCCGGCCCGACGGACCATGTCTCGCCGTTCGCCGTCCACTACGACGACGCCGGGCAGGCCTTCCTGCGTGGCGTGGAGGTGGATCGCGAGCGGCTGCCAGCGAACTTCGAGATGTTCCACATCGCCACCCCACAACCGCACGGCTGGCTGAATGTGGACAAGGCGCGCCGTCTGCTCGGCTTCGAGGCGCAGTACCGCGGCGACGGCTACTGGTACCGCACGCCGCCGGCGACGGGGCCGGCATGAGCACCACGCCACCGCGGATTGCCATCGTCGGCTGTGGCGCGGTGACCGAGCTCTGTCACCTGCCGGCCTTCGGCGCGCTGGGTTGGCAGCCCGCGGCTCTCGTCGACCTCGACGTGGCCCGCGCGCAGCGTCTGGCCGAGACGTATGGCGGCCGGGCGTGTGCCGACTACCACGATGCCATCGGCCTGTGTGACGCGGCCATCATCGCGCTGCCGCACCACCTCCACGCCGCCGCGGCCGCCGACTTCCTGGCGGCGCGGCGCCACCTGCTGGTGGAGAAGCCGCTGGCCCTGGGCTGCCCGGCGTGCGAGGCGATGGTACAGCGGGCCGCGGCCGCCGGCGTCGTGCTCGCCGTCGGTCATGTCCGCCGCTACTGGCACGCGCTGCGCTGGGTCAAGGCGGCGCTCGACGCCGGGCTACTCGGCGCGCTACGGTCATTCGACATCCGCGACGGGTCGGCCGACGGTTGGCCTGCGGCCTCGGCCTTCTTCTGGTCGAGAGCCACCGCAGGCGGTGGCGTGACCATGGACATCGGTGTACACGTCCTGGACCTGGTGCGCTGGTGGTTCGGCGAGGTGCGCTCGTGCACCTACGCCGACGACGACTACGGCGGCGTCGAGGCCGACGCGCGGCTGACGTTGCGGCTGGACGACCACCTGGAAGGCACGGTCGAACTCAGCCGGTTGCGCAGCCTGCGCGGCACGGCGGTCATCGGTGGCGAACTCGGCAGCCTGGAGGTCGGCCTGGCGGGCAACCGGCTCAGCGCCACGCCGACCGCCTTGCTGACGCACCGGTTCGAGGGGCTGCGCGGCGATCGGCTGCCGGCCCAGACGGGCACGGACATCTTCGCGGCGCAGCTCGTCGCCTGGCAAGCCGCCATCGCCGGCACCGGCCAGATCGTCAGCGGCGCCGACGGTGCCGCGGTGGTCGGCCTGGTCGAGCAGTTGTATGCCGTGCGCCAACGGCTGGAACCCGCCTGGGTCCGCGCCGACCCGTTAGCCGAGGAGACCCGGCCATGAGCAGCGCCCGTGTCCTGGTCACCGGCGGAACCGGCTTCATCGGTGGCCGGCTGGTCGAGCAACTGGTGCTCGGGCAAGGCGCCGAGGTGCGCTGCCTGGTGCGCGACTTCTCGCGGGCGGCCCGCCTCGCGCGCTTCCCGCTGGAACTGAGGCCCGGCGG
The DNA here is from genome assembly GCA_964531735.1 of uncultured Fimbriimonadaceae bacterium. GTDB lineage: Bacteria > Armatimonadota > UBA10988 > UBA10988 > UBA10988 > CAZHGD01. The sequence continues at coordinate 57,012 of CAZHGD010000017.1, read as the reverse complement.
CCTCGGCGATCTGGAAGCCCTGGCGGCCGCGGTCGACGGGGTCGAGGTGGTCTACCATTGCGCCTACGACTACGGCTCGGCCGAGGTGAACAGCGCCGCCGCCGAGGCCCTCGTCGCTGCCTGTGCCGCTCAAGGCGTGCGCCGACTGGTGTTCCTCAGCAGCATGGCCGTGTATCAGCCGCTGCCCGACGGCGAGTTCGACGAAACCGCTCGCTCCGAGCCATCTGGGCAGGACTACTCCGACTCCAAGCTCGCCACCGAGCGCACGCTGCTCGCCGCCGCGGTGCGGGCCGGCACGCCAGCCGTGGTGCTCCAGCCCACCACGGTCTATGGGCCGTACTGTCTCGCCTGGACCATCGGCGCGGCGCGGCAGCTTCGTTCGGGCTACCTGGTACTGCCGGCGCACCACCTCGGCTGGTGCAACCCGGTCTACGTCGACGACGTCGTCCAAGCCATGCTGCTCGCTGCGGACCGTGAGGCGGCCATCGGTGAGCGGTTCCTGGTCTCCGGCCCGGCGCCGATCTCGTGGCGCGACTACTACGCGGGCTACGACGAGGCCCTCGGCACTGGTTCGTTGGTCTTCATGGAAGACCACGAACTGGCGGCCGGCCTCGGCCACACGCTCGGCGCCAACGCCCGGCGCTTCCGTGCCAACCCGAAGCGACTGCTGGAGATCCCGTTGGTCCGCCGCACCTACGACACGGTGCGGCGCTGGACCGGGCAGGGCATGTGGGACAAGGTCAAGGACCATCTGCCCCGGCCTTACCACCTGCCGGACGAAGGGCTCCTGGCGCTCTACCGCTCCAAGGGCATCGCGCGCATCGACAAGGCGCGTGCGGGGCTGGGCTATGAGCCCCGCTTCGACTTCGCGCGCGGCCTGGCGCTGACCTGCGAATGGCTGCGCTGGGCCAACCTATAGTTCACCTTTCGGCGGTCGATAGAGCATCAGAGATTCTGCGCCCTCTTGTCTTGGCGCACTTGGAGCTTGGGCATGAAGATCGTCTCGTCGGACGTCTCCATGGCGTCCCAGTACACCGCCGTCGAACGCCGCGAAGTCAAGGAGTCGCTGTCGGTCTGGGTGGGTGACAGCGAGAGCAACCAGCCGACGGTGGACACGGCCGACATCTCGGCCATGGCGCAGGCGCTGCAGCCGCAGACGACCATCACGCCGACCGACTACCCGATGGACCCGATCAACGATGCCAAGCTCCAACTCCTGCGCCTGCTGCTGGAGCGGATGTTCGGCGCCAAGCTGAAGCTCATGGACCCGGCCGACCTGATGGCCGCCGCCGAGGAAGCCACCGGCGACCCGGCGGAGTTGGCGGCCCAACAGCAGTCCGGGCAGCCGGCGCCGCAGCCGGCCGGCTGGGGGCTGGTGTACGACCACTACGAGTCGCGGTACGAGTCGCAGCAGGTGCAGTTCGCCGCCATGGGCACGGTACGCACGGCCGATGGCCAGGAGATCCAGTTCGAGGCCCAACTGGGCATGAGCCGCGAGTTCTACGAGGAGCATCACGACCAGCTTCGCCTGGGTGACGCCGCGCTGACCAAGGACCCGTTGGTGCTCAACTTCAAGGGCAACGCCGCGGAGCTGACCAACACCAGGTTCCAGTTCGACATCGATGCCGACGGTCAGGTCGACCAGGTGTCGTTGGCGCGCGGCAACACGGCCATGCTGGCGGTCGACCGCAACGACGACGGGCAGGTCAACGACGGTGGCGAGCTGTTCGGCCCGACCACTGGCGACGGCTGGTCCGAGTTGGCCAAGGAAGACGGCGATGGCAACGGCTGGATCGACGAGAACGACCCGATCTACAGCCGCTTGCGCCTGTGGTCCAAGAACGACCAGGGCCAGGACGTGCTGACCGGGCTCGGCCAGCGCGGTGTCGGGGCGATCTACCTGGGGCACGTCGACGCCCCCTTTCGTCTCGACGGTGCGGGCCAGGAAATGCTGGGCGAGGTGCGGTCGACGGGCATTTTCCTGTCTGAGGCGGGCACTCCAGGCACGGTCCAGCAACTCGACCTGGCCGTGTGAACTGGAGCAGTGCGGCGGACGAACGTCGCTCGACGCGATCCGCCCGATCTAGCCGGCGCGCGTAATGCGCCGGGCAGGCGAAGGCACCAACACGCCAGGTCTTGCCGGCTCGCGCAGGGGCTGGCATGATCGCGTCGAGACCGAGAGATCACCGCCTGTGAAGTGGTTCAAGTGGCTGCTCAGTATCGTCCTCGCCGCCGTCGTGCTCCGCATGTTGTGGCCGATGCTGGCCGACTACCGAACCGTTGCCGGCCTGTTCCGCACCGCGCACTGGGGTTGGCTGCCCGTCATACTGGCCGTCGCGGTGGTCTCCTACCTGTCGCTCACCTGGCTCAACCTGACCTGCCTCAGGCCGTTCCCGGGCCGCGTCGGGTGGGGCCACATGACCGGCTCGCTGACCGCGGTGGCGTTCATTGAGGTCGCTCTGCCGTCGGCCGGCGTGAGTGGCTTCGCGCTGCGGGCCCGGCTCCTCGGGCTCTACGGGTACAGCCTCGAAGCGTCGTCCTTCAGCTTCATACTGGAGTCGATCTTCCTGCTGATCGCCATGACCTCGGTCGGCGTCTTCGGCATTGTTCACCTGCTGCGCACCGGCGAGGTTTCGAACCTGCAGTTGCTCAAGCTCGGCGGGCTCGCGTTCGGGGTGGCGGTCGCCGTCTGGATGGCTTGGCGGCTGATCAACGACTTCGACCGCAGCCGGCGGCTGGTGGTCTGGTTCGCGCGGCGCTGGAACCGCTGGTTCGCCCGCTGGCAGCCCATCGACCTGCCCGAGACCGAGCAGCGCCTGCACGAGTTCCAGGACCACCTCGCCCTGCTGAAGGACATTCCGCAGTGGCGCTTCTTCGCCGCCGCGTATGGCCGCGTCATGCTCGACGTCGCTTCGTTCGGCCTGTGCTTCCACCTGTTCGGCCAGTCGGTCGGCATCGGGCAGCTCTTCACCGGCTACTCGCTGATGCTGCTCATGTCGGCCCTGGCGGCGCTGCCCGGCGGCACCGTCACCGCCGACATGGCGACCGCGCTGGTCTTCGCCAAACTCGGCGTGGAGCAGTCGCACGCGCTGGCGGCCTCGCTGATCTACCGGTTGGTCGCCTTCTGGCTGATGCGCTTGTGCGGGTTCGTCTACTGGCAGGTGATGGAAGCGTGCATCTCGCGCGCTCAGGCGACAGCCGGGGAGCCAGCACTCGATGAGCGGCTCGAGGCCTGACCTGGCGCAAGTCGGCGCCGGCTTTGAGGCCCATGCGGCCCGCTACGGCGGCTGGCTGACGGACTTGATGGGCGAGCGCGAGCTGCGCGCCATTCGCCCGTTCCTGCCCGACGGCGCCACGGTACTCGACTACGGCTGCGGCGGCGGTCGCACCACCGGCGACTTGCTGGCCCGCGGCTGCCAGGTCACCGCCTACGACCTGTCGCCTGCCATGTTGGCGGTGGCGCGGCAGCGGGCTGGCGAGCACGCCGCGCAGGTCGAATGGACCGCCGAGGTCGCCGATCTGGCCGGCCGTACCTGGCCGTACATCGCCCTGATCGGGGTGCTCGACTACTACCGCCGACCTGAGGTGCTGCTGGCCGACGTGGTGCCACTGCTGGCGGTTGGCGGGCACCTGGTCGCCACGGTACCGAACGCGACCAGTGCGTTGGCCTGGAGCTACCAGCTCGCATCGCGGTTCACCGTGCCCGCGCACACCCACCGGCCTGGTCGGGTCGTCGAGGGCGCCGGCCAGCTCGGGCTGGAGTGCGTCGGCCAGCGCTTCGCTTGTCCGGCGTCGGCGTTGCTCGGACACACCGCTGTGCTATGCTTCCGCCGGAGCGCGTAGTCACCTCGCGCCGTCGGGAAGTGCGCCATGCCGCGATCGTGCCGCTGTCTGCTGTTGCTCTGGTTGTGCCTGACGCCGCTGGTCGCCGCGCCGGCCGACGTGTTCGCGCCGTACCTGCGCGACGAGGCGCCACGCATTGTCGAGACGCTCGGCCGCGAGACGGCCGCCGGCGTCGAGGTGACCCGGCTGCGGTTCCTCAGTCGCGTCGAGCCGAAGTCCGGCCGGCCCGTGCACATCTACGCCATCCTGGCCCGCCCGACCACGCCGGGACCGCACCCGGGCGTGTTGGTCTGCCACGGTGGCGGCGGCTACGCCGACCAGGTGGAGCCGCAAGTCATCGGCTGGGCCAAGCGGGGTTATGTGTCGGTCTGCCAGGACGAGCCCGGCATCTGCGACCGCAGTAAGGCCCGGTCAACGGGGCCGTGCCTCGAGGGCAACGCCGGGCTGTTCAACCTGACCAAGGCCGCCGAGGACTGCGCGTTGTTCGACGGCGTGGCCGCCGGGCTCAACGGACTGGCCCTGCTCCGCGCGCAGCCCGATGTGGACCGCGCGCGCATCGGCGTCACGGGCGGCTCCTGGGGCGGCTACCTGACCACCATGGTCAGCAGTCTCGCCGGCGACCGCATCAAGGCGGCGTTCTGCATCTATGGCTGCGGGTTCTACGACGTCGGCTCCACCTGGATGCGCGACCTCGACCGGCTCGGGCCGGAGCGCCGGAGCATCTGGCTGGACAACCTCGACGTCGGGCGCCGGGCCAACGGCTTGCGGGCCACCTACATGGTCGCGGCGCCCACCAACGACTGGTTCTTCTGGCCGTCGGCCGTCATGCGCACGTATGCCGAACTGCGCGTGCCGAAGAACATCTGCTTCACGCCCAACGACTCGCACCAACTGCTGGTGCCCGGCGGCACCGGCGCGCCGCCGGTGATCGACCACCGGGCGAACCGCACCTGGATGGAGCAGGTCTGGCTGAACTTGCACCTGAAGGGCGAGGGCCAGCCGTTCCCGTCCTGCGGCGCCACCCGCGTGGTCGGCCGCGACGGGGCCACTCTGCGCGTGGAGTTCAAGGTCACCGCGCCGGTGGCCTTGACCAACGTTACCGTCTGGTACGCGGCCGGCGAACTGCCTTGGCGCCTCCGGTGGTGGGCACCGGCCCCGGCCAAGGCCGTTGGCGCCGGCGTCTACCAAGCCGTGGTACCGGTCGACGAGCCCGGGCAGCCGCTGTCCTGGTTCGGTCTGGTGGCCGACGAACGCCAGGTCTGCGCGTCCACGCTCATCGACACCATCGAGCCGGCACAGCACGGCTTCAGGCCCGATGAAGCCAGCCAGGCCCGCTTCGCTCAGGACTTCGAGAACGCCAACGAAGACCGCCGCTGGCACAAGCCGCACCTGGAGCGCCGCAACGGTCGCTTGCGACTGTGCGCCGAGGCCGCGCACAGCGGCCGCCGCGGCCTGGAGCTGAGCGACGAAGCGACCTTCGCCTGCTGGGGCGTGCGGGCCGCGACGCTCAAGCGCACCGGCGCCAAGGAGCTGCATCTCTGGCTGCGAGCCGCGGCGAAGCCGTGTGCCCGCCCCGCCATCGACCTGCTGGTGGAAGGCCCCGATGGGCAGCGCTACACTTGGCGTTGGCCCGCCGCCGCGGCGCCGCTGACCACGGCCTGGCAGGAGGTCGTGCTGCCGTTCGCCGACTTGCGCTACGCCGGCAAGGGCGAGCCGCCCGTGCCGCTGTGGAGCAACCACCTCGGACTGCTCCGACTGACCACGGCGCCGGGCGACCGGGTCTATCTGGACGACGTGACCGCCCAGTAGGCGTGTGGCTGGCGGCGCGACCGCGTCCCGCCGCCAGCCAGCCCCATCAGAACGCGCCCTCGTCGGCCGACGGGCCATAGGTGCCGGGCAGCGGTACGTCCTTGAGCCGCAGGTACAGGCCGAGCTGGGCCCGGTGGTGGATGCTGTGGCTCAGCACGAAGCCGCGTAGCACCGCCGCGCGCGGCATGCTGAACATCACCTGGCCGGCCTTGAGCAGCGACCAAGTCGCCATCATGGTGGCATCGTCCGCCTCGGCCAGCGCCGCGCGCGCCGCGGCCACACCCGCGTCGAAGGCCGCGAGCGCCGCCGTGGTGCTCTCGAACGACGGCGACTGGTACGACTCACCACCGGGTGGCGCAATGTCCATGGAATCAGCCGCCAAGATGCCCGGCAGCCAGCCCGGTAGTGTCGCCAGGTGGCTGAGCATCCAGCGGGTCGTGCCCGACTTCTCGTGCGGGCGCCAGTCCAGGATGCCGTCCGGCACGCGTTCGAGCAGACGGCGCGTGTTGGCCATCTCCAGGTCGAATTCCGGCAGCAACGACTGCGCGATCGTCATAGCCTGTGACTCCTCTGCCGCGGCGCGGCCGAGCGCAGTATAGAACGTCTGTTTGCGAAGCGCAAGGGCGAATCGCGGCCGGTGGCGGGGCACCAGTGCTCAAGGCACCAAGTCGGTGCTCAAGTACTTCAGGCCGGTGTCGCAGAGCAGCGTCACGATCACCGCCGGCGGCGTTTGGCCGCGGGCGAGTTGGAGGGCGGCGGCCACGTTGGCGCCGGCGCTGAAGCCGACGAACAGGCCCTCTTCGCGGGCCAGCCGACGACTGGTCGCCAGAGCCTCGTCGTCGGTCACCAACAAGGCACCGTCGCACAGCGCCGGGTCCCACTGTGGTGGCACGGCGCTGTAGCCGGTGCCCTGGATCTTGTGTGAGCTGTTGGTGATGGGCTGACCGGCCAGCACGGCCGCTGTGGCCGGTTCCACCACGTAGCCGCGGACCGCCGGGTTGTCCCGCCGCAGCCGCCGCATCACACCGACAAACGAGCAACTGGTGCCCGCGGCGGCCACGAACGCGTCCACCGCGCCGCCGGTCTGGTCCCAGATCTCCGCGCCGGTGGTCGCCTCGTGCGCGGCCACGTTGTCGGGATTGTTGAACTGGTCCACATAGTAGGCTTGCCGCTCGGCCACGAGTTCGGCGGCGCGGCGCGCTACGAGGGCCAGGTCCTCGCCGGAGACCTGGCCGGGTGGCGATCCAGGCGCTTGCGGCACAATCACCACCTCGGCGCCGAAAGCCGCCATCATGCGGGCCCGCTCGACGCTGTTGCCCGCGGACATGACCGCCACGAACCGCAGCCCCAGTCGCGCTGAGGCGAGGGCGAGACCGGCGCCCATGTTGCCCGAGGTGAGCTCGACCACGGTGTCACCGGGCCGCAGCCGTCCGTCGCGCAGGGCTTGCTGCAGGATGTAGACGGCGCAACGGTCCTTGATGCTGCCTCCGGGATTGAGGAACTCGCACTTGGCGAGGAGGCGCGAGGGCAGTCCACGCGAGATCACCGCCAGTTCGACCAGCGGGGTCCCGCCGACCAGGTCCAGCACGCTGCCAGCGACGTTCATGGCGCGGACTCCCGGAACTCGTCGGTGACTTCGCGGGCCATCAGCGCCTGGGCGACGACGCTGGCCGGACAGTCTTCGAACAGGGCGCGGTGCAGGGCGGAGAAGATGGGCATGTCGACGCCGTGCTCGCGCGCCAGGCGGAGCGCGGTGCGGCAGGTCGGCACGCCCTCGGCCACCTGTGTGGTCTCGGCCACAATCTCACTTAAGCGGCGTCCGCGCCCGAGCTGTTCGCCCAGGTTACGGTTGCGGCTCAGGCGGCTGTGGCAGGTGGCCAGCAGGTCGCCGAAGCCGCACAGGCCGGTCAGCGTGCGCTCACTGGCGCCGAGGGCGACACTCAGGCGGCAGATCTCCACCATCCCGCGCGTCATCAGCGCCGCCTTGGTGTTGTCGCCATAGCCGAGCCCGTCGGCGACGCCGGCCGCAATGGCCAGCGGGTTCTTGAGCGCGCCGCCCAGTTCCACGCCGGCAATGTCGGGGCTGTAGTAGGCCCGGAACGACTCGCTGGAGAGGGCCAACTGCACGCGCCGACCGTTCGCCCGGTCGGCGGTGGCCACCACCGACGCCGACGGCTGGCCGGCGATGATCTCGTGCGCCAGATTGGGTCCCGACAGCGCGCCGACAGCCACTCCGGGCGGCAGAGCTTCCGAGAGCACGACCGACATGCGCCGGCCGGTCTCGTGGTCGAGGCCCTTGGCGGCCGAGATCACCGTCGTCCCCGGCGGCACCAACGGAGCGAGGTGCCGGGCCATTTCCGGTACGCCCACCGAGGGGACGACCACCAGCAGCAGCCCACACCCGCGGACGGCCGCGGCCAGGTCGGCGGTGGCCTGGACCGCCGCAGGCAGCGGCGCTTCGGGCAGGTAGCGGCGGTTGCGTCGCGTGGCCTCAATGTCGGCGGCCAGAGCGGCGTCGCGCGCCCACAGACGGACGCGCCGGCCGTTGCGGGCCATCAGCCAGGCCAGGCCGGTGCCCCAACTGCCGGCCCCGATGATGGCGATCTCGGTCAGCGAGTCCATCGCGCCACCACGTGCTCTCCGCAGCCATGCGCCGCCAGCGCCGAGTAGACGGCGCCGGTCGCCGACGGTCCCTGCCGGGCCAGCAAATTCAGCGCCGAGAGCTTGCGCTCCTGCGGTGTGCCGCCCGGTGCCAAGTGCGACACGGCCGTGGCCAGCCGGCGCCGCAACGTCTCGTCCTGCTGACGCAGGGCCCGCTGAACCTTCTCCTCCAGCTTGCCCAGCTCCGCGCGCAGCTTGTTCACCAGCCCGTCGGCGACGCCGGACAGCGACGCGTCGACCTGCGTCGCCCAGGCGCCGACCTCGGCCAACGGCGTCGCGGCCGCCTGCCAGGCCAGCGCGAAGCGCTCGGTGGCCTCGAGCCCCTGGTTCTCGCGCGCCACGCGCGCCACCAGTTGGTCGAGGTCGCCATCCACCTCGGCCAGCGAGAGGCCGTACGTCTCCAGCGCCCGGGCCACGCGGGGCTCGACGAGGGTGGCCGAGAAGCGCGGCAGCAGCAGCGGCGGCGCGATGCCATAGGCCTGGTCGACGGCGTTCACCTGTGCCATGTAGGCCGCCTCGCCCGGACCAACGACGAAGCCGGCCGTGGGCAGCAGCCAATCCTGCAGCGTTGGTCGCAACAACACGCCGGTGCTGAAGCGGGCGGGCTCGTCGGCGGCCAGGGCGCGCAGATCAGCCGCGCTGTAGGTGCCACCCGCCGCCGTCTGGAAGCGAGTGCCGTCCCAGCGCAGGCGCTCGCGCAGGCCGTCGGGTGAGAGCACGTAGAAGGCGCACAGGTCGTCGCTACGGTGAACCGCCGGTTCGAACCCCAGTGCGGTCAGCCGCGAGCCCACCTGTCCCGCGGCGCGGTTGGCCGCCAGCGGGTCGTCCAGCACGCGGGCGAGGAACGGGGCCGCAGCGCGGCGCAGCGCCGGCTGCGAGGGATCGAGAAGGAGCAGTCCCCGATCGCCGAGCAGCAGCGTCAGCCAGCGAGCGAAGCCCTCGCCCAGCGTCGGCTCCTGCCCCCAGCAGGCGTCCAGGTGTGCCAGCAGGGCCTCCGTGCCGTCACCGGCCGGCAGGTGCTCGGCCAGCGCGGCGGCGAGGCCGGCCCAGTCCGCCGCGGCCAGCCGCAAGCCGCCGACCGGTTGACCTGGTTGGTGCGCCGCCGGCATGGTCACCGAGCGCAGCCCATCGCCGCGATCGAGGACCCACGCGGTGGCCACCTCCGCGAAGTCGTCGTCCTCGGTGGCCGACCAAAACACGGGTACCGCGTTGTGGCCCAGCGCCCGCAGGTGCTCGGCGGCCCAGACGGTGGTCATCGCTTTGTAGAGCGTATACAGCGGGCCACCGAGGAAGCCGGGCTGCTGGCCGGTCACCACGACCAGGGCATCGGGTCGGGCCAGGCGCTCGAGGTTGGCCGCCTGCGCCTCGGTCAGGCCCACCTGCGCCAGATGCTCGCGTAGCGCCGCGACCACCGCGGCGCGGTCGGCCACCCAGCTCTGCTGAGCGCGGGCGGCGAGAGCGTCGTCCAAGCGCTGCCAGCCCAGCCCGAACGGGTAGAGTGAGGCGACTTCCGGCTGCCCAGAGAGCAGCGCTTGGGCCAACGGGCTCCGCCAGGCGAAGGACAGCGGGGTGATCTCCGTGGTGAACACGCCTGCGGACTCCACGTTCATGGGCAAATCACCTGGTCCGGCCCTCAATGGCCGCTGTACATGCGCGAGAGCAGCGCCGTCAAGTCCATTGTGAAGGCCACGCCGCTATGCAGAATGACGCACGGCCAGAACGAGCGGCTGCGCCAGGCCAGCCAGCCGAGGACCACGCCGGCGATCAGCGACGAGTGGAACTCGAGCGGCGGCTTGCCGATGTGCATGAGCACGAACGGCACCGTCTGGATGAGTATGGCGCGCGCCCCGTAGTCGCGCTCCAGGCGGAAGAGCATCCAGCCGCGGAAGAAGTACTCCCAGGCCACGAAGTACAGCAGGTAGGTGACTTCGTAGAGGGCGAAGAACCGCCAGCCGTGCAGGCGCGGGCTGTAGTCGCGCCATTCGGTGCGGAACAGCGGGTAGCAGTCCTGGAAGCGCGGCTGCCGGCCGGCGAAGCCGGCGACAATGACGACCATCACCACCAGGAAGACGGCCACCCAAGGCAGCCAGAAGCGCCAGCGGCCGAGCCCACCGCCGTCGTCGGCGAAGGTCCGCGCCGACACGCCGGCGCTGCTCAGCAGCGCCATCAGGCCGAGCCAGCAGAACGTCAGCAGGCCCCAGTGGAAGGAGTCATAGCGGTGGTCGAGGACCAACGCCCGCGCGGGGCCGCGCTGGCTGAGGACGAGCGCCGTGGCGAACAGCAGCGCCATCGCCGCCGCCCGTGCAGTGCGAGCGCGGCGGCGCGGCTCGATCGCCGCCGCCAGCGCCGGCGCCGCGACCAGCCAGGCCATCGTCATCATCAGGAAGGGCTCGGCGAGGAACGGCCAGCGGAGGTGCAGCGGCCGCCCAGGCCGCCCGAGGCCCACGGACATGACCATGGCGAGCGCGACCACGCCGAGCAGTGTGCCGAGCAGCGCGCGGCCGGTCTTGCGGTCGCTGTGACGCAGGCAGGCGAGCAACACCAGCGTGGCGGCCAGCCAGGCTGCCAGGCACTGCCAGCGGACCTCGGGCAGCGGCACGATGCCTTGGTCGGCCAGATAGCGCTTGTTGAGCAGCAGGGCCGTGCCGAGCAACGTGGTCAGGCCGAGCGACGGCGAATGGTCGACCAGGGCCGGCCGGATCTCGTCGTCGTAGAACCGCTGCGCCACCCGCCACATGGTGTCTGCCTGTTGGTGCCTGGTGGTCAGAGGGTGAACCGCCGGGCGTAGAGCACCGACAGCTCCTTCATGGTGTCCTTGACCGTCTGCCGTAGCGCGCCGTAGAGCTCGGGCTCCTTGCGCTCGAAATCGGCTAACCGCTGACGCAGGTCGGCGACGCGCCCGGCAACCGTCTTCATCCGCTCCAGGTCCGGATGCGCTTCCTTGTAGGGCACCGAGCCGGCCAGCAACTCAGTGCCGTCGGTGTAGAAGCCTTCATCGGCCAACTCGTTGCCGACCCATTGCAGGATGTCGTGATACGGGTCTCGTTCCTCGTCGCGGCCCTTGAAGAGCAGCTTCAGCAGGCGGCGGACCGGGAGTCTGGCCTCGCTGACGAAATCGCTGCCGGGCTGCAACAGCCCGTCGAACACGGCCAAGAGTGCCGAGTTGAGCGGCGAAGCCGGGAACGACCCGTCGCGCCGGACCATCAGCACCGGGCGCTGGTAGCCGAGCAGGCGCGCCACCCGGTGCAGCCGGCGGCTGCCCAGCCAGCGCTCCGGCTCGCGCAGCGTCAGCACCAGCTTGCGCTGCGACGACAGGTCGGCCAACGCGACGAACACGACCTTTTCCGCGACTTCGTTGCGGTCGATGATCTTGTCGGACAGCGGCGCCTTGGTGGGGTACTCGATATCGTGCGCGAGCGGGTTGTGCAACTCGGCTTCGTCGATGGCCTGTTCGACGAACTCGTGCGCGTACATGAAGGCCAGGGCGTCGGCCTGAACGTCGGAGAGGCGCACGGTCAGCCTCCGGCCGGAAGCGTGCGCCGTACGAGATAGCGGCAGGCCTCGGTCAGCTCTTCGGTGGTCAGGCTGCCGCCGCGAAACTCGGTCCCGAGGCGCAGCAGGCGGTTCAGCTCCTGGAGCACGTCGGCGCGGCCGGAGCCGGAGATGAGCATCTGGTCGATGTCCTGGCGGAGACGTTCGGCGCGCGCGGCCGGTATGCTCTCGATCAGCTCCCGCATCCGCTCCACTGCCTCGCCGGGGTCAGCGAACCGCAAGACCTGCTCGGCCTTGGCGTCGAGCATGTGGAACTCGCCGTCCTCGAAGCTGATGCCGAACTGGTTGGTGGAGCCGCCGGGCGTCTCATAGGCCACCGCGATACGACCGCCGGCCTCGTTGTTGCCGTCGTAGGCTTCGATACGGAGGTTGCCGTATTCCACCCGTCCGAGGCAGTGGCCTGCCACGTCCTGCAAGCGTCGTCGCAGCTCAGTCCAGCGATCGTCCGCCATCCACCTACCTCGCCCGTGTCTCCGCCGCGGAGTATAGCATCGCCCGCACCGCGGGTCAAACTGCCCCCGCCGCCGAGCGGTACGGGTCGCTCAGGCCATCGGGGGAGCGGCCAACGCGCCGAGGAAGCCGGCCTCGAGCCGGCGCCCGAGCAGAAAGAACTTGCGGTCGGGATACCACAGCACGGCCTGTCCGCGGCGCACCGTGAAGCTGGCGTACATGGCCAGGTCGGCGCGGCCGCTACCGAACCCGAGGCACACGCCGTCGTTGTCCATGAGCAGCGCGGGCGGTGAGAACCACACCGGCTGCCGGGCACCGCAACGGTACTCGCCCAGCGCCAGGTAGAGCGGCCGGCGGTGGTGGTGGCTGTCGTATGGCCCCCACTGCTGGAAGTGCCCGTCGTGGTTGTGATAGAGGAACACATAGCGGCCGTCACCGAGCGCGTAGATCGGGCACGGGCTGCACGGGTGCAGCAACTCGTCACCCTCGTCGCTGGCGCGCAGCGGCTCTGGTGGCGACCAGTGCTCGCCCTGGTCGGCCGAGACCGTGTAGTAGGGCCGGCCCTGCGGGCTGCGCAGCGTGGTGAACAGGCGGCCGTCTGGCAGGGCGACCGTGCTGGGCTCCTGCACCACGCTGACCTCAAGATGACCGGGGAAGCCGACGCGGAGCGCCGCCTCGTCTGACATGAACCAGCTCAGTTCGAGGTCCTTGACCGGCGGGTGGTCATCGAGGTTCTCGAACCGCATGAACTCGACCACCGATTCCTCGGCGGTCCAGTGGGGCACCGGTGGCTCGTGGCGCACCGCGCGGCTGACCCAGCGCGTGAAGCCGGCGAAGTACTTGCCGCCCGACAGCCGCTGCGGCTTCTGCCAGACAATCCAGTTCGCCGGCACGCTCGGGTCGGTGTGGTCCCAGATGCTGCGGCGCATCGGCACCACCTGTTCGTCAGACCAGGTCCGCCCGGCGTCGTCGCTGTACCGGCCGGCCATCAGGCCGGTGGTGTGGGCGAAGACGTCGTTGACGCCGATGTGCTTGCTGTACAGCACCGTGACGCGGCCGCCGCGCGAGACCAGCGGGAAGCCCCAACTGGCCATGTTACCCACCGCCGGTGGCGTCGGCCCGGCGATGGTCCGCGGCGCCGACCAGGTCAGCCCATCGTCGTCGCTGCGGCTGAACACGATGCGCTGGTCGGGTTGGCCCTCCATGGTGCTCTGGGTCCAGACGGCCATGAGCGAGCCGTCGGGACCGTCGAACACGAGGAAGTGTTCATTGCCGGTGTCGTGCGTCGAGCCGTCGAGGCTGCCGGGCTGGTAGACGGCGTAGTCGGGACGGGTGCGCGCGCGTTCGGTGGCGAAGTCCATGGTGCGGCCTTTCCTAGGTGGCCGGCTCGACGTCCGGGTTCGGTGCCGGTCTGAGCGCGCCGATCGCGGTGCGCCAGGCGACCAGTCGCTCGTGCATTTGGCTGGCCAAGGCCGGCATTCGTTCGACCAGGTTGACGGCCTCGGCGATGTCTTCGCGCAGGTTGTACAACTCCAGGCGGCCGTCCTCGAAGAACTCGATCAGCTTGTAGTCGCCGATCCGCACGGAGCAACCCGGCGTGCCGCCCTGGTTGCCGTAGTGCGGGTAGTGCCAGAAGATCGCCTCGCGGTCGGGTGGGCCGCACTCGGCCAGCAGTGGCGCGAAGCTGACGCCATCGAGGTGGTGCTCGGGCTCGGGCGGCAGGCCGGCCAGCTCCAGGAGCGTCGGGTACAGGTCGGGGCTGGTGATCGGCGTCTGACACACGCTGCCGGCCCGCACGTGCCCGGGCCAACGCACCAGGAAGGGCTCGCGAGTGCCCCCTTCGTACATCCAGCCCTTGCCATCCTGCAGCGGGTGGTTGCAGGTGGGCGAGCCCTCGGCCGTGGCCAGGCCACCGTTGTCCGAGGTGAACATCACCACGGTGTCGTCGGCCAGGCCGGCCTCGTCGAGCGCCGCGAGCAGGCGGCCGACATTGGTGTCCAGGTTCTCGACCATCGCGGCATAGACCACGTCGGACTGCACCACGCGGCGCTGCACGCGCGCGCCGCGCCGGTTGAGCGTTGGGAACGGCTCGCCCTCTACAAACGGCGTGGTCTGGTCAAGTCGGAGCGCGCGGGCCTTGTCGCGGTACTTGGCCACGCAGTCCTCGCGCGCCTGGATCGGGATGTGAACGGCGTAGTGCCAGAAGTTGAGGAAGAAAGGCCGGTCGGTGTCACGGTCGCCGAGCAGCCGAATCGCCTCGTCGGTGAGCCGGTCGGTCAGGTACTCGCCGGCGGGTCCGTCGGGCAGGTTCGGCAGGCCCCACGGGCTGAGGTAGCCGTGACGGGGACTGCCCCAGTCGCAGCCGCCGACGTTGCGCTCGAAGCCGTGCGTCTCCGGGTAGTAGGGCTCGCCACCGAGGTGCCACTTGCCGACGTGCCAGGTCTGATAGCCGGCGGCCCGCAGGCTGGTGGCCACACACGGCTCGCTGTGGCGCAGCTCCTTGAGGTAAGGCACATCGACCAGGCGGCCGCGCAGCGGGTGCAGACGTCCGGCGTTGTCGATCCAGTCGGTGAGGCCCAGCCGCGCCGGGTAGCGGCCGGTGAGCAGGCTGGCGCGCGTGGGCGAGCAGACCGGGCAAGCGGCGTAGGCATCGGTGAAGCGCATGCCCTCGGCGGCCAGCCGGTCGAGGTGCGGGGTCTCGTAGAACGAACTGCCGTAGCAGCCCAAGTCACGCCAACCGAGGTCGTCGATGAGGATGAACACGAAGTTCGGGCGCCGCATCCAAAGCTCCATGAGGCCGATGGTACCGGTCATTGGCTGGGCGCGAGCGGGATCCCTCCCCCGCGGCTGCGATCGCCCGCCGAGACTGCTATACTGACGGCGCGGAGGGGCGCACGGAGAGACGACGATGGCGACGACCCATACGACTACTGACGAACTCGCACTGCGCGGCGGCCCGAAGGCGGTGCCGGCGCCGTTTCCCAGCGGCGCGGCGGCGCGCAGCCTGATTGACGAGGCCGAAGTCGAGGCGGTCGCGCAGGTGATCCGCAGCGGCGAGCTGTTCCGCTTTGCCGACCACGACCACTCCCAGTGCTCGCTGTTCGAGCGCGAGGCCTGCGAGTATATCGGCGTGCGCTATGGGCTGATCGTCAACTCGGGCACCAACGCCTTGATCACGGCGCTGATTGGCCTGGGCGTCGGCCCCGGCGACGAAGTCCTGGTGCCGGCCTATACCTACATCGCCACCGCGGCGGCCGTGGTCGCCGTCGGCGCCGTGCCGGTGATCGTCGAGATTGACGACAGCCTGGGCATGGACCCCGAGGACGCGGCGGCCAAGGTGACGCCGTACACGAAGGTGCTGATCCCGGTCCATATGCAGGGCGTGCCGTGCCGCCTGAAGGCGCTCCGGCAGGTCTGCGAGGCGCACGGTCTGAAGATGCTGGAAGACTGCTGCCAGAGCATCGGCGCGCGGTACTTCGGCCAGGTCACCGGCAGCTTTGGCGACGCGGGCGCCTGGAGCCTCAACTACTACAAGGTCATCACCTGCGGCGAAGGCGGCTTCTGCTTCACCAACGACTTCCTTGCCTACGAGCGGATGTGCTTCAACGCCGAGCCGGGTCTGCCGATGTGGATGAAGGACAACTACGGCGACAGCTTCGGCTGGCAGCAGGAGCCGTTCAGCCATCTCGGCCTGCGCAGCAACGAGCTGTCCGCGGCGATGATCCGCGTCCAACTCGGCAAGATCGAGACGGCGCTGGGCCGGTGCCGGGCGGTCAAGCAGGCCGTGCGTGAGAACCTGGACCCGAACCCGCGGCTGTACCGCCTGCAGTACCAGGATGACCCGGCGGGTGACTGCGGCATCAGCCTGGCGCTGGTCTGCCGCGACCAGGCCACCGCGGAATCGTTCGCCCAGGCCCTGGGCGCCGAGGGCCTGGGCACCGGCGCCGCGCACCGCGAGGGCTTCCCCGACCGGCACATCTACCGCTACTGGGACTCCATCCTGCAGAAGCGCAGCTACCACCCGAACGCCAGCCCCTGGACCCACCCGGCGTACAAGGGCCACGTCGACTACCACCCGGACATGTGCCCGCGCTCGCTGGACCTGCTCAACCGCACGCTGCGCTTCGGCATGAACGTCAACATGACGCCGGAGCACGGCGCGCAGATGGCGGCGGCGATCAACAAGGTGGATCGGCTGCTGGAGACCTGAGCACCGCCCGCTGGCGCCGGGCGCCGCTGCGCGCCCTGGTTCCTGCGAGCGCGTCGGATTCGCTGGGCCGGCCCGGCCAACGGGAAGGGCTGTCCACGCGTCCACCGAACGACCCGCCGTGGCCAGGCGAGGGCGCCGTCGTGCCGCGTTCGCCGGCGGTCGCGGGGCTGGCGACGAACGGAGGGTGCGTGGTGATTCGACGGTGGTGGTACACGTGGCAACTGCGGTCCAAGCGCAACGAGTTGCGCGAGGCCGCCGCCAAGAGACTCGGGCAGACGGGCGACGAGCGGGTGGCCGAACTGCTGATCTCGCTGCTGAGTGACGCGCACTTTGGCGTGCGCTTGGCTGCCACGGTGGCGCTGTGGCAGTTGGGCGACGCGCGGGCACTCTCGCCACAGAGCGGGGGGTACTACGATGGGAACTCCCATGTCCGCAAAGCTGCCACGGTGGCGTTGCTGCGGTTGGGCGACGCGCGGGCGGTCGAAGCGCTGATCGCGCTACTGAGCGACGGGAGCTACGACGTGGCCGAAGCGGCCACGGCGGCGCTGTTGGAACTGGGCGCCGGTGTGGTACTCGATCCGCTGGTCGCGCATTTGGGCGACAGGGACGCGCCCCCACGTGCGAGCGCGGCGAAGGCCCTGGGGCGGTTGGGCGACGCGCGGGCGGTGGAACCGCTGATCTCGCTGCTGGACGACAGGGACGCGCCCCCACGTGCGAGCGCGGCGAAGGCCCTGGGGCGGTTGGGC
>CAZHGD010000017.1:0-39493 GCA_964531735.1 uncultured Fimbriimonadaceae bacterium | reverse complement strand
GTTGGGCGACGCGCGGGCGGTGGAACCGCTGATCTCGCTGCTGGCTGACCCGAACGAGGACGTGCGGGACAGTGCTGCGGGGGCGCTGGCGCAATTGGGCGACGCGCGGGCGGTGGAACCGCTGATCTCGCTGCTGGCTGACCCGAACAAGGACGTGGGGGGGAATGCGGCGGGGGCCCTGGCGCAATTGGGCGACGCGCGGGCCGTTGAACCGCTGATCGCGCTGCTTGGCCACGCAGACGGGCGGGTGCGGACGAGCGCGGCGAAGGCGCTGGGGCAGCTCGGCGAGGGGCGTTGGCGTGGGGCGGTGAGGGGCGACAACGACGACTTCAGACGACTGGGGGCGTTGGGCGACGCACGGGCGGCGGAGCCGCTGATCGCGCTGCTGAGCGGCGGATGGTCGGTCGCGCAGGGCGAGGCCGTGCGGGCGCTCGGCAAGCTGGGCGATCAGCGGGCGGTCGAGCCGCTGATCGCGCTGCTGAGCGGCGGGCCGTCGGTCGGGCAGTACGAGGTCGCGCAAGCGCTCGGTAAGCTGGGCGATCAGCGGGCGGTCGAGCCGCTGATCGGGATGCTGGGCCACCGCGACAGGTGGGTGCGAAAGAGCGCTGCGCAGGCTCTGACGCAGCTCGGCGAGCCGGGCTGGAGCGCGGCTGTGCAGGGCGACGACGACGACTTCACACGGCTGGGCAGGTCGGGTGACGTTCGGGCAATCAGGCCGTTGCTTGCGCGGGTGGGCGATCCAATCGGGTCGGTTCGGCGGACCGCTGCGAAGGCTCTGGCGCAGCTCGGCGAGCCGGGTTGGAGTGCAGCGGTGAAGGGCGACGACGACGACTTCACACGGCTGGGGGAGTTGGGTGACCCGCGTGCCGTCGGACCGCTGCTGGCGGCGGTGCTGCTTCGCGACTGGGCAGAGCCTGGCCTGGCGTACGCGGCGGCGCCGGCGGCTGCGGCGGCGCTGGCCCGGCTGGGCGATGCGCCCGCGCTAGAGCAGGTGACCCAGGCGAAGATCGCTGACCTGCGCGCCAGCGATGTCCAGACGAGGCGGTGCGCCGCACGTTGCCTGAAGCAGATCCACTCCACGGCAGGTGCGCCCTACACAGCGAAGGCACGCATTCTGGCCGTGGCGTCGGTGATGGCAGCCTCACACACCGACCGTACCGAACATAACCCGTCGGGCTCTGACTGCTCAAGCCACACCGATCAGGGCATCGGTGTCACCCTCTGATGCTCAGCCACCTCATGCTGGTCCCATCCACCACCTGCCCGGCAGCGTGCCGCTACTGCTTCGCCACGCATGGCACGGCGGCGGCAGACACTCAGACGACCGCGCAGGTCGCGCGCTGGATCCGCCAGCTCAGCGACGCCACCAAGCCGCCCGACATCACCTTCCACGGCGGCGAACCCCTCGCTGCCGGCTACGACTACTTCGCGGGCGCCCTGCCGCTCCTGCGCGACACTCTCGGCCCGCGCCTGCGGCTGTCCATCCAGTCCAACCTCTGGCTGCTCACCGAGCCGCTCTGCGAGCTGTTCGCCGAACATGGCGTGTCCATCGGCACCAGTCTCGACGGGCCCGAGGCCGTCTGTGACGCCCAGCGCGGCGCCGGCTACTCTGCGCGCACCACCGCCGGTATTGCCCTGGCCCGGCTCCATGGCCTCGACGTCGGCTGCATCTGCACGTTCACCCGGCAGTCGGCGCCACGCGCGCTGGAGATCCTCGACTTCTTCACCGACGCCGGCCTGAGCTTCTCGATCCATGCCGCGGTGCCGCCGCTGGCGGCCAACGGCGGTCCGCTCGACTGGGTCTTGCCTCCGGCGGCGCACGGCGAGCTGTTGGTGGCGTTGCTCGACGCCTATCTGGAACGCCTCGACCGCTTGCGCATCCCCTCGCTGGACGGGCTGTGCCGCAGCGTGTCGGCCGGGCAGGGCGCGGTCTGCACGTTCGGCGACTGCCTCGGCGACTACCTGGCCGTCGGGCCCGACGGCGGCCTTTACCCGTGCCAGCGGTTCGTCGGTCTCGACGCGTACTGCCTGGGCAACGTCGCGCAGCAGCCGGGGCCAGACGAACTGGCGGCGACGCCCACCTGGCGCGCGTTTCGCGAGCGCGAGGAGCGGGTGCACGAGGAGTGCGGTGACTGCCCGCACTTCGCCTACTGCCGCGGCGGCTGCCCGTATGACGCGCTGGCCGCCGGCGGCGGGCGGTTCGCGACCCTGCGCGCCCCCTACTGCGCGGCCTACCGGCGCATCTTCGACCACATCACCGACCGGGCCCTGGACGAGGTGTTCTCCGACGAGAACCTGAACGCGGTCATCGACGAGCCCAGCGGCGAGGGCCTGCTGCGCCGGGGCAAGCTGCTGGGGCTGATGCGCGGTGATCCGCACCCGACCGAACGGGTCCAGCACGCCAAGCAACTGCTCTTGTCGGTGGCGCTGGCCACCGGCGAGACCCCTGAGACGGCCGCCGAGCGGCTCGCACGCGCCGGCGTGGTGCGCAGCGCCGAGGCCGCCGCCGGCGCCCTGGCGCGCCTGAGCCAGCGGCTGACGGTCACCGGTGGCCTGAACAACCTCTACCTGCACGTGACCTTCGGCTGCAACCTGACCTGCGACCACTGTTACGCCAGCGCCGGGCCGCACCGGCTGGCCGGTGACCGGCTCAGCGCCGAGCAGGTGCTCTCACTCGCGCGCCAGGCCGCCGCGCTGGGCTTCCGGCAAACCGTCATCACCGGCGGCGAGCCGCTGGTCCATCCCGAGCGCGGCACGCTGCTCGACGGGCTGGCCGAGTTGCGCCAGGAGGTGAAGCCACTGCTGACCGTGCTGCGCACCAACTTGGCCGTGCCACTGAGCGACGACCTGGCCCGGCGGCTGGCCGCGGCGGTAGACAAGATCTTCGTCAGCCTCGACGGTGACGAGGCCGACCACGATGCCCGTCGCGGCGCCGGGGCCTACGCGCCGACCGTGGCCAACCTCCGCCGCTTGCTGGCGGTGGACGGGCCGGCCGAAGTGGCGTTGACCGCGATCATGGCGGCGGCCGAGGCGGCCGGACCGCGCGGCGCGGCGGTGCGCGGGCTGGCCCGCGAAGTGGGTGTCCGCCGCGTGAACTTCCGGCCGCTGCTGCCGCTGGGCCGGGCGGGCGAGGCGGCCTTCGAGGTCGGCCCCGAAGCGCACTGGGCCTACGGCAGTGCCGAGCAAGCCGCCGCCTACGGGCTCAGTCCGCAGACGAGTTGCGGGCTGGGCCAGAACCTCTATGTCGAGCCGAGCGGCGACGCCTTCCCGTGCTACGCCTGGTGCGGCGACGGCTGGCGGCTGGGCAATGTCTGCGAGGGCGGCGGGCTGGCCGCGGTGGTGCAGGCCGACGGCTTCGCCGCCCTGGCCGGGCACACGGTGGACACCAACCCGCGTTGCCGGCGGTGCGCGGTGCGGTACCTGTGCGGCGGCGTCTGCCGCGCCTGGGCCGGCGGCGCCGGGCATGACCTCGATGCGCCGGTGGCCTGCGGCGGCCTGGAGTCGCGCGCCTGGCAACTGGTCAGCGCCGCCCTCGCGCAGGTGGGTGTCAGCGAAGCCGCCTGGCGCGACGCCGGCCTGCCCGTCGCACCGCGCGGCTGAGCCGGGCTAGGGCGCCTATGGCGCCGCAGCCACCGCGGCTTTGGCCGGGCGGGTCAGCCGTTCCCTGTAGTCCGGCCACAGCGGGCAGTTCAGGTCCACCCAGCACTTCACCGCGTGCGTCTGGTCGCGGGTCAGCTTCACGCCGTGGTGACCAGCGTCCAGCAGCGGCCAGAGCTTGCTGCGCACGACGCCGAACGACAGCGGCGCGGCCTTGCTGTGTCGCAGGCCGTAGGTCATATCGAAGTAGTGGACCCAGCCGCCGGAGACCAGCGTGCGGTAGGACGCCGGAACGCGGTCGCCGTCGAGCGTGCCGGACAGGTTGATGCCGCGCGTGTCGCCGGCGCCGTGGCAGCGGACGCATTGAGCGTCCAGCACCGGTTGCACGACCTGCTCGTAGGCGAACGGAACCGCGCCCCACGGTGGCGGCGTGAGCGTCTTGGCCGGCTGGCGCGCGGCGATGGTGCGGCGCACCGGTGGCGCCTGCAGCCGCGGCTCGTGGCAGCCGACGCAGCTCCGGCGCTCGCCGGGCTGCAACTGCACCACGCTCCTCATGCGTTGCAGCTCGTTGAAGTCGGCGTCCAGCGCCTCGAAGTAGAGCACCTTACCGGCCGGCGCCTTGAAGCTGACCGAGCCGTCGGCCGCGACCGGCACGATGCCCAGCGAGGCCTTGGCCACGTATGACGGCCAGCCGAACGGCCCGCGCACCTTGTGAACCGGTGTGGCGTAGTGATCCTCGAACGCCGGGCCGGTGTCCTGCGCGTACTCGCCGTTGGGCAGCTTGGCCAAGTCGGAACGGACCTCCTGGCAGACGCGCAGGTACTTCACGCGGCCGCGCGCGATGCCCGGCTCCAGCCCCTGGTAGATGTCGATCACGGTGAGCACGCCGCTGTCGGGCGTGTCGGCGGTGACCTCCGGCTTCTCCAGCGCCGGCGGGCGCGGCTGGGCCCGGAGCGGCACCGGCGACATGCTGCCGATGGCCGGGTCCAGGTAGAGCAGTTCACGGTTGCCCCAGCGGTCGATCAGGTAGAGCCCGAACCGGTCGGCCGGTGCGTGGCTGGCCAGGAAGTAGTCACGGGTCAGCGGCGTCGGGTCGCGGAAGCACTCGCGGCGCGGCCAGCTCATGTTGTAGTGCGGCCGGACGTCGGGCGTGAGGTTGGTGACCGCGGACGAGTCGAAGGGCTCGCGCGCGGTGTCGACCAGGCCCAGCGGGCCGTTGTGGTCGCCGCCGTGCGACATGAGCGTGCAGAGGATCTCGCGGGTGCCGGGCACCTCGCGGCCGTTCAGGTAGCAGTTCGGCGTGTTGTTGCCGAACACGAGCTGCGGGTGCGTGCCGTCGGGCCGCACGGCCCAGAGCGTATGGCCGAAGTCGGCGCCCTTGTCGAGGTACTCCGAGCGCGTCCACATGATGCGGCCGTCGCGCATGACCGCCGGTGACCACTCACTGAGGTTGGCATAGCTCAGCGGGTGCAGGTCCTCGCCGTCGGCGCCCATGCGGAACAGCACGAAGGTCTGCGGACGCCAGCACAGGAAGCGCGCCCGGCAGCGCGTGGAGATGAAGGCCAGCCCGCCGTCGGGCAGCGGGCAGG
This sequence comes from uncultured Fimbriimonadaceae bacterium, assembly GCA_964531735.1. GTDB lineage: Bacteria > Armatimonadota > UBA10988 > UBA10988 > UBA10988 > CAZHGD01. Next base: position 34,307 of record CAZHGD010000017.1, on the reverse strand, counting down.
GGTAGTAGTCGTGGAACGGCCCGCTGGTCAGCTTGCGCAGACCGCTGCCGTCGGCCCCGATGGCCATCAGGTGCCAGTAGGCGCGCTGGCCCTCGGCGCCGGCCTGGGGGCGGTAGGCGAAGTACAGGCGCCGGCCGTCGAAGTCGACCGCCGGGTCGCGCGCGATGCCCGCGGAGGCATCGAACAGCGTGGTCACCTGGCCCTGTTCGGGCACCAGCCGATCGCCGACGCGGGGCAGGTTCAACACGCACAGGCCGCCGCCCGGACGGAACTGCGAGTCGAGCACATCGCTGTAGTTGTGCGAGGACAGGTAGGGGTGCCGCTTGACGAACAGGATGCGGTCGAGGGCGGCCAGGTCCGGGTCGCGGAACATCAGGCGGCGTTTGGCCAGGCGCACGGCGAAGTACACCTCGTCGGTGTCTTCGGCGGCTTGCCGCTGCCGCAACTGGGCCAATTCGGCGCGTTCGGCGCTGACGTCGACGCCCTTGGCCGCCAACCGCTCGGCCAGCTCGGCCATCTGCGTGGCGACGCGCTCGAACGGCGTCAGCCGCGCGATGCGGGACCAATAGGGCGGCCCGTCGGGCAGCGCCGGACGGTCGACCTTGAGCGGCGAGAGGTGGTCATCGGCGCTCAGTCGCTGCCAGGTCGAGCGTTCGCAGGCGAACGCGTAGCGCTCCAGCGCCGGCCAGGTGAGCGGGTTCGGTAGCGCCGCCAGCAGGCCGTGGCGGGCCACCGTGGTCCAGGTCTGCCCATCGACGGACAGTCGGACCTCATAGGTCAGCGGTGTGCGGTCGCGGTACTTGCCCTCGCGATCGCGCGAGAAGACGAGCTTGCTGACGGGGGCCACGGCCGGCAGCTCGATCTGCGCCCATTCCTCGCCTTCGCCCGCGGCGATCCAACTGTGGCTGTTGCCGTACAGGCCATCGTTCAGGTGCGCAATCTGGTGGATGGCGTAGCCGGCCAGCGCGGACGACGCGCTCGCCTTGGCTCCATCGCGGGCCAGGGCCAGATTGCGGGTGGCGTCCGGCCCATAGACCTCGAGCTCGTCAAGGCAGGCCTGGCCGCCACTGGTGTCGCCGATGACCAGGCGCACGAAGCGAGCCGGCTGGGCCGCGAAGGTGACGGCATTGGGCCGGTCCGGCAGCGGCGCGGTCTCGGCCGCGGCGGCGGTGGTAACCGCGAGAGCGAGCACGACGGCGACGCGGCAGCGCGGGCTGAGACGATCCATGGCGGCACCTCGTGCCAGGCGGGTTGGACGGACGGGCCACCCGCTCGGACGGCCGGATGGGTCTTGGCGAATGGAGCGGCGATTCCTGCGCGGGCGAGGTGACCGAGAGAGTGGGCTGGCAACCCGGGCGGTGGTCGGTGGCGGGGTGGGGGGGGGAAGGAGACCACCGACCGGGTTGCCGAAGGGCAGAGCCAACGAGCGTCAGGCGAAGGTGTCCAGGTGCGACACCGCAGGGATCTGTTCCGGGTCTTTCCCTTGGGCCGACATCTCGGCACCGAACTTGGCGGTACGGACAGCCAGTTCGGTCGCCATTTGGGACGCCTCCTCGGTCAGCGCGCGGGTCACCGACACGCCGTCCAACTGGCGTTGTGGTAGCGCTCTCACGTCGCTGTTGATGGTGGACATGCTCGTCTCCGCCTCAACCCTTTCGAAGGTCCAAGTCAACTTCTCTGCGGACTCTTACCATGTTCCTCGGCCGCCTGCACGCGCTGCGGGGAAAAGGGCCAATTTGGGCTATCGCCCGCAGGCTGGGTGCGCATCACCGGCCGCCGAGCAGCGCCTGCGCCAGGATGGTCTCGGCGACGGTCATCGTCTTCAGCGCGTCCGACAACGGCGTCGACGGCTGGGTCCGGGTGCGCACGGCGTCGATGAACTCGCGGTGCTTCGCCTGGAACCCGCCGTGGATGTAGAACTCGTCGCTGCCCGACACCTCGTGGGTGTGGAAGCACTCGCCGACCACGTCGCCGTCGGCGAACAGGCGGCCTGCGGCTTCCAGGTCGGCCTCGGCGCAGATGCCGGGCGCGTGCATCTCCACGGTGAAGATCCGCCGGCCGCTGGTCCAACTGTTGAGCAGCACGCCAACCGCGCCGTTGTCGAAGTGCAGTGTCGCCTGGATGAAGTTCACGTCGGGTGTGCCCACGCGGCGGCAGACGCTGTCGACCGCCACGACCTCGCCGCCGCACAGCCAGCGGAGCGTGTCGATGGCATGGACGCCGTCGTCCATCATGTGGTCTCGCGCGCCGGTCATCGGGCTCGGGTCGCACTTGTAGAACCGGCACAGGGCGTGCGTGATGGGCCCGCGCTGGCGGCAGGCGTCGTAGAGCTTCACCGCCAGCGGGCAGCAGCGCCGCTGGAAGCTGACCTGCGTGATGCAGCCGTGCTGCTCGGCCAGGTGGGCCAGCGACCGCGTCTGGTGCAGCGTGATGCCGGGTGGCTTCTCGATGTACAGGTTCAGGCCCTGGCTGAGGCACCAGGTCCAGATGTCGTACATGAGGTGCGGCTGGCCGATGACGTACACGGCGTCAGGCGCCACCTCGGCGACCATCTGGCGGTAGTCGTGGTAGCGGCCGGGCACCTGGTAGCGATCGGCGGTCTGCTGCAGGCGGGCGTCGTCAAGCTCCGCGATGGCGGCGATCTGCACGTCATCGAACGAGGCCAGCGACGGGTAATGGACGCGGTTGGCCATGGCGCCGGCGCCCACGACGGCTACCCGCAACGTTGGCGTCTCGGCCATGGCTACGCTCCCGGGTCACCGAACATGGGCAGGAACCGGCCGGCTGGCTCGACGCCGACCACCTGGTTGCCGACCCAGCGGACCGTCACGGTCTGGTCGCGTCCGGGCACGCTGGTCGCCGGATGCTCCTGCGTGAAGTGGGGCACGGGCCACCGCAGGCTGAGCACCTCGCCCGACCGGACGCGGTCGACCACCAGGTAGCGCGCGCCCGGCCCGCCCCAGCCGGCGCGCGCCTCGCGCCCGTTGCGCAGCACCACCGAACGGGCTCGCGGCGCCCACGCCGGCGGGCGCAGGTGGTAGCGTCCGCCATGCTTGGCGGTGACCTCATAGCCGCCGTCGGCGGGCCGCAGCGCCTTCACGGTGGCCGCGTGGTGGTCGCGGTGGAAGCCCAGGTTCACGAACACGCCGTCGGGCCGGAGTTGCACCGTGCCGCTCCAGGCTTCGTAGAGCGCCCTCATGCCCTCCGGCGGGCAGCAGCCCATCATGTGGATGCCGTTGGTGTTGAGGCCGGCCTGTCCGAGCGTGTCGGGGTAGCTGACCCAGTCGTCGAACGTGGCCTGAGCCACGAACCCGCCTTCGAGCCGGCGCAGCTCGGCCAGCGCGGCGGCGACCTCGGCTTCCGGGCGGTCGCGGTGCAGTTCGCGGAACAGCGCGACGAACGGTTCGGTCAGGGCGAACTGCGAACGCGCCAGCAGGTTGCGGACCGATTGCTCGAGGTGGTCCCAGTAGTGCGGGTGCCCGCCTTTGGCCAGCCAGGCGGCGAGCGAGGCCATGTCGCCGACTACGCAGACCTCGGTGCGGTACTCGCCCTGCGGAATGAACTCCGGCAGCCAGCCGTAGTCGGTCCCGCGCGACCAGACGAAGTCGTAGGCGCGCTGCACGTAGTCGAGGAAGCGCGTCTCGCCGATGGCCGCGCCGAGGTGGGCCAGGCCCCACAGCGCGTGCGTGTGCAGGTGAACATGCCCCTGGAACTCGCCGGTCTCCGGATCGATGCGCAGGTCGCCCATGTCCGGCTGGCTGCCGGCGAGGAAGCCTTCACAGAGCGCTACGGCGAAGTCGAGGGCGGCCTCGTCGCCGCTGACCTCCCAGTAGCGGACGATCGGTTCGACGACCGAGGGATAGTTGCGGCAGTGCGAATCGGCCCAGCCGCCGCTCAACCACTCGCCGTCGCGCCAAGGCGCCGGTCCGCGCGGGAAGAACGCCCGGTCGCCGGACCACGAGGCCAGCGCCCGAATGGCCTCGAAGATGGCCTGTCCGGCCGCCAGTTCGGCCTCGTCGCCGGTGCGCTCGACGCGGTCGCAGAGCCAGTGCAGGAGCTTGCCGCTGCACCAGGTGCTGGCCCACTCACCCGGCGTGGGTTGGCCGGTGAACGCCTCGGGATTGGCCCAGCAGAGGTGGTCGTCGCGCTGGTAGCCCAGGATCCGTTGGGCCACGCCACGCTCGACCTCGTCCGGCTCGGCTTCACCGGCCATCGCCCGCATGTTGGCGTACTGGAGGTTCATCCGACAGTCGGTGTCGGCCAGCGAGATCGGGTCGAACGCGTAAGCGTTGGGCGGCGACAGCGGCACGTGGCAGGGGATACCCAGCGGACCGAGCGAGAACTTGCACTCGTAGCCGCGGGACGGCTCGGGGTTGCCCCGCAGGTAGTTCAGCGCCCGGGCCGCCATCTCACCGACATCGAGCGGGTCGGGTCGCGCGGTGGTGGGCGCCTGCTCGCTCAGCTCCGTCAGGTGACCGCGGAAGATCCGTGATAGCTCCGCATCGGTCATGACTGGTCCCTCCGCGTCTCGTGGCGTCGCCGCCAGCACTCGACGCCGCGACGCTCGATACCGCACATCAGTAGCCGCACGCCCTGGATGTTGAGCACGGCCCGAATCACCCGGCCGACCGCGTCCGGTTCGGCCAACAGCGAGACGGTGCCGCCCATGCCGGCGCCGTTGACGTTGGCGCCGCGAACGCCGAGCCCGCGGCTCATATCGACGACGTCGCGCATGATCGGCAGGACCATCTCGGGGTGGAGCCAGCCTTGCGCCTCCCAGGTGAGGTTCTGCGCGGCGGCGAACGCGGCGAAATCGCCAGCGGCCAGCGCGCGGTGGTAGGCGGTCTCGGCCTCGTTGAGGAGCTCGAAGGCCCGCAACGAATCCGGGTGGCCTGACTCCAGGCGCTCGAACACGCCCATGTGGGCCACATGCGAGCTGTGGGGCTGGCCGAAGTCCACCACGATCAGGCCGGCGTCGAGCGTCTCCACGAACGTCGGATCGGCGTCGAAGCCGATGATCTCCACGTCCTCGCCGCCATCTGGACCAAACGTCGTGCGGTAGTTGCCGAGACCGCCATTGACGGCGGCGCCCTGGTCCTGGAAGCCGCAGCTCAACCCGAGCAGGTAGGTCTCGGGTAGGCGGGCCGCATGGATCATCTCGACCGGCGTCAGCGTCCGGCCGGCCGCCTCGGCCAGCACGCTCACGATGGTGACCGCCACCGCCGCTGAGGTGCCGAGACCCGTGGCGGCCGGGATGCCCTTGGTGGTGCAGGTCAACTCCAGCCCGAGCGGCGCGCCGGCGGCGTAGAGCAAGGCGCGGAGCAACGCATGGGGCTCATCCGCCGCGGGCCGTCGCGCGAGGTCGGCCTGGCGCAGCCGCAGGTCGATGCCGACATCGGTGGCGATGATGCGCAGCAACCCCGGGTCGGCGCTGTGCCGCAAGGTGGTGAAGGCCGAGGCGGTCACCGCCGCGTTGCTGCAGTCGCCGCCACCGCCGCGCGCGACGTCTCGCCAGCCGGTCCACATCCAGCGCATCGGTGCCCGTGCGTGGATGACCTCGCCGGGCGCCAACTGGGGCTCTGTGCGGAAGAGCGGGAAGATCGACTCATAGCGTGCGGCGGGCGTGATGGTCATGGGTGCGGGTTCTCCTGGCTCACATCACCGCGTCGCGGAACGAGAACCGGTCCAGCAGGCCGAGGGTCTCGGCGAGCGTGCCGACGCCGGCGGTGGTGGTCGGGTGCCGCAGGCTGGCGGCCGCGGTGGCCACGGCCAGCCGCAGGAGCCGCTCCGGCGGCCAGCCCTCGTGCAGGCCATAGAGCACGCCGGCGGCAAAGGCATCGCCGGCCCCGTTGGCCCCGGCAATGAAGTCCTGGGGCACGGCCAGCGAGGGCAGGAACAGTTCCTGGCCGTCGCGGCACAGCACGTAGCCGCCCTCGGGCATATGCACGACGACCTGCTGGCGAACGCCCATCTCGAGCAGTGCGCGGCCCGCCGCGCGGAGTCCATCCGGATTGAGGATCGAGGTCACCTGAGGCTGCGGGTGGTGCGAATCGGCCCCGGCCGAGACGCGCTTGATGCGGGTCGGTTGCGACGCAATGACACCGGCCTCCAGCTCGTTGCAGATCAGGCAGTCGACATAGGGCAGCGCCGGCACGACCACCGGCCGAGCCCGGGTGCCGTCGTCGGTGACCACGTCGAGGCAGGTCATGATGCCGGCTTGCTGGAGCTGCGACAGCACGCGCGCGCCGACCGAGCCGAACTCGGGATCCTCGCGGTCGAGTTGCGGCAGCAGCAGCAGGTAGGCCAGGTGCAGCAGGCGGGCGGGTACCGCCTCGTAGGGCACGTGCTCGGGCCCGAACAGGGCACCGGCGCCGGCACAGTGGAAGAAGGTGCGACGGCCGGTGTCGCGCACCGACATCACGTCGGTATAGCTGGTTGGGGCCGCCACCTCCTGGATCCACTGCTGCTCGACGCCGCGGCGCTGCAAGTCGGCGCGGATCCAGGCCCCGTCGCCGTCGTCGCCGATGCAGCCGATGCCGTAGAGCGGGAATCCCGCGCCCAGGTTGTGCAGGTCGGCAATACAGTTGTAGGCCCCGCCGCCGCCGCCGCGTTCTTCGCTGCTGATCAGGGCGAGTTCCTCTTCCGGCGGCCAGCGATCGACGAGCTTGACGCGGTCGACGATCCAGTTGCCGGCGGTGGCGATTCCGAAGCGGTCCATGCAGTCACTCCGCTGCGGGCGGAGTATAACCGCGCGATTAGCGCGGGTCAAACGCAGCTCGCGTGCCTTGACGAGGCGGCTGGGCACCGGTAGAATCGCGCCGTCTTGCGCCTGTAGCTCAGTGGATAGAGCAGCGGCCTTCTAAGCCGACGGTCGCAGGTTCGAAACCTGCCAGGCGCGTCGCATCCCCACGGGTGCCGCCCGTCGTGACCTGCCCTGGTTGGCCCCCCGCCCCGATAACGCTGAGGTGAGTCTGGTGAGTTCTGCGAAGAATTGGCTCCGCTGGCTGGTCGGCGGTCTGGTGACGGTGGCCGCCGTCGGCTACGGGCTGTACTGGTGGACCGAGTACCAGTGGTACGCCTCGCTCCAGCAGACCAGCGTGTTCGTCCGCATGTGGTCGGCGCAGGTCGGCCTGTTCGCGGTGGGCTTCCTCACCGGTCTCGTCCTGCTGGTCGGCAACTTCCGGCTCAGCCGGCGGCTGGACAAGGTGCCGGCCTGGGCCGAGCCGCGGCCGAACGAGATGCTCGGCGGCCCGGTCCTGTGGGCGCTGCTGCCGTTCGCGCTGACGGTCGTGGCCGCCGTGTTCGGCTGGTCGTGGGCCCAACTCTGGGATCCGTTCCGCCTGATGTTCAGCGGCGTGCCCACCGGGACGCTGGATCCGGTGTTCGGCCGCGACGTGTCGTTCTACATGACCTGGCTGCCGTTCTGGAGCCATGCGCAACGCCTGCTGACGGGCCTCCTGCTGACCTGCTGGCTGGCGCTGTACTTCCGCTACATCGAGCTGCCGGTGCCGGGCGACCCGGATTCGTACGGCGACTTCCGCGCCGTCTCACCCCCGGCGCGGGCGCACCTGTCCGCGGTGGGGGTGGCGCTGTTCGCCAGCCTGGCCTCGTGGGCTTGGCTGGCGCGCTTCAGCCTGCTGGTGACCCGCCGTACCGAACGGCTGCACGGCATCGGCTACACCGACTGGCACGTACGCCTGCCGCTGCTCTGGGTGCTGCTGGCGGCGGCCGCGGTGGTAGCGGTCGTGCTCCTGGCCAATGTGCGCCTGCGTTCGTTGCGGCTGATCGGGTGGGCCGTCGGCGGCTACGCCGTGCTGCACATCGGCTATGCGCTCATCCCGGCGGCCTGCCAGGCCCTGGTGGTGGCGCCCAACGAGATCGACCGCGAGCAGCCGTACATCGCCGCCTGCATTGCGGGCACTCGCGCGGGACTGGGTCTCGACCGAGTCGTCGAGCGAGGCTACGATGCCGGTGGCGCGCTCGGCGGCGGTGAGTTGGCGGCGTACAAAGAGACGCTCGCAACGGTGCCGCTCTGGTCGCCGGCCGAGATGACGGAGCAACTGGTCGGCACCGAGACCTTGCGGAGCTACTACAACTTCCTGGTGGCCGACTATGACCGCTACGTGCTGAACGGCCAGCGGCGGCAGGTCTCGGTGGTGGTCCGCGAGATGCAGGTCGACCGCCTGGAGTCGTCGGCGCAGAACTGGGTCAACCGCCATCTGGTCTACACGCACGGCCTGGGTCTGGTGATGGCGTTGGCCAGCACGGCTGGCGCGGCGGGTGAGCCGGTCAAAGTCGTGCGCGACATCCCGCCCCGCGGCGCTGCCGAACTCCACATCGCCGAACCGCGGGTGTACTACGGCGAGATCCCCTCGGACTATGTGGTCACGGGCCTGCGCCAGGGCGCGGTGACCCGCGAACTGGACTATCCCGAAGGTGACCAGAACGTGTTCACCAGCTACCAGGGCGACGGCGGCCTACGCCTGGGCAGTGGCCTGCGGCGCCTGGCCTGGGCGCTGCGGCTGCGCAGCCTGAACCTGCTGGTATCGGACCTGCTCACCCCGGCCAGCCGGCTGCACTACCGGCGGGCGCTGATGGAGCGCGTGCAGGCGCTGGCGCCGTTCCTCGACTTCGACTCGGAGCCCTATCCGGTGCTGGCCGACGGACGCCTGGTCTGGGTGCTCGACGCCTACACGGTCAGCAGTCGCTATCCCTACTCCTGGCCGCACTCGCTGCAGCCGGCCCTGGCGTTGCGGCGCGAGCAGCCGGAGTTGTCCGAACGAGCTCGGCCGGCCTACGTGCGCAACAGCGTCAAAGTGGTCATGGACGCCTATCACGGCACCGTCAAGTTCCATGTCTTCGACGCGGCCGATCCGCTGCTGCGCTCGTATGAGCGGGCGTACCCCGGCCTGTTCACGCACGAGCCGTTGCCACCGGCCGTGCGCGAGCACGTGCGCTACCCGGTCGACCTGTACGCCTTGCAGGCCCGGGCCTATGCGCGGTTCCACATGACCGACCCGCGCGTGTTCTATAACGGTGAGGACCTGTGGGACGTGGCGCGCGAGCAGAGCACCACGCGCGAGCCGCAGCCGGATGGCAGCTACCGGTTCGAGATCAACCGCGAGCGCGTGACGCCCTACTACGTGCTGGTGCGACTGCCCGGTGAAGACCGGGCCGTGTTCCGGCTGATCCTGCCGTTCACTCCGGCGAGCGCGCACGAAGCCGCGACGGGCCGCGACAACCTGGTGGGCTGGCTGGCGGCCGACTGCGACCCGGACAGCTACGGGCGCCTGACCGCGTTCTGCTTCCCGAAGAGCCGGCTGGTGCTCGGACCGATGCAGGTGGAGGCGCTGATCGACCAGGACCCGGAGATCAGCGCGCAGATGAGCCTGTGGAGCGAGCATGGGTCGCGCGTGCTGCGGGGCCGCCTGTTGGTGATCCCGCTGGGCGACACGCTGCTCTACATCGAACCGATCTTCCTGACGGCCGAGCGGCGCGGCGCGCTGCCCGAACTGAAGCGCGTGGCCGTGCAGTACAACGGTGTGGTGCGCATGGCACCGAGCCTGGGCGAGGCGCTGGAGCTGACGCTGAGCACGGCATCGTCGAACGCCGCCTCGCCGGAGGCCCTGCGGCTGCAGCGGCTGGCGAGGCGCGGACAGGAAGTGTGGAATGCTGCCGAGGCAGCGCGCCGCAAAGGTGACCTCAAGGCCTATGGCGAGCAACTGGCCAACCTGGAGCGGCTGCTGCAGGAGATGACCGGCGCTGCGGCGCGGCCGTGAGCCGTGGCCCTGCTGCGGCGCGAAGGAGCGTCAGCCAGCCCGGCGAACCATGGCTCACCGGCGCGTGCCACAGCGGCTCCACGAGGTTGACAGGTAGTCTCGTTCCATGCTAAATTCTGAGTGTGTGACAGGGGCTGGTACAGCCTCCGGCCGGATGTGCCGGCTGGTCATGTGTGCCAACGTAGCTCAGCTGGTAGAGCAGCGCACTCGTAATGCGCAGGTCGTCGGTTCGAATCCGACCGTTGGCTTTCCCTCACTCCGCTTGTCTCTACCAGCCCAGTCTGCGGCTGACCGTGTCCTGATGAGGTGACCTATGCGCCGACGGTTGGCGATGGCCAGTTGGTTGGTCCTCACGGCGTTGTTCGCCATTGTTCCTGTGCCGGCTCAGTCACAGAGCGGTTCTGACCGCACCACCAGTGGCGACGCCCGAGACGGTGGCCGTCAACGGCGGCGCGACGACGACACCTCAGGCGAGCAGCGTCGGCGCCAAGACCGCGAGGAGCCCGGCGACGATGACACCACTCGTGCGGACCGCGACCGGAGCCGCGATGACGAGGACACGCCGACGACCCGGCGCCGGACAGACGAGACCGACCGCGACACCTCACGCCGGACCAAGCGCACCAAGCGCTCGACGGCGGATACCGACGAGCCCGAGGACGACCGGACCAAGGACTCCAGGGACCGCACCGGCAAGCGGGACACGCGCAAGGACCGTAGCAAGGCCGGGGCGACGAGCGCAGAGGACGAGAAGGAGAAGGCCCGCCTGAAGCGCATCCAGCGCTTCTACGGCCGTCGGGCCACCGAAGATCTAGAGGATCAGGCGCTCGAGTCACTGCTCGACGAGATCGAGGCCGAGGCCGGCGACGAACTGCCGCTGTTCGGCCAGGTCGCCTTCCGGCAGGCCATCATTGCGCGGGCATCGTCCACCCAGCAGAACCCGATTTCGACGCCGCCGCCGAGCTACCGGCTGCTGCCCGGCGACCAGATGGCGATTACCTTCTGGAACCCATACGTGGAGCCGCAGACCGCCAAGGTCGCGGTGGCGCCCGACGGCAACATCAGCTTTGTGCCGGTCGGCGCGGTCCAGGTGGCCGGTATGACGGCCCGCGAGTTCGAAGAGATCATCACGCGGCTGATCCGCCGGCGGGGCCCGCGCGAGGCCTCGGTGCGGGTCAGCTACATCGACCTGCACGCGCTACGCGTCTCGGTCGGCGGCGAGGTGCGCCGGCCCTCGGCCAACGTCATCATCACCGGCTACGGCACCGTCTACGACGCCATCGCCGCGGCCGGCGGCCCGCGCAGCATGGCCTCGCTGCGGCGGGTGCGCTTGTACCGCGATGGCAAGATGACGGTGATCGACCTCTACGGCCTGCTCCTGGAGGGCGATCCGAAGGACAACCTCAGCCTGCGTGACGGCGATGGCATCTACGTGCCGGTGGCCGAGCGGCTGGTCGGTGTCGACGGCGAGGTGAGCCGTCCGGCGCGGTATGAACTGCTCACCGAGCAGACGGTGCGCGATGCGCTCCGGCTGGCCGGCGGACTCCGCAGCCGTGCGGCGCGCTTGCAGTTGCGCCGGATCCAGGACCGCACCGATGAGGCGATCTTCGACTTCGGCGCGCGCGAGGTGCTGGCCGGCACGGCCAGCACGGCCAAGCTGGAGCCGCTGCGCCACGGCGACACGGTGATGGTCCTCGAGCTGGGCGGCGAACGCTCGGTGGTCACGGTCAAGGGGGCTTTTGGCCGCGAGGGCGAGTACGGTGCCGAGCCGGGCATGACGCTCGGCGACCTGATGGCCAAGGCCCAGGGCGTGCAGCAGAAGGGGTACCGGTCCACCGGGCTGATCAAGCGGCCGCGGCGCGAGGGCGGCGTGGAGACCATCTCGTTCGAGGTGGCCGAGGTGCGGCGCGGCGGCCCGGCCGCCCGGATTGGGGTGCAGGCGGGCGACACCGTCGAGATACCCTTCGCCACCGGCCTGCCGCCGGTGACGGTGGTCGTCTCGGGCGCCGTGTCGATGCCGGGGGCCTACACCTTCGACGCCGACAGCACGGTGGCCGACGCGCTCACCAAGGCGGGCGGCGTGGGCCCGGGCGCGGCCACCCACGGCATCGTGATCTCCCGTGGGCGCGACGGGCAGACCGAGCAACGGGTCGACCTGAGCGGCCTGTCGCGCGGCGATCTGCCGAAGCCGAACCCCTATCTGCAGAACGGCGACCAACTGCTGGTGCCGTTGCTGACCGACGTTGGCCAGGCGCCGAGGATCGTCCTGGAGGGCATGGTCCGCAAGCCGGGGCGTTACCCGCTGACGGTGGGCATGAAGCTCTCGGACGCGCTGGTGCGCGCCGGTGGCATTGTGCCGCGAGCCGGGGCCAGGGGCCAGGTGACGCGGGCCGTGAGTGGGTCGGCCAACCCCGAGGTGTTCTACTTCGACGTCGCCAAGATGGTCGCCGGCAGTGACCCGATGGGCTCGCTGGCGCTCCAGGATGAGGACGTCATCCGCGTGCCCAGTTCGGACGAGGTGGCCCGCGGCACGCAAGCGCGCGTGACCATCAACGGCCCGGTCGGCCAGCCGGGCCACTACCCGCGCCACCAGGGCATGACGGTGCGTGACCTGATCGTCACAGCCGGCGGGCTCAAGGTCGACGCCGACCGCGACGCGGCGTACATCATCCGGCGAACCGAGAGCGGTCACGTCCGGTTCGTGCGGTTCAGCCCAGCGGGCGCGATGCGCAACACACCGGAGCACAACCCAGTGCTCGAGGACGAGGACCTCGTCGAGGTGGTGCCGTGGCAAGAGGTGCGCGCGACGCCGCGCTCGGTGCGGGTCTCGGGGGCCGTGCACTTCCCCGGCCTGTTCCCGCTGGGTGACAACATGACGGTGGAGGACCTGCTGCACCTGGCGGCAGGCACCACGCCGGATGCCTACCTGCCGCGAGCCGAACTCCGCCGCCGCGCGGCCAACGGTCGCTGGCGGGTGATCCCCTTCGACCTGAGCATCCGCCCGCAGTTGATGCCGCTGGAGGATGGCGACCAACTGCGGGTCTTCACGCACCAGCAAGCCGTCTACAGCGAAGCTCGAGTCGAGATCAAGGGCGAGGTGCAGCGTCCGGGCCGCTATGAGCGAACCGACAGCATGACGCTCAGCGATCTGATCTTCCGCGCCGGCGGACTGACGCGGAACGTGGCCTTCACCGCCTGCGAAGTGGCCCGGGCGCGGGACACTCGGACGGTGATCATCCGCCCCGACCTGCGCCGGATGCTGGCGGGCGACAAGACGCAGGACCTCGAACTGGAAGACGGTGACTCCGTCTTCGTGCAGACGCTCGGCGAGTACAAGCACCGCGCCCGCGAGGTACTGCTCCGCGGCCGGCTGGCGCTGCCGGGCTTCTTCCCGCTGGCCGGGACCGAGGAGAGCCTGCGCCAGATCCTGACCGACCGCGCGAAGGGCGTGCTGCCCGGCGCGTTCATCGAGGGTGCGGTCCTGCTGCGGCGGGTCGACGAGGTGGTCGATGCCGAAGTTGCGCGCTATGGCAGTGACGTGTTCCACGCCCTACGCGTGCGCCGCATCCGCGACGACTACGCGCTGGTCCTCAGCAAAGGCGTGACCAGCCCGCCGGAGTGGCTGGGGCAGGGCGAGCGGGTGTTGCCGGTCGAGATGGTCCCCAGCAAGTTGGCCGACGACCTCGGCGAGTCGCGCGACCTGACGCGCATCGACAGCGAGTTGGAGCTGATGGAGCGCAGCCGTTACGGCATCGCCGCCAGTGGGCAGCGCAAGCCGAGCGCGGCCCGCTCGAGCACCAGGAGCCGCGCTCGCGCGTCAGAGCGCTCGCAGAGCGCCGATCGTGACAAGGGCGGCAGCACGCAGCGCGACCCGCGCGACCAGCGCGATACCGCCGGCGAAGGGCGTCGGCGTACCGACCGCGACGCCAGAAGCAGCGGTCGCGCATCAGAGCGCGATGAAGACGAGATGGACGCCGACGCACCGGCCGACGAGGACGTCGAGGACCGCGAGGACACCTCGACGCCCCGCACCAAGTCGAGACGCCAGGGCGCCACGCGTACCACGGAGCCGCAGGTGCCGGAGCGACGTGACCCGCTGGGCCCGTTGGAGCCGACCGGCGACGAGGCGCCAGCCAAGGACGATGAGGCACGAGCCAAGGCCGAGGCGGCCAAGTCGCAGGCGGAGGCAGACAAAGAGGCCAAGGACACCGCGGCGCAGACGCCCGAGGATCCCACCAAGCCAGCGAAGGTCAGAACGCCGTTCGACCGCGAGATGAAAGAGCGCGACGAGCTGCCGAGAACGCCGCGCGTGCTGCGCCACTACGTGCGAGTGGCACTCGACCTGCAAGCCGTCCTGGAGGGGCGTGAGGACTTGCAGTTGCGCCCGAACGACATTCTGGTGGTGCCCGAGATGCCACACCTGGTCTTGGTGCAGGGCGAGGTGGTCAGCAACATGGCGCAACCGTTCACCGAGGGCAAGGCGGTAGACCACTACGTCCGGCGCTGTGGTGGGCTGACGCGCAACGCCGACGTGGCCGGCATCCTGGTGGTGCGGGCGAACGGGAGCATCACGGCGGCGGGCCTCAGTACGACGGTTCGGCGCGGCGATATGGTGTTGGTGCTGCCGCGTCCGCTGACGTTGCCGCGCGAGCGTCGCGCCACCGAGGACCTGCAAGCCATCGCCGGCGTCATCGGCGGGTTTGCCACGACGCTGTTGGCGTTGACGCAGGCGGTCAAGTGACCGGCAGGAGCCAGGACGCGTGCTAGTCTACGCTGCCATTGATCTGAGCGAGGGCCAAGTGGTCCGTCTCCATCGCGGCGAGCGCGAGCGGAAGACGGTCTATGGCGACGACCCGGCCGCCATGGCGCGGCAGTGGGTGGAGCAGGGGGCCACGTTCCTGCACGTCGTCGATCTGGACGGCTCCTTCGACGGGGTACCGCGCAACCTCGACAGCGTGGCGGCGATCTGTGCGGCGACCGGTGTGCCGGTGCAGGTCGGCGGCGGCATCCGCGATGGGGCCACCATCGGCCAGTACTTCGCCGCCGGCGTGGCGCGCGTCATCCTGGGCACGGCGGCGGTGCGCGACCGGGAGTTCGTGGCCGAATCGCTGGCGGCCCACGGCGAGCGGATCGTCATGGACATCGGCGCGCGCGACGGCCGGGTGGCCGTGCAAGGCTGGGCCGAGGCGACCAACCTGGATGCCGTAGCCTTTGCGCAGGACCTGGAGCGGCTGGGCGCGCGGCGGCTGGTCTTCACCGACGTGCTGTCGGACGGTGCCATGGCGGGTCCGAACGTGGCCGCCCAGGCCCGGATGGCGGGCGCGGTCAGCCTGGCGGTGATTGCGTCCGGCGGGATCAGCACACTGGACGACGTACGGCGCATCGCACAACTGGGCCCGCTGGGCGTCGAGGGCATGATCATCGGGCGGGCGCTCTACGAGGGCAGCATCGACCTGGCGCAGGCGATTGCGGTGGCTCGTTCGTCCTGACCGTGGCGCGATCAGGTGGTTCGCGGCACCTCGACACTGTCGATCAGCTCGGCGAGCACGTCGTCGGGTCGGCGACCCTCGATCTCGGCCTCGGGCCGCAGCACAATCCGGTGCCGCAGCACCGCGCCGACCAGTGCCTTGACGTCGTCGGGCAACACGAAGGTCCGGCCCTCCATGGCCGCGCGGGCCTTCGCCGCGTTCAGCAGCGCAATGGCGGCACGCGGACTGGCACCGAGCAGCAGGTCGGCGGAGTCACGACTGGCCTGGACGACGGCGCCGAGGTACTCCAGCAGGCGGTCGTCAACCCGAATGGCCCGCCACTCAGCGGCGGCAGCGCCGAGATCGTCGATGCTGACCACCTGCTGCAGGCCCGCTTGGCCCAGGTGACGGGCCTCGAAGCCGTGATCGGCCCGGCGTAGCAGGTCCTGCTCGGCCGCGGCGTCCGGATAGGTGACCGGCAGCTTGAACAGGAAGCGGTCCAGTTGCGCCTCGGGCAGCGGATACGTTCCTTCGTACTCGATCGGGTTGATGGTCGCGCAGACCATGAACGGTTCGGCCATGGGATAGGCCTGTCCGTCGATGGTGGCCTGGCGCTCCTCCATGACCTCGAGCAGCGCCGCCTGCGTCTTCGGCGGCGTGCGGTTGATCTCGTCGGCCAGGAGCAGGTTGCAGAAGACCGGCCCTTGGCGCAGGCGGAAGGTGGCGGTGGCCACGTCGAAGACGTTGGTGCCGATGATGTCGGACGGCATCATGTCGGGCGTGAACTGGATGCGCTTGCAGCCGACGCCGAGCAGCAAGGCGAGCGTGCGGACCAGCAGCGTCTTGGCGACACCGGGCACGCCTTCGAGCAGCACATGCCCGTTCAGCAGCAGGGCCAGAATCAGATGGTCGATGACCTCGTGCTGCCCCACGACCACGCGACCGAAGCCCTCGCGCATCCGGTTGGCCAGATCCTGCACGGCGCCCATCAGTGCTGATCCTCCTGGCTCCCGCCGCGGCGGCGCGCACAGCGACGCAGGACCTGGTCGGCCTGGCGCGCCAGTGCGAGCAACTCGGTCTCACTGGCTTCGCGCTCGGCCGCCGCCCGCCAACCAGCCAGCATCGCCTCGATAGCGGCCGCATCGTGCCCGGCATGCCGCAAGCGTTCGACCAGCCGCTGGTCGGGCAGGTCCTGCGGACTGCCCGCCAGCCGGCAGAGCCGGCGGCGCGTGTCATCGTACCACATCCGGGCTATCTCACGGCGCGCGCCGGCGCGCCGGTGGAGCGCCGCCAGGGCGGCAATGAACTCCGCGGCGGGCCGCCGCGGCGCCCCGTCGCCGCCGAGCCGCGGCGGTCCCAACCGAGTGGCGCACCGCACGGCGGCCAGCAAGCCGGCCAGCAGTAGCCAGACGACCACAAACCGCCACGGCGGTTGCCACAGCCAGGCGGCCAGGCTGCCGGCGCCGAGGTTGCCCAGGTGGTACTCGTCGAACAGCACCCGCCCGCTGCCGCGGTGCGCGGTGAGCAGGTTCAGCACGAAGATCGCGTTGTCGGCGCGGTCGAGCTGCCCGTTGGCGAACCACGCTGGCGTGGCCAGGTAGAACACCCGGCCCCGGCCGATGGCGCTGGCCGTACACAGTGGTGCGGCGGGATCACCGGCCACCACCCAGGCGCGCTGGAGGTCGACCATCTGGGCCTGAGCGCGCCGCAACAGGGCCGCCGGCCCGACGACCGAGCGAGCGGGATCCAGCTCGAGCCAGGCCACGCCTTGCAGGTACCGATTGGCGTGCTGGACGGACCACTGCTGTGGCGCCGGATGCCCCGCGGCAGCGGGCGCCACCTCCGGCTGAACGCCGGCTCGGCGGTGCACGAAGAGGTGCTCGGGCATGGCGCGAACCGGCGACGTGGGTGTGGTGACGCCCTCGCTGGCGACGATCAGCGTGCCGCCGCGGTCGACCCAGTGGCGCAGTACCCGCAGCTCGATCGGGCGCACGTACAGGCCCGGCTCCAGCATGACCAGCACCGTCGCGTCCGGCGGCAGCGGCTGTGTCAGGGGCAGTGTCCAGCGGCCGGTCGGCACGCCGACCCGGCCGAGCAGCTCGTAGAGCGCACGACAGCCCGAGGGCGTGGCGCGGTAGCTGGAGGGTACGGGCACAATCTCGGTGCGCCGGGCCACCCGGGCGGCTCGGCCGAACAGGAGCCCGTTGAGCACCAGGAACAGCGCCAGCACGCCGACCAGAACCACCATGTCGAGCTGACGCTTCATGTCACAGGCTGCCGGGCGTGCGGCTGGTGCATGGCGGTACTGTAGCACGCGGTGCCGCGGGCGTCACCGGGCAACCGGCTGGGATCGCGTCCCGCCGAGGCCGAGGAGCGCCGCCGCTCGCGGCGTACTGATCGCCGGAGCCGGTATCATGGCGCACAGCGGAATCCTGGAGCAGATGACCATTCGCGAGGTGCAGGATCTGGCGCCGAACGTCGGCCTGATCCCGATCGGCTCGACCGAACCGCACGGTCCGGCACTGCCCTACGGCACAGACGCGTTCGTGGCCGAGGCCGTCGCCTACGGAGCTGTGCGCCAGGCCAATGAGCAGGGCGCGCGCGCGGTGTGCTTACCGGTCCAGCGCATCTCGTTGAACAACAACTTCCGCCAACTGCCGTTCGCCTGCCGCGTGTCCGTGCCGACCTTCATGGCGATGCTGACCGACCTGGTGGAGTTCCTCGGCGGCGAAGGCGTGTCCCGCATCGTGATCCTCAACACTCACGGTGGGAACCCGGAGGTCATCAAGGCGACCTTGCGGCACCTCGCGCGCCACGATGCGCCGTTCGTGTGCCTGTACACCCGAGGTTCGGGCGCCAGCGCCGCCGCGTGGCGGCAGATCGAGCATCCCAGCGACCACGCCGGCGAATCCGAAGCCTCGCAGATGCTGCACCTGCACCCGGACTGGGTGCATGAGGACCGGTTGGGTGACTACCCGACGCACCAGGCCGACTGCGCGGCGTTGCGCGGCGATCGCGCCTACTGGGTGCGACCGTGGCACCGCTACATGCCGGCGGCCTGCGGCGGCGAGGCACGACAGGCCACTGCCGACAAGGGCCGGGCCCTCATCGAGGCCGAAGTGGCCGGCCTGGCCGAGTTCCTGGTCGAGCTGTCGCTGGCCGGGCCGATGGCCGAGTTCCCGTACGCCTGACCGGTGGCGCCTCAGCGCGCGGCCCGCTCGATCACGGCGATCTCGTCGGCCACCAAGTCGAGCTTGACGCGCTGCGCGCCCGGGCCGGCCACCGCCGGTGTGCTGCTGGTCAGCTTGCCTTGGCCGTTGAACCGCTGCACCGTGCAGGGCACGGTCTCACGGCCCGGCCAGCCGTAGCTGCCCGAGTGCATGGTCACGATGCGCTCGCGGCCGAGCAGATAGCCGGACTGGATCTCGATCGGCGTGAGTGGGTAGAGGTAGCGGTTGACCTCATAGTCGTAGTCGAGCCGCACGCCGACCAGCAGCATGGCCATGCCGAGGGCGCGGCGGACGTTGGCGAACTCCTTAGGACTGCTCGCGTAGCCGAGCAGCGTGCCCAGGTGGCCTTCGTAGCACCAGGTGTCGTTGTGCTGGATCTCGACCATGCGCTGCACGCGGCGGCCGAGGATGGCGCGCGTGGCCGCCGGTCCGTTGCCCATCAGCGTGCCGCCCTTGCGCCGCACCTTGTCGATCACCGCCAGGCGGTGGCTTTCGCCGAGCAAGGTGGTGACGCCACATTCCTGCTGGATGGTCCAGGTCTTCGGGTCGAGGATGGCGGAGCGGCCGTCGGGCTGAGCGAAGCTGAGCAGCGGCGCGCCGTAAGCGACGTTCTCCATCTCATCCCAGTAGAGGCCATCCGCGCCGATCTGGTCCATGTAGACGTCGACCAAGTCGAGCATGCCGCGCCCGAACTGGTTGTCCAGCGTGGCGACCATCGACCAGGTGCGCGAGTA
This sequence comes from uncultured Fimbriimonadaceae bacterium, assembly GCA_964531735.1. Taxonomy (GTDB): domain Bacteria; phylum Armatimonadota; class UBA10988; order UBA10988; family UBA10988; genus CAZHGD01. Next base: position 15,096 of record CAZHGD010000017.1, on the reverse strand, counting down.
GATGCCGCTCCAGTCGGTAACGCCGTGCAGGCCACGAGCGTCGGTCAGGCGGCTGTCCGCATAGCGGGTGCCGGCGTCGTCGTAGGTGTCGCGCTGGCTGTCGTAGTAGATCAGCACCTTCAGCCCGGGCCGCACCTGGTGCAGCTTGGCCGTGGCCTCCTTGAGGCGGCGCCGGTAGTCGGCCCAGTAGCCGCTGGCCACCTCGGTGCCGAAGCCGATGCGCTTGCGGTCGTGCTTCGCATCGACCCAGCCGCCCCAGGAGCAGGCATAGCGGACGGCCAGGCGGTCGAGCCGCTCGGCCAGCCGGTCGGCGGGCATGTTGATGATGTCATCGGGACCGAAGAAGCACCACGCGCCCTCGATGGTGAAGTTGCTGCCCCAGTCCTGGCGGACCAAGTTGATGAAGTCGTAGTACTCGGGCGAGGCGACCGGATAGATGGACCACTCGAGCGTCTGGCTGCCGCCCGGCTGCAGACAGAGCATGGTGGTCTCCAGGCCGGCGATCTTCGCTTGGCTGTCGACGAACAGCGAGGCCTGGTTGCGCAGGATGTCGTCCTCAGCCACCAGCCCGAGACCATGGTCGCCGCTGCCGAGGTGGACCGTCGGGTTAGCCGGCGCATGGTTCCGGTCGACGGCCGGATCGCCGTTGCCGGCCAGTCGCACGGCGGGGCTGACCGCGCCCGCCAATGACACTTCGTGACGCACCGCCAGGCCGAGCTTGCGGTCGGCATGGGCATTGGTGATGCGGTCACGGACCACGACCTTGCGCGCGGTGAACTGCACCTGCCGCGAGACGCGGTAGTCGGGGCTGGTGCCGGCGACCTCGGCGCCGGTGGCGTTCGCCCGCACGTCACAGCGCCAACCGGGTTGCCCCGCAGCGTCGGGCGGGCCGGCGGCGAAGCGGTTGAACCCGGCGTTCGGGTAGGACCAGGCGCTGCTGCACAGCCAGCGGCGGCCCGCCACGGTCAGGGCCACGCCACCGCCTGGCAGCACCTCGCCCTGGTAGGCGGCGCTGCCGGCGGCCGGCTCACCGCGGGTCACGCGATGTCGCGGCAGGTCGTCAGCGGCCATCATCGGGCTGGCGCCAGGGCGCGCCACGACGCGTAGGCGGCCGACGACCAGGTTGAGCGTCGCCTGCAGCCGCTTGGCCGTCGCGGCGGAGGCGTTGTTGCGGATCTCCAGCTTGTTCTCGGCGGCGGGGTTGGTCAGATCGGTGACGTCCAGCACCAGCGTGTGCGGGTCGCCCACGTAGTAGCTCTCCTTGCGCGCCAGGTCGAAGTCGGGGGCGTAGAGGATGCGCCAGCCGCCGACTTGGCCGTACCAGGGCGCGGGCAGGTTCGGCGCGACGGGTGAGACGAGTGGCCGGTTGGTGAGCCGCACGGCACCGCGCGATCGCGCGGCCCGCACGGGCTGGCCGTTCAGCGTCAGGTCCATGAAGAAGGACGAGCCGCCGAGGCGCGGCGTATCCAGCCGCCCACCGATCTCGAGCGTGACGGTCGTGTCGCGCTGCGGCACGGTGCCGAAGGTGACCAGCCTGGTTTGGCCTGGAGGCACGACCAACTCGGGCGGAACCAGGTCGATGGTCTGAGCCGCCACCGACCCTACAGCACCCAGCGCGAGCAACAACGCCAACCGCATCGGTCATCTCCGCTGGCGGAGCGTTGGCCAGTCACAGCGCCAGTCCTGCGACCAGGTACAACGGCGAGGAGGTGACTTTGACGGTGGGCGCGACGGGCAGCAACCGGCCGAGCACATCGAACGCGCGGGTACCGGCCGGCAGCGGCAGGTCAGTGGGCTGCCCCTCACTCCACGCCACCTGCGCAGAGCGATCGTTGCCGGCGAACTCGGCGACGTACACGTCGGACGCCGGCGAGCGGATGCCGTGGCACGACAAGCCGCCGGTGAGGCGCGAGGAGACCGCGTAAGCCAGGCATTCGGGTCGTGGCTCGGCGTTGTCGGCCAGCAGACCGGCGGCGGTGCCGCGGTCGAACAGCGCGCCCCAGCCGGCGGCCACCACGTTCGGCGTGGCCCGGGCGCAGGCCAGGGCGATGGCCAGCGCCGAGGCCCGGTCGGGGTTGCCGGTGAGCGCGGCGAGTGGCCAACTGGGGCTCCACAGCCACACCGGTGTGCCGCCGGCGCGGGCGGCCTCGGCTTGCAGTAGCTGCCAGGCGCGCGGCAGGTCGCGCGTGGGGCTGAGGCCCGGCGCGGGCCGGATCTCGACCAGCGCGGCGTCGGCGCCATCGATCGGGCGGCCGGTCTGGCCGTCGCCGAGGTCGGCCAACAGCACCTTCGGCCCGCGAAGCGAGCGGCGCACCCGGTGGAGCAGGGCGGGGTAGTCGCCGCTCGCCGGCGCCGCAATCAGCCAGCCCTTGATGTCATCGCGCAGATCCTGGTCGAGGCGCGAGACCACCTCGCTGTAGTCCTGGTCGCCGGTCGGCGGCGCGGCGTAGCCGACCACGCGCAGCCCTTGGGCCCAGGACAGTGTCAGGGCTTCGCGGATCGCCTCGCGGTCGATGGCGCCGACAGATGGAGCACCGCGCCGCTGCGGCAGCGAGAGCAGTGTCCAGTCGGCGCAGACCGCGCGCAGCAGGCCGAGCGAGGTGACGAGGCGGCCGGCCAGCAGGTCGCTCAAGTCCAGATCGCCCAACCCGAGAAAGGTGTCCGGGCCGCCGACACGCGGCGGCAACAAGGCGACCTGGCAGTGGGTCCGCCGCTCGCCGTCGTCGGTGCGGAGCGTCACGTCCAGGCGCTGGGGACCGATCGCCTGCAAGGGCACAGGCAGGTTGGCCGGCTGGCCGGGCGAGACCAGCAGTTCCTCCTCGCCGCCGCGGTCGCCGAGGCGCCAGTTGACGCGCACCGGTATGCTGCTGTAGCCGCGGTTGCTGACCTGCACTCGGGGCGGCGGGTCGGTCGGCAGGTAGATGCGGGCCGCCGTCGGCCCCGTAACGCCAAACGACAGAAAGGCCACCGACGGCACGCGGTCCTGTTCCACGACCAGGTCGTCAAACCGCAACTCGCCTTCGGTCTGTGCGCCGAAGGTCAGGTTGAGGCTCAGCAACCGGACCGGCGGGTCCATCTGGCCGTCGTTGTTGCCGTGGGCGTGCCCGCTGATCCGGCTGAGGTCGAGCCGCAGCCGGCGCCAGCCGCTGAACCAAATCGGCAAGCTCTCGGTGTGAAGCCATTCGCCGCTGGCGTCGAGCAAGGTGGCACTGAGGAGCGTCCGGCTGGCATCGCCATGGACGGCGACGAGCAAGGCCTTGGGCAGCCCGTCGAGCCGACGGTCCGGTGCGGGGAGCATGACGTGGTGATGGGCGCGCCGGTAGACCAGGCGGCCGACTCGACCGCGGTTGTTGGCCAGCACGTCGAGCTGGATCGCGCGGGCCGCCGGGCCGACGGGGTCACCCCACCCGGGCCACCCGGCATCGGCTGCGGAGCGCTCGAAGTTGTCCAGCGCGACCGGTGGCAACGGAGCGGGCGCCGCCAGGACGACGAGACAGGCAAGCAACGCTCCAGCCGTCATTGGGTCAGCTCCTGCGCTCGCGCGACCGGCCACCGCTCGCCGCTAGTTTACACCAGACCGACAATGAGCCATGAAGGTTGGGGACAGCCGGCGGCGAACGGGCCGTTGGCGTCTGCGAAGGAGAGCGCGCGATGGACGCGATCGAAGCCCTGAAGACCCGCCGTAGCGTGCGAGCCTACGACAGCCGTGAGGTGACCCGCGAGATCCTGACCGACCTGGTGGATTGCGGTCGCTTGGCGCCGAGCGGCATGAACGTGCAGCCGTGGGACTTCGTGGTCATCACCGCGGCCGACACCCGCCAACGGCTGGGTGACCTGTGCGAGTACGGTGGGTTCATCGCGGAAGCGCCCGCCTGCATTGCGGTGGTTGGCCGGGAAGAGCGCTTTACCGTTCAGGACACGGCTTGCGCGGCCACCTGCATCATGGTTGCGGCGCGAGCGCACGGGCTGTGCAGTTGCTGGGTGCATGTTCAGGGCAAGCCCATCGAGCGCGAGGTCAACCGGCTGCTCGGGGTGCCGGCCGACCGCCACGTCATCTGCCTGCTGGCCGTGGGCTACGGCGAGACGCCGCCGCCGCCGGCCAAGCGCCCGCTGGCTGACGTCCTGCACTGGGAACGCCTCGCCGACTGAGCCGGCCGCTAGAGATCGTCGACCTCGGCGGCGGCTTCACCTTCGGCAGCCAGCCGGTGGTACTCCTCGCGGATGCTGCGCAGCACCTGCTCGCGCTCGGCAACGCGCGTCGACGGAGCCTGCTCGGGGCGGTCGTCGGGCGCGGACAGCAACTCCTCGACGGCCAGTTCGGCTTCGGCCGTCGGCCCGGCCAGCAACGGCTCCAGGGCCTCGCGGTCGAGGCGCAGGCGGCTGAGCGGCGCGGAGTCCGTGATGGGCTGCACGCCGGCCAGTTCGCCCGCGGCCTGGCGGGCGGCCAACAGGTCTTCCAGTTCGAGCAGGTGCTCACTGGCGGTCTCGAGCGCGGCCACCAGGGCTACGGTCGAGTCGCCGTTCCGCCACGCCTCGGGCAGGTCGCGGAGCCACTCGGTCACCTGCCGCACGCGGCCGGTGGCCTGGGCGGCGCGACGCAAGCGGTCGCGGCAGTCGGCCGGCGTCAGCTCGGCGAGGCCATCGCCGAGGCCGGCGACCTCGTTGTAGAGGTCCTGGACCACCGGACGCACCAGGCGCTCGGCCAGCAGGGCGGGGCTGGCTGACGTCGCGGCGGCGCCGGTGGTGGCCGGCAATGTGGCCACGAAGGCCTTCAGGTCGTCGAGCAGACGGCTGCTGGCGGTCAGCAGCGCATCACGCTCGGAGCCACCGTGGACCACCGCGCGGCCGACTACTTGCCACGCTCGCGAGACCAGATGGCCTGCCGCGGCCGCCAGGGCGCCCGGGAAGTCAGCCGCGCGCCGGCGGGTCGCCGCCGCGTCCGGGCTCTGGTCGAAGGCTGCGTCCGTCTGGGCGGCCGCGGCGCGTTGCGCGTGCTGCCGCGCCAAGGCGACCAGGTCGGCCAGGATCGGCGCGGGCTCACGGTCGCTCCAGACCAGCACCGCGCGGTCCATGCCCGCGGACACAAAGCCGCCCGGTTCGGGCGTGAAGGCCACCGCGGCGACCGCGCCCGTGTGCGCGTTGAGTTGCGCCACCGGCTGCCGGCCCGATGCCGACCACAGGCTGACCACGCCGCGATCATCACCGGACAGCACCCACCGGCCGTCGCCGTTCAGCGCCACGCAGCGCACGGCGTCCTGATGACCGGCCAACTCGGCAGTGGGATAGGGTCCGCGCACATCCCAGAGCCGCACTCGTGTGTCGCCGCCACCAGTGGCCAGCCAGCGGCCGTCGGCGCTGTAGTCGAGGCAAGTGATGCGACCGGTGTGGCCGGCGACCGGCTCGGGCTCCCAACTGGTGCCGAGACGCGCGCCGCGCAGCCAACCGTCCTTGCCGCCGACGGCCACGGACTGGCCCGTCGGGTCCAGGGCCAGGCTGGTCGCCTGGCCGTCACAGATCCAGCGTTCCACCTCCTGCCGCTGCGCCAGGTCCCAGCGTCGCACGCAGCCGTCGCTGGTGGCGACCAGCACCTGTTGGCCGTCGGGCGTCGGGGCCACCCGATAGCGGTCGGCGCTGGGTGCCCCGCAGCGCTCGATCGCGTCGAAACTCGGCGCGGTGCAGGTGGCCACCTCGCCGCGGATGGCGCAACTCCACAGTGTGACGCCATCGGCCAGCCACTCGAGGGCGACCACCGGCGAGCCGAGCCGCAGGCCGACCGCGTCGCGCGGCCGGTTCAGGTCCCAGATGCAGACCTGGCCGTCTTCGCAGCCCGCGGCGAGCCAGCGACCGTCCGGGCTGATGGCCACACACAGGGCCGCGGTCAGCGTCCGCAGCGTGGCCGTACGCTTCGGTGCCGGCCGGCCGAGCAGAGCACGTCGCCACTCCTGGCCGGTGCGCCGCGACCAGTCGGCCAACAGCAGCCGCAAGCTGTTGTCGGCACGGTCGAGTTCGATGCCGCGGATGACGTCGCGATAGCGGGCCGCGAGGCGCTGCCGCTGCTCCAGGGCGGTGTCGAGACCCGCCAGCGAAGCGTCGAGCGCTTCGGTCGGTCGGCCGGCCTGGCGGGCCTGCCAGACGCGGGTGACGATCTCGTCGCGGCGGGTGTGCAGGCGCTTCACCTCGGTGCTGATGCGGTGTAGCTGCTCGCGGGCCTGGCGCTCCTGATCGCGCAGACCGGTGGGTGCGGTCGGCGGCGGCGTCGGCCGTACCAGGGCCGCGGCGACCTTGGCGGCGACCGGCGCGGTGGGCGGCGGTGCCGCGGCACGGCCGAGGAAGCGGTCCAGCAGTGTCGTGCGCCGGGTCACCGGTGGCGCCGGTGGCGCGGGCGGCGGCGGCGAGCGAACCGGTTCCGGCGCCACCAAGCGGATGGCGCAGTCCGGGCAGTACTCGTCGTCCGAGGTGACGCCGAATCCGCACTGCCGGCAAGGGTACAGCGCGCCTTTGTGGCCCGTCAGCGGTGCTGCCATCCTGCTCGACCCCGACTGCTTCGGCTCGCTCGGTGAGCACTGATCGCTTGTGCCATGGTTCAGTAGGGCTCGGCCAGCGTCAGCACCTGGCACTTGCCGTCCAGACGCGGCACGGCCAGCCGCTGACCGGCAACGTCGAGGGCGATGGGTGCGGTGCCCGCGTCGAAGTCGGTTCGCCGAACCAGCACCCGCTGGCCGAGCCGCAGGCCCGAGACGGCCGGGCCTTGTTGCTCCGGTACGGCATACGAGACCGGTGTGCCGGCCTCCAGGAACTCGCGGTACTCGAGCGAGGCGGCGTAAACCTGGTGGAGGAGCCGGGTCTCCTCGATGGCCTCGTCACGTGGACTCCACAGGAACAGCCCGGCGTGGCCGCGCAGCAACAGGTGCCAGAGCAGCTCCTGATAGGCCGGGGCGCTCATCTGCTTGACTGCCGGGTCGGCCTGCTTGGGTGGTGAGGTGGTGTGCCAGTGGACGAAGCTCACCACCGGCACATGGGGCGCGGTGCTCTTGGCGGCGTTGGTGCCGTTCTGCAGCAGGTTGTAGAACCACCGGTAGTCGGGGTTGGCGTAGTCGTACCAGCCAAAGGTGGGATACCAGGTGTAGACCACGGGCATGGCGTAGGTGTAGCCTGTCGCCGACCATTCGTCGGGCCAGGGCCGCACCTTGGCGCGCTGGTCCGGCCGCCAAGGCAGCCCGGGCGCCGGCTCCTGCTCGAAGTAGTCGTACCAGTAGCGCCAGCCGTCGTTCGGGTAGACCGCGTAGTTCCCTACCAGCGCCTGCGGGAAGCGTGCCCGGATGGGCTCGGTGTAGCACTCGCGCTGCAGCTTGGCGCGCAGGGCATGGACGGTGCGTGCGAAGGCGGCGAAGTGGTCCAGGTCGGGCAGCTCGCGGCGGCACCGAACGCAGCGCTTGGCCTGCGCCCAGGCCTCGTTCCAGGCCATCGGACCGTCGATCTCCCAGTCACTGAAGACGAACCGGATCGGGATACCGGCGCGCTGGTAGGCGGCGGCGAAGAACTCCGTCTGCTCGCGGATGGCCGCGTGACGGTGGGCTAGCGCGAAGGGGCAACCGATGGGCGTCTGCGACGCCTGCGAGCGGTCGAAGAACGGTTGTCCCTGGTCGTCCACGTGCGCGGTGCTGGGGTCGCCGTTGCAGAACGAGTACAGACAAGCGATGGCGTTGATGTTGACGTCGAGTCCGAGTTCGTGCTGCGCTCGACTGAGTGCCAGTGCCGCGGCCAGCGACCGTTCGCGGTCGCGCGGGGTCCAGGTGGCGAACGCCGCCAACCCTCGCTCGTCGAGCTCACGCAGGAGCTGCCGCACCAACCCCGGGTCGTCGGTGCCCAGGCCAATCAGGTTCCACAGGTAGAGTGGCAGTCGGCGCCCACGCGGGTGTCGCAGCGGCTCGGTGGCGGCGATGGTCTGGCGCACCAAGTCCAACTGAGTGGGCGCCGATGCGACCGCCTGGGCGCACAACGCATAGAGCGGCAGGGCAACAGCGACGGGCATAGGATGCTCCGGCCGACCGATTCGCGGTGGCGCCGGACAGTCCTGCCGGCGTCGCCTCAGGCGTCCGGCAGCTCGATGCCGTACTTGGCGGCCACGGCGCGCGCCTTCGGATGGTGCGGATCGGCTCGGAGCGCCATGGTGATGCTGTGGCCAATCAGGTCGCGGCGGCCCATCTTGCCTTGGACGCGGGCCAGGTTGAACCAGGCCGAGGCGTGCGCCGGGTCGATCTCGACTGCGCTGTTCAGGCAGCGCTCGGCCAACTCGTACTGCTGTTCGACGCCGTAGGCCACGCCAAGGGCGGTGAGCACCTTGACGTCCATCGGATGCCGCTGGTTGAGCACGACCAACTCCTGGATGGCCGTGGCGTTGTCGGCCTGACGCAGCGCCTCCTTGATGCGGCGCCAACGGTCCTCGTCGGTGTCGTCGAAGGCCTCGGAGGTCTCCGGCGGGCTGAGGGTCACCGGCGGAGGCTGTTCGGCGCTCAGCGGCCGGATGTCGAACTCGAGGGCGGTCTCCTGCCGCAGTTCGTAGATGTCCACAGGCGCCGACAGCCCGGGCAGGTTGTAGCTGCCGACGGACTTCACGCGGTCGCCCAGGCCGATGACGCCCCACAGCGACGCGGCCGCTTCACCGCTGCACAGGATCTGCCCGCCTGAGGTGGCGCTGCAGATGCGCGAGGCCAGGTTGACCGCCGGCCCGCGGTAGTCGTTGCCGTGCATCCGAGCTCGCCCGTAGTGCAGGCCGACGCGCGTCTTGACCGGGCCGAGCTCCGACGGCCAAGGGTGCTTGCCCAGCCTCGACTGGAGTTCGATGCAGAACGACGCGGCGCGGCCGATATCGTCGAAGACCAGGAAGAAACCGTCGCCGGTGTGCTTGACCTCGGTGCCGCCGAACTGGGCCAGGACGTCGCGGACGAGCTGGTCGTGTTCGACCAACGCCCAGCCGAAGGCCTCCTCGTCGATCTGCCACAGCTCAGTGGAGCGCTCGACGTCCGTGAAGACCAGCGCCACCGTACCGGTGGGCCGGGGCGCCGTGTCGGTCGAATCGGCCAACCGTGACCTCCTTGTCAGGCTGCGCGCAGTCTAGCGAAGTGCGCCGCCAGCGTCAATCCGCTGGCGAGTGCCGCGGCGACCGGGCGGAACGACCTAGCGCATGGCGGCCCGCAACGCCGCTTCGCGTTCGGGATCCCAGAAGCCGCAGTCCATCTCGATGAACAGGTTGGTGTAGGGCAGGTGTGAGGTGGTCTTGACCACCAGGGCGCGGTACTGGGCCGCCGCCGTGCTGACCCGCGCGATCAGCTCATCGTGTGGTGCGACGCGGGCGGTCTTCGTCAGCGCGCCGATGCGCTTGCGGAAGGCATCGATACCGGGCGCCTGCGCCTCGGTGACGTGGGCCAGTTCCTGGTCCAGCCAGACGCGAGCATGCAGATGGCTGATCTGACTGAGCGACTTGACGGTGAACTCGATGACCGGCATCTGGTCGCGACCGGTGACCACCATTTCGACGCCGCCGGCCGAGAGCAACGGGAAGGAGCTGTCCGAGATGACCACCCAGTTGCCACGGCCAAACGCATAGAGCCATTCGACCATGTCGTTCTGCCAGTCAGTGCTCTGGATCAACTTCGTCTCCTACCGGACCATCCCATTGCTCGTGGCGGCTACTTGCCGGCCGGCTTGAGGGCGTCGTCGGCGCCTTTGGCCAGTTCCTTGACCGCGTCTTCGGGCGACTTGACCTGGCTGGCCAGGGCGGTGTCGGCGTTCTCGAGGCACTTGCGGACCTTCTGCCAGCCGGCCGCGTTGGGCTCCGGCCGCGCCGTGGGCAGCGCGTCGAAGGCCGCCCGGTTCTGGGGTGCCGCGTCGAAGAACGACTTCATCGCGGTCGCCGCCGACTGCCGCACGGGCAAGTACCCGGTGGCCGTGGCCCAGCGGGCGGTGACTTCGGCCGAAGTGAAGTACTTGATGAAGCCCCAGGCGAGCTTCTCACGCTCCAGCGTGGAGCGGAAGAGACAGATGTTGGCGCCGAACATGACCGTCACCGGCTCGACGCCGTCCTGGTGCGGCAGACCCTTCATGCCCCAGGAGAACTTGCTGCCGACCAGCTTCTGCACCGTCGGCCGCGCCGCCGAGGTGCGCCAGAAGATGGCGCACTTCTCGTTGGCGAAATCGTTGACCTGCTGGTTCTTGTCGACGACCTGCGAGGCCAGGCCCTCTTTGTAGAGGGTGTTGAGCAGCCGGTAGGCCTCGAGCGTGGCCGGCTCGCCGAACTTCGTGCGGCTCTGGTCGTCGGCGATCAGGCCGCCGCCCATCGACAGGATCAGGCCATCCAGCGCCGAGGCGTCGGGATAGCAGATCATCGGCACGATGCCGAGCTTGTCCTTGACCGCGCGGCAGGCGGCCAGGAAGTCGTCCCAGGTCTCCGGCGGCTTGCAGCCGACCTTCTTCAGCATGGTCTCGTTGTAGTAGAGCATCAGGTTGCTCTTGGTGAACGGGAACGAGAGCAACTGGTTGTCGAACTGGGCGAAGCGGTTGGTGTCGAGGTAGGCCGGCAGGATGTCCTGCCGAGAGGCCTCGTCGAGGCCGACCTTCGGGTCGGTGAGCAGGTCGTCCAGCGGCCGGACGATGTCGGCCTTCATGTAGTCGGCAATCATGCTCTCGTAGGCCACGGCCAGGTCGGGGAGCACCGTTTTGTCCTGCTGGGCCGCCAGGCCGCGGATCTTCTCATAGAGCTGGGTGTAGTCACCGACATACGTGGCCTCGAGCGGTGGCTGCGTCGGATTGGCCCTGTTGTAGTCGGCCACGATGGCCTTGAGCGTCTGCTCGTTCTCCTGCGTCTGGGTGTGCCAGAAGCGCAGCGGCTGACCGCCGGCGGGCGCGCCCTTCGGCGTGGTCGGCCCGGCCGGTCGGCAACCGTTGATGAGCAGCGGCGCCAGCATCGCCAGCACCGCCATCGCGATGGCCGAGCCCGTGCGCCGTGTCGCGCCGTCGCCTGTCGTTCGACACCTCATGCTGTCTGCTCCCGTCAGCCTGCTGGCGCGTATTGTAGCGCCAGCGGGCGAAGCCGTGCAGTTCGATCTGGATATTGGTGTTGCGTTCGCCATCGGAGGAGGAGCGGCCGGGCGGCGCGAAACAGCCGGCGGAGACATGGATGGGAAGGCTCATCGTCGGTTGCCTGATCGCGGCCGCGGCGCCGTTGTGGGGGGCAAACCTGCTCCGGAATGGCAGCCTGGAACTCCCGGCCACGGTCGGCACCACGCGGATGCTGCAGGGCCAGGAACCGTACCAGTACCACTGGGGCAACGGGCGCGAGATGTTAATCAGTTGGCAGCCGACCGGCACCGAGGCGTGGTGGGCCGTCGGGCGGCATCCGGGGCCGGAGCGGATCGCCTGGCTTGACGACGCGCGGCAAGCCCATTCGGGCCGCCATTGTCTCCGGCTGTCGGCCGGTGCGCAACCGGTGGGCGTCATCTGCGCTGCGGGCCAGGTGCTCGCCGCCGGACCGGCGACGTTCAGCCTCTGGGTGCGCACCGCCGGCGCCGCCGGGCGGGTACGGTTCGACACCTACGCCGACGGCACCAACCTGACCGGTCTGGAGCAGGAACAGGCCACGGCGCGACGCGAGGTGGCGCTGCCGTCGACCAGTGGGTGGCAGCGGCTCACCGGCACGCTGGACGTGCCGGCGGGTCCGGCCGCGCAGACCATGGTCGTCCGCGTGCACGTCGAGCGCGGGACCGCCTGGATCGACGACGTCCAGGTCGAGTCCGGTTCGAGCGCCACGCCGTTCGAGGTGCGGCCGTCCGAGCGGGTAACGGTCCGTCTGGTACACCGCCGAGCTCTGCCGGTGTACCGCCTGGGCGCCGACGAGGCCCTGAAGGCCGAGGTCGTCAACAGCGGCGTGGCGCCGTTGACCGGCGAACTGGCGCTGTACGCGTCGCGCTGGGATGGCGCCGAGGCCTGGGAGGTGACCCGCTGGCGCCTGACCGACTGGCCCGCCGGCGCGGTTCTGCCGGCCAGCACCAGTCTGGCCGGGCGCCGGCCCGACGCGTACCGTCTGCAAGCCAAGCTGGTGCTTGACCGCCAGCCGGTGCTGGACGGCGGCCAGTGCTTCGATGGTCGGGGCCCGGCCGGTGGCACCATCTCGAAGGCCATGGTGCAGGCGCCCTGCGTGGCGCGGTTCGCACTGGCCGGCCCGGAGGCCCCGGGCGAGCTGTTCGGCTCGGGCGACATGATGCTCAACACGGGCGGGAGCTGGTGGGGCGGTTACCCGGTGGCCGACTACCTGGAGGGCCGGCAACTCGGCTTCCGCTTCTCGCGCGAGCGGGTGGACGACGACGCCAGCTACCGTCTGGCGGCGGGCGGCATGAGGGCCGTCGGTGACGGCCCGCGGCCGTGGACCGCGCCGCCCGACCTGCCGGCCGAACTGCGCAACCCGGTGAAGCGCGACGCCGCCGACCTGAGCAATCCGGCGGTCTGGCCGGCTATCGAGCAGATGTGGGAGCGCTTGGGCGACGAGCTGAGCGACAACCCGCTCTACCCGCTGCTACACGTCACCGGTGAGGAGATGGTGCTCTACGGCGGCGCGCTGTGCCCGAGCGACGCGGCCGACGCCGACTTCCGCGCCTGGGTGAAGGCGCGGCACGGCACGCTGGAGGGCGTCTCGCGGGCCTGGGGCCGCCCAGTGCGCAGTTGGGGCGAGGTGGAGCAGATCATCTCGGCGCGCATGGTTCGCGAGCGGCTGGTGAAGGTGGAGCGAGACCAGGCCAAGCGTCTGGACTGGCTCGGCGCGGCCGACCAACTCAATGCCGAGCAGAAGCAGTTGCTGCAGGCAGATCCGGGCCGCGGTCTGGACTGGCTGCACTGGCGGACCGATGTCTACCTCCGGGCGCTGGAGCGGGTCAGCCGGGCGTTCCGGCGGCGCAACCGTACCACGTTGCTGGGCAACCACTTCTGCTGGCCCGACTTCGTGCCGCAGACCACCTACGGCCTGGCGCGCCGCCTCGATGCGCTGGGCATCGACACGCAGTACCCCTGCGGCCTGCCCGGCTCGCTGGGCACGCCGGCCGAGACTATCGACATGCTGGGCATGTACGACACGCTGGCCGAGGGCCGGCCGGTCTGGGGGCACGAGGTCTACATCCAGCCGAAGTTCGCAGCCGAGATGCCCGCCCTGCAGGTCTGGGGCATGGTGGCCCATGGCCTGACGGTGGTCAACAACTTCGCCTGGAAGCCGTACAGCGATCATGGCCTGCAAGCGAAGCGCTGGAACGAGCCGGGCGCGCCGCCGTGGTGGTTCGTGATCGACTTCGATGGCCGGCACATGCCGCAGTTCGACCCGCTGGTGCGGGCGACGCGCGAGGTGAACGCGTTTGGCGACCGCTACCAAGGGGCCCGGCTGCGGCGAGCGCCGGCCGAAGCGGCGATGCTGGTCTCGGCGGACAGCGGCGTCTACTCGCACTTCGAGACCGCGGGGCAGTGGTGGAACAGCCCGGTTCAGCATGCCCGTTGTGAGCTGGGTTGGCTGCTGCGGCTCAACGGCGTGTCGCTCGACTACCTGGACGACGAGCACCTCGCCAGCCGCCTCTCGAGCCGTCGGTACGCCGCGGTCTTCGTGCCGTACTCACCGTGCCTGAGCGAGGCCACCTTGGCCCGTCTGGCCACCTATGCGCGACGCGGCGGCACGCTGGTCATGGCCGGCCCGAGTGGGCGCCTCGACCCTTGGGGCAAGGAACGGGCCAACGTGGGTGGCGAGGCGTTCGCCGACCTGGCCTGGTCCGCGCCCGGCTACCAGGCGACCACACCGGCCGGCACCGACCGCCTGTGCGGCCAGGGCCCGGCGAGCTTCCGCGGCGGCGAGCCGCTGCGCGGGCCGTCCGGCGAGGCCATCGGCTGGGTGCGGCCGTTCGGTCGTGGCAAGGTGATCGCGCTGCAGCAGTACCCCGCGGCCTACACGCAGAGCCCCCACACCCGTGCTGACCACCTGAAGCTGGCGGCGTCGCTGATCGAACTGAGTGGAGTCAAGCCGCTGGCGCAGTGGCTTGGTGGCGCGACGCCGACGCCGGGCAAGCTGGCCGGCGAGGGCGCGCCGGTGGTGGACGTCATGGTGCGCGACCGCTCGGCTACCGAACGGTTCGTGTTCATCATGAACCTGGGCGGTGCGGGCGCCGGCGAGGTGCGGCTGCGGCTGGGCGATGAGTGGCAGTTCACCGACGCGGTGTCGGGCGCGACGGTGGCGGCACACCAGGGCAGCGACGGCTACCGGCTGAAGCTGGACCTGCCGCCGTGGGGCTACCGGGTCATTCGCGCCTACCTCGACATCGAGGCGATCAAGGACGCAAGGACTCGGTCCCGGACCGTCGAACCGGCGTTGGGGAGATGACCGTGGGCAAGGCATGGCGGTGGGCACTGGTGGCTGGCGCGACGCTGTCGCTGTGCGGCTGCGAGCCGGCCAAGGTGGTGATCGACGTGCGGTCTCCGCGCCGCGTCACCGAGACGGTCGAGGTGACCGTGCCGGCGGCCGATGCCGAGCTGTGCCGCATGTTCGTCACCCGTCTGATGGGTCCGAAGGCCCACTGGGACGTGCGCTCGACCACCGTGGGAGACCTGGTGCGTCTGGAGATGACCCAGGTCCACACGATCGATCCGAAGCATGTGGGCGCCGTTCAACTGACGCGCGAGGTGATCGGTCCGCTCTGGTTGCGGCGGGCGGTGACCCTCCAGCGCGGCAACCCGTTCGCCGAGAGTGGCGTCGAGCCATACTTGCAGCGCGTCGTCGGGGACGACTGGGTGGCCAACGTCTTCGTGCACATGCCGGGCACGGTGGCGGCTGAGCAGGTCGGCACGGGAGGGACGGCCGACGGGTCCTGGTGTACCTGGCGGCTGAAGGTCTCCGATCTGGCCCAACGGCCTGACCGCTGGAAGGAGCTCAAGGTTGGCAGCCGCTCCTGGCGGCGCAGCGTGCTGGTCGTCCTGTTGGCGCTGCTGGCGATGGCGCTGTACGTGACCTGGCCGCTGCTCGTGCCGCCACCGGAGATCCGGCAGGCCCGCGCGGCCCGCCGCGCTGAGCGTCGC
>CAZHGD010000016.1:25819-67662 GCA_964531735.1 uncultured Fimbriimonadaceae bacterium | reverse complement strand
TGGTGCCCGTCGCCGAGCCACTGAGCATGATGCCGGCCACGGTGTTGCCGGCGATCCGGTTGCCGGTGACGGTGTTCCCGGCGGTCTGGAGCTCCAGACCATGGGCCCCATTGGCCGCGGCCGCGGTGCCGGCGGCGGTCAGGCCGATGGTGTTGCCGGTGACGGTCAGCGTGCCACTGGAGACGGTGATCCCGTTGCCGGTGTTGCCCGAGACCACATTGCCCTCGCCGGCGCCGGAGCCGCCCAGCGTGTTCGCGTTCGGCGTCGCGGCGCTGACGCCGACCGTATTGGCCAGCTTGGTCGACCCGTCGGCCGCCACGCCGATGTAGTTGCCCCGGATGGTGTTGGACGCCGCCGACGACAGGTACAGGTGGATGCCGGGTCCACCGTTGCCCGACACGACATTCCGGAGCAGCGCGGTGTTGCCACCAATCGTGTTCGACGAGCCGCGGATCTGGATGCCGCCCATCGTGTTGGCGAAAGCAACGGTTCCGGCGCTGTTGGTGCCCACGTAGTTGCCGGTGACCGTGCAGTTGTCGCCAGCCACCCAAAGTCCCTCCCAGCCATTGCCCGCGATGGTGTTGTCACTGATGGTGCAGGAGTCGCCCCAGGCCAAGACCCCCACTTTGCCGTTGGGCACGGCGGCCGTGCCCGCGCTGTTCAGGCCGACCACATTCCGCGTGACGCACTGGCCACCGTCGATCTCGATGCCGGTGTCGGTGTTGCCCGAGACGGTGTTGCGCGCGAAGAAGGTATCGTGCGCCACGTTGTTGTTCAACGCGACCCCCACACCGTTCGCCCTCGCCGCGGTACCGGTGGCATCCAAGCCAATCAGGTTATACTGGATGAGGTTCCGACTGCCGAAGTCCACCAGACCGACCCCGCTGTTGCCGCTGATCACATTCGGCTGCCCCGACTTGCCGAAGACGCAACCGCTGACGCCGCTCTCGATCTCGATCCCGATGCTGTTGGCCCGCACCGTCGAGCCGTCCGCCGCCAGCCCGATCAGGGCGTCGTAGACCTCGACGTTGCCGCTGATGACGCGGATGCCACAGTCGGAGTTGCCGGAGATGACGCTCCCGTACCCGGTGGCCAAGGGATAGCCGATGCGGACCGCGCTCGCCGCCACGACCACGCCCGTCTGGCAGGCGCTGGCCGTGCTGCCATCGGGCCCGAGGCCCAGGTAGCATTTCCACAGGACGCCGCTGGTGTTGAAGCGCACCGCCGCACCGTTGGTCACGCCGATGATCGAGAGTCCGCAGACTGTGGCCTAGGCCGTCGCGATCGTCAGGCAGCCGCCCGTGGTCGGACCGTTCAGACAGACCATCGGCGTGCCGGCATACCCCGGCTGGCCGGTAGCGTCCAGCAGGCTGCAGTTGGTGATGGTCGGCAACGAACTGGTCAGGTTGATCGTCTGGGGTCCGCCGCCGGGGATGTTGAAGCCGATGCTGTTGGACAGGTCAGCGGACGCGTTGGCCTGGGTGATGCAGTAGCGCAAGTCGCCTGTCAGCCCGCTGCCCGCCCCGGTGTCAGTGGTCGCGGTGACGGTGTAGTCGGCCGCGCCGGCCGGCAGGCAGACCAGCAGCAGGACGACCGACCAACCCGACCTCAGTTCGGTCGCTCGGAGAGCACCAAGACCCATTGCGGACCCCTTCCGGCCGGCAATCGGTTGGTCCGGCAGACGGTTGACCACCAACCAACCGTGCGCATCATAGCCCAAGTGGGTCACGTCAAGGAACCAAGATGTGAACACCCGCAACGCGATTAGCGTGTCTGGCTACGGCCCGGCGAACAGCGTCGGTAGACGTGTCAACGGCCACCGCTGCGTGACCGGCTGCACCCCCGGCACGGTCAGCGTCGCCACCAGGACGTACTCGCCCGGCGGCAGGTCCGGCAGCGCCAGACACAGTGCCATGCGCTCGGCCAGCGGCCCGGGTACCCGCGCCGGCGCCGTGCGTGGCCGCCCTTCGAGGCGCAACTCCAGCCGGCTGCGGTCGACCACCGCCGGATCGACGGCCAGGTCGACCAGCACCTCGGTTGCCGCGTCATCGCACAGCGTGAAGGCCGGCGCGAGCGTCACCGCCAGCTTCGGCTGGATCACCGGCGCTGGGCCGTCACCGTCGACCACGCCGAAGCCGAACCGCTCCGGCCGGCCGAACGGGCCACCGGTCACCGACCAGGTGCTCAGTTCGAACGCCTCGAACGGCCGGCGCTCGCGGCCGAAGTTCAGCCCGCACCGCGGCGACAGCTTCAGGTCGCCGACCGGGATCGACAGCTCCACCAGCCACCGGCCGCGGTCGAGCTCGACCTTTGCTCTGGCCTGGATGTCGGCTCGCCAGGCACCCGCCGGCTGCCGCAGGCGCGCCACCGTGCCGAGGCTGTTGACCAGCACCTGGTAGTACGCCTTGCCGGTCAGCCCCGGATCGAGGAACACCTCGACGCAGTCGTCTTCCCAGACCGGGCCATCGGGCGTCTTGACTTGGGCCAGCAGGCGACCGTCCTTGGCCTCGGCGCACTCGAACGCGACCCACAACCGGTCGCCATGCAGCCCGCAGCGGACCGTCGTGCCCATGTCCGGCCGGCCGGCGCCGTCGCTCCGCGTCAGGGCCACGGTGGCCGCGCCGGCCCAGCCGGGATCCCCGTCGATCACGCCGTCGAGCGTCGGCGCCTGGGTCAGCTTCGGCAGACGCACCATCGGGCGCGGCGCCATCGCGGCCGCGGCCGACTGCGACCGGCGCAGGACCGTCACGCGCTCGGCCGGCCGGGTTGGCCGATAGGTCGGGCTGGCCACGGCGACGCCCTCGCCCAGCGCCTCGCGGATGGCCATGATGTAGTAGCTCGCCAGCCAACGAATATGGTCGTACTCGGCGTGGGTCAGGTGCGTGGGCATCTTGCGGTCGCCGGTGACCACCAGCTTGGCCGCGTCGTCGGCCACGTCCAGGCCGACCCGGCGCGCCTGTTCGGCGGTGTACTCCCCGCCCCACTGGCTGCGGTGGCGGTACGATTCGCGGTGGTCGTCCAGGCGCCCGCGCAGATCGGCCAGGACCGCCGCGGCCTGCCCGCTCAGCTCGCCGGCGCGACCGCCCGCCTGCCGCCCGCGCGCGATCAGCGTCTCCAGCAGCACCAGGTAGCGGCGGTCGTCGACACCGGCGCGCGAGCCTTCCCACCCCCGGCTGGGCCCGCCGGGCCGGCCGCCCTCGGCCGGATAGGCGTGCAGGAAGTCGGCCACCTTGGTGTCCAGATCGTCGTAAGGGTCGCCGCCGACGCCGCGGTATTCCCAGTTGTAGCCGCCGTTGAGGTGGTTCCGCCAGTTGAACAGACCGTAGGCCCACCGGTCCGCCTCGGGCGTGAAGCCCTCGGTGTCGTTGTTGTAGGTCAGCACCAACTTGCCGGCGGCGCGCGCGCGGTCGACCACTTCCTGCGGGCCGATACGACCGTTGCAGCACCAGATAGCGGCGAACGGTCCGGCCTCTTCGTGCAGGAAGCGGTCGGGCGGGCCGTCCACTTCGGTCTTGACGCCGGCTTGGTGCAGCAGCCGCAGCAGGCGGATGTTGTGCAACTGCACCTCACGCGACTGCCAGCCGGCTTCGTCGACGGGCTGGATGTAGATGTCCGGCCAGCCACGCTCCTTGAGCGCCTGGGCGAAAGCCAGGTGGAAGTTGACGTAGAGGCGCTCGAAGCGCGGCTCGGTGACCTTCAGGCCCGCGGCCGCGCAGGCATCCTGCCCGGAGTCGGACAGCAGCACCAGTGGTGACGGGAAGCCGAACTCGCGGTAGGCGGTCAGGACCCATTCGAACGGCGTGTCACCGCTGAAGTGGAACCGCACCTGGTCGCCTTCGACCGTGTAGCTGCGCGGGTCCACGCCGATGCACAGGCCGATCGAGGTCATGCCGTGCGCCCGCATGTCGGCCAGGTCGGCCCGCACCTTGGCCGCCGTGTCGGTGTAGCGGCCCATCAGCCGGTAGTACTCGCCGTAGAGGTAGCCCGGCAACTCCGGCAGCCTGAAGGGCAGAATGCGCACGGTCAAGGGCACCTCGCGCCGCTCGTCGCCGGCCGTCACCGTCACCTGGCCGCGGTAGAGCCCCGGCACGGCCGTGGCGGGCGTGGCCAGGCTGAGTTGGAACGTGCGCGTGCGGTCGGCGGCCACGCCCACCGGCGCCGCGTGCGGCGCCAGCCAGGTGGGCATGTCGACCACGTAGCGGTCACCTGAGTAGGCCAGGCGCTTGCTCAGGTGCTCGATCTGCTGGATCGACCACGCCTCCGCGGGCAAGACCGCGCCGTCGGGGCCGCGCAGCGCGCCCATGGTGACACGCACGCCGGGCAGGTCGCGCAGGGCGTAGATGCTCAGCGCCGTCGGCTCGGTCTGCCCCTGGGCGCTGAACAGCCGTAGGCCGTCGGTCTCGGTGTCCGGCCGCGCGGTCGGGAACACGAACGACATCCACGGGCGCGCGAAGGCGATGAAGCCGGCCTGGCGCTGGGCCGCGGTGGGGGTCGGTCGTGGCCGCGTCTCGCGGTGCACCACGCGCAGCAACCGCTGCTAAAGGTGCCCCCAACGCAGTCGGTCGACGTACAGCGTGATGTCCTGACGCGGCTTGCCCTTGTAGATCAGGATGCTCTTGACGCGCTTCAGGTCGACTTCGCCGGCGTGTCCGCGGATGGACACCGCGGCGTCGCGGTTCCAACCGGGGCGCAGATCGAGGCTGTCCCAGGCGGTCTTGTCACCGGCGTCGAGGCGCACCCCGAGCGAGACCGGCGCCTCGCCGGCCAGGTACACGTCGAACAGGAGGCAGTCGCGCTGCGACCAGTCGGGCTTGGCGCCGCCGTAGAGCAGCACGCCGGGCCAGGTGTCGCGCTCGGCGCCGGGCAAGACCACCTCGAGCGCCCACTGGCCGTCGGTGGCGTGCTCGACCACGCGCTTGATGCGCGCGCCACCGGCCACCAAGGGCATGTCGGCGTCGCTCTCGAACGAGCCGATCGGCTCGACGTCGCCCGCGGCCCAGATGGCCAGCGGTACCAGCGCGATGGCCCAGAGCGCCCGCATGGTGCCTCTCCCGCCCTTGGGTTCGCGGCCCGGCGCGCCGCACCTGCGCTGCTTCAGCGACCGTAGAGCGCGGCGACGCGCTGGTCGAGCTCGCCGCTGACGGCCTCCGCCGACGCCGTCAGCGCGGCCGTCTCGTCGCGCAGCCGCGCCAACTGCGCCGGCGCGCCGTTCAGCCGCTGCCGGCGGGCCAGATGCACGCACTCGTCGAGCGTCAGCCGCCAGGGCTCCTCCAGCGCATTGCGGCTGTGCGACTGCGCCGTCGCGCCACCGGCGACGGCGAACCAGGCTTCGATCTGGCGCCGCCGCTGCCCGCACAGCGCCTGGGCCTGCTGCGCCAGGTCTGCCACGTCTCGGCGGTCGCGCTCGCCCGCCTCTGGCACCGGCACGCGGTTCAGATGCACACTGAAGAACCGCAGCCGCCCGCCATGGTGCGCATCGCCCAGCACCGAACACGACTCGCGCAGGTGGTCCTGTACCGCCGCCGAGTTCAGCACGCCGAGCAGGTACCAGTCGGCACCGGCGATCAGGTACGTGGTGTTGAGCCCCAGGCAGCCGGTGTCGTCCAGGACGAACCGGCAGGTGCGGCTGATGTCCGGATAGAGCAGCTTCGGCGCCGCGAAGCTGTCCAGGTAGGCCACGGCATCCTGCCATTCGCACCAGGCGTAACGGCCGGGCTTCCGCCCCGGACCCGGCTCGGCGGCCGCAGCCTTGGGTGTCAATCGCGCGCGAAAGGGCGCCAGGTGTCGCAACACCACCTCGGCGCCGGACTGGTCCCAGCCCTGCGGACACCGCAGCAAGTAACGCTCGCGGAAGTGGGTCTCGTAGCGGCGCACATCGTCGCCACGCAGCACCGGGCAGAGCCACTGCTCAGCCGCCGGGTCCTGCGCCAGCAGGCGCTGCCGGCCCGGCCCGTCGAGGACGAAGGCGTCGTTGCAGCCGGTGACCACGCCGCGGAACAGGCGCCCTGCCGCATACTCGCTGAGCGGCACACCCACCGTCGGCCGCCGCGCCGGGCGCGGCGAGGCCGACCGCAGTGCCGCCACGTGATCGGTCAGGCCGTCGACCAGGCAGGCCGGCCAGTCGCGCACGTTCACACGGCGCGTCGGCGTCCCATCCGGCGGCCGCTGCTGCCAGAGCACTACCGCCGTCGCCACGGTCGCGTCGTCGAAGACGGGCGCCTCGCCGAAGTCGACCACCAGACGGCAGGCCGACCGCTGCGCCAGCAGCGCGCGCAGCTTGGCCGCGTAGGCCGCGCGCAGCCAGCGGTTGGCGGTGATCAGGCAGCCCACCCCGTCGGCCTTCAGCAGCCGTTGGGCCAGCGCCAGGAAGTACACGTACAGGTCGGCACTGCCGGTGTCGACCTCGGGATAGGCTTGGCGGAGCCGCGCCTTGTAGGCGCTGTCGAGGCGCTCGTGGCGCACATAGGGCGGGTTGCCGACGACCACATCGAACGGCGCCGGCGGCGGGCCACCCATCAGGCCGTCACCGGTGCCCAGCGGCGCAGTCACGCCGGCGGCCAGACGCAGGCGCCGTTGCGCCACCGCCACGGCCGCGGCGTCCAGGTCGGTGCCGGACAGGCACTCGCCTACCACCTGCGCCGCCACGTCAGCGCCATCGCCAAGGAGCTGCCGCAGGTCGACCAGCTCCTGCATCATGGCCACCAGGAAGGCGCCGCTGCCACAAGCGGGGTCACAGACCCGCAGCCCGCGCAGTGCGGTCAGCACCGGCTTGGCCGGCACGCCGCTCGGGTCGCGGTCATCCACCAGCCGGCGGGCCGGCTCGACGCCGAACGGGCCGGACAGCCAGGCCTTGAGGGCCTCGCGGCACATGAACGTGGCCACCAGCTTCGGCGTGTAGTAGCGCCCGGCCGCCTCGCGACCCGGTCCGAGCTCCACGGGCCGCGCCAGCACCTCGGCGTCGACGGCCACGGTCTGGTCGTACGGCGTGTGCTCGCGGGCGACCAGTGGGAAGCGCCCGCAGCGGCCGGCGCGGAAGGCCTCGTCGTCCGGCGGCGCGCACTCGGCGGCGAACTGCGCCGCCAGGTCAGCCGGGTCGAAGACCGCGCGGCAGACCCGCTCGACAGCGGCCACGGTCGGCGCGCCAGCCGTCAGCCGGCCCAGCAGAGACAGCGCGTCCGCCGCCCATGCGCCGTGGAGCGCCAGACGGTGGAGGACCCAGCGCGAGGGATGCCGCTGCGGGTACTCGGGCCAGATCAGGTGCCAGCAGTCACCGTCGGCGTTGCTGCACGCGTACAGTCCGTGGGGGTGCCGGCCGAGCAAGGCGTTGACCGCCGCGCGCTCATCGGCGGGGCGCAGGTCAGCGGTCGGTAGCGCGCAGTACAGCACCGCGAAGTCGGTGCCGGGCACCATCGCCACCACCGGCAGACCGTCACCTGCGACCCAGCCGAGGCCCGCGCCGAACAGCCGCTGCAGATCGGCGCGGCCGCGCAACGAACCCAGGGCTCGGTCGATCTCCTCATCGCTTGGCAACCGACACTCCGGGCCGGACCGGCCGCTACTTGACCAGGTGCAGCCAGTCGCCGAGCAGGAACTGGAGGCGGTCGATGAGCAGCGAGAAGCGGGCCATGACGGTGCTGCCGAAGATGGCGCCGAAAGCCACCATCAGCAGCCAGCGCCCCAGCCGCGACGTGCCCGTGACCAGCTTGTTGTTGTGGCGGAAGCTGAAGAAGAAGTAGGTCATCACCGCCAGCAAGGTGACCACGAAGACCAGGTTGCTCAACGCCAGCGCCAGGCTGGTCTTGCCGCTCGGCACAATCGGCAGGAACGACCTGGCCACCTGCGGGAAGACCTGGCTGGCGAAGCCGCGGAACGCTTCGCCGGCGCCCAGCCCGAGCATCACGTTGACGATGAAGCGGCTGAACCAGGCGTACTTCGGGATGTAGACCGCATAGAACAGCAAGGCCACCAACGGCGCCAGCACCCAGTACCAGTGCCCTTCGCACAGCGGCTGCCACCACTTCTCGCTCAGCGCGTCACGCCAGACGGTGACGATCCCGAAACCGGTGGCCACGCCGATGAACAGGTGCTCGAAGAACCGGTAGAACGGGTTCTCCTTGAGCACCACCGACAAGATGGCCAAGGTCGCGATGGCGCCGACCCAGGTGGTCACCAGGTTGACACTGTCGGCTGCGAAGGTCATGGCGCCACCTCCACCGGCGTCTCGGACAGGCCCAGCTTGCGGGTGGCCCAGACGCCCAGGTTGCCCAGGATGATCAGCAGGATGACCAGCAAGTGGCCCAGCGACTGCGAACCCATCCGCTGCGTCGCCACTCCGCCCGGCCGGCCGGCGTCATCGGTGAAGCCGCTGACCTTCTCGAACTGCGCCGCGCCGCCCAGCCCGACGAGCAAGCCCTTGATCTGGCCGGACTGCAGGTAGTTGTACTGCTGTGGCCCGATCACCGCGGTGCAGCCGTGGGCCATCGGTACGCCGCCGCAGTACTGGATGTAGACGTCGAGCAGGCCAGTGCCCGTGACTTCGTAGATCAGGCCGACGTCCTTGAGCGTGTGGACGCCGGCCATCAGCGGATGCGATCGCAAGTCGGCCTTGCGGATGTCCGTCTTCAGCGTGCCCGGCAGGTCGTTCATCATCGCCATCAGCGTGGTGGCGTAGCTCGGGTTGAAGCCCCAGTTGAGCCAGTGCTGGCCGTACTTCTTGCCGTAGCGCTTGGCCAGGTGTTCGGCAATCTGCTGTGACAGCTCCGGGCCCTGCGGCATGAACGAGAAGATGGCGAACGGCCGGTTCTCGCGCATCAGGTAGTCCATCACGCTGGTGGTCAGCGGCCCGCACTCGCCGCGCGTGGAGCTGTCCCAGTCCATCGCCAGCACGATCAGCTTGTCGCGCGGCACCGCGTCGATGGTCTCCTTGAGCTGCACGGTGGCCGGGAACTCGACCACCGGCAGGTGCAGCCGGAAGACCAGCGGTGTCACCAGGACCAGCATGACCAGCCCGCTGATCACGCGGCGGTCAATCTGGCGCAGCTTCACCAGGAGTGGCAGCATGGCTCAGTACTCCTTGCTGAAGTAGCTGCCGCGCTCCAGCGACAGCCAGACGCGCAACGACAAGGCGAACCCACCGATGGCCGACCCGAACATGATGCCGCGCGTGGCCGCCGTGTTCGGCACCGTCAACAGCCAGTTGGTGACGTTCTCGATGCGCAGGTACGAGAGCACGCCGGTGGCCGGCAGCCAACTGGTCAGCAACTGGCCCAGCGGCACCTGCCCGAGCATCACGACGAAGGCCACCACGGTCATCAGTCCGGCCTCCACCGAGCGGATCCGGAACGCCCGGTAGGCCGCGGAGACGATGAAGAAGCCGAGCAGCGCAAAAGTCGTCGATTGCAGTGGCGTCAACAAGCCCTTGAACAGCACCTGAAACGCGGCCGCGGCCAGCGGCAGGCGGTGCGGGTCGGCGCCCTCGGGCAGTTGGGTGTTCCACAGGCCGAACACCGTCATGCCCACGAAGCCGATGAAGAACGCCAGGCTGTTGACCCAGCCGGGCCGCGCGCGGAGCAAGGTGCCGCCGTGGACCAACAACAGGTTGAACACGCCCAGGCCGATGGTGAAGCCGGTCATGACCAGTAGGAAGCTGCCGAGCGGCTGCTCATACGACTTGAGGTAGTTGACCTTGGCCGGCAGGAAGAAGGTGAACGTGTAGAACAGGCCGGCGACGAAGGTGCAGGCGACGGTCAAGTGGCGCCGTTGCGCCGAACCGAGGCTCTGCATCAGCGCCAAGGTGCCGAAGAACAGCACGACGACCGCAATCAGCGCGAGCCAGAACCAGGCGCCGTGGAAGGCCGTGAAGACGTTGCGGGTCAACCACTCCTCGCCAAGGCCAGGCGGGTACGGTGGTTTGGGCGGCATCATTCGCCTCCTTTGGCGGCCTGGAAGAGGCGGACCAGAAAGTGCTCCGGCCCGAGCGCGGTGGTCAGCACGACGCCGATCAGGATCAGCGCCAGGAGCAGCAGCTTGCCCCAGTCCTGCCCGACGAGGCTGCCCTTGAGCACCGGATCACCGCTCAGCAGCGCGGTGGTGGCGTAGTACTCCTCGCCCATGATGGTGTAGTCGCAGGTGGCCAGGAAGAACGGGATTTGGTTGGAATCGGGTGTGGCGGCGATCTGTGCCGCGCCGACCACCTGCCCGCTCTCGGCCATGACCAGCGATTCGGCGGCGAAGGTGCCGAAGAAGAACGTCGCGCCGATCCGCTCGCGGTGCATGATGCCGACCACACCAGCCGCGTAGGCGAACTGCTCGCCGGAGAGGAATCGGATGTCGTTCGGGTCGAACGCTTCCTCGGCCCGCTGCGTCGCATAGGCCTCGCGCTCGGCCTCTTCCACCACGGGGATGAGCATCGGCTCGACCACCGGCACGATCACCCGCGCGCGGAAGCGCGCCGCAAGCTTGGCCACATGGCCAATCACGCTGATGGCCTGCAGCGTGGTCATGTCGATGCCGCCCAAGCCGACGCTGAACAGCATCGGTCGGCCCAACTCGACCGCCCGACCGACGACCTCGTCGATTGCGTCGACGCCCGGCACCCGGCGGATGTACAGCTCATGGCCCCGGTTGGCGCGCCAAATGCAGTAGAGGATGCCGATGGTCAGCAACGGCAGGAGGACATACGACGCGGGGTTGGCGTATTCCATTCAGGCCCTCTCTTCGGCGGCACCGGCCCGCGCCTCAACCGCCGCGATGAAGGCGGCGTAGCATTCGGGCTCCGCCAGGAGCCGACGTAGTTGCGCAAACCGTTCCAGGCCGAGAAGCGGCGCCAGGAACGGCGTGCCGACAATCAGGAACTGCGAGGCCAGGTGGGCCAGCGGCCGGTGCATCTCCAGGAACAGCACGGCCGGCACCGCCAGACCCCGGTCGCAGATCGCCTGCGCCACAGCTTGCGGATCCAAGGGCTCAGGCTGCGCGTCCGGAAGCACCGGGCACCTCCTCTGGATCGGCCGCACCGGCCACGTGGCGCGTCACCCAACCGAGCACTTCGTCGCACCGGTCGCCACAAGGCAGGTACACCCCCCGGTATGGCTCGAGCCAGCCGGCCCGGGCCAGCGTGCTCAACTTGACGCCATCGGGCCCACGATGCACGGCGCGCACCTGCGACCAGGTGAGCCGCTGGACGCCGAACAGGCCGCGGCGCTCGACGCCGGTGTCGTTGACCCGACAGGTGGTGACGAACAGGAACTCCTGGGCCGCGACGACCAGCACCAGCAAGCCGATGGCGGTCATCCAGAGCGTGCCGAAACAGACCTGCACGGCCACCCCCGCGGCGGCCACGTAGGCCAGCACCGCGACAGCCTTGCCGGGCTGCGTTGCGGCCGGATGCGTGCGCCAGACCAGTTCATCGGTTGCCATCGCCTGGTTGGCTGCGTCGGCCATGCGCTGCATCGCCTCTTCGACCCCGTCAAACTCGCGGATTATAGTCATCGGCCCCGGACCGTGTCAAACTGACCTGGCAATCCGCTGGCGCTCCGGCCCGGCATCTGCTACGCTCTGCGCGCAACCGGAGGCCGCTCATGCGCTGCGACCTGCTGCCGTTGACCCTCCTGACGCTGCCCTTGCTCATGGCCACCGCCGACGAGGCCAAGCCCGACCCGCGAGTCATCTACGCGCCCGACGTGGTCGGCGTCGACCGCCTGTTCATGGTCATCCTGCGCGTGCCGCAGGCGGCACCGGCCGTCGCCGTGCAGGTGCCCGAGGGCATCAAGCTGCTCGACCAGACGCGCCTGCCCGCCAAGGACGATCAGCGCAGGTACTACTTCCGGGCCACCGCGCGGTCGGCCGGCGCCAGCCTGGTCTTCGCCCTGCCCGACGGCCCGGTGACCATCACGCTGCCCATCTGGTCGTACGACGACCTGCGCGCCGCTCGCCAACTCAAGAGCGTCCAACTGCCCCGCCGCTGGCCGCTGGGCGAGGCGCTGCCCGAGCTGAAGGACGGCGTCACCGTCACACCGGCCAACGCCCTGGTGAAGAACCCGCAGGCCGCCCCCGGCGGCGGTGCGGCGTTCGTCAATCGGAGCGATGACGAGCTCTGGGACCTGCAACCCGACAGCACCATCCCGCGCTGGCACTGGGTCAACGTCAGCCACGGCTGCCCCGTGCACGGCACCGAGATCTACCGGAAGCAGGCCTACTACCCGTGGATCAAGCCGGTCGACCTGCCGCTGAGTTGGCAGATCGAGTGCCCGGTGGGCCACGAGCGCTACCCGAGCAACAACTTCGCCGCCGGCGACTTCACCAGTGGTCCGTTCTGCGACGACGGCCTCGGCGCCGGCTACGTCCAGAACGGCGAGCGCTACGGTTTCATCGCCGAGCTGAGCCAGCGCTACTGCCACTACTTCCTGTCCATCGCGCCGGTCTGCGCGCGCTCGTATGCGGCCACCGGCGACGTGCGCTACCTGCACAAGGCGCTGGTGGCCATGTGCCGCCTGGCGGTGGAACACGCCTATCTGGCCACCATGACCAACCACCGGCACCACAACGACTTCTCGTTCGCGCCGCGTGTCGGCCCGCGACTGTTCAGCAGCGGGCCCTACCTCGCGCACTCCGGCTTCACCGTCTACCCCATCGACCAGCCGAGCTACCTGTGGACCTACGCGGAGAGCTACGATCTGCTCTGGCCCGACCTGGCCCGCGACACTGAGATCGTGCCGTTCCTGCAACGACGTGGCTTCGCGGTCAAGACCGCAGAGGACGTGCGCCGCTTCATCGAGGAGAACCTGTTCGCCGTCTGGATGCAGGGCACCATGGATGGCGCCATCGACTCCAACGAGCCGTTCCATCAGCGCGCCTTCGCCCGCACGGCCGAAGTGCTGAACTACCGGCGCGGCGCCGAGTTCATGGACTGGCTCTACGACCGCGAAGGCAAGATGCGCGTGTTCGTGCCCAACGGCTTCTACCGCGACGGCGCCCCTTACGAATCAACCGGTGGCTACAACAGCATGCACGTCACGGCCCTCGGGCCGATCATCGCGTCGATAGAGCACTTACGCCAACTGCGCCCGGAGATCTACCCCGAGAGCAAATACCCCGCGCTCAGCAAGTCGCGGCGCTATCGCAACGTCTTCGACTTCTGCATGGACAGCGTCACCATCGACCGCTCGTTCCCGCAGATCGGCGACGGCGGCGGCTGGCCGCAGTACCAGAAGCTGCCCAAGATCACCTTCCACGACGCCGACTTCGCCGCTTTCGAGCACGCCTACCAGCTCTTCGGCGAGCCGAAGTTCGCCTGGGCCCTGGCGCGCAGCCCGGCTTGGCAACCCTCGCCCGGGTTCCCGTTCACGCGCGCGCAGGTCGAGGCGGCGGCGGCCAAGTGGCCCGACACCTGGAACGACGCCAGCTCGCTGCACGACGGCTACGGCGTGGCCATTCTGCGCGGCGGCCAGGGCGACGCGAAGCGCGCCTTCTGGCTGCGCTACGGCATGGCCCGCGGACACAACCAGGATGACCTGCTCGACATCGGCTATCAGGCCCATCAGGGCGTCCTGCTGACCCACATGGGCTATCCGCGCAACTGGGGCTGGTGGGAATACTCGTGGTCGAGCCACCACCTGGCGCGGCAGTTCCCGCAACTCACGCAGGTCGGCCGCTGCGAGCTGTTCGCCGAGGCCGGGCCGGTCCACCTGACCGAGGCCCGCGCCACCACTGTGGCCAGCCTGGGGCGCGACGGCCGGCTGAGCCCCGGCTCGCCCGATCACTGGCAGCGCCGCCTGCTGGCGCTGGTCGACGTCGACGCCGACCACTCGTACACGCTCGATGTCTACCGGCTCAGCGGCGGCAAGGACCACTGGTGGGCGTTCCACGGCCAGGAAGGCGAGTTCACCACGCATGGCCTGACGCTCAAGGCGCAGCGCAGCGGCACCCTCGCCGGACCCGACGTGCCCTACGCCGATGAGAAGTGGCTGGCGGCCAACGGTTGCAGCAAGCACGTCTCCTATGGCTGGCGCGGTGAGAACTTCGTCTTCGCGCATCTCTACAACGTGCAGAAAGGCCGCGCCGAGCAGCCGTGGCACGCTGACTGGGCCCTGAAGACCGGCGACGGGCTGCACCTGCGCCTGACCTCGCTGTCGGCGCGGGCCGGCGACCAGCCGATGGAGGTCAACGTCTGCGACGGCAAGGCGGCCTCGGGCGGCTCGCCCTATGAGATGAAATGGCTGATGCTGCACCACCGCGGCGAGCTGCCGGCCCGCTCGCAGGTGGTCAGCCTGCTGGAGAGCTACCGCGGCAACCCGGTGATCCAGGAGGCCACGCCGCTGGCGCTGAGCGGCACCGACGAAGCGGGCTTTGGCGCCGTGGCCGCGCGCCTGCGCACGGCCACGCGCGTCGACACCGTCTTCGCCGCCGCCGACCCGACGGTGGAGCGCACCGCCGAAGGCGACTTCCGCTTCGCCGGCCGCTTCGGCCTCTATGGCGAGCGCGACGGTGCGCCGGTGACCATGACGCTGATCGGCGGCACGCGCCTATCGCGTGGCCAGTTCGGCCTCACGCTCGCGCAGCCGGAGTACCGCGGCCGCATCGCTCGCCTCGACCGCGCCAAACCGTCGATCACCATCACGCCCGCGCCACCGCGGCCGGCGGCGATGGTCGGCGCGGTGATCCACCTGGTCAACGGCCGCCGGAGAGTGGCCGCGAAGGTGCTGGCGGCCACCGCCACGACCGACGGGGCCGAACTGCAACTGGCCGACGACCCG
Organism: uncultured Fimbriimonadaceae bacterium; assembly: GCA_964531735.1. GTDB lineage: Bacteria > Armatimonadota > UBA10988 > UBA10988 > UBA10988 > CAZHGD01. Next base: position 52,912 of record CAZHGD010000016.1, on the reverse strand, counting down.
GTGGTCGGCACCGGCCAGGTCACCGGCACCAACGACCAGCAGGTGCTCACCGGCACGCCGTTCGTGCTGCACGGCCACGGCTACTACGAAGGCGCCCGCCTGATCAACGCCGCCGGCACCACCGACTACCGCCTGGCCGAGGTGCGCCACGCCACGGCGGCCCACCTCGATGCCGACGCTTGCCCGACGGCGAAGAAGGACCAACTGGCCAAGGAGTTCCCGGTCGGCTCGTGGTTCACCGTCTACGACTACGGCGTCGGCGACGAGGTCATCTGGCCGTATGCGGTGAGCGTCGCGCGGCAGGCCGACGGCAGCTACCAGGTGACCGCACCGGTGGAGGTCAAGGTGGTGGTGCCGGGACCGGTGAAGTAGCGGCCACGGACTCGGTGCCGTCCGGCCCGCTGATCGCCGCGTTCAACTTGAGGCCCAGCGCGGCCCACCGGCTCAGCGCCGTCCGAGCCGCTCCGCCAGTGTGGGCCGGCCGATGAACTCAACCGTCTGGCCCGCCTCGGTCAGCCGGCACGGCGCCACCACGTCGGCCGCGACGACGCAGGCGCGCTCGACCCCTGCCGGCCAGTAGCTCCGCGACTTCAGGCCGGCAGAATGGCCTCTGGTAGCACCAGACGCAATCCTGATTGCATCTGGTCGCGCCGAGCTACCGCGCGTCGAAGAAGTCGAGCAACGCGTACACCTCGCGGTTGACCGCGCGCGCGCGCGCCAGCAGCGGCGCGTAAGGCTTGCCTTCGACATCGCAGAAGCCCTTGTTGGCGCCACCGGCGGAGTCGAGCGCCTTCGAGGTGGACGGGTCGTCCAGGTACTTGAAGAAGTGCCAGCCGACGATGTTCGGCGTCTCCAGCGCGCCGAGTGTGAAGTGCTGGTAGAACCGCGCCCGGTCCTCCTGCGTGCGCACCAGCCAGCCGGCGCCGTGCGTGTTGGCCAGGCCCGGCACGTCCATCGCCTTGGCATACCACTCGGTGACCAGGATCGGGCGGCCGGCCCACGCCTCCCACTGCGCCAGATGCTCGGGATCGGGACCCCATTCGCTGTAGTAGTTGACCGAGACCACGTCGTGGTACGGCGCCAGCGCCTGCCACAGCCAGGGATTGTCGAACTCGCCCTGGTGGTAGTTCAGGCGCGAGCCCAGGTAGAGGTGGTGCGCGTCGTACTTGCGCACCGCCTGGCGGACGACACGGTAGTACCGCTCGAAGGCATAGGCGATGAACTGGTACCGGTCGCGCAGCGAGACGCTTCTGCGGCCGGTCGCCTGCTGGTGTTTGGCCAGCCACTCCTCGGCCGCCGCGCGGTTGCCCTTGGTGTCCGGGTTGGCCGGGTCGAGCGCCAGGCAGCGGTCGAGCAGGTCGACCGGGCACTGCAACTCGTTGTCGGTCATGATGCCCAGCAGGTACGGGTTCTGCGCCGTGGTGGCCAGTTCGCGGCCGTAGCGGTCGCAGAAAGCCGCGAACTCGGGGTGGAACACCGGCATGACACGATTGGGGAAGCCCTGCGTGCCGGCGGCCGCCTCGACCAGCTTCTTCTCGCGCGCGAAAGCGAACATGAAGTCGTGGCGCCGCACCCAGACCAGCGGCTGCGCCACCGCGGTGACGCGCGGCGTCTGCCAGTTGCCCAGGCCGTTGAACCCGGCCTCGCGCAACTGCGCGGTGACCGTCTCGGCCCAGCGTTCCGGCGTGCCGAAGTTGGCCGCCAGATTGGCCGGCTCGCGCACCGCGTTCACCGCCACATGATAGAAGCGCCGCCCCTCCGGGTCGATCAGCCAGTGCCGGCGGCCGAGCTTCTTCGTCGTGAAGTAGCCGGTGGCTGCCTCGGCCGGCTGGTCGGTCCGCCCGCCGTAGCGGTTCACCGGCACCGTCTTGCGGCCGGGCTGGTAGCCGTCGAGCAGTTCCAGCAGCCGCGTCGGGCGCGCCCGCCATGGTCGCTCCGACGCGGGGCTGTTGCCGTGGGTCTCCACCAGTACCGTGCCATCGCGATGCCGCTCGATGACCGGCGGCGTCAGGTCGTAGCCGACCTGGGTCTGGTCGAACAGCCCCTTCACCTCGGCGGCGGTCAGCGCGCGGTTGTACACGCGCAGCTCGCCCAGCCGGCCGCGCAGCGACGGCTTGGCGCCGCGGCCCCGGCCGATCAGCAGCGGCTGGTCGCCGAACAGCAGATCGCCGTGCGCCGCCTGCTCGGCCACCTGGTCGCCGTTGAGGTAGAGCCGCGACACCGTGCCGTCGTAGGTGCCCGCCAGGCAGACCCAGACGTTCGCAGGCAGCGCGGCCGGGCTGGTCACCAGCGCTTTGCCGTGCGGCGCCTTGAACCACAGGCCCCAGACCACCTGCTGGTCGGCCAGATACATGCCGAACACCGGCGTGGTCCAGGACTCCGTGGCGTTCGGGATGCCGAACAGCACGGTGTTGTGGCGGAGCTGCGTGGCCCGCACCCAGCAGACCGCCGTGACGGCGTTGGTGATGCCCAGGGGCTTCTGGAGTGGCACCTCGACCGCCGCGCCGAGCCCGTCGAGCTCGAGCGACGAGCCGGCCCGCTCAGCGCGAACGGTGCCGAACTCGTTGCGCCCGTGGTTGCCCAGCAGCGAACGGTCCGGCACGGTGGCCCCCTCGACGCCGTCGAACCGCCAGTGACCAACCAGGCCGCTCTCGGCCGCCGGCACCGCAGGCACCATCAGGGCCAGCAACCAGCCACACCACGCGCAGCTACGCATCGCGCACCTCCGACCCCGCTCCGCCCGGCGCCGCCCTCCAGGGCGTCGAGCTAGCCGAGCGGCACTTCGGGCACCTTGGACGTCGGCGGCACGAACGCGCGGACGCCGCTGATGATCAGCTCGTAAGGCTTTTGCTTGCCGTGCGTCTGCGCGCCCATGATCAGGTAGAAGTTCTGCCGCGCCGCCACGTCGGGCACATACGGCTCAGTGGCGCTCATCTGGCGCTGACCGTCCACCCACCAGGTCACCGTCTTGCGGCCCGGCTCGTAGCTGGCACCGAACACGTGCGGCTGGCTCCGGTCGAGGGCCACCTTGGACACGTTGTTCGGGTTCTGCTGGTGCTGGTAGCCACCGTTCTTGCCCCAGATGCCCCACCAACTGTGGACGGTACCGGTCAGACCGGGGCCGAAGCCGCCCTCGTCCACGTCGAGTTCCATCCAGCGCTCGAACCCGACCGGATCGTTTGGATAGAGGTCGCGGTACTGGTCGAGCTGCTGACCGCTGTGCTCGGCCGGCATCAGCCAGACCGCGGGAAAGTAGTCGGCGTCCTGGCCCGACAGCCGCACCTCGAACTCGACGTAGAAGCCGTCACAGCCCGGCAGCAGCGGCAGCTTGCCGCCGCTGAAGTCGCGCGAAGTGCTGACCAGGTCGCCGCCTTGCTTGATGACCAGTTGCCCATCGCGGGTCGCGTAGTGGTCGAGCGACGGCGGCTTGGCGTACCACTGGCCGCTGAACCACTTGTGAGCGCCGTTCTTGCCCGGCGCCACGTCCTCGGCCACCGGCCGCTCCCAGATGATGCACTTGCTATAGCCCGGCGCCGCGGCCCCCGGAGGCACGTCGGCGGCTTGCGTGGCCACGGCGGTCAGCATCAGCAGTATGGTCGGACCAACCATCGTTCACTCCTCGGCCACAGGATACCACCTCGCGGGGCCCGAGCGCCTGCTCAGGGCGGTCGCTGGGCGGGTAGCACAGGCCTCCGGCCTGTGCCGGCGCTATGGCTGGTGTGCGGCGAAGTCAGACCGCAGGCTGCAGACCTGCGCTACCCAGGCGCGGCGGCCAGCGGCGCCACGCGCACCTCGAGCCGGTCGGGCGCCACCGGTGTGGTGAATACCACCTCCTGGTCGCCGAACACGTACCGCAGCTCGTCGGGCCGGCCCAGCTCGGGCGCTAGCAGCGCGCGCACCGCCGGGAGGGTCACGTCGTCGCAGACGATCCAGCGCCCGTGGCCGCGGTGGTAGAGGCCGTAGCCCTGCTGGCCCACGCGGTTGTACTCGGGCGGCGCCAGCCGGCGCGTGGTGACCACGGTCAGGCCGCGCGGCACCAGCCTGCGCAGCGTGGCCAGGCACTCGGGCTCAACCTGCTTGCCGGTCAGGAACACCAGCCGCGCGGCGGCGAACAAGGACGGATCGGCGGCGCGGTGATCGTACACCGCCACGTTGTTGGCCGGGAAGAGCACGCGATAGGGAATGCCCAATGGCGTGTTGTAGTTGAGCCCGCGCAGCGGGATGGTGCCATGCGAGATCACGTGCCAGATCTTCAGCTGGTTGCGGGTGTCGGGGTCGGGCAGCAGGTTGCGCGCGCCGTAGAGGTTCGGCCGGATCCAGGGCAGCTCGGTCTGGCCCCAGTCGGTGTCGGGGAAGCGCACAATGATGATCTGTGGGCGGAAGTCGGCGAAGCGGACGCGTTGCGGGTGCTTCGGCAGGTAGTCGGCGATGAACTGCCGCGTCGCCTCGCCATGCGGCGAGAGCGTCACGTGGCCGTCCTGCACCGAGTACAGGCTACCGCGATAGGCGAAGTTCTCGATGTAGGTGCGCTCGGCGCCGGTCCAGTAGGAGAGCAGCAGTGCCGAGCGCAACTCCTCGGGCGTGTGGCCCGGATACTTGCCCATGCCCCACAGGTCGATGGAGGTCCAGTGCTGGACACCGTACTCCCTAGCGGCGCCCATGGTCATCGCCAGCGTGACCGGTGTAATCGTCTCCTTCAGCAGCTTCGGCATCTGCACCAGCCCGGCGCGGGCGAACAGGTGGTGCAGGATGGGCAGCACCCCCTCTGTGCCCACGATCGGTGAAGCGCCGGTCTGCCGCGCGCGCTCGGCGAAGCCGGGGTATACACGCGCCATCAGCCGCTGCAAGTTCTCCAGGTTGCCCGCGTAGGCGTCGGCCAGGCCCAGCCCTTCGGCGTCGAAGAAGTGGGGCTCGAAGGGCCGGCCCACGGTCACCCAGGTGCCGTTGCAGATCCAGTGCTCACACTCATCGAAGCAGAAGCCCAGGAACCGCGGCGAGGCGAGGCACCGCTCGACGTACGCCTTCGGCGGCTGCCAGAACCCGCCCGGCCGGCGGTAGACGGCCGGGTCGGCATGAATGCGGCTGACGGCCGAGTTCTCGCCGTTGATCAGCCAGCGGTGGTTGTGTGCGGCGGCCCACTGGTCGAGCCGGTCGATGTCCGACACCTCTTCGGTGGTCCAGAAGTGGTGCATCATGAAGTCGAAGCCGATGCGCTCGAAGGCTTCCTGGGCCTGCGCATCATCGGTGATCCACTTCGGCGAGCCGGCCTCGTCCACACCCACGGGCATCGGTTGCGCCGCGGCGGCCGAGATCATGACGGCGAGCAGCAGGGCACGCAGCATCGGTACCTCCCGGCGATCCGATGCGAAGTACACGCGCTTCAGCCCATGGCGATCAGCGGCCGCGCGGCGCGGCCGGTCTCCAGGTCGTCCAGCGCCTCGTTGATGCGCTCCAGCGGGTACAGGTCACCGCGCAACGGTGACAGGTCCAGCCGGCCGCTGGTCAGATAGGCGGCGTAGCGCGGGAAGTCGCGGTCGGGATCGGTGTTGCCGCCCCAGGTGCCCAGCAGGCGCTTGCCCTGGTTCAGCTCGCGCGGGTCGATGGTCAGCAGTTCGCCGGCGTGCGCGTTGCCCACCACCGCCGCGGCGCCGCGGCGGGGCATGACGCTGGCCAGCGCCTGCGCCATCACCGCCGGCCGGCCGGTGGCCTCCACCGCGTGGCGCACACCGCCGGGCACCAGATGGCTGATGGCCAGCACCGGGTCCTCCTGGTCGGCGCGCACGAAGTGCGTCGCGCCCAGCCGCCGCGCCAGCGCCTCGCGGTCGGCGCGCACGTCCACCGCGATGACCGGCTCGCAATGGTGCAGCCGCGCCGCCGCCACCGCGAACAGGCCGATGCCGCCGGTGCCGAACACCGCCAGCGAATCCTTGTGGACCGGCGCCAGGACGTTGTGCACCACACCCAGACCGGTGGCGCCGGCGCAGCCGAGCAGCGCCGCGTCGGCCATGTCGATCGGCGCGGGCAACCGGGTCAGCCGGTTCTCGGCCACCACCGCGGCGCGCTGGAAAGTGGTCACGCCACCGGCGTTCACCGTGCGCCCGCCCCAGCGGTACTGAATGCCGGCGCTGTCCAGACCGGAGCCCTTCAGCCACGACAGGATGACCGCGTCGCCCGGCTTCACTTTGCGCACGCCGGGGCCCACCTCGCGGACCACGCCGCTGCCCTCGTGGCCCAGGCAGTGCGGCAGCCACTTGTCCGGCCCGCGGTGGCCGCGCGCCTCCAGCAACTGCGTATGGCAGAGACCGCTGTAGGTGAGGTCCACCAACACCTGGCCCGCCGTCAGCTCGGGCAGGTCCAGCTCGGCCAGCTCCAACGGCCGACCGCACTCGGTCAGCACCGCCGCCACAGTCCTCATGATGGCCTCCCCTGGCCCAACGCCTGCTGGACCGTCTCGGCGATACCTTCGGCCGTCAGACCCAGGCGCTGCCGCGCGGCGGCCTGCTTGACGGTCTCGTGGATGAACCGGTCGGGCGCGGCCACACGCACCAGGCGACAGCGCGAGTCGGGCCGGTCGCTCAGCCAGTCGGCCACCGCGCCGCCCAGGCCGTTCAGCCGGCTGTGCTCTTCCACCGTGCAGAGCACCGGATAGCGCGCCGCCGCCTGGGCCAGCCACAGCTCGTCGAGCGGCTTGACCGTGACCATGCTGACCACCGCCGCCGAGACGCCGACGGTCGCCAGCCGCTCGGCCGCCGCGATGACCACCGGCAGCATGGTGCCGCAACTGATCAGCGCCACCTGCTCGCCGTCGCGCACCGGCAGCGCCTGGCCGATGGCCAGCTCGGGCACCTCGGTATGGACCAGCGGCTCGCCTTTCTTGCCCAGCCGCAGGTAGCACGGCCCGTCGTGCCGCACCGCCGCGCGGAGCGCCGCGCGCATCTCCAGCGCGTCGCCCGGACAGAGCACGGTCATGCCCGGCAGCATTCGCAGCAGGCCGATGTCGTCCAGCGAGTGATGCGTGGCGCCCAGTTCGGCATAGGACAAGCCGGCCCCGGTGCCGACGACGATCACCGGCAGGTGGTGCCCGCACAGGTCGACGCGGATCTGCTCCAGGCAGCGGACCGTGCCGAACGGCGCGATGGTGTAGGTGATGGGCCGCAGGCCACCGAGCGCCAGGCCGGCGGCCAGGCTGGTCATGTTGGCCTCGGCCACGCCGCAGTTGAGGAAGCGCGGGCCGTGGGCCGCCTTGAAGCGGTCGAACATGCGGTTGCCGATGTCGCCCGAGAGCAGCACCAGACGCGGATCGGCGGCGGCCAGGGCGAGCAGCTCGTCGGCGAAAGCGTCTCTCATGCGCCCATCTCCGCCGGCGACAGCCCCAACTCCCGCCACGCCGCCGCCACCTCGTCAGCGGTCGGTATACGATAGTGCCAGTTGTTGTCGTCCTCCATGAACGAGACGCCCTTGCCCTTGACGGTGTGCGCCACCACCGCCAGCGGTCGGCCGGAGCCGTCGGGCCAGGGCGTCAGCGCTGCAGTCAGCGCGCCGAGGTCATGCCCGTCCACCTCGCGCACACTCCAGCCGAACGCGGTCCACTTGTCGGCCAGCGGATCCAGCGCCATCACCTCCTGGCTGCGCCCGGTGGCCTGCCACTTGTTGAAGTCGATCACCACGGCCAGGCTCTCGAGCCGCTGCGCCGCCGCCAGCATGGCCGCTTCCCACACCGAGCCCTCGTTGCACTCGCCGTCGCTGACCACCACCAGCACGCGGTAGTCGAGCCGGCGGATGCGCGCGGCCAGCGCCAGGCCCAGGCCGACCGGCAACCCGTGGCCCAGCGAGCCGGTGGCCAGTTCCAGGCCGGGCACGCAGCCGGGCGCCGGATGCTCGGGCAAGGCGCTGCCGGGCTGGCCGTAGGTGGCCAGCAGCGCCGGGTCGAAGTAGCCACGCCAGGCCAGCGCCGCGTAGAGCGCCGCCACCGCGTGGCCTTTGCTGAAGATCAGCCGGTCGCGATCGAGCGCGTCGGGCCGCGCCGGATCGGCGCGCAGCACCGAACCATAGGCCGCCACCAGGATATCGACGCACGACAGGGCCGAGCCGAGGTGCGCGGCGTGGCCACGGTGCGACATGCGCACGATCTCACCGCGCAGCCGCGCCGCCACCGCCGCCAGGTCCGAGGTGCTGGTCACGTGAGCTTCACCGCCTGCATCAGCTTGATGTTGTAGTAGCGGATGTCCGTCATCGGGTCCGGTATCCGGCCGTCGCCGAACGCCGCCAGCAGGTCGGCCGCGGCATCGGCGATGGTGTGCTGCGGCGCGAAGCCGAGGTCGTCCAGAATGCGCTGCGAGCTGATGTGGTAGGAGCGCAGGTCGTCGGTCGGCGTGGTGACGATGTCCACTTGCGGCCCGACCACCTCGCGAACCATCTGCGCGATCTCCATCACGGTGTGGTTCTCGTAGCCGGCGTTCCAGACCTTGCCGGCCACCTGCGCGGCGGGCCGGCTCAGCAGATCGACGTACAGGTCGGTGATATCCTCGATATGGATGTTCGGGCGCTTCTGCGTGCCGCCGAAGACCGTGATGCGGTGGTTGTTCACCGCGTGGTTGGTCAGGATGTTGACGGTCAGGTCGAGCCGCAGCCGCGGCGACCAGCCGCAGACTGTCGCCGGGCGCACCGTGACGCAGCAGAAGTCCGGCGACTGGTACTCGGCCAGGACCTGCTCGCAGAGCATCTTGTACTTCGAGTAGTCGGTCAGCGGCTCCATCGGCAGGTCTTCGGTGACGTTGTCGACGTCCTTGATGCCGTAGACACTGGACGACGACGCGTAGATGAAGCGCTGCACGCCGGCGGCCCGCGAGGCCTCGACCAGCGGGCGGAAGGCATCGTAGTTGATGGAACGGCCGAGGTCGGGATTGAGCTCGAAGCTCGGATCGTTCGAGATGCAGGCGAGATGGATCACCGCCTGGCAGCCGCGGAGCGCATCGGCCACCACCGCCGGGTCACGCAGGTCGCCGACCACCTCGCGGAGGTTCGGGTGGCCCTGGACCGGCGCCAGGACATGGCGGCCATAGAGGTACAAATCCAGCACGGTGACGCCGTAGCCGGCGTCGAGCAACTTCGGCACGAGCACCGCGCCCACGTAGCCGGCACCGCCAGTGACCAAGACCCTCTGCATCGTCCACCTCACCTTAGCAGCGTTTCGACATGCCGCGACAAGGGCAGCTTCGTCAGCGCCTTCTGGCCGCCAATGTGGCCCACCTGTTCGGCGCCGGCCACATTGCCCAGGAACGCCAGGACTTCCAGTGGCGCCTGCTGTACCGCACAGAGCGCCGAGACCGCCAGAAACGCCTCCGACGCGCCGACCCGATCGAGCACCTGCAGCGCCACCGACGGCGCCTCGCAGAAACCGGCCTCGACGCAATGGGCCAGGCAGCCGTGCTTGCCACGTGTCGCCACTGCGCGCGCGGCACCCAGTTGCCGCGCCAGGATCGGCAGCATCGTGCGCAAGTCGCCCTCGCGGCTGCGGCACTCCAGGCGCACTTCCATTTCGGCCAGGCACACGTAGTCCGCGCGCGGATAGGCCGACAGCGTCTGGAAACCGAGGTTGGCCCCGTTGACCTGCACGTTGAGCGCCAGGAAGCGCGACTGCTCGCAGACCTGGCCGATGGCCTCGGAGCCCATCATGCCGTGGCCGTAGTCGACCACGATGACCAGATCGTGCCGCGGGCACTGCCGGCGCAACTCGGCTGCCAGTTGTTGCGCCGCGGCGCCGACCAGCGGCTCGTCGTTCAGGAAGCAGACCTCGAACAGGAACTGCCCGTAGTAGGATTCGCGGTAGCGCCGATTGAGGATGGTCGGAGCCCCGGCCTTGCGCACGAAGCTCGCCTCCACCGCCGGTTGCAGTTGCCCGCGCAGCCACTGCTCCTCGTTGTCCTCGTCGCCCACCTGGCTGACCAGCGTCACCTGGCGGCAGAAGTCGGCCAAGTGGTTGGCCAGCGCGGCGGCGCCACCGATGAACCGCTCCTCGGCCAGATGCCGCATGGTCACCAGCGGCGCCCGCACCGAGCGGCCGAGCGCGTGGCAATAGTGGTACTCGTCAATCAGCGTTTCGCCGACCACCAGCACGTCGAGGTCGCCGGCGTGGCGCACGAACTCCAGCACATCGGCGGCATCGTGCCGCTCGCTCAGGCGCACCAGGTACTCGGTCACCTCATCGTCGTATGGCGAGAGGTGCCGGTTGATCAGGTGCGACGAGCTGGAGCGGATATCGTCGATGTAGGCCATCTCGCAGCCGACTTCGCCGGCCACGGCCTCCTCGGCGATGATCTCGGGCGTCCGCCGGTCCTTGTACTCGGCGCCCTTGCAGTAGAACGTCGGCTTGAGTAGTTCGATGGTCTCGACCGCGGTGGGCCACTCGTTCAGGCCGACGTAGTCGACGCAGCCGAGCGCGGCCACCGCCTCGAGGCGAATCGCCTCGCCGAACGCCGGGCGGTTCGGCCCCTTGTTGACCCAGACGTCGGGCGTCACGGTGACCACGAGGGCGTCGGCCAGCGCGCGGGCGCCTTGCAGGTAGCGCAGGTGGCCGATGTGCAGCAGGTCGAAACAGCCGTGGCAATGCGCCACCCGCTGGCCCGCCGCGCGCAGGCGGGCGATCTCGGCGGCGAGGTCGGCAAGCGGGCGGATCTTGACCCGCGGGTCGATGGCGCTGTTCGTGTCCACTGCGGTGTTTGACCCTTCTTGGGGTCGATTGTGTCTCTATCGGCGACCCAAAGCAAACCTGAGGGTCGACTCCGCGCCATCGGCACCTCAGCACGCCGATGGCGCGGCCGGAGGATGTGGCCGGCGGCCGCCGAAACCACCGGCCTCGCCGGGAGCGATCCATGCGCCGTGTCCGTCTGGTCTCGTTGCTGCTACTGCTCGCTGTGAGCGCCTGCGCCACCGCGGAGGAGGGCCTGCTGCTGCACTACTCGTTCGACGAGGGCAGTGGCACCACCGCCAAGGACGATTCCGGCCACCAGCTCAACGGCACGGTCAGCGCCACCTGGGCCGTCTCACCCAGCGGTCACGCGCTGTCGTTCGACGGGCAGCCGAAGGGCATCGTCCGCGTGCCGCTGCCGGCCGACCAGCGGTTCGGCAAAGGCTCGTGGGCCTACAGCGCCTGGCTCAAGCCGACGCAGTTCACCATAGCCGACGCCCAGAACCAGCGCCGCCTGTTCGCCTTCGGCACCTTCCCGGACGCCTATCTGGTCATCGACTTGTTCGCCAACGGCCGCCTGGGCTACTACTTCTGCTACCGCGACGCCGCCGGCAAGGTGGCCTCACTCGGCGGTTCGGCAGCGGCGGGGCTCAAACTCGGCGAGTGGGCGCATGTCGCCTTGGTCTGTGACCGCGCTGCCGGGCAAGTGCAGCTCTACCTGAACGGCTACGGCCAGGGCACGACTGCCATGCCGCCGACCTTCGCCGGCGACTTCGTCATCGGCGGCGAGCTGACCCTGGGCAACGGCTGGCACAACTACTGGGGCCTCATGGACGAGGTCCGCATCTACCGCCGGGCGCTGAGCAAGGCCGAGGTGAAGGCCGAGTTCGCCCGGCACAAGGGCACGTTCGGCGTGACCGAATCACCCGAGGCCGCAGCCGCTGAGCGGCGGGAGGCCCTGATGGAAGCGTTCGCGAAGTCACAGCAGTCCTGGGCCGCCCGCGACTGGCCGGCCGTGCGCGCCGCCTGCGCCGCGGTCATGGGCGACCAGGATTCGCCCGCCGCGCTGCGCAGCTACGCGCACCTGCGCGCCGCGCAGAGCTGCGTGGCCGAGGGCAAGCCCGAGTTGGCCCGCGAGGAGTATGCCAAGATCGCGGCCACCACCGACTATCCCGAGGTCCATCGCACCGAGGCCGCCGAACGCATCCAGGAACTGGACCGCGCCGCCAAGGGGCTCCCGGCGCGTGACCCGGCCGCCTCGCGCGTCCAGGTGGCACCGGTGGAGACCTTCGCCGCCGAGGTCTTCGTGGCCCCGAACGGCGACGATCAGAGCCTCGGCTCGAAGACGGCGCCGGTGGCCAGCCTGAGGCGGGCTCGCAACCTCGTCCGACGGCTGCGCGAGCGCGGCACCACCGGCGCCATCGCCGTCAACGTGCTGCCCGGCGAATACCGGGTGGACGGCACGCTGGCGCTGGCGAACCAGGATTCCGGCAGTCCGCAGGCACCGGTAGTGTGGCGCGCCGTGGAGCCCGGCCAGGCCACCTTCTACGGTGGCACACGGCTGACCGGCTTCCAGCCGGTGACCGACCCGGCCATTCTGGCCCGTCTGCCGGAGGAGTCGCGCGGTAAGGTCGTCCGCTGCGACCTGAAGGCGCAGGGCGTCACCGACTACGGCCAGCTCGCCGTGCGCGGATTCGGCCAGCCGGGCTCGCCGCCGACCCTGGAGCTGTTTGTCAACGGCCGCCCGATGACGCTGGCCCGCTGGCCCAACAGCGGGTTCGTCGGCATCAAGAAGCTGGTCGAGGCGGGCAACCGCGCCACCAAGACGCCGTCGGTGTTCGAGTACGCCGACGCCCGCCACGCCCGCTGGACGCAGGCCGAGGAGCCGTGGCTGTTCGGCTACTTCCGCTACCTCTGGGCCGACGCCACCATCAAGGTCACCGCCATCGACCCAACGGCGCGCACGGTCACCTGTGGCGAAGCCTACCAGTACGGCGGACCCGGCATGCACACCGGCCAGGGCATTCAGTACTACGCCTTCAACCTGCTCGAGGAGATCGACCAGCCGGGCGAGTGGTACCTGGACCGCCAGACCGGTCTGCTCTACCTCTACCCGCCCACTGACCTGGCCCAGGCCACCGTCGAGGTGGGCGTGGCCGCGGTGCCGATGGTCACCATGTCCCAGGTGACCGATGTCCGCTTCGAGGGACTGCGGTTCGACCTGGGCCGTTACAACGGGCTGGAGCTGCTGGACTGCCGCCGCTGCCTGATCGCCGGCTGCACCGTCAGCCGCATGGCCGGCAACGGCATCGTGGTCAACGGTGGCGAGGCGGTGGGACTGCTCGGTTGTGACGTCCACACCATCGGCCGTCGCGCCACCGAGGTCATCGGCGGCGACCGCGCCACCCTCAAGCCGGGCGGACACTACGTGGCCAACTGCCGCATTTACGACTTCGGCCGCATCGACCGCACCTACACGCCGGCCATTCAGCTCGAAGGCGTGGGCAACCGCGTGGCGCACAACCTGATCTACGACTGCCCCAGCAGCATCATGCGCATCGAGGGCAACGACCACGTCATCGAGTACAACGAGGTCCACAGCGCCGTGCGCGAATCGGACGACCAGGGCGCGATCGACATCTTCGCCAACCCGACCTACCGCGGCATCATCTTCCGGCACAACCGCTTCACCAACTGCGGCAAGACCGGCACCGGCGCCGCGGTTCACGGGCAAGCGGCCATCCGCTTCGACGACGCCATCAGCGGCATGTTGGTCTACGGCAACGTGTTCATCCGCAGCGCCAACGGTCACTTCGGCGCGGTGCAGATGAACAGCGGCCGTGACAACGTCATGGACAACAACCTGTTCATCGACTGCAAGCAGGGCATCAGCGGCGGCTATCACCCGGGCAATGCCGTCTGGAAGTGGATCCGCGACAAGAAGCAGCCGGCCGCGTTCTTCACCAACGAGCTGTATTTGAAGCGCTATCCGCTGATCGCCCGCATGATGCAGGAGCCGGGCATCAACTTCGTCTGGCGGAACGTCTTCTACCGCTGCGGCGCGCTCGCCACGGGCAACCGCAACCAGCTCGAACTGATCGGCAACGGCGAGTATCCCGAGCAAGATCCGGGCTTCGTCGACGCGGGCCGCGGCGACTACCGGCTGAAGCCGGACGCCGCGTTGTTCGCCGCGGTCGGCTTCCGGCCGATCCCGGTCGAGGAGATCGGCCTCTACCAGGACCGCTACCGCGCGAGCTGGCCGGTGGCGACCACGCCGGTGGCGGTGCCGGAGTGGCGCGTGGCCAAGTAGGCGCCGGCCGGCCGAACCGTTCAACTTCGGGTCATCTAGCGCGGCACGCGCCACGTTGACATGCCGCGCCGGGTATTGGTACGGTTGTGTGGCGGTTGCGTAAGGGTTGGGCGCAGTCTCGGAAGGAGAGTGCGATGCACAACCGTCGTGGCTTCACGCTCATCGAGCTACTGGTGGTGATCGCCATCATCGCCATCCTGGCGGCCATCCTGTTCCCGGTCTTCGCCAAGGCCCGCGAGAAGGCGCGCCAGTCCAGCTGTTCTTCCAACTGTAAGCAGTTGGCGACGGCCTACCTGGGCTATGTCCAGGACTACGACGAGCGCTTCCCCTGGGCCGTTACCTGGGGCCAGACGACGTACACACCCAATGGCTGCGGCAGCTACGTGCAGTGGCAGGACCTGGTCTACCCATACACCAAGAACGCCCAGATCTACGTCTGTCCCAGTGCACCATCCGGCCTCGGCGGCCTCACCCGGTCGGCCACGCCGCCCGGCGGCGAATCCTGGTGGTCGTCCAACATGAGCCGCTGCAACTACGGCTACAACTACTGGATCGGCTGGAACCAGCACGGGGCGGCCCTGGCCGTCGTCACCAACCCATCCTGGGTGTTGCTGGTGGCCGATAACGCCCACCCGGCCCATACCTGCTGCGGACCGGGGCTGAAGACGCAGTACGCCAACGTCTGCCAGCACACCTGTCCACCGGCCGGCACGACGCCGCAGAGCGAGAACTACACGCGCCACAACAGCGGCTCGAACTGCGCCTTCACCGATGGCCACGTGAAGTGGTTCAAGTTCTCCGACTTGGCCGGGCAGGCCGGTCTGATGGCCGACGGGGTACCCTAGGCAGCTCCGCGGCCGGCCGATTGGCACACCGGTGATGAACGGCGGCCTCCCAGCGCTGGGGACCGCCGTTCTGGTTGCGGGCACACGGTTTGGTCACCCGTCGGCCGGCGCCAGCGGGTACTCACCCAGTTCGGCCACCGCTTGCTCGTAAGCGGCATAGTGCGCCGCTGGCCAGGGCAGGCCCTGGTCGGGAGCGCAGAAGTAGCCGCCGTCGCGGCCCAGCAGCCACAGGCAGCGCGCGACCTCGGCCCGGATGGCCGCCGGCGGGCCCGACACCAGCAGGCCCGATGGCACTCCGCCTTGCAGGGCCAGCTTCGCCTGCGTGGCCTGCCGCACGGCGGCCAGGTCGTTGGCGCTGGCCTGCACCGGGTTGAGGCAGGTGACGCCCAGGTCGATGAAGGTCGGCAAGAGCGGCTCGATGTGACCGCACGAGTGGAAGCTGATGAGCACGTCCTGCTGCCGGTAGAGGTCGCACAGCCGCCGGTACTCGGGCACCAGGAACTCGGCGATGAGGCGCGGTGAGAGCAGCAGGCCGCGCTGCGTGCCGAGGTCGTCGCCGCAGTGGGCCACCTCGATGCCGTGGGCCAGGTAGTGCCGCGCCATGCCGAGTTGGAAGTCCATGATGCGATGCAGCACCTCGCGCGCCGCCGCCGGCTCGCACAGGAACCACTGCATCATCCGCTCCATGCCGCAGAGCAGGTACGCCTTCTCCCACAGCGTGTCGCGGTGCCGCCCAGCCACGAAGACGGCGTCGGCATCCTGCTGCTGGGCGGCTCGTTCACCGACGCGCCCGCACCAGCGCTCGTCATCGGGATCGGGCCAACGGTACTGCCGCAGCGCCGCCAGGCTGTCGATGGGATTGCCGCGCGGATAGCCCATAACGCCGTCGTGCTCCCGGTGCCAGGTGGTGCCCCAGAGGTCGGTCCACGAACTGCCGACCGGCAGATGGTGCCCGCCGCCGCCGTCGGGGCTCTCGTGGTCGACCCCGAAGTAGCTGACATCGTGGCACGGCAACCCGCTGGTGACCCGCTCGGGGCGGCCGAACCGCAGGATCTCCAAGGCGTTCTGTTTGGCGTTCATGACGCGGCCTCAGTGACGACGATAGCACACGGCTGGGCCGGCCGCGTCGTCGGGTGTGCCTGTGGGGTGGACGCTGGGACCGGCCATCGGGTAGGCTTGCCCCACTTGATCGGGCGTGGAGGTTCGGCCATGCGCAGAGGTGCTCTCCGCTGGCTGGTGGCAGCGCTGCTGCCGGCGCTGTGCCGGGCGCAGGTCGGCGGTGTCGTCGTGACCGAGGACGGCCGGCCGGTGGCCGGGGCCAACGTCGAGGTGCTCGTCGAGCACCAGGCACAGCCGGCGATTAGCCTGGCGCTCGTCACCGACGCGCAGGGGCGGTTCGCCGCTGACCTGCTGAAGATGCTGCCCGCGGCAAGCTACCGGATCCGCGCGCGTGCCGGCCGGATGGCGACGGTCGCCAGCGTCGCGGCGCAGCCGGGCCAGCCGGTCTCGGTGAGGCTCATCGACCGGCAGACCGCGTCGCTGGTGGTCACGGTCCAGGATACGGCACAGCGCCCCTTGCCCGGTGCAACGGTCGTGATGCTCGCCACCGACCCGGAGTTCGGCACCGCCCTTGCCTCGATGATCACCGACGGGCGCGGCGAAGCAACGTTCAGCGGCATCTGGCCGCTGAACACCCTCGATGTCAGCGTGACCGCCGGCGGGTACGGGCGCGGCGAACGCTTGGGTGTCCATGTCGAGCCGGGCCAGCAGCGGCGACTGACACCGCTGGTCTTGCGCCGTGCGGACGCGGCAATCGAGGGCTGGGTGCTCGACGAGGTCGACCGACCGGTCGCCGGCGCCCAGGTCATCATCAGCGACCCGCTCGTCGGGCGCCGCGAAACGCAGACCGACCGTGACGGCTGGTTCCGGCTGGAGCAACTGGTGCGCGGTGAGTATGTGCTCCGCGTCACCGGCCGCGATGGTAGGTTGATCGGTCGCTTCGACGCCAGCACCGCGCGGCAGTACGAGGTGGTGCGCCTGCTGCGGCCGCGCAACTGAGCCGTGCGACCGGTTGCCATGACCACCCATTTGCGCTAGCCTCCCGAACGCCGTCGCTTCCGCCAGGAGCCGATCGGCCGAAAGGGCAAGCAGCGCCATGGGTACCGGTTTGGCGACCCTCTCACCGACTCGCCGCCAAGTGCTGGGCTGGCTGGTCGCGGCAGCGTTCGCGGCCGGAGTTGGCGCCGCGTCGGCGGCCGCGCAGGAGAGCAGCAAGATGAAGGTGGACTACTCGTACTCGTTCGGTCTGCCCCACCGGCTGACCGTGGCGCTACCGGATTCGAGCGACAAGACGCTCATCGACACCTACGCCGACCGTCTCCAGCTCCGCTGGACCTACGGCGATCTGCGGAGCATCCCGGTGGGCGCGTTCATGCCCATGGGCTCCACCTGGTCGGGCGATGTTTGGGCCGAGATTGACGGGCAGCGGGCGCCCGTCGCCAGGCACCGCCGCGCTGAGGGCGTCCTGCCGGTGCTCGAGGCCGGCTGCGACCACGCCAATGGCAAGTTCGCCCTCGAAGCCGTGGGCGGCAAGTCCGCCGCGGTCACGCGAGTCACGGTCACCAACTCCTCCGCCGCACCGCACCGCTACCAGTTGGTGTTCACCGTCAACGGCGGCTTCGGCGAGGTGCCCGGCTACATCAACCCGGGCGATCCGCTGGACTACGTGCTCGCCGGCTGGATGGACCGCGCCGACCGCGTACTGGCCCTGGTCACCGGTGCCACGGCGGTGCCGCGGCGCGACACACCCGCGCGGACCATGGCCATGCAATGGGAGCTGAAGCCCGGCGAGACCGCGACCGGCTGGCTGGTCCGGCCGTACCGCGCCTACGAGGCCGACGTGCCCGCGCTGCGCGGCACCAACTGGCTGGCCGAGTTCAACGCGGGCAAGCAGGCCTGGCGCAAGCTGTTCGCACGGGCCGTGCGCTACAGCATTCCCGACGCCGGTGTGCGCGAGGCTTACTACGCCTGCCTGGGCGACATCTTCATCATGCGCGAGCCGGTCGGCCAGCACGGCCTGCTGGCCGTCAGCCCCGGCACGGAAGCCTACCGCTGCCCCAACTCGGGCGAGGCCAGCATGGCGAGCGTCGCGCTCGACCAGGCCGGGCTGCACCAGGAGGCCGAGGCCGGCTACCGCTGGTCGCTCGAGTCGCAGGGCGCCAACGGCGACTGGAACGACCCCGACGGCTGGTCGCACCGCTGCTGGGGCATGGCCGGCTTCAAGGCCTGGACGGTGATCGAGCACTACCGGCTCACCGGTGACCGCGACTATCTGGAGTGCGCCTGGCCGCACCTGCTGGCCAACGCCCTCTGGCAGGAGCAGCAGCGCCGGCGCACGCGGGTGCTGGTGGACGGCCAGAAGCCGCTGCACTACGGGTTGATGCCGCGCGGCCAAGGCGACTGCGGGCTCGACGCCGGCGACGGCTGGTACGGCTACTTCCTGCCGCACAACGCCTGGGCGGTGAACGCCGACCGGGTGGCGGTGATGGTGGCGCGCATCCTCGGCCACGAGGCCGAGGCGGCCGAACTGGAGGGCAACTACCAGCGCGCCAAGGCCGACCTGCTCTGCTCGATGGACCGCGGGGCCATCAAGGAGGCCGACTACCGCTGGATCCCCGGCTCGCCCGGCAACCCCGCCGGCAGCCGCTGGGGCGTGCTCAACACCTCGTTCCCGTGCGAGTTGCTCGCGCCCGACCACGAGCTGATCACCGGCACGCTGCGCTACATGAACCGCAAGCTGAGCCCCGGCGGGCTGCAAGTCCACACCGGCTGGATGGCCGACGGCATGTGGGTGGCCATCTCGCTGGACAACGTGGCCGAGGTCGAACTGCAGCGCGGTAACGGCGACGAGGTGGTGCGCCTGCTGTACGCCGCGCTGAACCACGGCACGCCGCTGCTCACCTGGTGCGAGGAACGTGGCCAGGAGCCGGGCACCAACAAGTGCTCGGGCGACCGGCAGCACCTCTGGACGCCGGCGGCGGTGGTCCGCATCGTGCGCGACTGCCTGGTCATGGAGCAGGGCGACGGTCTCCACCTGGCCCGCGGCACGGCGCGGCAGTGGCTGGCCAGCGGCGAGGAACTGGGCGTGAGACAAGCGCCGACGCACTTCGGCCCGGTGTCGTACGCGCTGCGCTATGACGCCGCCGGTCACCGCGTGGTGGGCAGCGTGACCTTCCCGAGCCGCAGCACGCCGGCCTGGGTGGAACTGCACTTGCGGCTGCCGCAGGGCCTGACGGCCAGGTCGGTCGACGCGGAGTCAGGGGCCGCGCTGACGCCCGCCACAGCGACGCTCCGCTGGTCGCGGCCGTCTGGCACCGCGCAGTTCCAGGTGGCGGTGGAGTAGCCCTACCGCAGGTCGTAGTTCACCGCACCCTTGAGCGTCGCGAACACCAGGCGGCCACCGTCGCGCGAGACCTCGACCTCGCCCAGCGGCTGCCCGGCCTCGTCCGACGCCAGCACCCGCGTCACCTGGGCGTCGGCCGCCAGCGCCACCTTGGTGGCCGCGGCAATGGCGATCAGCCGCGGCCCGCCCGGTGCGTCACGCCGCAGGCAGACCTCGCCGTCGGTGGCCAGATCACCGAAGTCGTGCCACTGGCCGCCGGCATCGGCGAAGGTGTAGGCGGGGCACCGCGCATAGCTGACGCGACGACCGTCCAGGCGGGTGCTCCAGGTCCGGAACTCCCGGCCACGGGCCGCCAGCCAGCCGTGTTGCGTGAGCGGCAGGCCGGGCTGTTCGGCGCTGACATCCCACGGCGCCTGATGGCGGTTGACCCAGACGGTCAGCCCGGTGCGGTAGGTCACCTTGAGCTGCCCGCGCCGAGGCACGTCGCGCGGCAGGGCCTCGGAGACACCCAGGTACCGCGCGCCGTCCCAGTAGCCGATGTCGGTCACCGGCACCTGCACGTACTCGCGCTGCAACGCGCCCATCAGGTAGTAGTAGCGACACGACTGCGCGAGACCGGCCACCGGGAAGAAGCCGGCGTGCCCGTAGGCGATGGTCGCGGCCATGCCGTCGTACTCGTCGCCGGTCCAGTAGGCGCCGGGCAGCATCGACAGGTCGGCGCCCTGGGTGTGCAACTGCCGCAGGTCGAAGTCCACCAGGAGCGGCTGCTGGTGCGGGTTGGGCAGGCCCATCTGGGCGTAGCTGCCGTCCACCAGACCGGCGTAGAAGACGTGGTGCGTGCCTTCGGAGAACGACGGTCCGCCGTAGGCCGCGCGGTTGTTCATCAGTAGCCGGCCGTAGGCCTCGAACGTGGTGCGCAGCTTACCCGCGCCCGGTGTGCCGGCCTGGTAGTCCACATCGGCCCAGGGCGGGATGCAGGTGTGCACGTCACAGTACTGCGCGTTCACGCCGAACTTGGCGTGCTGCGCCGGTGCCCAGTGGGCCTGCATCTCGGCGGCCTTCAGCGGGCGGATGTTGAAGCACGGCGGCCACACTCGCTGCCACTCGCCGTCGGGCAGGCGGGTCACGTTCTCCTCGACAAAGGACTTGCCCAGCGGCGAGTAGTCGGTGTAGTTGTTGTACGGGCCGACGTAGTAGCCCAGCTCGCGGAGGCCGCGGTAGTAGCGCAGCATGGTGGCATCGCCGCCGGCATCGGGCGGCCCGCTCGCGGTCATCGTGTACTCCTCCGGCCCTTGACCCACATCGGCGCCTTGAGTCCAGGAGTCCTCGTGCTGCGTCACGATCAGCTTGTCGATGCCGTAGCGACGGTAGCGACGGAACTGCTCCAGCCAGACGTCGAACCGGTTCGGCGCGGTACCGCCCAGATGCGTGTACATGTACTCGCGCAAGACCGGCGTGAGCGGCGAAGGCGGGTTGGGTATGGTGGGCAGAACGGCCTCGAAGCGGCGCGAGACGGTCAGCACGCCGCGCTCGTGCAACGGGTTCCGCTGGCCGTTGGTGAGCGGCGTGTAGCCGCAGCCACCGTTGTACCCGATCTCGTGCTCGGACACGCGCACGGCGCCGCCGTAGAAGTGCGAGGCGTCGGTGACGTACCAGTCGAGCAGGTGGCTGGCGTACAGGCCGCGGTCATACAGGATGCCCGCGCCGCCCGCGCCGGCCACGGTGAAGTACGGCACCATGAACAGGCGTCCGTCGGTGAGACCTGTGGCGCGACCGAGCGACAGGCCCGTCGACTCGGGTACGGCACAGCGCCATTCGTGAACCAGTGAGCGGCCCTTGGCGCGCAGCGTCAGGTAGTAGTCGATGGACCGATCGCCAACGCTCAGCCGCCATCGGGTGCGCACCGCATCGCCGTCGCGCCGGCAAGTCAGCAGCCGTCGGACCACTCGCTGGTCGGCCGGCTCGTAGCTCTCGCCACCGGTGGTCCAGGTCAGGCCGGCGCCGTCGGCGGGCTTGAAGCCGACCTCGCCTTGCCGCACCACCAAGTCAGCCAGCGTGCCCGTGACCGGCCGGTAGAGGTACTCGACCGTCTCGTCACCGGCGCGGCAGGTCCAGCGCCACTGCTCACCGTCCTGGGCCAGCGCCACCGTGCCCGGCCCGGCGTCGGGCAGGATGGTGTCCGGCGTGGTCGGGAACGGCAGCCGCGCCGGCACCGGCTGGAACTTCGGGATCTGCGGGCCCTCCAGGTAGGCGGCCACAGAGTCGAAGTAGAGCACCCGCGGCTGCTGGTTGCCGGCCCCGCGCACCTCGAGGCCGGTGAACACCGCCGGCGGGTGGATCACGCCGTCGGCCGCGCCACCCCAGGCCAGGTGACCCAGATCGCGCCCCGGATCGGCCAGGATGAGCTTGTGGAACAGGCCCCAGAACTTGAAGTTGACGCGCCCCACCGCCAGCCGATGCTCCTGGCCGGTCGCGTCGCGCAGCGTGACCGCGAGGTCGACCTGCGGCGTCGCGGGATCGGGCACCCAGTCCCAGTTGTTGCCGAAGACCCAGGTCTGCACCGCGTTGAACGATCCGGGCAGGGGGATCGGCGTCTTCGGCCGGCAGGCCAGCCAGCCGCCCCCGTCCGGGCTGCGGTAGGTGAGCTTGGCGCTGTAGCGCTCGAACAGCGGCTCCTCGGCCGAGCGCTCCAAGGTGGCCTCCATGCCGCCGTAGAGATGCACTTGCCAGTCGCTCAGGTCGGCGAAGGTGACCTGAGCCGGATGAGCGCGCTCGCGATCCACGAAGCCGCGAAGCTGCGGGCGGATCTGCGCCGGCGTGCTCTGGTTGGTGGCCGGCTTGACCACGGGCTTGACCTCGCTCACGTCGGTCGCCTCCAGATCGTCCAGGTAGCCGGTGAAGGGCTGCGTCAGGTCGGGCGTGGCCTCCTGCTGAGCGACGAACAACAGCCGCGAGATCCGCCCGCAGTCGAGTTGGCCGTTTGCGTCCACTGACCAGTCGGGCTGCGTGGCGGCCGAGAACGGCCCCAACTCGACGAGCTGCCAGCGCTCCTCGCGGTAGATGGCACCGGGGATGTCGAGCAGCCAGTGCGCGTCACCGCCGCCTTGCCGGCCGCCGGATTCCACCAGAATCAGCCCGCCGTGCGGTTGCTGGGCCAGGCGGCTGCCGTGGAACCAGAAGCGCAAGCGACTGGTCGGCTTGAACCGCAGGTCCGAGACATCCGCCTGCCAGGTGGCGCGGATCATATCCGGGCGCTGCTTACCGAGCGTGATCGCCAGCGACCGGCGGCCCTGGTGCGCTCGGGCCGCGCTCAGCCGGACGCCGGCGGCCAGCCCGGATTCGGCGCTCCACAGCCGGGCCTGGCCCTCGAAGTCGTCGAGCAGCACCCACTTCGGTTCGTCCGCCCGCGCGGGCGCGCTCAGCAGGGCGACCAGGAGCGACAGACCAACTGCGCAGCGCTTCATCGCCGGCACCCTCTCTCTCACCGGTCGACCGGCGCCACCCGCACGTCGTCGAACCATGCCGTGGCGGTGCTGTTGACGTTGTACAGGTAGATGGCCACCCGGGCCACCTCGGCGGACACGGTGAACCGGACGCCGTACTCATTCCACTGGTCGGCCGGCAGCTTCGTCCGCGGCTCCAGGTAGGCGTAGCGTTCGGGCCCGTTCTTCATGAACAGGACCACGGCCGGCTGGATGCGCGCGCCCTCACCGGCGCCGCGCCGCATGCGGCAGGTCGCCTCGTAGGTCTGGCCCGCGGCCACCGGGAGCACCTGGTCAGCCTCCACGAAGACGCCGGGGCGCCCGGTGAGCTTCAGGCACGCCTGGCCCACGGCCGGGCGGTCGGTGTCGGTCGAGACCTGGGCCGGCCCCTGGTAGTTCCAGCCGTTCGGCCGCCCGCCGGCGCCGGCGGTTTCGAAGCCGCCGTTGATCACCAGCGGACGCACCGCCAGGTCCCAACCGTCGACCTGGCCGCCGTGGCGGATCTCCGCCCGCAGCGCGGTCGCGTCGGTGAGCGGCCGCGCGAGGGGCAGCGTGAGGTCGCGCTCGCCGCCGGCCGCGACCTGCAGCGGCTGCGCATGTGGTTGGTCCCACAACGAGCCGGTGACGGTCAACTGCCCGCCCTGGGCCACCTGACTGCGGTTGCGCACTCTCACCTGCACGCCCGCGCCGGTCAGGCCGGCGGTGACCTCGTAGGGACTGACCACCAGGATGTCGACCGGCCGCCGCACCGTGGTGTCGGCCGCCTTGGCCACCAGGTGCGCGCGGTAACAGCGCCGCTCGGCACCGGCGCCGGTGGCCAGTGGCAATCGGGCCGACACCGTCTGCCGCGCGGGCAAGGCCACCTGCACCGCATCGCCTCGCGCGCCCGGCAGCGCCGGATCGAGCGACAGCGCCACCGTCGCCGCCACCGGCAGCACGTTGGTCAGCGCCACCTCGATGGCGCCCCGGTCGCCCGCCACCACGGTGGTCACGGGCGCGCGCACAAGCGGCTCGCAGCGCCTGGCCACGATGACCGTCGCGGCGCGACTGGCCGGCGCAGTGAAGGCCACGCCCGAGGCCGTCGGGCGCAACTCGACCGGCCCTTCCTGGCCCTCCAGGTCGAAGAAGTAGCCGGCCAGCTTGGCGCCGGTCTTCAGTTGCAGCTCGACGCTGACGCCGGCCTGGTGCTCGGGGTTGGCCAGGTTGACCAGCCACACCTCGTTGGCGGCGTCCTGCAGCAGGTTCAGCTTCGCCCGCACCGCCGGGTTGGCCGTGGTGACGCCGACAGTGTCCATGAACCGCGCCCGGTACAGCAGTTGCTTGCTGCGCTGGCGCAGCTTCAAGTACCGAGCCGCGGGCTGGACCGAGAAGGTGTCGAAGCGGTTGCCGTGGAGGTGGACGTCGAGGAAGCAGTCGTCCTCGGACCGCCCGTACATGCCATTGGCCACGCCGTCGTAGAGGAGGTACTCGGGGAAGGTGTAGTGGAAGCACTCCGGCGCAAAGCGCCGGTTCGCCCCCCACAGACCCGCCTTCTTGGCCGACGCCGGTGAGATCAGGTGCATGTCGGCGAACTGGCCGATGGCGTCGCCGCAGCCCTCCATCGCGAACGTCCAATCGAGATCCAGCCGCCGCCCGCTGGACACCATGTCCTGCATCGTCCGCGCCAGCTCAGCACCCCAGCAGCCGGGGTGCCGGTGGCCGTGGTTGGTGGCGTAGCAGAGCCGCTCGCCCGCGGCGCAGGTCTCGTCGAGGTAGATGCCGCTGGCGCCATAGGCCCGCCCGTACTGGTCTGCGCACCAGTACTTGAGGTGGCGCTTGGACCAGGCTTCGGTGGCGGGGCACAACACGGTGCGCAGCCAGCGGGTCTGGTAGCGGGCCTGCTGCGCCGCGTTCAGCTCGGTGTCACCGGCGAAGCTGCCCTCGGCGCCGCGGATGGCGTAGCTGATCCATTCGGCCCACGGCCAGGTCGGCACCTCGGGCGGCAGGAGCGAGCGCGGCGTGCTGCCGAGCAGCGGCTCGTCGCCGTAGTCGACGCGCCAGAACTGGCTGGACACGTAGAACGTGATATGGCCGCCCCAGCGCCGGATCTCGCGCACCGCCGCCCTGAACTCGTCGAGCGTGCCGAGCACCGGGTTCGGGTAGGGCAAGGCGTCGCAGTTGTTGCCGCCGGTCATCTGCCCCCAGACCTGGATGTAGTTGGTGCCCAGTTCACGCGCCGACTTGAGGAAGTCGGGCAGTTGCCGGAAAGGCGTCCGCGCGCCTTCGGCGCTGACCACCGCGCCATACCAGCCGTCGGCCTCGCGCACCCACTCGGGCGGTGTGGGCCGGCGCATCCAGGACCGCGCCCAGACGCGGTAGTCGTCGGCGGCCTGGTGCCAGTCGCCGCCGTGGACGCCCAGTGTCGCCAGCGGCGCCGACCAGGTCTCGCCCGGCCGCACGCGCGCGAACTTGGTCAGGCTCAGCGTCAGCGAATCGGTGTCGCGGTCCGGTGCCGCCTGCAGCGCGCAGCCGATCAGGCTCTGGTCGTGCCCGGCCAGATAGACGCCGTGCGGCGTGGGCGTCTGCTCGTACAGATCGAGCCAGCACATGGCCCCGCCGGTCGGATAGCGCACGCTATCGCCGCCCGTGCGCACCGGATCGCGAGTCTCGATGCCGCCTTGCCAGTTGGGCACCATCAGGTGGTCGTCCGCGCTGCTCGACCCGAGCCGCACACCGGGCAGCACGGGACAGGCGGCCTCGACCACTTCCCACTGCGACTGGTTGCTGACCGTCAGTTGCCAGCGCATCAGCCCGCCGCTCAGGTTGGCCACCATCAGCACGCTCAGGTCGCCGGCCACCGTGTAGGTCGCCACCAGCGTGTCGTTGCGCACCTGCAGGTCGGTCAGTTGGACCTGGTCGCTACGAATGGTCTCAACCTGGTGCGTCTGCGCCGACCGGTGCCGCAGCACGAACGGCGGCGCCGTGCCGGCGGCGGTCAGGCAGTCCACCTTCGCCACCTTGTCGTGCAGCTTGAGCAGCGCACCGGTCGGGCGCAGGAAGGTGGCCCGAACGCGGTCGTTCTCCAGCGTCACAAAGGCCCGGTCGTCGGTGTCGTAGGTGACCTGCGGCGCGGCCAACGCCGGACTGGTGCCATCGGCCGCCGCGCGGAGATCGGCCCGCAGCACGATCTGCGCCATCGGGTTGCGGCCGGCCGCCGCCAGCGCGTCGGGGCCCACCGGCCGGTAGCTCACGCCGCCGTCCAGCGAAAGCGCCAACGACACCTGGCCGCCGCGGGCCTCGGCCGGCCAGCGGCAGTCTAGCAGCTTCGCCAGGCCGGGCACCGACAGCCTGCTGGTGGCCACCCACGCCTGCTTCGCCGGCGACAGCGCCGCAGCCGCCGGACCCAGGCCGGTCGGCTCCGGCGCACCCTCGGGCAGCAGCGCCACCTTGTCCAGCAGGGCGCCGCCATGCCAGTTGTGGAACCACAGCAGGTGCGCGCCGGCGCTGAGGTCATAGGTCGGGCCCTTGACCCACACCCAGCGCCCGGCGGTCTGGCCGTCGCAGTCGGTGTACCACTCGGGCTTGCCGTGATCGAGCGATTCGCTGTGCAGCCAGCCACCGCCCTTCGGGAAGAAGCCGCGCGCCCAGCGGGTGTACCGCGCCGCCCGCGTGATCTGGAGCGGGAAGAGGGCGCGGTCGACCCGCACGAGGCACTTGCCGCCGGAGCAGGCCGGATCGGCCTGGCCGCCGCGCGGATCGGCGATGACGTCGACGGCGTCCTCGGCCTCCATCGCCAACGGTGTCTCGGCGGCCTGTTCGAAACAGCGGTCCAGCACGACCCGTCCGGCCACCACCTTGCCGCCGACGAGGCGCAGGTCCTCGAGCTTGAAGTCGTGCGTGGTGGCGGCGACCAGCGCCTGACCAAACAGCAGGCTCAGCAGCAGACCAGCACTTCGCATCGTCGATCACCCCGGCGAGGCCCGAGCGCCCGCGGTGTGCCCCGCGCGGCGACCTGCTGGTCCTCGGGCCATCCAACCACCGCGGCAGTTCGCGGTGGCCGAGTGCGGTCCTCTACCGGACCGGCGATGTCCATCGCCCGCCGTCAAGGCGATGCCGTCGCCAACATAACCCGGTGACATGATACGGGTTACAATCATAACTCGGTGACATGATACTGGTTTCTCGGGCCAACCGTGACTGCGAACGGCCGAAGGAGCCATGTGGCGGCCATCGCGCAGATGCACCGGTGGCCAAAACCAGTATCATGTCCCCGGGTTTGGACATAACCCGGGGACGTGATACAGGTTTCCAGAGCCAACCGGGACTGCGAACGGCCGAAGGAGCCGTGTGGCGGCCATCGCACCGATGCGCCGGCGGCCAAAACTAGT
>CAZHGD010000016.1:0-25719 GCA_964531735.1 uncultured Fimbriimonadaceae bacterium | reverse complement strand
GCCGAAGGAGCCGTGTGGCGGCCATCGCACCGATGCGCCGGCGGCCAAAACTAGTATCATGTCACCGGGTTCGTAAAACTAGTATCATGTCACCGGGTTCGTGTCAGGCAGACGCCTCGATGAGCGTGTAGGTGAAGCTGCACGGCTCGCCGCCCGCGCTGGCCAGGGCCGACGAGCGCACCGCGCATTCGAGCTTCCGCCCCAGCGCGATCTGCAGATGGTGCTTGATGTGGCCGCCGCAGCACAGGCAGTAGCTGGCCGAGATCGGCCCGTCGGGCTCGCGCAGGCAGACGCAGCGGTAGCTCGGCTTGCCCTCCTCCTCGAACCGGACCAGCAGGCGGCCATCCGGCTCCTGCGTGACGCTGTGGCCGAACACGAACGGCGTTTCGTTGGCGGCCGCCAGTCGAGCCGCGAAGGTCGCGTGCTCGCGGGCGATGGCCTTGGACAGCGCCAGGCGCTTGCCGCCGAGGCAGCAGGCGCAGCCTTCGCGCACGGTGCGCACGGTGTCGGCATCGAGCAGCTCGTCGAGCCGGGCCATGGCGCCTTGGAACCAGTCGGCTTTGCGCCGGTTGGTGTCATGCGCGCCGATGTCCTCGCCGCCGGCCATGATCTGTGCCACCACCGGCTCGGGCACCGCGGCTCTGCGCAGCTCGCGGTCCAGCCGGCGGATCCGGCCGTCGCCGAACGGACTGTCCATCAGATGCCTCCTCACCTCACCGGGCCGAGCCTGTGTATGGCCGGCAGATTGGGTCGCCGATGACGATGTCCTGCCAACCGACGAACCGCGACGCCGCGTAGCAGCTCTCGGCCAGCGTCCAGCCGCGGGTGTAGCGATCGAAGAGTATGCTGGGCGATGCGACCGCCTGCAACAGCGGCTCGTCGGTGTAGCCCTTGACGCCGGTCACGCCCTGCGCGATCAGGTCGGCGATGAGCGACTGGCCGCCCTTGGTCGGCAGGAACGTGCGGGCGCTGGTCGATACCGCCGTCTCGGCCAGCGCGCCGGGCGCGAACCGCAGCGAATGGTAAGCCGCCGCCGCGTAGCGACTGTCGTTGCTGCCCCACGAGCAGTAACCACGCAGGTTGTCGCGCTGGCCGACGAAGGCCGCCCCCTGTGCCAGCTCCACCTTGACGCCGCGGCCCTGCAGCCGCTCGGCCGCCACGCGCAGGTCGGCGTTGAAGGCCTGGTAGGGCAACTCGTCCACCACGCGCAGCAGCTTGCCCGCCGGCGGCGCCGCACCCAGCGGCACCTGGTACGGCACCGTGGATGGGTCGCCCAGGCCGAACGAGGGGCAAACATCCAACAGGATGGCGCCGTCGCGCGGCGCCTCGGGCTGTTCAGCGGCCAGCGCCCGGGTGACCAGCGCCTGGGCGTCGGCCGCAGTGTAGCCATCCAGGCGAGTCACCAGGTAGCCGCCGTGCGCGGCGTGCGAGAACGGCACCGCGGCATTCCAGTAGCGGTTCGCCCAGGCGGCGCCCTGCCACTGGCCGTCCACCAGGTGCAACCCGACCGCCCCCGCTGTGCGGTCGTAGTCGAGCGCGGCCAAGCGGCTGTCCAGGCTGAACCGGCCGGTGCCCCCGCGCAGGTCGGGCGCGTCGGCCAGCCGAATGGGCAGGCCCTTGGTCAAGACGATGAAGTCGATGCCGTCGTGCGCCGCCAGCCACGTGCGCAAGGGGATCTCGATGCGCTGGGCGAAGTCGGCGAAGCGCATGGTCTCCTGGGCCCAGCCGAGCGCAGCATCCTGGCACTCGACGGTCAGGACCTGGCGGACGCCGCGCCGCCGGGCATAGTCATCGGCCACGGCGCAAGAGGTGGGGCTGTGACCGTTGCGCACCACCAGCACGCGGTCGACCAACGCCGCCGGCGCGCGGGCGGCGAGGAGCAGCAACAGGCCGGGGTACCAGCGATTCACCGGCGCCTCCTGCACGACGGCCGGGCGCGACACGCGTTCGTGGCTCCTGGCAGCACTCCTGCCGGAGCCGCCTACTTGGCGCCGAGGAACTCGTGAACCTTCGGCAGCCACTCGCGGATCGGCAACTGCTGCGGACACTGGTCCTCGCACTCGCCGCACTCGACGCAGGCGTCGGCGCGACGATCGGCCGGAATCTGGCTGTACAGGATGCGGTTGAGCGTCACCGGCGTGCCGCCGAGCGCTTGAGCGCTGTTGTACAAGCTGAACACGCCCGGAATGTCGATGTCGTGCGGGCACGGCTGGCAGTAGCCGCAGGCGGTGCAGGCAATCGGCACCAGCCGCGCGTACTCCTCCTGCGCCCTCGCCACCAGGGCCAGTTCGGCCTCGCTGAGCGGTTGGGCGCAACCAGCAGCGGCCACGTTGTGCTGCGCCTGCGCCAGGCTGCTCATGCCGCTGAGCACCAGCGACACCTGGGGCTTGTCCCACAGCCAGCGCAGCGCCAGATCGACCGGGTCGGCACCCGCATCGGCGTAGAGCTTCGCGATGGGCTCGGGCGGCGTGGCCAGCGTGCCGCCGAACAGCGGCTCCATGATGATCAGGCCCAGCCCGCGCTCGCCGGCCAGTTCCACGCCGCGGGTGCCCGCTTGCGTGTGCTCGCAGACGTAGTTGTACTGCAACTGACAGAACTGCCAGCCGGCATAGTCGTCGAGGATGCGCTCGAAGACCTCGAAGCTGTCGTGGAAGCTGAAGCCGATGACGCCGATGCGCCCGGCGTCGCGTTGGCGCTCGAGCCAGTCCGTGGCCCCCAACTCGCGCATGCGCTCCCAGCCGGCCGCCTGCAGGTTGTGCAGCAGGTAGAAGTCGAGGTGGTCGGTGCCCAGCCGCTGGCACTGCTCGGCAAACAGGCGGTCGAAGTCGTCCGCGGTCTTGACCAGCCAGGTCGGCAGCTTCGTGGCCACCGCCACGCGCTCGCGATAGCCGTCACGGAGCGCCATGCCCAGCACGCGCTCGCTCTGCCCGCCGTGGTACGGATAGGCGGTGTCGATGTAGTTGACGCCCTGATCGACAGCCCAACGAAGCATCTCGATGGCCGCCGGCTCATCCACCGCGCCGCCGTCGAGGACGGGCAGCCTCATGCACCCGAAGCCGAGGGCCGAGGGCCGGAAATCGAGGTTGGCGAACGCGCGGTACAGCATCGGTGGCTCCCAGGAATGCTGCGATTGTAGCCGACGACGCGCACATCCGCCAAGCTCAGCGCCTGGCCGAGCCAGTGCCACCTGAACAGAAGCGGTGGCCGGCGGCTAGTTGTTCCGCCCGCGACTGCGCGGGCGCCAGAACTTGCTGGTGTCGAAGCCCTCGGGCCAGCGCGTGGCCTCGCTCGCCTGCACGCCGTTCAGCTCGGCCCCGGTCAGGTCGGCCCCGCTCAGGTCGGCGCCGTCCAAGAACGCGGACCCCATCTGCGTGTGGCTCAGGTCGGCGTTGCCGAAGGCCACGCCCTCGGCCCGCAGTTGCTCGAGCCCGGCGCCGGCGAAACTGTATCGCCGAGCACCGCCTGGCGGAGGCTGGCGGCACGCAGCTTGGCCTTGGCGAAGTTGGCTTGGCCAAGCTTGGCGCGGTCGAGCTTGGCGAACCCGAGTTCGGCCTCGGTCAGATCGGCGCCGGTCAGGTCGGCGCCGGTCAGGTCGGCCGACGACAGCTTGGCCCCGGCGAGCTTGGCCCCGCGCAGGTTGGCGCCCACCAGGATGGCCTGGTAGAGCCGGGCACCGGTCAGATCGGCACCACTCAGGTCGGCGCCGGTCAGGTCGGTGCTGGACAGGTCGGCGCCGCTCAGCACCGCGCCATGGCAGTCCAGGCGGGCCATGTTCAGGCCGCCAAGCTCGGCTTTCGGCAGCCGCGCACCGGCCAGCGTGGGCAGGTCGAGGCGCACCGGCGTGGCCCGCGCTTCACGGCCCGCCAGGACGACCGCCGCCACCGTCCCGTGGGCGGCCGGGTCGAACTCGGCCGGCCAACGGCAGGTCACGTCACAGGCCAGACCCGTCAGGTCCGCCTGGGACAGCTCCGCGGTACGCCAGTCGACGCGCGCGGCCACCGCCTCGGCGAAGGTGGCGCCCGCCAGATCGCACTGCGCGAAGGCCGCCGCCTGGAACGAGGCCCCGGTGAACGTCGCGCCGCGCAGAATCGCGCCGGTCAGCGTCACGTGCGACCAGACGGACTTGCTGAAGTCGGCCCGACTGAAGTCACCCCCCTCGAGGGCCACTTGGTCGAACGTGGCCTGACGGAAGCAGGCGTCCGCCAGCGTGGCGCCCGCGAAGTCCGTCGGGCCTTCGGTGGCCCCCGGCGCGTAGTTGACTCGGCGCGTGCGACCATCGGACACTACACTCGCCACGCGGCGCTGGAAGCGAGCACCAGTCAGGTCGGCACCGGTCAGGTCAGCCTGGCCGAAGTCGGTGTGGTACAGCTCGCAGTAGCGCAGGTCGGCCCCACGCAGGTCGCAGCCGACCAGCGAGACACCACTCAGGTTGACGCCGCCGAACCGGGCTGCGGCCAAGCGCGCACCGGCCAGCTTGGCGCCCTGCAGTTGCGCGCTGCTGAAGCCGGCTCCGGCCAGGTCCGCCCCGCTCAGATCGGCGCCGCGCAAGTCGGCGTCGCTGAAGTCGACCGGGCCGAGCACGGCGCCGCGCAGATCCGCCTGGGCGAGCGAGGGGCCCGACACGAACTTGATGGTGCAGCCATCGCGCACCGACCGCAACGCGAACCCGGCGACCACTCCGGCGGCGGCCGGATCGAACCGCGCGGGCCATTTGGTCGTGCCATCGCAGCAGGCGCCGGCCAGCCGGGCACCGGCGAGCGTGGCCGACGACAGGTTGGCACCGTTGAGCACCGCCTGCGACAGGTTGGCGCCGGTCAGATCGGCGTTCTGGAAGTCGGCGCGCTCCAGCACGGCGCGGCTCAGGTCGGCGCCGCGCAGACTCCCCCGCGTGAAGCTGGCGCCGCGCGCCATCGCACCACGCACCCGCGCCCGGTCGAGCACGGCATTGTCCAGCCGCGCGCGACTGAGGTCGGCATCGGTCAGGTCAATCCGCGCGGCGAACGCCCGCTGCAGCGAGGCCCCCGACAGGTTCGCCTCAGCCAAGCAGGCGTGCCCGAGTTGGGCCTCACCGAGATCGGCCGCCATCAGGTTGGCGCCGCGCAACCGGGCCCAGCGCAAGGAGAGCTGGCCGCGCACCAGATCCAGCGGCGAGCAGCCCAGGATGCGCGTGGCGGGCACCCGGAGCAGCACGTCGGGACTGCCAGTGCGGTTGATCGGCACCACCGCCACCAGGCGCCAGGTGCCATAGAGCACCAGCGTCGGCACCGCCACGACGAGCACCAGCGCACCGGCGCTCCGCCACTGCCCACGCACCAGGCGCCAGGCCACCGCCAGCAACCCCGTGGCCGGCACCACCAAGACCAAGGTGGCCAGCAGCGTCGCCACTTCCGGCCGACCCACCGCGAATGAACCAACGTTCATCACGCTGCTCCCCACGACTGCGCCGACGTCGCGTTGCCACCCGACAACCACGCCGACTGTACCATGCCGGACGGCGCGCCACAACCGATTCTGGCGGCTCCGGCGCGGCGGCCCGCCGGCAGGAGGGCGGGCCGCCACGACCAAAGCCGCTGCCGACACAGCGAGGCGGGCCGATGAGTGGTGCCGGCCTGGACGCACTCGACGATCGCGACCTCCTGGCCGCTCACCAGCGGCAGATGGCGCGCCTGTCGGCGCTGTTCGCCGGCCGGCTCGCCGACGGACCGTGCTACCTGAATGGCGTCTCGGTGGCCACGACGCAACCCGGCGTGGCGCCGGGGCCATGGCTGGCCGAGGCGCTCGGGCACCTGGCCGAGCAGGCGCACCGCGTCGCCGACGCGCAGGTCTTCCGGCCGCTGTGCCTGAGCTACGAGCCGTTCGGCGTCCACCTCGTCGACCATCTGTTCGGCGCGGTGGTGCGGTTCTACGAAGGGCAATGGTGGTCGTCGCCCCTCACCTCGCCCATCGGCGCGCTGACCGCGCCGCCGCTGGCCACCAACGCGCTGTGGCAACGCACCTGCGCCGTGGCCGAGGCGTTCCTGGCCACACCAACCCGCCTGCCGCTGTTCGGCCTGCCCGTCATCGCCAGTGCCTTGAACGTCGCCATCAACCTCTATGGCGAGCGTCTCCTGCTGGCCCTCCTCACCGAGCCCGCGGCGGCGGCGCACGACCTGAGCGTGATCAACGCGGTGCTGTGCCAAATGCACCGCTGGTACCTCGAGCGGCTGCCGATGCACCGGCTCCAGCCGGTCGTGCCGGCGGGTCGCTGCCAGCCGCCCGGCTTCGGCCAGTTGTGCGGTTGCTCGACGCAACTGCTCTCCGGCGACAGCTACGCGCGGTTCGTCGCCCCGCTGGACGACGCTCTGCTGAACTGCTACCCGCACGGCGGCATGATCCACCTCTGCGGCGCCCACACCCAGCACCTGGCCGCCTGGCGCGCCATGCGGTCGCTGCGCGCCGTGCAGGTCAATGACCGCGCCGCCGCTGACCTCGGCGAGTACTTCGACGGCCTGCGCGAGGACCAGATCATCTACCTGAACCCCGGTCCCGGGATGTCCGCCGCGTCGGCCATCGGCATCACCGGGGGCCGGCGCCTGGTCATCGTCGGCGAGCCATGACGCACGCCCGGCCGGCAGGAACTTCCTGCGCCAGCGCCAAAGCGCGGCCCATGAACCTGGGAGCGCCGCCGTTGCGCCTGGCCTGGCTGACCGTGATTGCGCTGGTGTGTTGCCGCGTGCCCGCCGCTGAACTGCTCGTCAGGCGCGACCTGTTGGCCGGTGGCGCCGAGACTTGGAGCCTCGGTGCCTGGAACAGCGCCGCCGGGCGAATCGGCGCCACCGACGACCGTGCGCCGCAGGCCGCCTATGGCGCCGTCGAGTTCGGCGTCCGGTACGAAGGCAAGGGCTTCCAGTCCGGCGCGATGGCGCCCGTCGGCGGACCCATCCCCGGCCGCCTGCGGCGGCTCAGCGTGTGGGTCAAGGCGGTGCAGCCCGAGTACCACTGGCTGGTGCAGTTCAAGGACGCTCAGGGGCGCGATAGCGTGGCCGGCAAGCGACTCGACTGGGGTCTGCGCACGGAGCCGGGGCAGTGGGTGCGGCTGGACTTCACCATCCCGGCCGACTGGGCGCAGCCGGTGCAGTTGGCCGGTGTGGCCGGGCACAACTGGAGCCGGCAGAACGCCGCCGGCGAGGCGGTGCTGCGCCTCGGACAGCTCCAGGTCGAGACCGACATCGGCGGCGTGTCCGACCCCGCGACGCTGCTCAGCTTGAGCGCCAACACCAACGTCCCGAGCAACCTGTTCCAGCCCGGCTCGCCCGTGCGCTACACCGTCGTGGCCGATAGCTGGCTCGGCCGCGAACTGGCCGGCTCGCTGGCCTGGCAGGTGCGCGACAGTGAGGGCCGCGAGCTGATCGGGCGCGAGGTGGCCGTGCGCCTCAACGACGTGCGCCGCGAGGTGATCGAGTGGGCGCCGCCACGGTTCGGCGCCTACACGCTCCGACTGACCGTCTCCTTCGGCGCGGGCACCGCCCTCCAACGCACCAGTCGCTTCGCCTACACCCCGGCGCCGCCGCCACGCACCTGGGCAGAGAAGGTCGCCGGCCCATACGGGCTGAACATCCACGGCGGGCAACCAGGACTGGACTACCGCGGCATCGCCCGCCTGGGGTTCACCTGGGTGCGCGACTACGCCTACAACTTCGAGTGGCTGCTACGGGCTCGCGGTGAGGACCAACGCTACGCCGGCTGGCCGTACTACCCGAAGCTGGACCAGGCGATCCAGGACGCCGGTCTGGTGTTGCTGCCCTGCCTGGCCGGCGGCATCGGCGCGTCGGTGAAGGCCGGCCGGCTGCAACCCGATCGGCAATGGCGCAGTGACCTGCTGGGCATCGTGACGCACTTCCCGCAGTACGTGGCCTGGGAACTGGACAACGAGTACGACTACGCCCACGGCCGCGAGGAGGCCAAGCGCGGCTGGGCCAGCTACGACGGCTACCACCGCACCTTCGCTGCGGCGGTGAAGCTGGTCGAGCCGAAGCTGCTCACGGTGGAACAGGGCACCGCCGGCCTGCACCCCGAATGGGTGCGCCGGAGCGTCGGCAACCACAGCTTCGATGGCATCGACGTGGTCAACGGCCACTTCTACTGCGGCGTGGACCCGCCCGAGGTGGCCACCGAGAACGCCAACGTCGGGCAGGAGGGCCTGCCGCCGGCGATGCTCGACGACGTCTGCCGCGACTTCGTCGCCGCCGCTCGCAGCGACGGCCGGCCGCGCCAGGCCTGGGTGACCGAGTTCGGCTGGGACACGCTGGCCGGCCACGTCGTCAGTGAACGCGAACAGGCCGCCTACCTGCAACGCGGGTTCGCCCTGGGCCTGCAGGCCGGCCTGAGCAAGATGTTCTGGTACTGGCACCGCGACACCAAGGACCAGCCGAAGCAGTTCTTCGACGGTTGCGGCCTGCTCGATCCGCGTGACGAGCCGAAGCCGGCCGCGGCGGCGATGGCAGCCCTGGCCCACCTGTTGCCCGCGCCCACACCGGTGGGCACCTTCGAGCCGGCACCCGGCGCCATGGGCCACGTCTTCCGGTGCGGCGGGCAGTTGGTGGCCTGTGCCTTCCGCCTGGCGCCCGGCGCGCAACCGGTGACGGTGGAGTTCGGCAGCGGGCAGGTCTACGACCTGTACGCCAACCCGTTGCCCGGCCGGCGTCATGAGCTGGACATCACACCGCTCTGGATCGTCGGCCTGAGCGATGCCGACCCGCTCTACCGGCAGACCGCCTACCGCCTGCGGTCACCGCGTTTGGTCAGCGCCACGGCCGGCGACACGCTGACCATCGAGCCCGTGGCCAGCAACAACCGTAGCGCGCCCATCGCCGCGTCCCTGGCCGTGCGGGCCCCCGACGGCTGGACGGTGCAGCCGGCCGGCGCCCCGCTCCAGGCCGCGCCGGGCACTGAGCAGACAGCACCGGTGAGCGTGACCATCGCGCCGCAGGCGGGCGCGGGCCAGCACGAGGTGACCGTCGAGGTCACCGAAGGCGCCCTGCGGCGGACACTCACCACGCAGGTGATGGTCGCGGCCGCGGCCGACCTGAAGGTGCCCGCCCTCACCGGCGAACCCGGTCCGCAGACGGTGGCGGTGACCGTCCACAACCGCCGCCGCCGGCCGGCGAGCTACGCGTTGACGGCCACGGTGCCCCGCTCCTGGCGCGTTGAGCCGGCGCGGCTGACGGTCAGCGACATCCCGGCCGGCGGCAGCGCCACCGCGCAGTTCCAGGTCAGTTGGACCGCGGAATGGGCAGCCGGCGAACGCGCCCAGGTGACGGTCGCCACACCGGCAGGCCAAGTGCTGGCCCAGGCCGGCCTGGCGCCCGGCCTACTGACCGTGCCGCGGGTGATCGGGCTGAAGATGGACGGCGACCTGGGCGACTGGCCGGCCGCCGCCAAGCTGCCCGACTGGGCGCTCGGTCGGACCGGCGCCGCCACCCGTGGCGAGCTGTGGCTCGGCTACGGCGAGGCCGGGCTCTACGTGGCCGGCCGCGTGGCCCCGTCCACCGCGCGCGTGACCGACCCGCGGTCGTTCTGGGCGCAGGACTGCCTGGAGCTGTTCGTCGACACGGCCAACCACAAGCAGCCCCGGCCCGCCTACCAGGTGGGCGACCACCAGTTCTGGCTCTGCCCGCTGGTCGACCAGCAGCGCGCCTACCTGGGCCAGTGGAAGCGCGGCGGCGAGTTGGCCGCCACGCAGTTCGACCTGCCGGGGGTCAGCTCCCACGCGGCCCGCACCGCCGACGGCTACCTGCTGGAAGCGCTCATCCCGGCGGCGTCGCTGAAGGGCTTCGTGGCGCAGGCCGGGCGCAAGCTGGGCCTGAACCTGAACCTGACCGTGCCCGGCGCGCGTGGCAACGGCGAGCTATACTGGCCACTGCCGAAGTCGGAGCGCGCCGCCGACCAGCCCCATCGCTGGGGCATCGCCGTTTTGCAGTAGCAGGAGCGTGACAGCATGGCCGCATCTGAACCAACCCCCCACGCCGGCCTGATCGACGTCCGCGCCTTCGGCGCGATGGGCGACGGGACCACCAGAGACCATCCGGCCATTCAGCGCGCCATCGACTTTGCCGCCGAGCGCGGCGGCGGCACGGTGGTGGTGCCCGCCGGCCAGTACCTCTGCGGCACCATCGAGCTGCGCAGTCACGTGCGTCTGCACCTGACCGCCGGTGCGGTGATCCAGGCCAGCGGCGACCCGGCCGACTATCGGCGGTTGCTGGAACCCGAAGCGGTGCTGGCCGGCAGCGAGAATGCCGACGCGTACCGGGCCATCCTGGCCGGTGACGGCCTGTTCCGCCAGCGCGGCTGGCCGTTCAACTTCGACCAGTCGCTGTTGGTCGCCCAGCGCTGCACCAACGTCAGCATCGTCGGGCCGGGCCGCATCGAGGGCGGCACCGAGCACTTCATGCGCTGGGAGGACACCGCCGACGGCCAGCGCCGACTGGTCGGTGTGCAGGACTGGCGGCCGGGGCCGGTGGTCGCCTTCTGGGAGTGCCAGGAGGTCGTCGTCCACGAGGTCGACATCCGGCACAACCCGTTCTTCGCCGTGTATCTGCACGGCTGCCGGCACGCGCGCCTCTCGGCGCTGCGGATCGTCACCGGGCCATCCCGCAATGGCGACGGCATTCATGTGGTCAGCTCGGACGGCGTGGTCATCTGCGGCTGCCAGATCGACTCCGAGGACGACGCCATCTGCTTCTACACCAACTGGACCGGCCTCTGGCCGGTGGAGCCGCAGTGCCGGAACATCACCGTCAGCGACTGCGTGCTGTCCTCAGCCTGCTCGGGCATCCGCATCGGCTACGGCGCCGACGGGCGACTGGGCGACATGGTGTTCAACAACCTGGTCATCAAGCAGGCCATGCTCGGCATCGACTTCATCTGCACCGGCGAGAACCTGCACACGCCGGTGGTCATCCACCATGGTCCGGCGATAGAGCGGATGGTCTTTTCGAACATCCTGATCGACGGCGCCCGCAAGGGCCTGACCGCCACCATCTGCCGCGGTGCGACGCCACCGGCGGGTATTCGCGACCTGCTGTTCTCGAATCTGCGCGTGCGCAGTACCCAAGGCAGTTGCCTGCTCGGGCGGCCCGACCTGCCGCTGCGCGACCTGGTCTTCGACAACGTCGACTTCGCGGTCACCGGCGACCTGCCCGCGGACGCCGCCGACCTGCCCGACACCCTCGGCATCTACGGTTCGGCGGCCGGTTGGGTGCCGCACGCGCTGACGCTGCGCGACGCCGCCGGCGTCAGCTTCCGCAACGCACGCATCCGCTGGGACGGCGCGACCGGCGACTGGCAGAGCGGCCTCTGCGCGCGGCGGGTTTCCGAGCTCGACACGGCGGGTCTCCGCGTCGAGCCGCTGCGCGAGGGCTGGGACACCCAAGTCGTCGGCTGACCAAGGAGCCTGCCAGTGATGCCAAGTACTGTCCGCCAACCACCGCGGTTCGCTCGCGGAGCCGCTGTCGCGCTGTTGGCCGCGACTTGTCTGAGCGGCTGTGGTAGCAAGAACAGCGGTCCCGTCGTGCCCACGCGAAGCTGGTTCACCGGCGACATCCACACTCACACGTGGTTGAGCGACGGCACCCAGAAGCAGACGGTGGTGCTCGACAACTCGCTCAACCGGCATGGCTTGGACTTCATCGCCAACTCGGAACACGGCGGCGCCTTCACGCACGACCCGGAGGGCAGCCTGTGGTCGGCCGTCAGCCCCGCGCCCACGTTCCTGGGCAACCCGGCCGCCGGCCGCATGTGGCGCTGGCAGTCGCTACGCGACTACTCGCACCCGCTGCTGCGGACGTTGCGGGCCGCGTA
The DNA here is from genome assembly GCA_964531735.1 of uncultured Fimbriimonadaceae bacterium. Taxonomy (GTDB): domain Bacteria; phylum Armatimonadota; class UBA10988; order UBA10988; family UBA10988; genus CAZHGD01. Next base: position 13,881 of record CAZHGD010000016.1, on the reverse strand, counting down.
CCCGACCAAGACCATCATCCAGGGCGTCGAATGGAACGTGCCGACCCACGAGCATGCCTCGGTCGGCATCGTCGACGAGACCGACGGCGTCCCGGTGGCGCGGTTCGAGTACCTGTTCGACCAGCACGACACCGGCACCACCAGCGACGCCGAGCTCGGGATCTCGGGCAAGACCGCCTCGACCACGCACCAGAAGGCCATCGACGGCCTCAAGTGGCTGCAAGCCAACTACGCGGGCAAGAGCTACGCGCTGCTCAACCACCCGTCGCGGAGGCTGCTCTACACGATTCAGGACATCCGCGACCTGAACGACGCCGCTCCGGATGTCTGCTTCGGCATGGAAGGCTTCCCCGGCCACCAGAAAGAGGCCAACCGCGGTGGCTACATCTACAGCGACCCGAAGCAGCGCACCTACGGTGGCGCCGACTACCTGACAGCCACCGTCGGCGGCGTCTGGGATGCGCTGCTGGGCGAGGGGCGCCGGTTCTGGATCGTGGTCAACTCCGACTTCCATGACCCGTCCAGCACCGCCGACTTCTGGCCCGGCGAGTATGCCAAGACCTATGTGGCCGCCACCTCGAATGCCGCCCAGAACCTGGTCGACGGGATGCGCTCGGGCAACATGTTCGCGGTCCAGGGCGACCTGATCAACCGCCTCGACTTCTCGGTCTCGGATAGTCTCTCGGCCGCCGACATGGGCAGCACGCTGACTACCACGGCGTCCGCGGCAACGGTGACCATCACCTTCTCTTCGCCGCCCACCAACCAGCACGGTGACAGCCCGATGGTCGACCACATCGACCTCATCGTCGGCGCGGTGACCGGCGTCAGGCAGGACACCAACACCACCACGCGGGTCGTCAAGACCTTCAGGCCGGCCGACTGGGGCGGCGCCACCACGGGCGGCACGATCACGTTCACGCTGACCGGCTTGTCAGGCAAGCAGTACCTGCGCCTGCGTGGCACCAACTTGGCCGTCGGCGTGGCCGGCCAGACCGATGCCCAGGGCAACCCGCTCATGGACAACAACGGTCAGAGCAGCAACACCGCGGCCGATGCCTGGGCCGACCTCTGGTTCTACAGCAACCCGGTCTTCATCCAGAAGCAGTGACGGCCAACGCCAGTAACCACGAGCCCGGCAGGCTGTGCTCGGCGGGCTTGTCGCCCCGCCGGCCAGCTCCGGATCGAGGCGACAAGCCCGCCCGGACCACCACCCCACTTCCGCCCTCGGCTTGTCCGGCAGCCTTGCCGGAGCGCGCCTTGGCCGATCGGATCGGTCCGGACTACGGCACCGGCAGCAGCGCCAGCGAACCCGTCCAGTTGCCCTGCGGCAACGCCACCGTCTCACCCGACCTGATCGCGCGCCGGTAGACGCGCAGGGCCGTCCGATGCGCGTCGTTGTAGCGGAACTCCACGCCGGGTACCAGCTCCCAGCCCGGCAGGTCGACCGCCTTGGGGCCGATGGCCGTCGCCAGATGAACGGTCGTGTCGGACTTGGCCGTCACGGCGATCGCGGCCGGCTGCCCGCCGTTGGTGCGCGTGAACTGCCAACCGCGGTACGCCGCGGGCACCCCGTCCCAGACGTACGCCCGGTTGCCGAACGCGGCCTCGCCGTCGGCCAGGCGGCTGAGCTGCCAACCGCGCCCCGTGACGTGCAGCAGACCGACGGTCGCGGTCACCGGCGGCAGATCGGTGAACGGCACCGAGTCGGCCATGGTCAGCTCGCGGAAGCGCGCGATGCGGTGGCAAGTGAGGTAGTTGGCGTCGTGCGCATTGTGCGCGCCGCCCAACCCGTCGTCGTAGCCGGTCCGGCAAGCGGCCACGACGTCGTCACCGTCGAACACCCAGTCGACGTACTGGAAGCCGTGCGCGCCGATGTCGGGGTGGTAGAGCAGCACGCACCGCACGGTCCACGAGCGCAGGTCGCGCGAGCAGGTCAGCGCCAACGTGTTGCGCACGCCCGCGGGCCCGCCGGCCAGTTGGTGCCGCTCAGGCACGATGGTCGCCAGCGACCAGTAGCGGTCGCTCTTGGCGTCGTAGCGGATGCAGAACTTCTTCGCGCCGCCCGGGAAGTCGACCAGCCCGGTCGCCGGGTCGAAGCGGGCGGTGCGGCCGTCGTCGCTGATCTCGACGATGGCCGCCTGTTCGGGGCAGCGGGGCGTGTCCACGCGCAGCACATCGACGATGTGGCCGTCGCGCGTCACCACGGCATTGCCTTCCAGCCAGCCGCCCCACTGACCACCATGCCAGCGCTGGTCGCTCGGCAGGAAGTTGCTGAGGGTCCAACTGTCGGCGCGCAGCAGATCGGCGTCGACCGGTGCGCTGAACATGCCGGCGCAGTAGGTGAGGCCCCACCCTTGCGGCGGGTCGCGCCGCTCGAAGGCCCGCCACAGCCGGCCGGCGTGCTCGATCACCGGCATCGGCGCGCAATGGTACTGCTCGTTGGTCGTCAGCCGACCGGTGCGGTCATCGACCGGTGTGGTCCAGGTGGCGCCACCGTCCACCGAGCGGCGGATGACCACGTTGCCGTGGTGCCGCTCGGGCCCCAGCATGTAGAGCGCGCCGCGGTGTACGAACAGCGACGACCAGAACGCACCGTTGACCTCGCTGAGGCGCGTCCAGGTGCGGCCACGGTCCGTCGAGCGAAAGACCAGCGTCATGGCACGCTGGTGCTCGGTCGTCTGCGGACCGAACAGGTCGTGCGACGCCACGTAGTCACCATTGGGCAGAATGGCGATGGACGGCGAGCCGACGTAGCTGCCCGTGGACGCAGGCACGTGGCTGATGACCACGCCGGGCACCGTGGCCGGCGGCAGCGTGGCGGTGAGTTGGCAGGCGGCAACAGCCAGCAAGTTGTTCATGGGACCAGCGTTGGCGCCACGCGGCCGATGTCCTTCGCGCGGAAGGGCTCTCCGGTGCCGCGCCGAACCCGCTCGCGGAGACCACCATGCCTCGCCTTGCCTTGCTGCTCGCGCTCGCCGTGTCGGCCGCCGTGGCCGACGATCCGAACTGGCTGACCAATCCGGGCTTCGAACTGGCCCGCGATGGCCGGCCGCAGGACTGGCACTTGGGCATGGAGGGCCGTGGCGAAGGTGAGGCGGTCTGGCAGCAGGGCGGAGCGCACAGCGGCGAGCGTTGTCTGCGCGTGAAGCTGACCACCACCGGCGACTACTTCATGGGCCGGCAGTACCGCAGCGAGAAGGTCACGCCGGGCGAGCCGTACCGCCTCGGCGGCTGGTACCGCAGCGACACCGAGGGTGTGGCGCATCCGGTGGTCTACTACGTCGGCGCCGACGGCAAGGTGCTCTCCGCCTGGGAAACCGCGCTGCCGCTCGCACCGGAGTGGGCGCGCTTCGAGTACACCTTCACGCCGCCCGCGGGCACGGTGAAGTTCGAGGTGCAGCTCCGCGCGCAGTCGTTGATCGGCACGGCCTGGTTCGACGATGTCTGGCTCGGACCAGCCGCCGAGTTGCAGGCGGCGCTGAAGGCGCGCGAGGCCACTGCGCGCGAGCGCTTCGCCGCCGGACCGCTGGCGCTACGGGCGCTACGACCTTCGGAGCGCGCCACACTGGCCGAGTTGGCCGGCGCCGAGCGCTGGGCCGAACTGGAGCAGGCCACGAGTGTCCGCCTCGGCGCTGCCCGCGGCGAGGCGGAATCGTTCGGCGCGGTGGTGCTCGGCCTGGGTGACGCGCCACTGACCGCGCGGCTGAGCACGCTGACCGGCCCGGGCGGCGCGCGGCTCGACCGCGAGCACTGCCAGGTCAGTTGGGTCGAGTCGGTCAAGGTCAACACCTGGGTGCCCGACCCACTGCTCGAGCAGCAGCCGTTCCGCGCCCCGCGTCAGGGCTATCCGCTGCTCCAGGTCACCGTCCGCGTGCCGCGCGAACGGCAGCCCGCGGGCGAGTACCGCGGACAGCTCACCGTCTCAGCCGCGGGCCAGACGGCGGTGCTGCCGGTGGTCCTGCGCGTCTACGACTTCGCCCTGCCGTTGACGCCGACCTTGCCAACCAGCTTCTGGCTGTTCCGGCATACCATCCGCAACGCGTACGGCCTGCCCGCGGTGCCGTTCGACACCTACGCGCGCTACCTGGATCGGTGTCTGGACGCGCGCCTGGCGCCCATCGACGCCGCCGAGTGGCACGACCAGCCGTTCGTGCAGATGGTGCGCGCGGCCAGCGGCGAACTGAACGTGGACTGGACCGAGTGGGACCGCTACCTCGCCTACGGCATGGCGCGCGGCATGAGCGCGTTCAACGTGGCCGACGACCACTGGTTCGGCAGCTACTTCCGCTCGTTCACGGTGCGCGAGCCGAAGACCGGCCAGACCAGCACGGTCACCCTCGACCTGAACAGCCCGGCTTACGCGGCCGCCGTGACGCGGTTCTTCCAGCTCGCCCACGAGCACTTCACCGCGCGCGGCTGGGCCGCCAAGGCCTACCTGCAAGCCTATGACGAACCCGGTCGCGACGCGGCGCTGCTGGCCGAGATCAAGCGCTTCCATGCTCTGGCGCGCGCCGGCTGGCCCGGCCTGCGCACGCTGATCACCGCCACGCCGGGTGGCTACGAAGGCTTGCACGGCAGCATCGGCATCTGGTGCCCGCTGTCGCCGTCGTATGATGAGAAGGTGGCCGCCGAGCGGCGCAAGCTCGGCGAAGAGGTGTGGTGGTACGTCTGTTGCGGGCCCGGTGCGCCGTGGGCCAACCTGTTCCTGGAACAGCCCGGCGCCGCGCACCGCGTGCTGGCCTGGCAGTCGTTCGCGCGCGGCGTGCAGGGCCTGCTCTACTGGGGCGTGAACCATTGGCCCGGCTTCGATGGCCGCACCATGTCGCCCGTGCCGGCCGCCAAGCGCTGGCCCGCGGTGGCCTGGAACGACGGTGGCCGCAACGGCGACGGGTACCTGATGTACCCCGGTCCGGACGGGCCACTGGGCAGCTTGCGGCTGGACATCCTGCGCGACGGCCTGGAAGACCACGACGCCCTGGTCCTGCTGCGCGACCGCCTGGCCGCCCAGCGTGACCGGTTGCCCGCGGTACTGCGCGCCGAGGCGGAGGCCGCGCTCGACCTGAAGCCGGCGGTGTTCCGTTCGATGACGGTCTACCCGACCGACGGTCGCGTCATGGCCGGCCGGCGGGCCAAGGTGAACGAGTTGGTGGAGCGCCTGGGTCAAGTGCGCTGACGGGTTACTCCAAGCGCAGCCAGCCCAGATAACGCGGCTCGCGCCGGGTGGGCAAGGCGCCGCGCCAGCGTCGCTCGCGCAATGTGCCACCGTCGGCCGCGGTCTCGCTGACCGCCAGGTCGAAGCCCAGTATCTGCCCCGCTGTCGGTTGCCGACCCAGACGCCGCCAGTCGAGGCGGCAGCGTACCCGCGTGGCCCGCTCGGCCCGTTCGATGGCCAGCGGCTCGGCCAGCAGGCTCGCGCCCACCACGACCTGCCCGGTGGACGGCTGCACGACGAGCCGGCGCTCATCGCCGCTGGCACCGGCCACGAAGGCATGGGACGCGGGCTCGGGATCCACCAGCACCTCGAGGCGGTCGCCGGCCGCCGGCGCGGCGGCGGTCTCGACGCGCAGCTCCAGCGCGGCGGCGTCCCAGTGCAGCGCGAACCGCGGCGGCACCGCGTCGGTGGCGGCGCTGCCGTAGCTCAGCCGGCGCAAGCTGACCCACCGTGGCTCGCCGCCCTGGCGCCCGCACGGCAGCCACAGTACGGTGCCGGTCGCCGTCTGCTGCTCGCCACCGGCCTCGCCGCGGACGGTGACCGCCAACTCCTGGTCGGCCGGCAACTCCTGGAGCGCGATGGTCGGCCGGCACTCCGTCTGGCTGGCCGACAGCGGCCCGAACGAGGTCCCCGCCACCGGCCGGCCGGCGATGTGCACCTCGCACCGGCCGGTCAGCGACACCTCGGACACGTTCCGCACCGCCGCGCCGAGTCCGTCGGCCTGGGGGGCGACGGCCACCTCGAAGCGCGGCAGGCCGGCGACGTGCGACCGTTGCAGCGCCGACACGAAGGCGGCGCCGTGGCCCGGGCGGTACTCCACGAAGACCGGGTGCTCGCCCAGCTCGATGCGGGTCTCGGCCGCTGCGGCACGCGTGCCCACCGCGCGCCCGAACATGTCCATCACCAGCACAGCACCCGGCGGCAGCGGCACGGCCCAGGTGAACCGCTGGCCCGGCTGGCGAACCTGCCAGACAGTGGCCATCGGCCGTCGGCCGCGCCACACCTGGCAGACCACCCCGGGACCAAGCGCCACCGCACGGTCCAGCGTGCGCCCGCGCAGGCGGTCGAGCACATGGTCGAGGGCGGCCACGGCGGGCAACGGCGCGCCCGTGTAGTCGTACAGGTCGGGGCTGACGCCGGCGGCCATGACCGTGAGGGTCGCGGCGCGGTCGGCCTGGGGTGCGCCGCCGTAGATGAACGCACTGGCACCGCCAGCCCGCGCCAGGAGCACCGCGCGCACCAGGTACGACGCCTGCAACAGCGGCGTCACGCGCTGCGCGGTCTGGGTGGGCAGCGCACCTGGTGCCTCCCACGGCTCGGCCGGCCAACCGGCGGCGGTCACCACGATCGGCTTGGTCGGGCCGCCGGCCCGCATCAGCCCCGGCATGGCCGCCAGCAATCCGGCCAGACCCGTGCCGCCGGCCAACTCGGGCGGCCCTTCGCCCAACTCCAGGCCGACGGCGTCGGTGGACGCCAGGCCACCCTCGGCCGCCACTCGCGCCAACCCACTCAGCGGCGGCTCGTCACCATCGGCGCGCAGCCGGACGCCCAGCAACCGGGCGCCCCGATCACCGCGCCGCACGCCATCGAAGGCCGCCCGCCGCCAAGCCGCTTCCTGACCCTCCGAGGTCGCACCGGTCGCCTCGCCCGGCGGTTCCCAGCAGCGCACCAAGCCGTCCGCGCGGTGCACCACCTCGCTGACGAGGCGCTGGTACTCGGCCGGCGTGCCGCCCGGCGGCGGCAGGTAGCCCGTCGCCTCGACGCCGTTACGCAGATAGGCTTCCAGGCGGCGCCGCAGGGCCCCGCTCAGGTGCCAGTCCCCACGGGGACCAACGACACCGCGGTGCAGGCCGATGCGCAGCAGGTCGAGCGCCGTCTGCCCGGTGGCCCCGTCGGCACCCTCGACGCCGAACCAGCGGTCCGGGTCGCCGAGCTTGGGCACCACCGCCAAGACCGTGGCCTGGCCGGACAGCACCTGGTCACCGAACTCAGCGGCGGCCACCAACCGGTAGGCGCCGGGCCGCAGGCTCTTGTCGACCACCGCCAACTCGCCGTAGCCGTCGTCGTCGATGGTGCAGACCTCGCGACTGCCGCGCAGCAGCGTGCCGAACGGATCCTCCAGGCGCCAGGTGACCGGCACCGGCGCGGTGGCGCCCGGCGTGCGCAGGTGGATGCTGAAGTCGACCCGCTCGCCGGCGTGGCGCAGGCGGCGCGCGGTTCCAGGATGGACGCCAATGGCCGCCTGCGGCTCGTACGGCGTCGCCTCGCCGCGCTCCAGACGCAACCCGTCGATCCACAGCTCGCCGCTCGCCGGCGCGGCACCGTCGGTGCCCAGCCGCAGCGCGAAGCAGTGCCAGCCGCCGGCCGCCTCCGAGCTGTCGAAGGAGGCGCTGTAGCGGCGCCAATCGGCGCTCACCGCGAAAGTGGTCGTCTGCGTGCGCCCACCGGCGTTGGTGATATCGAAGGCGGCGCGCCGGCCCGGTCGGTCGGCACGCACCCAGGCCGAGAGCGCGTGCGGCTGCCCCGGGGCCAGCCGCACCCACGGCACCTCCAGCGCGGGGGGCACGGGCTCGGTACCGGCGGCCAGGCGCACGCACCAGCGGCCTTCGGCGGCGCCGTCGGGCCGGATCGCCGCGCGCCGCGACCAGCCGCCGGCCAAACCGGTGCGCAGGTGGAAACCGCTGCCGCCCACCTCGAAGCTGGTGTCGCCGGGCAGCAAGTTGGGCCCGTCGGCCCAGGCCGCGGCCACGACCAGCCACCATGCCAATGCCAAACTCGCTGATGCGCGCCGCACCGTTGCCTCCTGCTGACGGATACGCCACAGCGACGGCCCGCCCTTCACCGGAAGGGAGCCCGACCGCGGTGACGAACAGCCGGCTGGACAGGAGCCCCCCATGGTGAACGCCGGATACCTCGCCCTGGCGCTCGGCGCCGCGGTGGCCGCCGGGGCCGCGCCGGCACCGTTGCGCCTGTACGTCTGGCCGCAGGGCGACGACCAATGGACCGGCCGCTTGCCGCGACCCAACGCTGCGGCCACCGACGGACCGCTGGCGACGCTGCCACGAGCGCGCGACGTGGTGCGCGAACTGAGGCGCGGTGGGCTGCAGCAGCCGATCGAGGTGCTCCTGAGCGAGGGCACGCACTACCTGAGCCAGCCGCTGGTGCTCACCCCCGAGGACTCAGGCACGGCCGAGTGCCCGATCACCTGGCGCGCGGCCGAAGGGGCCCAGCCGACCATCAGCGGCGGCGTGCCGATCACCGGCTGGCGGCGCCAGGCGGACGGGCTCTGGGCGGCCGACCTGCCCGCGGCGCGGGAGGGCAAGCTGCGCTTCCGCACCCTCCGCGTCGGCGACCAGTGGGCCACTCGCGCCCGCCACCCGAACGCCGACCCGCAGGATGCGCGCACCAAGGGCTGGCTGTTCGCGCAGTACGGCGGCGAGCCATGGGAGCGCGGGGCTTTCGGCGTGGGTGTGGCCAACGTCCACAACGTCGGTGACGAACTGACCTGGAAGGTCCGTGTCCCGGCCGCTGGCACCTACACCGTGTGGGTGCGCTACGGCCACAAGATGACCGACTACGGCCGACCCGAAATGGGCGGCGTCAGCGCACTGCAGGTGGACGGCGGCGCCGATGCGCTCTTGCAGAACCTGCCCGATACCGGTGGGTGGGACAAGTTCCGCTGGTCGCGCTCGGCCAGCCTGACGCTCACCGCCGGCGAGCACGTCCTGCGTTGGCACAACCTCAAGGGCGGCGGGCTCAACCTCGACGCCTTCGTGCTCTGCGACGACCCGGCGTGGGAGCCCGAGCAGAGCATCACCGACTTCACCTGGTGGGGCAGCTTCACCGTCAAGCCGCCGGCGGCGGGCAAGCACTACCTGCTGATCCAGACCGAGGCCTGCGACACGCACCAAGGCCCCGAGATCCGCGTGCCTCAGGCCACACCGCCCGGCACCGTCACGCACCTTACGTACCGGCCCGGCGAACTGCCGGCCATCGCCGACGCCAGCGGCGCTGAAGTCCACATCTTCATCGCCTGGGGCTGGGTGAATGCCATCGTGCCCATCGGCAGCATCGACGCTACCAACCACCGGGTGAACTTCGCCGGTGCGGGCGCGGCGCAGGACGTGCGCATGGGCAACCGGTACTTCATCGAGAATGTCCGCGAGGCCCTCGATGCGCCCGGCGAGTGGTTCCTCGACACCAAGGCCGGCCAGTTGCTCTACCTGCCCGCTTCGCCCGACTTCCCGAAGCAGCCGGTAGTCGCCGGCGTGCTCGATCGGCTGATCGACCTGCAGGGCGAGGCGGCCAAGGACCGCTGGGTGGAGCATGTACGCTTCGAGGGGCTGCGGTTCCGCGACACCGGCTACCACCTGACCGCCGACTACTACACGCCATCCGACGGCACCATCCGCGCCGCCGGGGCACGGCACTGCCGGGTGAGCCGCTGTGACTTCGGCTGGCTCGGCGGCTATGGGGTGCATCTGGAGCAGCGTACCCACGAGTTCGAGGTGCGCCGCTGCGCCATGCACGACCTGGGTCAGGGCGGCGTCCACCTGGTGGGCGGCACCAAGGACCAGCCGCACCATTGCCGGGTGCTCGGCAACACCATCGAGCGCATCGGGCTGATCTACAAGCACGTGGCCGGCGTCTACCTGACCCACGGCAGCGACAACCTCATCGCGCACAACCGCATCACCGACACGCCGCGGTACGCCATCAGCTTCAAGAGCCAGGGCGAGGACCGGCTGTCGCACCGCAACGTGGCCGAGTACAACGAGCTGCTGCGGACGAATCTGGAGACCAACGACACCGGCGCCTTCGAGAGCCTCGGCTATGAGCACCGTGACAGCGGCAACGTGGTGCGCTACAACCTGATTCTCGACTCGGTCGGCCTGGCCACCACACCCGACGGCCAGATCCTCACGCCGCACTTCACCTGGGGCGTCTATCTGGACGACTACAGCAGCGGCACCACGGTCTACGGCAACATCATCGCGCGCACCGTCAACGGCGGCGTCTGCGTCCACGGTGGCGCCAACAACCAAATCGAGAACAACATCATCGTCGATGGTCACGACCACCAACTGCGGCTGCAGCCGCGCGACGACTACATGAAGGGCAACACCTTCCGCCACAACATCGTGTCGTACGCGCGGCCGGAAGCGCAGCTCATCTTCTCGTGGCGCAACCAGGCCGGCATGTTCACCATCTGCGACGAGAACCTGTACTGGCTGCGCGGCGGCGACCTGCGCCAGCTCACCGCCGGCATCACGCCGGCCGGTCCGTGGGCGAAGTGGCTCGCGGCCGGCCATGACCGCAAGTCGCAGGTGGCCGACCCGCTGTTCGTGGACGCGGCCAAGGACGACTACCGCCTGAAGCCGGAGTCGCCGGCCTGGGCCCTGGGCTTCGAGCGCATCCCGGTCGAGAGGATCGGGCCGGCCGGGCTGCAGGACTGACTGTGGCCGCCCCAACTCGCCGTCACGCCTGGCTGGCCTGGCGCGTGCTGGCGGTGCTCGTCGCCGCGGGCACCATCGCCTCGCTGTGGCACGAGCGGCGGACGGTCAAGCACGTCGTGGTCAGCCGCCGCCTGGAGTTGCCGCCGTCGGTGGCGCAGGTGGTGGCGCGCTACGGCGCGGCGGCGCGCGACCAGCTCGAACCGCGGTGCCTGGCCGCCGGCGTGCCGTGGCCGCCACGGCGTGTGACACTGCTGGCGTTCAAGGCCGAGCGACAACTGGAGCTATGGGGCGCGGGACGCCAAGGCGACTACCACCGGCTCGCCACGTACCCCGTCCTCGGGGCCAGCGGCCAGACCGGCCCGAAGCGGCGTTACGGCGACCGGCAGGTGCCCGAAGGCTGCTACCGCCTGACCGCGCTCAACCCCGAGAGCGCCTTCCACCTCTCGATCCGCGTGGACTACCCGAACCAGGAGGACCGCGATCACGCTCAGGTGCCGCCGGATCAACTCGGCGGCGATATCTATGTCCACGGTGGCACCTCGTCGGTCGGCTGCCTGGCGATGGGCGATGCGGTGATCGAGACGCTGTTTTGTGTGGTGGCCCAAGCGGACGCTGCCGAGCGACGCATCCTGATCGCGCCGTGCGACTTCCGCCGCGGCGTACAGCCCGATCTGGAACCCGACGACCCGTGGGTGCGAGACCTGTACCAGCGGCTCGCCAAGGCACTGGAGGGATTCACACCATGACGCTGCCGCCAGCCCGTCTGCATGTCTTCCTGGCGGCGAGCGCCCCGGTCGGCCTGGTGCTGCGCCGTGGACCCGGTCGCTGGGTCGCCACGCTCCTCTGGGATCGCGACACCGACCAGTTCGCCCTTGGCCAATGGTTCCACGGCCGGATCTACGAAGACAAGTGTGACCTCTCGCCCGATGGGCGGCACTTCGTCTACTACGCCGCGAAGAAGGGCTGGCACTCGTGCACAGCGGTCTCACGCGTGCCCTACTTGACGGCGGTGGCGTTCAAGCCCGAGGTGGGCACCTGTGGCAGCGGTGGCTACTTCACCGATGCCACCTCGGTCTGGATGGGCAACTGCGGCACGGAGGTGACCGCGCAGTTGTCACGGGCCGGTCTGAACCACGTGCGCCGCGAACAGCCTGAGCGCTGGTCCGGCTATGGCGACACGGTCTACGGCTTGCGCCTGCGACGAGGTGGCTGGTGCGAGGTCGGCGCCAAAGGCAGCACCTACGAACGCGAGCTGCCTGGTGGCTGGCGGCTGCGGAAGCACCGCTGCTATGGCGAAGACGCCGCCGGCCTGGTCAAGCCTGTGCGCCGCCATGGTCCGTGGGAGTGGCATGAGCTGCTGCATCCTGCAACTGGCGCAGTGCACCAGTTCGCCGACTGGACCTGGGCGGATCACGACGGGGACCGGCTGGTCTGGGCCACGGCCGGCGCCCTGTGGACCGGGCACCTCGACGAGCGCGGTCTCAGCGACCCGCGCTGTCTGGGCGACTTCAACGGCATGGCCTTCGAGCCGGTGGTCGCGCCCTATGAGGGCGTCCCGCGGACGACGCGGCCGTGGTGGCATTGAGCCACCAAGAGGAGACCGCCGCCGTCGGGCGTACGCTGTCGCGGTGACAGCCTGTGGGAGTACGCCCGTGATCCAGATCGACTCCCCCGTCCAGGGGCAGGTGCTCAATCGTCTGCAGGGCCGGCCGACCGACGACGGTCTGCTCGTCGAGGTCCGCGGCCGCCGGCGTGGCAGTGCCGCGGTGACCGTGAATGGCCAGGCCGCCACGCTACGGCTCGACGAGTTCCAGGCCACCGCGCTCTTGCGGCCCGGTCGCAATACGCTGGTGGCCGAGGCCAGCGGCGGCTACGGTGCCGGGCGGCACGAGGTGGTGGTCTACTATGACGCCGCCACGCACAAGCGCTACCGGCTGTCGGTGGACGACAACAGCTTCTGGCTGCGCGAGATCGGCCGCAACGCCGACCGCTACCGGTCGCTGTTCGACTGCTTCTACCTGAAGCTGTGGCACGACCTGCACCGCGACTTCGGGCTGAAGGTGGTGCTGAACATCTACTTCAGCACCGCCGACGGCTTCACGCTGCCCGACTTCTCCGACCGCTGGAAGGGCGAGTTCGCCGACCACGCCGACTGGCTGAAGCTGGCCTGGCACGCGCGGAGCAACGACCCCGACCGGCTGTACGAGTACGCCGCCGCCGAGACCATTGCGCACGACTACGACCAGGTGGCCGAGCAGATCGTCCGGTTCGCCGGCGAAGCCACGTTGTCGCTGCCGACGGTGGTGCACTGGGCCGAGGTCACCCGCGCCGGCATGCAGCCGCTGATCGACCGCGGCGTGCGCAACCTGACCGGCATCTTCCACCTGATGAATGGCCGCCGGGTGGGCAACTACCACCTCCGCGACGAGCGCGCCGACCTGGCCGACCAGTGTGGCCAGTGGATCGACGAGGAGACCGGCATCGCGTTCTCGCAGATCGACCTGGTGGGCAACAGCACGCCGCTCGACGAGGTCGCCCCACGGCTGGAGGCCCGCGTGCAGGATCCGGCGCACGCGATGATCCTCGACCTGTTCACGCACGAGCAGTACTTCTGGGACTTCTACCCGCGCTACATACCGGACCACGGTGAGCGCTTGCGCGCCATGGTGCAGTGGGCCACGGAGCACGACTTCCAGCCGTGCTGGTTCCACGAAGGCTTCCTCGGTGGACCGGAGGTGCGCTGAGCCGTCAGGAGAGCCGACATGCGTCGTTGTCTGCTGGCACTGGCCAGCTTGCTGTGGCCTGCCCTGGCGCTGGGCCAGGTGACCTTCACGGTGGCGCCGGCGGGCAACGACGCCTGGAGCGGCCGGCTGGCTGCGCCGAACGCGGCCGGCACCGACGGGCCGTTTGCCACCCTCGCTCGCGCCCGCGACGCCGTGCGTGCGTTGCGCCGCGCCGGTGGTGCCACCGGGCCGGTGACGGTGTCGCTCCGAGCCGGGCTGCCGCCGCTGCAGCAGACGCTCCAGCTCACCGCCGACGATTCCGGCGCGGCCGGCTCACCGACGATCTGGCGGGCGGCTGCCGGCGAGCGGGTCGTGCTGACCGGCGCCCGACCCGTGCGCGGCTGGCAACTCTGGCGCGACGGCATCTACGTGGCCGATCTGTCGGCCCAAGGCCTGACCGACCCACGCTTCCGCGAACTGTTCTATC
>CAZHGD010000015.1:28634-69385 GCA_964531735.1 uncultured Fimbriimonadaceae bacterium | reverse complement strand
CCGTCGAGATCCGAGCAAGGGGACTGAGTTCCGCTTGACACCGAACATAGAATCTGCCCTGAGTCGGCGGCCGGCGTCGCGGCGCCACCGCGAACCATGGGCCGGCGTTGGCACGTCAAGAGCCGGCCGCGGGCCGCCGGCGGGCACGCCGCGCGTGTCCTCCGCGCACATCCGCGGCGGCAGCGCCATCACAGGCCACGGCCTCTTCTTGGGCGTGAGGCGCGTCGCCCATCCGCCGCCGCTCAGCCGGCCACGGCGTCACGCGGCTCCTGCACCCGTAGCGTCAACACGATCAGCCCGAGCAGATGGCACAGCGCGCCGACGGCGAACAGCCAGCCGAAGCCCAGTTCGGCCAGCCCGGCGCCAATCAGCGGCCCGATCAGGCCCATCACGCCGAGGCTCGTGTTGGCCAGACCCACGTAGGTCGGCCGGCGCTCCGGCGCCGCCAGTTCCAGGACCACCAGGATGCCCGACACGAAGAACGACCCGCCGGCCATGCCCAGCAGCACGAACACGGCGTAGTACCAGACGGGCGTCGGCGCCATGGCGGCCAACGCGAAAGCCAGGCACGAGCAGGCCGCGCCGCCCTGGAGCGTGATCTTGTGGCCGCGGCGGTCACTGACCACACCGCAAACCAGGTTGCCGATGACCTGACCCACCATCATCGCCGCGGTGAAGTCGCCGGCGGTGGCGTCGGGCACGTGCCACCGCTTCGTGGCCGAGACCATCACGAACCCGGCGCCCAGGCCGCCGAGCACCATCAGCAGCCGGGCGGCCAGGAACCAGCGGAAGTTGGCGTCGCCGCGCAGCAGGCCCGGCAGCGAGGCGAAGTACTCGCCGTGCGACTGGTGGTCCTTCAGTTGCGGGTCCACCGGCTCGCGCGTGAGGGCCAGGCCAAGCCAACTGGCCATGATGCCGGCGGCGGCCAGGGCGAACGTGTAGACGAAGTTGAGCGGGAACGGATAGGTCTCGATGAGGTGCTTGCTGATGCGCGCGCCGGCCACGCCGGCCCCGGCGCCCAGCACCACCATGAAGCCGAACATGCGCCCACGCAACGCGACGGGAAAGCAGTTGGCCACCAGGTCGGTCCAACTGGTCGCGATGACGCCGCCGCCGAGGCACAGCCAGGCGTGAGTGGCCAGGAACAGCACCAGCGCGGCGCCCGGCGAGTGCGCGGCGAGCAGGGCTGCCAGCGGCCAGCAGCAGGCCGGCAGGCGCTCGCTGAAGAAGCCGAGGTTGATCACCACGGCCTTCTTGCGGGCCACGCGTTCGACGGCGTTGGCGGTGAGCAACTGCGGCAGTGCCCAGCCGGCGCTGGCCATCGAGGCCAGGATCGCCAGCGGGATCGGGCTGCTGCTCAGCTTGCTGACGAACAGCGGCAGAATGGTGGCCGACGAGGCGAAGCTCATGCCGAACCACCAGCAGGCCCCTTCGGTGATGTTGACCGTCAGGTTCCAGCGCAGCCACCGCTGCTGGCAGGCCAGCCGCTCGTCTTCGGACCACTGCGGCAGTGGCCGGTCCAGTTCCAACAACCAGCGCAGGAAACGACGCAGCACGTCTGATCTCGCTCGCGCCATCAACACCGGCCGGTCGTGGGCACCGCCGCCGGGGGCGCAAGCTGGCATTGTACCCGCGTTGGCCGCTCACGTGGTCAACCGTCGCCGGTCGCCCATGCTGCCGCAGGAGTCGCGCGTGCCGGGCCGAACGCCACCGACGGAGACCGCCATGAACCGGCCGCGCTGGTGGTGCGTGTTGAGCGTCTTCTGCCTCGCCTGGCCCGCCCTGTCCGCCGAGCCGCCGGAGCTGCGCGGCGCCTGGCTGTGGGGTGCCAGTTGCACCGATGCCGCCAAGGCGGACCAGATGCTGGCGCGCGCCGAGGCGATGAACCTCAACGCGCTGTTCGTGCTGACCTTCTACTGGTCTGGCACCGCCACCCACCGCAGCGAGTTGGCGCCGATGTACGACAAGGTGGCGACCGGTTTCGACCCGCTGGGCTACCTGATCGAGCAAGGCCGGCGCCGCGGCATCGAGGTCCACGCGTGGTTCGTCAACGGCAGTTGCCACGGGCAGCCGCGGGGCCAGTGGTTCAAGGACCATCCGCAGTGGGCCGTGCGCAGCAACCGCGGTGACCCGCAGCCGTGGTTCGACCTGCTGCAGCCGGTGGTGCGCGACTACCAGATGGACCTGATGGTCGAGGTGGCCAAGCGCTACGACGTGGCCAGCGTCCACTTCGACTACATCCGGTTCAACGACAAGAGCGTGCGCAGCACGCCGGAAGTGGAAGCCGCGGCGGCCAAGGAGCTGGGCTTCGCGCCGGGCGACCTCGTCTCCAGCACCTTCCCGGCCGTCGGCGCCTTCAGCGGCAACCCGCTGGACCAGCCCACCACGGCGCAGGTGTTGGCCCGCTTCGATGGTGGCGTACCGGCGGTGGCGCTGAACCGGCTCGGGCAGGGGCAGGTGTTCCTGCTCAACTACCACACGCCCGGCCCGACACCGGCCGCGGCCGAGGCGCTGGTGCGGGCCATCGAGCGTCTGGGCGTGGCGCGCGGCGGCACCGTGCTGCTGTTGCTGTCCGACCTCAATGCCGTGCGCTACGGTCACCACGCGTATGAGAGCGCCCGGGCCTGGCTGGGCGAACTGGGCCTGAAGGTCAAGGCCGTGCGTGACGGTGACCTGGCCAAGCTGCCGGCGCGGTCGGTGGTGATCCTGCCGGGGCACTACCTGATGACCGAGGAGCAGGCCGCCGCGCTGGTCCAGCATGTGCGGGCCGGTGGCGGCGCGGTGTTTCTCGACGGGCCGGTGTTCGCGATGAAGCACGCCTCGGCGCGCGAACTGCTCGGCTTCAAGGGCACGGCCGCCTACTTCACCGGCGAGCGGACCATCCGCTGTGAGCCGGTGGCCGACAACTTCCTGCCGAACCGGCCCGACGCCGTGCTGCCGACCGACCTGCCGGTGCGCCTCAAAGCCTGGGACCAGTGGCGCAAGGACCAGGTGACCAAGCTGGTGGCCCAGGTGACGCGGCGCGTGCGCGCCGAGGCCCCGGGCAAGCTGGTCACGGCGGCGGTCTTCTACAACGAAGCCGGCTCGGAAGGGGTGTTGCAGGACTGGCCGCGCTGGCTGCGCGAGGACCTGCTCGACTATGCGGTGCCGATGTCGTACGTGCCCACCGCCGCGGCCCTGAAGGCCGCCTTCGCCTGGTGGCGCCGCAACGATCCTGGGTTGGCGCGGACCGTGCCGGCCGTGGGCGCCAGCTCACTGGGCAAGGGGCGCAACCCGGCCGAGCAGGCCGCGGCCATCGCCGAACAGATCGCGGTCTGCCGCGCCGAGCAGGCGCACGGCGTGGTGTTCTTCAGCCTGGAGGGCATCCCCGACGAGACCGCCCGGACCATCGGGCAGACGGCGCTGACCGGCAAGCGCGCCGCGTGGCGACCGGGACGGTAGGCGGCAGCGCGGCGGCAGGGCGGGCGTCCCATCGTGTGCGTGGGCCGTTGCTCGTGGGACCGGCGTCTCGCCGGTCGGTTTGCCGACGCGCTCCGGCGCGGCGCGAGTGGACGTTTGGCCGGCCCAAGCCGGTCGCGCTCCGCCTGGTGCCGGCTTGACTCGTCCAGACCGGCGGGACGCCGGTCCCACGGGGAGCGGGATCGGGCACGCCTGCGGCAGCCAAGCCGCGTTGGCATGGCGGTGGTCACCGGCGCGTCGACGTGCTACGGTGAGCGGCGATCGCGCTCGCCGCGAGGAGTGCCGCCATGACCTTCGGAGCGTTGCTGACCTGCCTGTCGACGCTGGCCGCGCCGGCCGACGGCCCGGTCATCGTGGCCTTCGGCGACTCGATCACGCTCGGAGTACACCTGCGCTCCGAGCAGAGCTACCCCAGCCAGCTCGAGGCGCTGCTCCGCGAGCGCACGCGGCAACCAGGTCTGCGCGTGGTCAACGCCGGCATCGGCGGCAACACCGTGACCGCGGGCCTGGCGCGCCTCGACCGCGACGTGCTGGCGCACCGGCCGCGGTTCGTGCTGATCGACTTCGGCATGAACGACTCGGCGATGGCCGCCGCGGGGCGCCCGCAGACCTCGCTGGACGACTTCACAGCGCGGCTCCGCGCGATGCTCGACCGCTGCCGCCAGGCCGGCGCCACGCCGCTGTTGGCCACGCTGACTCCGGTCATCACCGAGTTCTACCTGGAGCGGCACCCCAAGGAGTGGTATCCGGGCGGCGTGCCGGCCGTGCTCGACCGCTACAGCGACGCGATTCGCGCCGTGGCCAAGGACGCCGGCGTGACGCTGGTCGACCTGCGCGCCAAGGTGCCGGTGAGCGGTCTGCGGACACCGGCCAACTCAGGCAGCCGCGACGGCGTGCACCTGACGCCCGCGGGCTGCGCGGCCATGGCGGCGGCCTGGGCCGAGGCGCTGCTGCCGCAGTTGACTGCGCTGCCGGTCCAGCCGGCCGTACCGGCCCGGACCGTCAGCCTGACCAGTGGCCGGCTGGTCGCCGAGATCGACGAGCAGACCGGCCAGTTGGCCGCGCTGACCGACCGGCGCGATGGGGCGCGGCTGCTGGAGCGTTCGGCCGACCGGTATGCGCTGATGCCCGACGCGAAGACGGAGCTGGGCGCCGACGAGGCCGCTGACCGCGTCGTCTCGCGGAGCGGCGAGACCTTCCGGGCGACCAACCCGCGGCTGCCCGGCGTGACCATCACCAAGCGCTACCGCGTCACCGACCAGTGGGTGGAGAAGCGCGTCGAGTTCGCCGCCGACCGCCGCGATGCCGGCCTGCTGAAGTACACCACGGGCAGCACCGCCGCACTGGGGTTCTGGCGCGACGGCTACCTCAACGATCCCTCGCGGCATCCGCTGGACTACCCGTACCTGTTCGCCAAGGACCTCACGGCCGAGCGACCGATGCGGGATTCGCACGCCGTGGCCGACCACCACTGGGCCATCTTCTGCAACCCGCAGCAGCAGCGCGGTCTGGCGCAGTACCGGTTCCAGGTGGATGACCGCTACGTCCACCCGCTGTCGAGCTACGCCTACGAGCCGGGGCTGGTCTACGGCCCGCAGGGCTGGCGCGTGGCGGTGGCGGCCAAGTGGCTCAGCGCCGGTGGCCCGACGCTGGCGGCCACCTGCCGCTGGCACCTGTTCGACGGTGACCACCTGCGCTTCCACCAGGCCTACCTGGCGCTGCCCGAGGTGCGCGCCGAGTACGCCTTCGACTCGCCGGCGTGGCTGCGTGACGTGCGCCGCATCATGGGCTGGAGCTGGGGCGCCGGCAGCTTCAACGTGGCCCGGTTCAAGCAGGCCGTCGAGGCGCTGGACGGCGGCATCCTGATGGTGATGATCGGTGACGTGTTCTGCAACACGCGCCGCTACTTGGCCGACCCCCTGGTCAACGCCGATGGGCTGGAGGTCACGCCGGCGCGGCTGCGCCGCCTGGTGGACGACCTGCACGCCATCTCCGACCGCATCAAGGTCGGGCCGATCACCTGGCAATGGGCGTTCGGCCCGGCCGACCCGGTCTATCGCGAGCGGCCCGAGTGGACGGTCCACGACGGCGCCGGGCAGCCGCTGTTCGCCGCTTCGGGGTGGGGTGACGAGAAGGTCTACTCGCAGCACCTGACGCCGGCCTGCCGCGAGCACAACCTGGCGCAGTTCCGCGGTATGGTCAAGCGCTACGACTTCGACTTCATCTACATGGACACCGGGCAGGGCGGCGTGACCCGGTTCGACTGGACCACGCACAGCGGCGCGCAGGACTACGACTGGGCCGACTTCTACCGCGGCATTCGCGAGGCCGCGCGGTCGAACCGGGCCGGGGCGACGTTCTTCAACGGCACGCCACAGCTCTACGCACAGCAGGCCGACTGCGGCTACTTCGAGGGCCTGGGCTTCGTCAAGGTGCGCGACTGGCGCGCCATGGCCGACCGCCTGCTGCTGGTCAAGCTGTACCAGCCGGCGTCGAAATGGACCGTGCCGCTCTACTGGACCGCCGACAACCTGGACGAGTATGCCAACTACTGCCTGCTGCTGGGTCTCAAGGCCGGCGACTTCGGCGGTACCAGTTCCGGGCAGCGCTGGCCTTGGGCTGCGGCGGCCGAGGAACTGGCGGCCATGCGGCTGGTGCCCGCAGCCGACGCGCGGCCGTGTTGGTGGCAGGAGCGCACCGAAGCGGAAGCCTACGCGCTATCGTTGCCCGGCGGCGCGATGCTGAACGTCTATCAGCACGCCAAGGTGGCCGGCCAGGTGACCGCCTCCTGCGCCGTGGGGCCGCTCGGACTCGACGCGACCAGGCCGATCAGCGCCTGGCTGTTCGAGCCGCGGCCGGTGTCGTCGGCGGTGGCCGAGGTGGCGCTGAACGAGGCCGGCGCCAACGACTGGTACCGCCGGACCGGCCAGGCGCCGCACCGCATGTTCAAGGCCACCCGCCTCGGTACGTTGACGGCCCGCGACGGGCGCGTCGAGGTCAAGTTGACGTTGGAGCCCCAGCGGATCGGTCTGGTGCTGCTGACGCAGGCGCCGGCCCTGGCCCACGCGGTCAACGGGCGGCCGACGCAACTCCTGCTGCCGCCGCCGGCCGGGGCCACGGTGCAGACGCTACCGGCCGACCAGCCGGAGCCGGCGGCCCTGGCGCAGCGGCGCTATGCGTTCCGCCTGCCGGCCGACGCGCGCTCGACTGAGTATGTGCCGGAGCGCTCGGCACCCGAGACGGTCAACCACCGTGAGACGCCGGTCGGCCGCACCGTGGCCGGGCTGGCCGTGCAGCGCCTGCTGACGCTGGACTGCGAGCACAACCTGGCCGACGCCGCCAGCGCCGAGGCGCTCGCCGACCGGCTGCGGCTGTCGGCGCAGATGGGCGACGAGAAGGTCTACGGCTTCGCCGCTGCCGGCGTCGAGGCCAGCAACCCAGGGCGCGTCAACCTGCGACTGACCCTCGCACGGCCGCTCTACGGGCGGTTCTACAAGACCCCGGCGGGCTTCGTCGGGCTGACCGCCGACTACCACACCGCCGCCGGCTACACCAGCCGCGTGCGCTTCGCCCTGGCGCCGTGTCAGGCCGAGGCCCTGACCAACAGCCGGCCCTGGTGGGGGCTCTACACGGCCACCAAGGCGGCGCCGAAGCAGCCCTGGTTCGTCGACCTGACCAGTCTGCTCAAGCCGGGCGAGACCAAGGAGCTGGCACTCGACCTGGGTCGCTGGGCGCCGGCCGAGTGGGACGGCCAGGTGCTGTTCGGGCCGGTGCTGGAGTCGTGCGGGCTCGGCGCGGGTCTGACGGTCGAGGTCGTCGGTAACGGTCCGGCCGGCGCCCGCGACCCCAAGGCGTTCTCGGTCTTGCCCACCGTGCAGCACGCCGACGGCTCGGTAGCCTTCCAAGGCGCCGCGGTGAAGCGCTTCGAGGACGGCGCCCGCCTGCAGGACGGACGCATCGTCTTTCCGCCGAACGGCTGCCTGGAAGGCGCCGGGTTCAAGGTCATCACCTGGCAGGTGCGGCGCACCGCTGCGTCGCAGGTGGCCGTGCTGATGATCAACTACCAACTGCCCGACGGGAAGTACCAGTTGGTCGAGCGTGACCTCGGCCAGTGGGTCAAGCCGGGCGCCGAGAGCCGGTTCGATCTCGACCTGAGCCAGTTTGCGCCGGCGAACTGGAATGGCCGGATCCGGATGCGGCTGCGCGGCGACGGTCTCGAGGCGGCGCTGGTGGCCAACAGCACGTTCCAGATCTTCTGAGCGCGGCGGGTTGGCCGCCGGCAGAGGAGGCCGCCTGGTTGCGGCCAAGCAGCCAGGGCTCGCACCGGAGGATTGGCCGTGACTCAGTGGTGGCTTCCGCTCGCGGTTCTGTCGGTCTCGTGCATTGGTGCTCAGGAGCGTGTTATGACGGTCCAGAACGAGTCCGCCCGTCTGGACGTGGACGCCGGCGCTCGGGTGGTGGGTCTGACCGACCGGCGCAACGGCGCTGACGTCGCCGCGCCGGGCAAGCCGGTGGCGGCGGCGAAGCTGGCTGGCAAGACTCACCCGGCCACGGCCGCGCAGTGGGCCGGCGGCACGCTGCGTTTGTCGTTCGGCGACAGCGGCGTGGCCGCGAGCATCAAGGTCACCGCGGCCAAGCGCTGGTTCGTCTGGGAGCTGACACAGGTCAGCGGCCCCGAGGTCCAGGAGCTGACCTTCGTCGACATCCCGGTCAAGCCCGCCGCGGCCGGCGACGACGCCATGGCCACCTGCGCCTTGGCGCTGAACCTGCAGACACGCGTGCGCGAACTGCCTGGCCTGGGTGGGCCGCTCCGCGCGTTCGCCTACCCGCGCACCGGTCTGGTGGGCGCCAAGGTGGCCCTCATCGCGTGCCCGCGGTCGGAGTTGCGGGCGGTGCTCAAAGAGGTGGTCGCGGCCGCCGACGAGCTGCCGCGCACGCAGGTCGGCGGGCCGTGGGCGATGGACAACCCGGACAACTACGGCTCGTACCTGTTCAACTTCACCGACCTGACCGAGACCACGGTCGACCAGTGGATCGAGGTCGCGCGGTCGCTCGGCATCACGCAGATCGACTTCCACGGCGGCAGTTCGTTCCGTTTCGGCGACTGCCGGCCGAACCCGAAGCTGTATCCGAACGGCGTGGCCAGCGTCAAAGCCGTGCTCGACCGGCTGCACGCCGCGGGCATCCTGGCCGGGCTGCACACCTACGCGTTCTTCATCGACAAGAACTGCCCGTGGGTCACGCCGACGCCCGATCCGCGGCTGGGCAAGGACCGCGTCCTGACCTTGGCGGCGCCACTGGACGCCGCGGCCAACCAGGTCGGCGTGGTTGAGAGCACGCAGGGCATGTCGGCGATCACCGGCTTCTTCCAGCGCAACAGCGCCACGGTGCAGATCGACGATGAGCTGATCGTCTACACCAGCGTCTCGCAGGCGCCGCCGTACCAGTTCACCGGTTGCCAGCGCGGCGCGTGCGGCACCAAGGCGGCGCCGCACGCCGCCGGCGCGAAGGTCCACCACCTGCGCGAGGTGTTCGGGCGCTTCCTGCCCGATGGCGACTCGACGCTGTTGGCCGAGGTGGCCGCCAAGACCGCCGAGTTCTACAACCAGGCCGGCTTCGACATGATCTACCTCGACGCTCTGGACGGCGAGGACGCCATTGCCGGGGCGGAGTGGGGCTGGCACTACGGGGGCAAGTTCGCCTGGGAGATTGCCAAGCGGCTGCAGAAGCCGGCGCTGTTCGAGATGAGCACGTTCCACCACCATCTGTGGTTCATCCGCTCGCGTCTGGGCGCCTGGGACCATCCGACGCGCGGGCATCAGCCGTTCATCGACAGTCACTGCCAGAGCAACGCCACCTGCGAGCGCATGTACCTGCCGGCGCACCTGGGCTGGTGGGCGTTCAAGACCTGGAACCCGCCGCAGGGCGAGCCGACCTTCGCCGACGACATCGAGTATCTGTGCGCCAAGGCGCTGGGCCACAACTGCGGCCTGTCGATCATGGGCATCGACCCGTCGACCGCGCCGAAGGTGGCGGCGCTGCCGCGGCTGGCCGCCATCGTGCGCCAGTATGAAGAGCTGCGCCGCGGCGGTTACTTCAACGACGAGGTGCGCGCCCGGCTGCGGCAGCCAGGCACGCGCTTCCACCTCGAGCGGGCCGCCGGCGGCGAGTGGCAGTTCCGGCCGGTCAAGGCGTCTGGCCATAGCGCATCCACCGCCGATGCGGCCGCCTGCCGCTGGACGGTGACCAACGAGTACGCCGCGCAACCAGTCGAACTGCGCTTGGAGGCCCTCCTCAGCGCCGGCGCCTACGAGGCCGCCGACAACCCGGTCCTGGCCGACTTCGCCCGTGGGGGCGAGTTCGCCAAGCCAGCCTCGGCGGCCGGCGTGCAGGCCAAGCTGGAGAGCTCCGCCGCCCAGGTCAAGGTGGGCCAGACCAGCGGCCGGCTGACGGCCCTGAACACCCGCGCCCAGCGCGCCGGCAGTTGGGTGCGCTTCGCCAAGACGTTCGCGCCGCCGCTCAACGTGAGCAAGACGCCGGCCATGGGCCTGTGGGTGCATGGCGACGGCCAGGGCGAGGTGCTGAACATCCAGCGCTCCAGCCCGCCACACTTGTCGCACGGGCTGAACGATCACTACGTGGTGATCGACTTTGCCGGCTGGCGCTACGTGGAACTGGTGGAGCCTGAGGCGGCGCGGTACACGGACTACACCTGGCCGTACCACGGCGGCTACGCCATCTACCGCGAGAACATCCGCTACGACCAAGTGGAGACGCTCAATCTGTACCTGAACAACCTGCCGCCGGGCCAGCCGGTGGAGCTGTTCCTCTCGCCGCTACGCGGCCTGACCGCGCCGGCCGGCCGCCTGGTCCAGCCGACGGTGACGATCAACCAGCAGGCCGTCCGGCTGCCGGTCGAGCTGGCCAGTGGGCAGTACCTGGAGTTGGTCGGCGGGCAGGCCACGGTCTATGGTCCGCAAGGCCAGGAACTCCAGCGCGTGACGGCGGGCGGCGGCCAGGTGCCGTTGGCCGCCGGCGCGAACGAGGTGCAACTGACGGCACAAGGCACGGCGCGAGCCAAGGTGACGCTGTTCGTCCGTGGCGAGGCGTTCGGTGGCAAACGGACCGGAGGGTAGAACGATGTCGAGGCGCGGTTGGTGCGCTCTGTTGGCCGGGTTGGTGTGCTACACGGCGGTGGCGCGGGCGGCCGACGCACCGAAGTACCCGGCGCCGGCGGCGCCGCTGAACGACGCGGAGTTCGGCGCGGGCATCCAGCGCACCATGACGTTGCTGGCCACCAGCACGCCGCAGCAGCGCCACACGGTGCGGGTGCTGTTCTACGGCCAGTCCATCACCGGTCAGGCGTGGACTGGCCAAGTCGCAGACTACCTGAAGAAGACCTGGCCCAACGCCAACCTGATCATCGAGAACCGCTCCATCGGCGGGTTCGGCTCGCCGGCGCTGGTCAAGACCGCCGAGGCGGATCTGTACCCGTTCTGTCCCGACCTGATGATCTTCCACGTCTACGGTGACGCGGTGCCGTACGAGCAGATCATCGCCCGGGCCCGCGCGCGCACCAGTGCCGAGGTGATCATCCAGACCGACCACGTGATCAAGGACGACCAGCTCAGCGAAGAGGCCGATCCGGCCAAGCTCAGTGTCGGCCTGGACCTGGCCAAGCTGAACAGCGGCCGCACGGCGCCGTGGAACGCCGTCTTCCTGCCGCAGGTGGCGCGCCGGTACGGCGCGGAGCTGTGCGACCAGCGCAGTGAGTGGAAGCGCTACCTGAGGGCCAACAGCCTGAAGGTGAAGGACCTGCTGGCCGATAGCGTCCACCTGAACGCGCACGGCTGCTATCTGATGGCCGAGTTGGTGAAGCAGCACCTGCGCCACCGGCCGCAACAGAGCGACGCCGCCTGGCGCGGGCTGACGCGCACACTGCGCGTGGGTCAGGACGTGCGCTGGCAGGACGGCCGCCTGACGCTGGCGTTCGAGGGCCACCGGGTCGACGCGGTGGCCACCAGCGGCGCCGCGGCCGCGGTGGTGGCACCGGCCGAAGTGCTGATCGACGGCCGCAAGCCGTCGACCATACCGGGGCTGACCATCCACGGGCGCACCACGCCGTGGCCGAAGGTGTGGTTCCCCACCATTATGAAGATCGGCTTCGACGCCGTGCCGATCGCGGAGGAGTGGAGCGCGCGGCTGTTCGACAACAGCGACGACATGAAGAGCTTCAAGTTCGAAGTGACCGGCTCGGTGACCGGGCCCGACGGCATCGGGAGCAACAAGGAGCGGTTCGTGAGCAAGTCGGGCCGAGTGGTGATCGATCCGGCCGACTGGTTCGTGACGTTCCCGCGCTCCTACTCGAAGACGCCGATGCCGGCGAACTTCACGGTCAAGTGGAAGACCACCCAGCGCTCGGTCGACCAGCTCAATCTGACGCCGGCCAAGGACGCCGCCGTCGAGACCACCGTCTGCCTCGCGAGCGGGCTCAGCAACGGCCAGCACCAGCTCGAGCTCGTGGCTGCGGCCGGCACCGTGCCGGCGCTGGCAGCGCTACGGGTCTATCGGCCGGCACTGGCCGGAGGAGACTAGGGCCCGGCTACGCCTGAGGGCCGCCGGGTCGAGGGCGTGGAGATGACGATGGGACCTGTCCGGATTGCTGTGGCTGGCCTGCTGCTCGGGGCGGTGGTGGCGCCAGCCGCCGAGGCCTCGAAGTGGCCGGTGCCGGCCGCGCCGTTGAACGATGCCGAGTTCGGTGCCGGCCTTCAGCGGACCATGACTTTGCTGGCCACCAGCACCCCCGAGCGCCGCAACACGGTGCGGGTGCTGTTCTACGGCCAGTCCATCACCAGCCAGGCCTGGTCGCACCAGGTGGCGAGCTTCCTGCGAGCGACCTGGCCCGACGCCAACCTGATCGTCGAGAACCGGTCCATCGGCGGCTTCGGCTCGCAGTTGCTGCACAAGACCGCCGAGCCGGACCTCTATCCGTTCTACCCCGACCTGATGGTCTTCCACGTGTATGGCGGCCACGAGGACTACGAGAAGATCATCCGGCGCACGCGCGAACGGACGACGGCCGAGATCCTCATCCAGACCGACCACATCACCAAGGACGAGGACCTCGACGAAGAGTGCGACCCGGCCAAGCTGACCGCCAAGCAGGGGAGTGCCTGGTTCAACTACGCCTTCCTGCCGCAGACTGCGCGCCAGTACGGCGCCGAGCTGTGCGACCAGCGCAGCGAGTGGAAGCGCTACCTGCGCGCCAACCACCTCAAGGCCAAGGACCTGCTTCGCGACTCCGTCCACCTCAACGACCACGGCTGCTACCTGATGGCCGAGCTGGTCAAGCAGCACCTGCGCTACCGGCCGCAGCAGAGCGACGCCGCTTGGCGCGACCTGGTGCGGACCTACACCGTCGGGCGTGAGGTGAACTGGCAGGATGGCCGCCTGCGCCTGGAGTTCGACGGCAACCGCGTGGACCTGATCGCCGGCGCGGGGCCGGTGGCCGGCGCGCCGACGCAGGTCCTGGTCGATGGCCTCAAGCCGTCCGCGGTGCCGGAGCTGACCGTGTTCACGCGGAACTCGGCCTACCCGAAGGTGTGGTGGCCGAGCATCCTGCTCATCGGCTCGGCGGCGCCGTTGGTGCCGGAGGACTGGTCGGCGCGCATCTTCGAGGCGAGCGACGACCTGAAGTCGTTCAAGTTCGAGGTGGTCGGTTCGGTGACCGGCGCCGACGGTGTGGGCACCAACAAAGAGCGGTTCGTCAGCCAGTCGGGCCGGGTCGTGATCGAGCCGGGCGACTGGTTCATCTGGCGCTCGCGCGAGTATGGCAAGGTGCCGTTGCCGGACGGCTACGCGGTGAAGTGGCAGGCCGTGCCGCAGTACACCGAGTTGTACAATCACCCCGAAGTGCAGGTCAGAGGTGTCGAGACGGCCACGACGCTGGCCAAGGGCCTGCGCCCCGGTCGCCACACGCTCGAGCTGGTGGCCCGGGCGGCGCAGGTGCCGACGGTGGCGGCGTTGCGGGTCTACCGGCCGCCCTTGTCCGCCAAGAGTTGAGCGCTGCTCAACAGAAGTGCAACGGAGACGTCAGGAAACGGTCGAACACTGGCGCGCTTGGTGCGTCGTGGCATAATACGGGCGGCGGTGTCGCTACGGTGAGGCCGCGGTCACGGGTGGGTCGGCCACCCGGGCGGGATGGACCAGGAGGGTCCAGGGAGTCGTCCGGCGGCAGGCTCGGCCTGTCGCCGCAGTGCCGAAGACGGAGAGCGACAGCGCCATGGCAGCAGATTCGAGCACGCCTTCGTACGGAAAAGCCTGGGTGGGATACCGAGAAGAGATCAAGGTCCTGGACTGCACCATCCGCGATGGCGGACTGATGAACAACCATCAGTTCGACGACGGGTTGGTGAAAGCTGTCTACGAGGCCTGTGTCGGTGCCGGCATCGACTACCTGGAGATGGGCTACAAGGCCTCGCAGCGCATCCTGGCGCCGGACGGCTTCGGCGACTGGAAGTTCTGCCGCGAGGACGACATCCGCCGCATCGTCGACGACAACCCCACGCCGCTCAAGCTGACCGTCATGTGTGACGCCGAGCGGACGGACTACCATGAGGATGTCCTGCCCTTCGACCACAGCGTGCTCGACGTCATCCGCGTGGCCACCTACATCCACCAGATCCCGACCGCGATCGACATGATCAAAGACGCCCACGACAAGGGCTACGAGACCACGGTCAACCTGATGGCCGTGTCGACGGTGCCCGAGCGCGAGCTGGATCAGGCGCTGGAACTGCTGGCCAGCACGCCGGTCGGCACGATCTACTTGGTCGACAGCTTCGGGTCACTGTACAGCGAGCAGGTCGAGTACCTGATTGGCAAGTACCTGAAGTTCGCGTCGGCCGCCGGCAAGGAAGTGGGCATCCACGCCCACAACAACATGCAGTTGGCGTTTGCGAACACCATCGAGGGCATCGTGCACGGCGCCAACCGGCTCGACTCCACGCTGGCCGGCCTCGGCCGCGGCGCGGGCAACTGTCAGAGCGAGTTGCTGATCGCCTTCCTGCACAACCCGAAGTTCGAGCTGCGGCCGCTGCTGCGCTGCGTGCAGGACGTCATCGAGCCGATGCGCCAGGACCTGCGCTGGGGCTTCGCGCTGCCGTATCTGCTGACCGGCATGTTGAACCAGCACCCGCGCACGGCCATGAAGTTCAACGAGGCCGCCGAGCCCGGCGACATCGTCGAGTTCTTCAACTCCATCGTCGAGTAAGTCCGGCGCGGGCGGCAGGACTCCGGCCTCCGGCAGACAACGCCGCGGCGTCTGTGTGCCGGAGGCCACCATCATGTCCACGCTGCGAGCCGCCGCCGCCGCGGTGCCGATTGCCACCCAGCCCGACCTGACCGAGGGTCTGCCGCCGAACCAGGAAGCCGAACTGCGGGCGGCCGCGGTGGTCATCGAGGGCGAGCAGCGTCTGGTCATCGTGTCCTGCGACA
The DNA here is from genome assembly GCA_964531735.1 of uncultured Fimbriimonadaceae bacterium. Taxonomy (GTDB): domain Bacteria; phylum Armatimonadota; class UBA10988; order UBA10988; family UBA10988; genus CAZHGD01. Next base: position 54,430 of record CAZHGD010000015.1, on the reverse strand, counting down.
CGCTGATTCTGCCGGACGACGTGCTCGACGCCGCGGCTGCGGCCATCACCGCCGAGTGCGGTGTGGCCTTCGAGCAGTTGATGCTCTGCGCCACGCACACCCATCACGCGCCGTGTACCATCGACATCCTCGGCTGTCGGCGCGACGCTGGCTTCTGCGAGCGGCTGCAGGCGGCGGTCATCGCGGCGGTCGCGCAGGCCTGCGCGACCCTTGACCGCGCGGGGTCCGACGCGGCGGCCGAGCTGCTGTTCGCCGAGAGTCAGGAGGCCACGGTCGGCGGCAATAGCCGCTATCTGCTGGCCGATGGCACCATCGCCTGGTATGCCTATCCCTGGTCGGAGGTCATTCGGCCGACCGGGCCATTCGACCCGGACCTGCCCGTGTTCGCGCTCTGCCGGCCCGACGGTGGCCTGACGGCCGTGCTGTTCAACCACGCCAACCACAACATCGGTGCCCTGACCAAGGGCCGCCTGTCGCCGGCGTTCTACGGGCTGGCGGCGCAGGAGCTCGAGCGGCGGCACGGCGCGGTGACGCTGTTCCTGCCGGGCGCGTTCGGCTCGAGCCACAACACCGGCGCCTTCGGCTGCACCGAGAACCTGCACGCCATCGGCACGGCCGAGTGCGTGCACCGCGTGGTGGCTGCGGTCGAGGAGGGTCTGAGCTTCGCCGAGCCCGCTGCGGCGACGCCGCTACGAGTGCTCAAGCGCCCGTTCACCTATCGGGTGCGGTGCTTCGACGAGGCGGCCGAAGAGTCCGCGGTGAAGTACTGGAGCGAACGCTACCAGCCGGACAACCCCACGGCCACGCAGCAGGTCTTCCGGGCCATGCGGGCCGAGATGGCGCCGCTCCAGGGCGAGGAGCGACAGACCTGGCTGCAGGTCATCCGGCTGGGCGAGAACGCGATCGTCGGTGTGCCGGGCGAGATGTTCGCTCGCCTCGGCCTGGCCATCCGGCGTCGCTCGCCATTCCGGCACACGGCGGTCGTCGGGCTGGCCAACGGCGAGATCGGCTACATCGGTGACCGTGCGGCCTATCAACTGGGTGGCTACCAGCTCTGGGCCGGTTGGCACAGCACCTCCGGGCCGGGTTGCGGCGAGGCGATGGTCGAGGCCGCGGTGGCCATGCTGCACGAGGTGGCGGGCTGACGCGCCACGCGCCGCGTTACGGCTCGGCCGGGCACACCGGGAACAGCACGGTGAAGGTGGAGCCCAGGCCGACCTGCGACTCCACCAACACGTGACCGTGATGGCGGTGCGCGATGTCCTGCACCGTGGCCAGGCCCAGGCCGACGCTATCGCCGTTCTGCTTGGTGCTGAAGTGCGGGTCGAAGATGCGTGCCACCACCTCATCGGGGATGCCGGTGCCGGTGTCGACCACCGACAAGGCCACGTACTGCTCAGCCGGCGGCGCGCCGGCGATCACCGCCCCGGCCTGCGCGGCCGAGACCGTCCTCGTGCTGATCCGCAGCGAGCCGCCGTCCGGCATGGCGTCGCGAGCGTTGACCGCCAGGTTGAGCAGCACCTGCTGCACTTGCACCGGATCGGCCGCGACCGAGGGCAGCGTTGGCGCCAGGTCCAGGTCGACCCGGATCTGGCCGCCCAGCGTCTTGCGGACCAACCGGTCGACCGCGCCGACCACCTGGTTCAGGTCGACCGGCTCCAGTTGGCCTGGCTCGTGCCGGCTGAAGCCGAGGAGCTGGCGCACCAGGCCGGCGCCCTGCTCGACGGCTTCCACGATGCCGTCGGAGCACTCGCGGACCACGTCTTCGCGTGGGCCGGCCTCCTGGATTGCCGCGGCCAGCGCGCCGACCGCCGTCAGCAGGTTGCGGAAGTCATGAGCGATGCCGGCGGTGAGTTGGCCCAACGCGTGCAGCGCAGATGTCCGGCGCAGGCGGCGCTCCAGCTCCTCCGCGCGCTGCCGCTCCGCCTCGGCGCGCTTGCGGTCGGTGATGTCGCGGAAGATGACGTGGAGCAAGGTCTCGCCGGCGATAGTCAGTGGCTGCACGGTGACATGCACCTCGCGCAGTTCGCCGGACTTTGCGCGGTGCCGCGAGTCGAAGTCCAGCCGGCCTTCGGTCAAGGCTTGCCGGATCCGCTCGCGCACCCGCGCCGGCGGCACGGCGGCCTGAATGTCGCGTATGCGGAGGCGCCGCAGTTCCTCGGGCTGGTAGCCCAGTTGGCGACAGGCGGCCTCGTTGAACTCCAGCGGCAACTCGGTCTCCGGGTCGAAGAGCAAGATGCCGTCGGGCGACAGGTCGAACAGTGACCGGTAGCGGTCCTCGGCCTCGGCCATGCCCACTTCGGCGCGCTCGTGCTCCTTCATCTCCTCGGCCAGCGCCTGGTTCACCTCCTGGAGTTCGGCCGTGCGCTGCCGGAACCGCTGCTCCAGCAGATCATGCCGGGCGCGCAGGTGGTCCTCGGCTCGGCGGCGGCGCACCAACTGCCACATGCCGCTCATCAGCAGGCGCAGTTGGCGGATGTCGCTCTCGTCGTAGTCGGTAGCCTTGTTGCTGACCCCGGCGACGGCTACGACCTGCTCGCCCTGGAAGACGGGGATGCCCAGGTGCCGGTTGATCGGCACGTGGCCGGCGGGCGTGCCGTGCTTCAGAGGATTGGCGGCGGCATAGTTGTTGGTGACCACCGGCCGGCGCTGTCGGAGCGGCTCACCCCACAGGCCGGTCTGGTCGACGGGGAAGACCACCGGCCACTCCGCGACTCGACACTGCTCCATGGCGCTGTGTGACCAGGCGTGCATGGTCAGCACGGACTCGTCGTCGTTGGCGAAGGCCAGGAAGCCGACCGTGCTGCTGGTCAGGCGCACGGCCTCCTCAAGCGCGAAATCGGTGATCTCCGCAAGCGAGGCCGAGGTCATCTGGTTGAGCGTCAGCAAGGCTTCGAGGCGCGACTCGTTGAGGCGCTGCGCGGACTCGAGGCGGCGCTCTGGGGTCCGATCCTGGCCGGTGAGCAGCCACCGGCGCCCAGTGCCTGGCAGCGGCCGCAGGTCCCAGGCGATCCAGCTCCGGTCGCTTTCACGCAACGTAGCCGGGCCCTCAAACCGCAGCGCGGCCGGCGCGTCGCCCAGGGCTTGGCGGATGTCGGCCAGCACGCCGGGTGCCAGCGCCGTCAGGGCTTCCAGCGGCTGGCCCGCGGCCTCGTCGATGGGCCAGGCCAGCGCGCGCCCTGCCTCGCCGTTCAGCGCCAGGAGTCGCCCCGCGCTGTCCAGCACGCAGGCGATGAAGCCAAGTCCCTCCAGCAAGGCGTACTCGCCCGGGGTCGCTGCCGGTTCCGGGCGAACCAGGTGACCGAACTCACTGCCGCCCATCCGCGTCCCTCCCTTGCCGTCCTCCCTCGTCGCGGCTCCATGCCCTGCCGCGGCCAATGCATGTGGATCATCAGCCCCCAGGCCAGGCCAGCGGTTGCGTTGGCGTGGATTGATTGTGAAGGCGCTGTTGCGGGCCGGACCGGCGGTTGGGCCATTGCCCTCGCGCCGGGGGCAACGGTACGATGAGCGGCAGGAGTGGCTTCATGCACAGTCGGCGAAGCGGGGTGTGGCGGTGGCTGCCGTTGGTGGCGCTGGCGCTGGTGGCCAGTCTGGTCGGTGGCGCCGCCGAACCAGCCAACGACTTCCGGTTCAGCATTGTCGGGGACCGTTGCGGCGGCCATGTGCCGGGCGTCTATGAGCGCGTCTGGCGCGAGATCGGCCTGCTCGGACCCGACTTCGCCATCAACGTTGGCGACAGCATCGAGGGCTACCTGGGCGACGGGCCGAACATGCCGGCGGCCGCCAAGGCGCAGTGGGCCGAGTTCCGGCACCTGCTCGAACCGTACCGGGACATCCCGTTCCACCTGGTGCCCGGCAACCACGACATCTGGGCCGACGCCGCGGAGCCCATCTGGCGCGAATGTGCCGAGCGGGCGCCATACTACGCGTTCCGCCATCAGGGCGCGCTGTTCGTGGAGCTCGACAACTCCCGCGTCACGGAGCTGCCCGAGGCGCAGTACGAATTCCTGCGCCGGACGCTCCAGGAGCACGTCGGCGCGCAGCCGAAGTTCGTCTTCTTCCACAAGCCGTTCTGGCTGGCCTACGCCAACGCCGGCGACAAGAGCCACCCGTTCCACCGGCTCTGCCGCGAGTACGGCGTGACCAACGTGGTCAGCGGGCACGGCCACCAGTTGCTGCACCTGCCGTTCGACGGCGTCGACTACCTGGAAGTCGGCACCAGTGGCGGCACCATTGGCAAGCGGCCCGCCGGCGAGCCGAAGACCGCCGCCGCCGCGGGTCGGTAGCGCGGCGGCGCGGGTGCCTTGACCATCCGGCTCTCGGCTGCTACAGTGCCGGCTCAACGTACAGATGTTCTCCCCCAGCCCGGGCGACACCGGGCGGCACCGTTGTGGGAGCGTTCATGGGCGTCGATCAGGCCTTCCGACTGGTCAGTGAGTTCGTACCGCGTGGCGACCAACCGGACGCCGTGGCCAGTCTGGTGGCCGGCGTCGAGGCGGGCGAGCGGCGGTTGGTGCTGCGTGGCGCCACCGGCACCGGCAAGACCTACGTGCTGAGCTGCCTGATTGAGCAGGTGCAGCGGCCGACGCTCGTGCTAGCGCCGAACAAGACGCTCGCCGAACAGCTCTGCGCCGAGTTCCGCGAGTTCTTCCCGGGCAATGCCGTCTGCTTCTTCGTCTCGTACTACGACTACTACCAGCCCGAGGCGTACATCGTCCAGAGCGACACCTATATCGAGAAGGAGACCTCTCGCAACGACGAGATCGACCGGCTCCGGCACGAGGCCACCGCCGCGCTCAGCTCGCGGCGCGATGTCATCGTGGTGGCCTCGGTCAGTTGCATCTACGGCATCGGTCGCCCGGCCGAGTACCAGAACGTCGTCCTGCGGCTCGAGCGCGGCGGCGAGCTCGATCGGGACCAGGCGCTACGGCGGCTGGTGGAGATGCAGTTCCGCCGCACGCCGATGCAGCTCGGGCGGAGCGAGTTCCGCGTGCGCGGCGACGTGATTGAGATCTGCCCGGCCACCGGTGGCCCGGTGGTGCGCGTGGAGCTGTTTGGTGACGAGGTCGAGCACATCCGGCTGCTCGATCCGCTGACCGGCGAGATCACCGGCGACGAGGCGGAGCTGACGCTGTATCCGGCCAACCACTACATCACCACCGAGGAGCAGATCGAGGGTGCGCTGGAGCACATCGAGAGCGAGCTGAACGACCGCATCCTCTACTTCCGCGAGCGCGAGCGCTGGCTGGAGGCCCAACGGATCGAGCAGCGCACGCGCTACGATCTGGAGATGATCCGCGAGGTGGGCACCTGTAGCGGCATTGAGAACTACTCGCGCTGGTTCGATGGCCGCGAGCCGGGCGAGCCGCCGTACTCGCTGCTCGACTTCTTTCCGCCCGACTACCTGTTGGTCATCGACGAGAGCCACATCGGCGTCTCGCAGGTGCAAGCCCAGCTCGGCGGCGACCGCTCACGCAAGGACAACCTGGTCGAGCATGGCTTCCGCCTGCCGTCGGCCTATGACAACCGTCCGCTGAGCTTCGAGGAGTTCGAGCAGCGGATGCCGCAGGTGGTGTTCAGCAGCGCCACGCCGGGCAACTACGAGTTGGCCGACGCCGACCGCGTGGTCGATCTGGTGGTCCGGCCGACCGGCCTGATCGACCCGGAGATCCAGGTGCGGCCGACGCGGGGGCAGATTGACGATCTCTATGCGGAGATCCGCGCCAACATCGACCGCGGCGAGCGCACCTTGGCGCTGACGCTGACGCAGCGCCAGGCCGAGGACCTGGCCGCCTACCTGGAGAACCTGCGCGTGCGCACGCACTGGCTGCACGCCCAGGTCGACACCCTCGACCGCTCCGCGCTGCTCCGCGATCTGCGGCTGGGCAACGTCGACGTGATGGTCGGGATCAACCTCTTGCGCGAGGGCCTGGACCTGCCCGAGGTGTCGCTGATCGCGATTCTCGATGCTGACCAGACCGGCTTCCTGCGCAGCGAACGTTCGCTGATCCAGATGATCGGCCGGGCGGCGCGCAACGTGAACGGCCGGGTGATCATGTACGCGGACGCGGTCACCGAGGCGATGCAGGCGGCCATCGACGAGACCAACCGGCGCCGCGAGAAGCAGTTGGCCTACAACCGCGAGCACGGCATCACGCCGGAGACGATCCGCAAGGCGGTGCGCGAGGTGATCCGGCCCGACGACAGCGAGGTGGACGACACGGCGCCGATGGAAGCCTACGCGCACGACGACCTGCCGCTGGAAGCGGTGATCGCCTCGGTGGAGCAGGAGATGAAGCAGGCGGCGGCGGAGCTGAACTTCGAGCGCGCGGCGGAGTTGCGCGACCGCCTGCTGGAGCTGCGCGGCCTGATGAGCGAGGAATCGGCGACGGCGGCCGGTGTTGGCGCCACCAAGGAGCGGTTCACGCGCCGGGTGGATGTGAGTTCGAAGCGGCGCGGACGGCGCGGCAAGGGCGGCCGGTAGCGTGCGCCAGGGCCGGGTTCACCACGCCGAGCTGTGGGGCCGGCGCGAGGCCAAGGCCGCCGCGCTGGACCGGCTGTCGTGGTCGAGTGTGCCTTGGCAAGCCTTGCAGCCGACCGCGCCGGGCTACCTGTTCGTGCCGGCCGACGAGGCGCTACGCTCCGAGTACGAGCAGGGGCTAGCGCTGCCGGAGCTGTTCGGCTTCCACTCCGTCGGCCTGGCCACCGCGCGCGATCATCTCGCCGTCCAGTTCACGGCCGACGAGCTGTGGGACACCGTGGGCGAGTTCGCCGGCCTGGAGGTGGAGGCGGCGCGGACCCGGTTCGACCTGCGCGAGGACCGTCGCGACTGGCAGGTCGCCGCGGCGCAACAGGACGTGCGCGACAGCGGGCCGGACCGCGACCGTGTCGTGCCGCTGCTTTACCGGCCGTTCGACCGCCGCTACACCTACTACACCGGCCGCACCCGTGGCTTCTGCTGCATGCCGCGCCCGGAACTGAGCGGACACCTGCTCGCCGGCGACAACGTGGCGCTGGTGACCAGCAAGCGCGTCGAAGGCGCGGATTGGTCGCACGTGTTCGCCACGCGCTGGCTGGCGCAGCACCACGCGGTGTCGGTCAAGGAGGTGAACTACGTCTTTCCGCTCACGGTGGATGGCCAAGCGAACCTGAGCGCGGCGGCGCTGGACTGGGTGGCTGAGTTGTGCGAGCACGACGGCCAGCACGCCTGGAGTGCGGCGCAGACCACCTGGCAGGCGCTGAAGCCGGTCGCGCGCGAGCTGCGCGGCCGGCAGACGGCGGCAGAAGACGCGCTCTGGCAACAGGTGCGCTCGCGTCGCCTGGAGGGCTACCGGTTCCGGCGTCAGCACGTCATTGGCGCCTTCGTGGTCGACTTCTGCTGCTCCGAACGACGCTTGGTGGTCGAGGTGGATGGTGGCGTGCATGACCAGACCATCGCGGCCGACCGCGAGCGTGACGAACTGCTGCGGGAGCAAGGCTGGCAGGTTTTGCGGGTGCGGAACGAGGTGGTGCTGGAGCGGATGCCCGAAGCGCTGGAGCGGATCCGCGGGGCGTTGGCGCGCACCTCACCCCCTAACCCCCTCTCCGCCCGCGGAGAGGGCGAACTGCCGAGCCTTGTCGCGTGTGACTCCCCCTCTCCGCGGGCGGAGAGGGGGCCGGGGGGTGAGGTGCGGCGACGCGCCTCCACCCCCGCCGCCATCCTCGCCTATCTCTACGCCATCCTCCACTCGCCCAGCTACCGCGCGCGCTACCAGCCCCTGCTGCGCGGCGACTTCGCCCGCATCCCGCTGACCCGCGATGCCGGCCTGTTCGTCCGTCTGGTCGACTTGGGCCAGCGCTTGCTGGCCTGCCATCTGGCCGAGCCCGAAGCCGGCGGCGGGGAGCCGCTGGCGACGCTGTCCGCGCCCTTCCCGCGCTACGACGAGGCCGCCGCGCGCGTGTGGCTCACCGACGCGGTGCCGGTCGACGCGGTGCCGCCGGCCGTGTGGGCCTACCGCATCGGCGGCTCACCGGTGTTGCGGCGCTGGCTGGCCGACCGGCGCGGCCGCGTGCTGACCACGGCTGACCTGGCGGAGGTCCGCCGGCTCGTGGACGGGCTGCGGCTGACGCTGGCCACGGCGCAGGCCATCGACGAGGCGATCGGCGCGCACGGCGGCTGGCCGCTGCGCTAGGACAGCAGGAGGCTGGCGGCCGGTGGCGAAGGTACCTGGCGCCACGAGGAGCAGAGCGGGATGAACGCCGAAGCCAAGCTGAGCGAGTTGGGCATCGAGGTGCCGAAGCCAGGTCCGCGCGGGAAGATCGCCAAGGCGGTCCGCACCGGCAACCTGGTCTTCAGTTCGGGCAACGTCTCGCCCGAACGGGGGAAGATCGGTAGCGACCTGACGCCCGAAGAGGGCTATCGCGCGGCGCGCAACGCGGCCATCGCCGTGCTGGGCAACCTGTACGAAGAGATCGACAGCCTCGACTGCGTGACCCGCATCGTCAAGATCACCGGCTTCGTGAACTGCGGCCCGAACTTCTGCGACACGCCGTCGGTGATGCACGGCGCCACCGACCTGCTCAACGAGGTGTTCGGCCCGCAGGTGGGTTACCACGCGCGCTCCGCCATCGGCGTGTACCAGCTTCCGGTGAACGCCGCCGTGGAGATCGAGTTGGTGGTCGAGGTGGCCGACTGGGCCGTCAGCCCGAAGTAGCCGCTCAGAGATCGCCCAGGGGACTGTTGCCGGCGGCCACCTTCACGGGCAGGTCGGCGCAGGCGTCGGCCACGTACTGGCGGCAGGCGTCGAAGGTGTCGAACGGCGCCTCCGGATGGCGGCTGAGGTCGAGCTCCAGGTCGTTGGCGCCGAAGACCAGCATGTCCACGCCGGGCTGCACCAACTCGCGGCACCGCAGCACGCCGGCGAGCGTCTCGATCTGCGGCATGAGCAGACCGTGCTCATTCCACCAGGTCGCGTACTCGAAGCCGGCGGTACGGCCGGCCCACCCGAGCGCGCGGCCGGGCCCCCAGCTCCGGCGGCCCAGCGGCGGGTAGTAGCACGACTCGATCGCCGCCGCGACCACCTCGGGCTCTTCGACCATCGGGATGACCACGCCGAGCAGGCCCAAGTCGAGGTAGTGGCCGATCATCCAGGTCTGCCGCGGATGCATGATGCGCAGCACGACACCCAAGTCGATGCTGGCCGCGTGGCGGCAGAACTCGTGCAGCGCCGCATCATCGTACGGCGAGTGCTGCGCGTCGACGAAGGCATAGTCCATCGGCTCGCGCTCGCAACGGGTCCGCAGCTCGGCGGCACTGGTGCCCAAGGCGCAGAAGCCGACGTGCAGGGGCTCGCGAGCGGCGATGCGTTGCTTCACAGTGTCCGGCGGCATAGGTGCGGCTCCTGACAGAACGGCTAACTGCTCCCGCAGGCCACCTGGCGGAATCGCGCCGGCGACGAGCCGTGGGTCATCTCGGCCATTTGGCAAGGCTGCCCCTTGCCGCAGTTGGCCAGGCCCACCGGCTGCCACTCGCGCTGGTCGCAGATGGCGTCACAGCTCCCCCAGAACTGCGTCGTCAGCCCGTGATAGACGGGATCGCGCAACAGCGCACCGAGGCGGCCGTCGCGGATCTCCCAGGCCGCCTCGCACCCGAACTGGAAGTTGACCCGGCGCTGGTCGATGCTCCAACTGCGGTTGGTGCTCAGCAGCAGGCCGTGCTTCGTGTCACCGATCAGCTCCTCGAGGGTCAGCGGCTCGCGGCCGGGCTCCAGGCTGAGATTGACCATGCGGATGATCGGCACATGCCGCCAGCCCTGCGCGCGGAGGCAGCCGCGGCTGCGCGGCTCGCCGATCACCGGCGCGTACTCGCGCGAGGTGAAGTAGCTCTTCAGCACGCCGTCTTCCACCAGCCGCCAGCGCTGGGCGGCGACGCCTTCGTCGTCGAAGCCGAAGGTGGCCAGCCCGCGCGGCAAGGTCGCGTCGGCCACCAGGTTGACCAGTTCGCTGCCGTAACGCAGCCGGCCGAGGTGTTCGGTGGTGGCGAAGCTGGTGCCGGCGAAGTTGGCCTCGCCGCCCATCACGCGGTCCAGCTCCAGCGGGTGTCCGACACTCTCGTGGATCTGGAGCGCCAGTTGCTTCGGCTCGATGATCAGGTCGTACTCGCCGGCGGGACACGCCTCAGCCTGCTGCAACGCCGCGCATTCGGCCGCCACGGCCGGCGCGTGCGCCAGCAGGTCGCACTCGTCAATCAGCTCATAGCCGCCGCCGATGCACTGCCCCCAGCTATTCGGGTACGAGCGCTTCTGGATGCCGCCGGCGCCGGTGGACGTGGCCTCCAGGCCGCAGCCGGCGAGGTGCAGCACCTGGTCGATCACCGCGCCGGCCGTGTTGGCGAAGTGCTGCGTCTCGTGTCGAAACCACATCAGCGCCTCGCCGACCATCACGCCCGGTTCAGCGATGAGCGCTTGCGTGGCGCGGACCAGCAGATCGAGCTTGGTACTCAGCGAGACCGCCTCGGCGTCGATGGCGACCGGCGTCTCGTAGCGCGCGCGGTGCGCCGGCTCGTCGGCCAGGCGCACCGGGACCACACGCCAGGGCGCGGCGGCGGCGGCGTTGGCCACCGCCAGCCGCGCGCACGCGGCGACGCCCGCGACGGTCAGGTCGCCGGTGGCGGCAAAGCCCCAGCAGCCGCGCTGCAAGACACGCACCGACAAGCCGGCCTCCGATGGTTCACTGACCAGGTCGGGCTGCCCGTTCTTGGCGTGCAGCCACTGCTCGCGCTGCTCCAGGCCGCGCGCCTCGGCGTGCTCGGCCCCGGCGGCCACCGCCGCGGCCAACGCTTCCTGGCATAGGTCCTTCATCGGCTCTCTCCGGCCTCAGTCCTCGCGGAGGTCAACGCACAGCCCACCGTAGGCGGCGGCGCAGCCATTATAGATGATCACCGCGGCGAACACCGCCAGCGGCACGCCGAAGGTCGAGCCGAGGAGCCAGGCCGCACCGTAGGTCAGGTCATTGGCCAGGGCCACCAGACCGGCCAGCGCGGCGAACGGCCACCAGAACAGCCACGTGCTCAGGAGCAGGCTGGCCGTGGTGGACCAGGGCTCCAGCCGAGCCAACTCCGACCGGCCGCGCCGCCAGCGGTGCTCGAAGCGCACGCCACCAGTGTGTGTGACCGACCAGTTGTAGAACACCGCCAGCAGGATCCCCAGCAGGTAGCCGCCGGCGGCCACGACGAGGCTGCCGTAGAACGCCGCGGCAGCGACGACCGGGCCAACCGCGACGCTCGGCGACGAACTTCCCTTGATGCCCACCAGCTCCCAGATGGCCACGACCGCCACCAGGAAGGTGGAGACCAGCGGCGTGAGCACGGTGCCGTTGACCAGCGCGCCAACCGGGCCGACCACGGCGCCCATGCGGCCACACGGGTAGGGCTCGACACCGGTGACGCGGTACCAGCGCCCGTCCGTCTCGACCTCCACCGTGACCGGTTGCACGCGGACGGCCGTGTAGTTGTAGGTGCCGATCTGCACCAGCACGGTCACCAGAATGGCCAGCACGGTGACCAGCGCCAGCGCCACGCCGGTGACCAGGTAGCCGCCGTCCCACTTCAGACCGCTCTCGACGGCGAAGCCGGCGGCGATCAGCGTCGCCAGCGGCAGGCCGAGATAGAGCCCGACCTTGAGCGCCGACCCGGTGTCGATGCCGCGAACCTGCTGTTCGGCGGCCAGCGGCTGCTCGGTGAAGCGCTGCTCGGGCAGGCTGGCGGCCAACTGGCCCAGGCCATCGCGCGCGCCCTCGTGGCTGGGCTCCAACCGCAGTGCCTGCTGGTAGCACTCGACCGCCTCGGCGTGGCGCGCGAGTTGCTGGTACAGCCGGCCGAGGTTGTAGTGCATGAGCGCGTTGACCGGCTCGATCCGGCAGCCGTGCTGCAGTGTCTCCTCGGCCTCGCTCCAGCGCTCCTGGCGAGCCAAGGCGACGCCGAGGAACAGCGTCGCGCGTGGATGGTCCGGCTGCTGCGACAGTGCCTGGCGCAGGTCGTGCTCCGCCACCGCGGCCTCCCCCTCGCGCAGAGCGGTCAGCGCGGTCTCAATGAGCTGGTCTGCCGTCATGCCCGCCCTCGCGTCACCCGTGGTGTGGTTTCGCGGCAGGCACGGTGGTTCCCTGCGCCTCGTCCGGCTCGGGTGGCTCGGGCTCGCGCAGGTCGGGCGACAGAGTGGCGTGGAGGCGTTCGAGCGCCTGCCGGGCCGGTGCATAGGCGCGGTTCGCCCGGAGCGAGTTCTCGTAGCAGCGGATGGCGTCCTCGATCCGTTTGCGCGCCTCAAACGTGCGGCCGAGGTTGAAGTGGATCACCGGCGAGGTATCGTCGATCTCGCAGGCCCTGGACAGGTAGAACTCGGCCTCGAGGTAGCGGTGCAGGGCGCCGTAAGCCGCACCCATCAGGCAGTAGGCATCGGCATCCTCGTCGTCGTTCTCGATCACCTTCTCCAGATGCACGATGGCCTCTTCGAAGCGCTTGCCTTGCAGCGCCGCTTTGGCATCCGCCCAAGCCGGATCCGTTTGCATCGGGTGCCTCCCTCTTGCGAGCCTGGACCGCGCAGACGACTCGCCCAAGTCTGCCGTGGCGTCCGGCCGATGTCAAACCGATGTCGCCACCGATGGCTTATCGGCGGACGGCTTGTGGCCTATCATGGGCGCGGAGCCGACCGAATGCTGATCATCGGGCTGACCGGGCCGATCGGTGGGGGCAAGTCTACGGTGGCGGCCGTACTGGCCGAGTTGGGCGCCGAGGTGATCGACTGTGACCAACTCGCGCGCGAAGCCACCGCTCCGGGCAGTGCCACCGTCGCCGCCATTGCCGAACGCTTCGGACCGTCGGTCATCGGCGACGGCGGTGGTCTCGACCGGGCGGCGGTGGCGGCCCGCGTGTTCGGCTCGCCAGCCGATCTGGCCGCGCTGGAGGCCATCGTGCATCCGGCGGTGACGTGCCGGCTGGCGCAGCGGCTGGCCGACTGCGCGCAGCCGGTGGCGGTCATCGAGGCCATCAAGCTGATCGAGGCCGGCTACCACCGGCGGTGCGACCGGTTGTGGCTGGTCACGGCCCCGGCCGAACAGCGGCGCGCACGCCTGGTTGGGCAACGCGGTCTGACTCCGGCGGACGCGGACCGCCGCATCGCGGCGCAGGGCGACTGGGCCGCGGCCAGCGAGCTGGCCGACACGGTGATCGACAATCGCGGCGACGCGGCGGAACTGCGCCGTCAGGTGACCGCGGCGTGGCAAGCGCTGCCGCGTTAGGCGACGTCAGCCGGTGCGCCGGGGCGGGCGCGCTCCGCGAGCGTGGTCACCAGGGCGCGGAGCGCGTCCGGGTTGAACGGCTTTTCGAGGTAGGCCGCGGCGCCGGCGGTCAGGGCCGCGCGGCAGGTGGCGGGGGTCGGGTAGGCGGTGAGGATGATGACCTCGAGCCAAGGCTGGCGGGCGCGCAGCGTGGCCATGGTGGCCAGCCCGTCCTGGCCGGCCAGGCGCAGGTCGACCACCGCCACGAGGAAGTCGCGGCGCGCGGTCCAGTCGATGGCTTCGTCGGCCGTCGCGGCCACGCAGGGCAAGATGCCATCGCGTTCGAGGATGCCGCACAGCGTCGTCCGGTGGTCGGGCTCGTCATCGACCACCAGCACGTGAACGGCGTTCCTGGGTGACTGCGCTGACACTCGCTTCGGCCTCCTCCAGGTCGGCCAGCCCGCCTAGCCGGCGCCCGGCTGCTCCACCTGTCCGGCGAGCTGCGACCGGAACTGCGCGGCGAGCTGGACTTGGGCCGGCCCGATCAGCTCGCGCAGCCGCACGCCGGCGGCGCGGGCGGCGTCGCGTGGCAGGCAGGTGTGTGAGACCTCGGCCACCGCGGCGCCGATGGCCTCGATGACCAACTGCGAGCGGCGGTAGGCCCGCGCGTCGGCCACCTCGCTCTGGCTGGCGGCCAAGGCGGCCGAGAGCAGCAGACCCGGCTCGGTGGCGGCATCAGCGCGGCGCAGGGCCAGCAGGCAATCGCGCACCTCGGCGCTCAGGCGTTGCGGCTCGCCGGTGAACTCGGGCTTGCCATGCAACTGTCCGACCGCGCTGCCGACGAGCTCCTCCAACCGGTTGCTCAGCACGACCGCCAGCTCTGTTGCCATCGCTCGCGCCTCCGCTCCAGCCTCCGTTGGGAGGAGCCTGCAACGGCTTGGCCAGGAGGCGCGCGGCGAGCGGTGGCGCGGTGGCTCACGCGCCGCCCAGCTCGGCGCGGTACCCGTCCGGGTCGAGCAGTTGCACGCGCGGCGCGAGCGCGCCCAGCTCCTCGCGGAGCGGGTCGAGGCGCTCGGCCAGGTAGCGGTCAAGCCACAGGTCAGCCACGCAGCCGGCCAATGCCTGGCGCGTCTGCGCCGCCACCGCGTCGGCGCGAGCGACCACGTTGGCCAGGTCCTTCAGCCGCCGCGTGCAGACACCGGCCTCACGGCGCCGGGCGTCGACGGTTGCGGTGACCAGGCACTCGCGCAGTTGCTGCACCACCGTCCAGCCCCAGCGGCGCACGCCGGTCAGCGCCTCCATCGCCTCGCGGGCGGCCACGAACCGCTCCTGCTCGCCCAGCGGCGCCAGCGCGGCCACGCAGGCTTCCAAACCGCCCTCGGCGGGCTGTCCGTCGTGCAGCACCACGCCCACGTCGAACAGGCAGTCGAGCGCCGCGTCGATCGGCTCGCACTGCACGTCGTGCGTGCTGTACCGACTCCAGGCCGTGGCGAACACGCCCTTGAAGCCATAGCGCTGCGCCACCTCGGACCAGGCCAGGGCGTTCTGGCGCCGGTTGTCGGGCACCGGCCGATCGACGTTGTGGCCGTCGGCGCCTTTGTAGGCGGTGCCGCCCCACAGTGCCACGCCGTGCTCGGCGAAGCGGGCGATGTGCCGCGAGCTGAAATGGTGCGTCGTGGTGTCGGGGTGCCCCTGGTAGCCCCAGGCGCACAGATCGGCCTGGCCGGCCAGACGCGCCACCGCCGCGTCGTCCCAGTCAACCATCATGTCGTGCCACAGGATCGGCCGCACGCCGCGTGCGTTCAGATGGTCCAGGATCGGCTCGACGTGCTGCAGGTAGAGCGCGCCTTTGCCGTGCGCGGCGACGTAAGCGGCCGTGTCCGGGTGAGTGCCGAAGCTCCAGGCTTCGTCGCCACCCAGGTGCAGGTGCCGAGTCGCGGGCAGCAGCGCCAGCACGTCGTCCACCATGGCCTGGACCAGTTCGCGGGCGCCGGCGGCCAACGGGTTGAGCACGTCGGAGCGGTGCGCCACCTCGCGCAGATGCTCGTTGCCGGGCAGCGACAGCGGGGTCTCCACATGGCCCAGGCACTGGACCAGCGAGATGACCTCGATGCCGCGGGCGGCGGCCGCCGCCGCGAAGGCCCGCACCTCGTCGGGCGTGTAGGCCGTCTCGCAGCGCAGGCGCGCGTCGCAGGTCCAGGGGAAGGTGTCTTCCCATTCGACCAGCACCGCGTTGTAGCGCGCGGCGGCGAACACGTCGAGGAGCCGGAGCAGCCGCTCCGGCGTGGGCGGCACGCCCTTCAGGTCGAGGTGTACGCCACGCACCGGTGTCACGGGTTGGGTCTGGCGGAACAGGCTGGACATCACTCAGGCTCCTCGGCACGGGAGTATAACGCTCGCGGCCGGCGCGCGGGTTGCCGCGGCGCAACGGGCAGGTGACCGCAGTTCGAGCGCGAATCGCGGCGGCGAAGGGAATCGCGTCATGACCACCCGCGAGCGCCTGCGCGCCGTGCTGCGCTACGAGCCGTACGACCGCCTGCCCGTGCTGCATTTCGGCTTCCTGGCCGCCACCGTCGAGCGCTGGCGCGACGAGGGCCACCTGACGCCCGACGAAGCCACGGCCGCCATGGGTGGGGACGGGTCGCCCGGCGAGGACGTGCTGACGGCCAAGCTCGGCTTCGACGACAACTACCACCGGGTGTTCGGACCCGATACGCGCATCCGCCCGACCTTTCCCGGCCGCGTGGTCGAAGAGCTGCCCGACGGCTACACCAAGGTGCTCAACGGCTTCGGTGCGGTGCTGCTGACGCATCCGACCAACCAGAGCATCCCGGCCGAGGTGGACCACCTGCTGAAGGACCGGGCGTCGTGGGACGAGCACTTCCGGCCGCGCCTCAACTTCCAGCCGGAGCGCGTGGACCAGGTGGGCGTGAACTGTGCGGGCACCTGGCGGCGCTTCGACCAAGGCGGGCGCGAGTGGCTGCAGCAGCCCGATCGCCCGACGCACATTCTGCTGCACTGCGGCAGCCTCTACGGGGCCTTGCGTGACTACCTCGGCGTCGAGAACCTGTGCTACCTGACCGCCGACGATCCGGGCCTGCTGGCCGAGATGATCGAGGTCATCGGCGAGCTGAGCTACCGCTGCGTGGAGCGCGCGCTGCAGAGCGGCATCGCCTGGGACCTGGCGCACTTCTGGGAAGACATCTGCTTCAAGAACGGCCCGCTGGTCAACCCGCGGCTGTTCGGCGAGCTGGTCGGTCCGCAGTACGGCCGCATCACCGAACTGCTGGCGCGCCACGGCGTCGACCTGGTCTCGCTGGACTGCGACGGCAAGATCGACGATCTGCTGCCCGTCTGGCTGGAGAACGGCGTCCGCGTGATGTTTCCCATCGAAGTCGGCACCTGGGCGGCCTCACTGGCGCCCTGGCGGGAGCGCTACGGCCAGCAGGTCCTGGGTGTCGGTGGCACGGACAAGCGCGTCTTCCAGCGCGACTACGCCGCCGTCGACGCCGAGATCGAGCGGCTGCGACGCCTGGTCGACCTGGGCGGGTACATCCCCTGCCCGGACCACCGTCTGCCGCACGACAACAAGTGGGAGAACGTCCAGTACTACTGCGAGCGCATGCGGACCGTGTTCGGCGGCTGACCGGAACAGCGCCGGACCCGGCACCCCAGGTACCGGGTCCGGCGCGTTCAGTCGTGGGCGGTCACTCAGCAGAGCGCCTTCAGGCTGACGTGGTAGCGGAGCGGCTCGGCCGGCACCAGGTACTGCGGCAGCACACCGGGGCCGCAACTGCCGTTGCCGAGGCCCTGCACCGCGCCGCAGATGGTCAGCACGACCTGCTCGTGGGTGAGCAGTTCCCAGTCGTGCTGCGCTTCGTCGAGTTCCTCGTCGCTGTGGTCCAGGGCGCTGAACTGCACCGTGGGATGGCCGGTGAGCCGCAGGCCCACGCCCGAGGCCGTGGTCAGCGTGGCCCAGCGCACGTCGGTGTGGTTGCCGTGATCCTGCGGCATCAGGTAGGGCACGTACTGCTCGCCGACCGTGCTGGCGAACACGCCGAGCCGCGCGCTCTGACGGTCAGGATAGGTCTCCTGCGGCCCGCGGCCATACCAGGTCAGGCGGCCGAACTTGCCGGGCAGCCGCAACTGCACGCCGAGGCGCGGCAGGTTCGGCAACTCGCCGAACGGGCTGATCTCGTGGTCCAGCGTGACCAGCCCATCGCCCTCGACAGTGTAGGTGTAGAGGCTGTCGAAGCCGCATTCCAGGCCGGGCGCGGCCGACCGGGTCACGATGGCCACCAGCGCCGCGCCGTCCCAGCGCCGGTCAGCTTCCACCGAGATGACCCGGTGCTCCAACCGGTCGAGACCGGCCGCGCGCCAGGCCTTCGAGACGCCGGGAATGCGGTCGTTGCAGGTCGGCGCACGCCAGGCGCGGAGCTGCGGTCCGGACAGGATCAGCTCCTGACCGGCCACCTGCCACGAACTGAGCGTGCCGGCCGCCTTGTCGAACCGCAACTCATAGCCGTCGCCGCTGACCAGGACCGCCTCGGGCGTGTCGGTCAGCGCCGGCTCGCCCAGCGGGGCCTTGGCGCCGGTGTCGGCGGTGACCAGCGGCAACGGCACCTGCGACCAGGCGACTTCGTGGCCGGCTTCGGCCCAGTTGGTCGTCGCGGCCAACCGGAAGCTGAAGTCCAGCACGAACTCCGCGCCGGCCTCGGTGACGTCGGTGCTCAGCGGCAGCGACAGTTCGAGCCGGCCGCCGGGCGCCACGGTCAGCGGCGGCAGCTCGCCGGTCTCCACCGCCTCGCCGTCACGCAGCAACGACCAACGCGGCACCAGGTCCGACAGGTCGCTGAAGTCGTGGCGGTTCTCCACCACCACCCGGCCGGCGGCGGCGTCGAGGCCGGACACCTCGACCGGCTGGAGGATCTGCTTGTACTCCAGCAAGGCCGGATGCGCGCGGCGGTCGGGCCAGACCAGACCGTTCATGCAGAAGCTGTGGTCGGTGGGCAGCTCGCCGTAGTCGTTGCCGTAGCAGTACCAGTCGAAGCCCTCTTCCAGCTCGTCGAAGGTCATCGCGAACACCGCGCCCGGCGCCGGATCGCTCTCTGAGCGCTCGAGCTCGCGGCTGGTCAGGGCCCGGTCGTACAGCCGCACCTGGTCGATGGCGCCGCGCACCGTCTCACGCGACTCGATGTTGCGGCCGATGTTGATGGTGAACGGCGAGTGGTCGATGGTCCCTGAACACGGCCGCTCGGCCACCAGGCCGCCATCGACGTAGAGCCGCAAGGCCGCGCCGTCGTAGGTGCCGGCCAGGTGATGCCACCGCTGCGTCCAGTCGGCCGGCACCGGCGCCGTCACCGCCACCGGCTCGCCGAGGTGGATCTGGAACTCGACCGTCTGCGCATCGCGCTGGGCCAGACCGAACTGCGCCGTGCCCTTGGTCACGAACGGCAGATAGCCATCGGCGGCGTCGGGCCGGACCCAGGCCTCGACGGTCAGTGGCCCGCGCAGGTCGAGATGCGCGGCACTCGGCAAGCCGACGTAGCCGTCGGCAATGGCCTGCGTCCGCATGCCGGGCACCAGTTTGGCCGAGACCATGCCCCACAGGGCGTGCTCGGAATGGTCCGGCGCGATGGGCGTGTGCCGGTGCGGCGACTGGTCGACCCAGTCCCAGATGAACCCGCCCTGGAGGTGCTTGTGCTCGCGGATGGCCGACCAGTACTCGTGCAGGTTGCCGGTGCTGTTGCCCATCGAGTGCGCGTACTCGCACATGATGATGGGGCGGTAAGCCTTGGCGTCGGTGGCCATCTCGATGATCCGCTGCACCGACGGGTACATCGGACCGAGGATGTCCACGCTAGGATCGTCTTCGGCTGGATGGTAGTGCACCAGGCGCGTGGGGTCATTGGCGTGGAGCCAGTCGGCGCAGGCGACGTGGTTGGGTCCGAAGCCGGACTCGTTGCCGAGCGACCAGACCAACACCGCCGGCTGGTTCTTGTCGCGCTGCATCATGCGCTGCACGCGGTCGAGGAAGGCCTCGCGCCAGTCGGGGTCCTTGGTGTACTTGTCCCACTCGGCGTGCGACTCGATGTTGGCCTCGTCGTAGAGGTAGATGCCGTACTCGCTGCACAGGTCGTACCAGCGCGGGCAGTTCGGGTAGTGCGAGGTGCGCACCGCGTTCAGGTTGTGCTGCTTCATGATCCGGATGTCGCGGATCATCGCCTCGTCGTCGACGGTGCGACCGCGCTCGGGGTCCCACTCGTGGCGGTTGACGCCGCGGAGTAGCACCGGCCGGCCGTTGACCAGCATTTGACCGTCGCGCAGTTCCACCTGGCGGAAGCCGATCCGCTGCGACACGGCCTCGACCAGATCGCCGGCGGCGTCGAACAGCGACACCACCAGCCGGTACTGGTACGGGTCCTCGGCGGACCAGCGGCGCGGGGCGGCCACCGCGGCCGAGAGGGCCAGGTCGAGTTCGTCGCCGGCGGCCAGCGGCGCCACGGTCTCCAGCGGCGCCGGCAGCACGGCCTGCTCCTCGGCGTCGTAGAGCTGGGCCGAGACGCGCAGTTCGGTGTCGAGATCACCCCGGTTGCGCAGGCGCGCGGCGAGTCCGAGCGTGGCGTCCTGGTAGGTGACGTCGAGCGCGGTGCGCACGGCCAGGTCCCAGAGCTCGGCCGGCGCGTGGGCCACCAGGTAGACCTCGCGGTAGATGCCGCTGAGCCGCCAGAAGTCCTGATCCTCGACGTAGCTGCCGTCACACCAGCGCAGCACCTTCACGGCCACTTCGTTGTGGCCCTCGCGCAGGTACGGGCTCAGGTCGAACTCAGCGGGCGACATGCTGTCCTTGCTGAAGCCGACCTCGCGGCCGTTGACCCACAGCCAGAAGCACGACTGCACGCCCTCGAAGACGATGTGGACGCGCCGCCCGGCCCAGCTCGGCGGCAGGTGGAAGCTGGTGCGGTAGCACCCGACGGGGTTGTAGTGCTCCGGCACGCGCGGCGGATCGACCGGCGAGAACGGATGCTGGACATTCGTGTAGTAGGGAATGTCGTAGCCCTGGAACTGCCAGCAGCCGGGCACCTCTTGGGTGGCCCAGTCGCGGTCGTCGAAGCCGTCGGCCTCGAATCCGTCCGGCGCGGTGGCCAGATTGGGGGCCCAGGCGAACTTCCAGGTGCCGTTCAGGCTCCGCTGGTACGGGCTGTGCTGGCGGTCGCCCTGGTAGGCGCGCGCCGCGGTGTCGTACGGGACCAGCGGCACGTGGCCGGCTTCCTTGTGGCGTCCGAGCACGTGGGGGTCTTCCCACTCGTTGGGCGGTGCGGTGGTGTTCTGCATGGTGGGCCTCGCAGCAGCAAATGGTACCAGCCCGCCCGCTGTACGCAAGAGGACAGACCTGGTGGCACCGAGCCCGGTCTGGGCGCCGCCGTTCAGCCGACGGGTTCGCCGGCCGTCGGCTGGTGCGCCACCGCGCAGAGCGCCACCGGATAGGCTTCATCGCGGTAGCGCGGGTTGACGATCTCGTCGACCACGAAGCCGGCGGCCGTCAGTTCCGCGCGCACGGAGTCCTTGGTGAACAGGTCCTTGTGCAGCATGGGCGGCACATCGAACGGCGTGTAGAGCCCGCTGAGCAGGTTGGCGGCGTGCTGCAGGTCGAACCACTCGCCGGTCAGCCCGGGCGGGCGGCGCTGGTAGAGGTCGATGACCAGCTCGAAGTCGGGCACCCAGTTGAGGTGCAGGCGGCCGCCGGGCGCCAGGACGCGGGCCCACTCGGCCAGCGCGGGCGGACGCTCGAAGTTGTAGAGGTGCTCGTAGACGGCGTCGAGGCGGATCTCCTGCGCGCTGCCGTCGGCGAAGACGCTGAGGTCGGTCACCGCGGCGACGACGTCGACTTCCGGCAGGTCCTGCACGTCGACGTTCACATAGCCCTCGAGCGGGGCCAGGCCACTGCCCAGGTTGAGGCGCAGGCCAGTGGCGGCGGCCCACTGCGTCGCGGCCGGCCGGCGGGCGCGACGGCCGACGCGGCGGACCAGCATCAGGTCCGGCCGCCGCTGGATCTCCCAGCCGCAGGCGAGGAGCGTCTGTTTGAGCGCACGGGTCAGCCAACTCATGATGTTACCATTTGATTGCAGAGCCGGTTGCTGGGTCAGCCACCTGGCGCCGGCGGCAGGTTGAACCGCAGCCGACAGAGAACTATACTCGGACCGCCTCCAAGAGGCGAGTGGCCCCGTGGGCAAAGTCGTCATCGGCCGCGGGTGACACAGACGGGTCGCCGGTGACAGGTCGCGTTGAGGGCGGGCGCAGAGGGCAATATGGAGCTCGTGGGATACGTGGTGGGTGCGACCGGCTTGGCAGCCGGTCTGGTGCTGAGTTGGCACGCCTGGCGCGGCCGGCACGCGGCCGACCTGGCGCGGGTCGAACTGGAGCGTGAGCAGGCGCAGGTCCGCCTGGCGGGCCGGGAACAGGTGGAGGCCTGGCGGCAGGAGAGCGAGGCCGAGCTGCGCGACCGCCGGCAGGCGGTGCAGGCGGCCGAGGAGCGGTTGGCGGCGCGCGAGGAGGCCGTGGCGCGGCGCCAGGCCGACCTGGAGCGCCGCGAAGGCGTGGTGGCGGCGGCGACGCAGGACCTGAGCACCGCGCGCCGCGAAGTCGAGGCGGCGCAGCAGGCGCAGCTCGATGAGCTGGCGCGGCTGGCCGGGCTGAGCGCCGAGGAGGCGCGCCGGGAGCTGCTGGCCCGGGTGGAGGAGCGCACGCGCGAGGAGTCGGCGCGGCGCACGCGGCTGATCGAGGAGGAAGCGCGGCGCGACGCCGAGCGCCGCGGCCGCGAGATCATCGCCACGGCCATGGAGCGCTGCGCGGTCGACCTGGTCAGCGAGACCTCGGTGGCGGTGGTGGCCCTGACCGGCGACGACGTCAAGGGCCGCATCATCGGGCGCGAGGGGCGCAACATCCGTAGCTTCGAGCAGCTCACCGGGGTCGATCTGGTGATTGACGACACGCCTGAGGCGGTGGTCATCTCGGCGTTCGACCCGATTCGGCGCGAGGTGGCGCGCCTGGCCCTGGAGGCGCTGGTGGCCGACGGGCGCATCCATCCGGGCCGGATCGAGGAGGTCGTGGAGCGGAGTCGGCACCAGGTCGAAGAGCAGATGGCCGAGGCGGGCGAGACGGCGGTGCACGAGGCCGGTGTCCGCGGCCTGGCGCCGGCCTTGCTGGATCTGCTGGGCCGGCTGCACTACCGGACCAGCTACGGGCAGAACGTGCTGCGCCACAGCCTGGAGGTGTCGCGACTCGCGGTGGCGATGGGGGCGGAACTCGGGGCCGATGTGGAGGTGCTGCGCCGGGCCGGCCTGCTGCACGACCTGGGCAAGGCGCTGTCGGCCGAGGTCGAGGGTCCGCACGCGCTGTTGGGCGGCGAGCTGGCGGCGCAGCACGGCGAGGCGCCGGCGGTCTGCCACGCGATTGCCGCGCACCACCGCGATGTGGAGCCGGCCAGCGTCGAGGCCACGCTGGTGCTGCTGGGTGACGCGATCTCGGCGGCGCGCCCCGGCGCGCGCCGCGACACGCTCGAGAGCTACGTCCAGCGGCTGGAGCGGCTGGAGTCGATGGCGCTGGGCCATGCCGGCGTGCTGAAGGCGTTCGCGATCCAGGCTGGGCGGGAGATCCGTGTGCTGGTGCAGCCGGAACTGGTCGACGACCAGCGGGCGGCGCAACTGGCGCGCGAGATTGCCGAGGAGATCCAGAGCGAACTGGCTTATCCAGGGCAGATCAAGGTCACCGTCATCCGCGAGCAGCGGGTGGTCGAATACGCGCAATAGGGCGCGCGGGAAGGATCTTGTGCCGGGCGGGGAACCCTGACGGGTGACGGAGGTCTAAACGCGAAGCAACCTCCGTCTTGCGACGGGAGAGAATCGTTGCCGGTCGTCGGCGGAACGCTTTGACTTTGGCCGGCGGCGATGCTAAACTGACCCGTGGCTAGTCGTACGGCGGGAGCCGAACGGCCGACCACAGAGTACAACGGACCCACGGACTGCGACTGGGGCCGGCAACCGGAGAGGAAATGAAGGACACTCGACCTGGTTGGCGGTCGGCGCGCAGGCCCGTGGCGCAGCTACGCACGGAGGAGCGCGTTAGATGAGCAAGAAGCTACTTCTTGCCGTGGCCGTTACGGCGCTGGTCGCCGCCCCCTCCTTCGCCGGTGTGTTCGCCGACGTTCCGTTTGACCATTGGGCCTACGGCGCGGTTGAAGACCTGGCGCAGGCGGGTGTGCTGGAAGGCTATCCCGACGGCACGTTCAAGGGCTGTAACGCGATGACCCGGTACGAATTTGCCGTGGCCATCGAGCGGGCGTACAAGTGGATCCAGAAGACCCTGGGTGGCCTGACCCGCGAGGAGCTGGAGAAGAAGCTGGCTGATCCAGCGTTCCAGGCGAAGATCAAGGGTAAGGACGGCCGCGACGGTCGCGATGGCGCTGCCGGCGCCACCGGCGCCGCCGGTGCTCAGGGCCCGAAGGGCGACACGGGTTCGCAAGGCCCGCAGGGCGAGCGCGGCCCGCAGGGCGAGCGCGGTCCCGAAGGCAAGATCCCGACCGACTGGCTGACCCGTCTCGAAGACGTCGTCAAGAAGATGGACAAGCTGGCGGCCGAGTTCCGGCCTGAGCTGGAAGCCCTGAAGAACGACGTCAGCGCGATGAAGGCCAAGCTGGCCGCCATCGACGCCACCCTGAGCTCGCTCGGTGAGCGGGTGCAGGCGTTGGACAACCGCGTCACCGCGTTGGAGCGGTTCCGCTGGTTCGCTCGCGTCAAGGCGAGCGTCGGCGTGGACGGCACCAATGCCAAGGGCGCCCCGGTTCCGGCCCCGCAGCCGCAGAACGGCAGCCTCGACTTCTCGGTCGGTGAAGCCGTCAGCTATCTCAGCCTGCAGGCTGGGGTGGACGCCAACCTCGGCGGCGACATGCGCGGCCGCTTCACCTGGTGGTACGACACCGACGGCAACCAGCACCATGGTTCTGGCGCCGCTGGCCTCGGCGGTCTGGGTGTCGACGAAGCCTGGGTCCGCACGCCTGGTCTGGGCGGCAAGTGGATCTTCGGCCGCCAGTATGCGGGTCAGGACTACGAGACCGGTGAGGCCAAGCGCGGCCTCGGTCTCGGCACCGGCTACTACACCGGCGCGGCTCTGACCGGTATCCGCGCGCAGTACGGCCTGGGCAGCTTCGGCCGCCTGACCGTCCTGACGCAGGCTGATGATGCCGCCTTCATCGGTGGCCGCGGCAATGCCCCGCAGGGCAATGGCGTCAACCTCGCTGGCGTGGCTCGCCTGGACGTGCCGTTCACGTTCTGGAAGAACCACAAGGGCGAGCCCAAGGTCAAGGTCGGCTTCCAGACCGTTGGTCACATGCCCAGCAAGGCTGCGTCGGCCGGTTTGGCCGGCACGGCCGGGACCAAGACGTTCAACGACGCGACGAGCTCTCACGAGTTCTCGATCAGCGCCGACGTCTGGGTCGACGTGCTGAAGGGCCTGCACCTCGAGTACACGCGGGTGTTCACCGACATCAACGGCAACAAGCCGCTGTACAACTCGGGTACCGGCCTGCTGGCCGCTGGTCCGGGCAAGACCAAGGCGCAGGCGTTCTACGGCACCTTGGGCGTCCTCGAGACCAAGAACATCAAGCTGGACGTGGCTGGTGGTGTGGCTGACCGGGACTTCCGGCTGAGCCACTCCGTGCTGACCAACCCGTACGTTCCGGCGTCGGGCGTCTTCGCCCTGTTTGACCGGCCGGTCATCATCGACTCGCGCGGCTATCTGGCCGGCGTGGTCGCTGGTCCGACCCAGGGCTTCGACGTCAACTTCTCCTGGAAGATCGGCAATCGGCCGCTCCAGATCCGGTGGGCGGGGTCCTCGCGCAACAAGGACACCTTCAACTGGATGGTGCACGCCGCGTTCCCGCTCGTCCAGACCGGCAAGGGCAACGTCACCGTCGACGGCGGTTACGTCGATGTTGACCGCTTCCACGGGCTCGGCAATGGCACCGGCAAGACCGGCGTCGTTGGCGCCCGCCTGACCGGTTCGTTCAGCTTCTGAGCTGAACTGCGGTAGAAGTCGACGGGGCCGGCCCTACGGGGCCGGCCCCGTTGTCGTTGGGTCGGTCCCACGCGCATGTTGACCCGGGCCGACTGACCCGCTCAGCGGGCCGGCGGCGGCGAGGGCCGGGCCGAGTCAGGTGTCGTTCCACCACCGGCCAACCGGCAATGCCGATGCATCAGCACGGCTCGGCCTCGACCGCACCAACCAGGTTGTCGACCCAACTCCAGCCTGCCCTGAGTAGTCCCCATGAGGCGGGCCACGCCCAGAGACAATGAGAACGCAGCTTCTGGACTTGGCTCTACAGGCCGGTCAGCGTTGGTTTCCCGAAGGAGCGGCGGAGCCGCGTACCGAAGGGCCGCAAGTTGGCGCCGGGTCGACGATGGCCCCTCGGTACGGCGCTACGTGCCTACTCGGGGCATGCCCGGAGTAGGCGCCCGAATCAGTGTGGTGTGGTACCAGGGCGCGGCGAGCCG
>CAZHGD010000015.1:0-28534 GCA_964531735.1 uncultured Fimbriimonadaceae bacterium | reverse complement strand
TGCCCGGAGTAGGCGCCCGAATCAGTGTGGTGTGGTACCAGGGCGCGGCGAGCCGCACCAACCAGCGCCCTGGCGGCCAAGGCACCGCCTCAGTCCAGAACGCCAGCGGCCCGCTGGTGCTGGTGCCTCCTCACTGCCATCTGGTACCCGGGCCTTCTGGCCGACCGGATCGTCCTGTCCCAATGGCGGTCGCGGCAGATTCACAGGCCCTCAGGGTTGGCCAGGCATGGCCGGACGCAGCGAGCGCGACGGTGACCACGCCGCGTCGGACCGGTGCGGCGTCGCCGCAGCACCGACCGGCACCGGCCCGACGATTCGCCCGCCGTGGCATAGGGTGCGGCTGGCCGTACCAACCGGCCTGGCGTGACCGACGGGTGGCGCTCGACCGGCCAGCGCAGCCGAGGCGTTGGCGAACGGAACCAGCCCGTACCGTCTGCCAGCGGCGGCTGGTGCGGGTCCATGGCCGCCTGGTACCGGCCGCCTGCGCGAGTGCAGGTCCGGCCCGACAACCAACCGCTGCCACAGGCAGCTTGGTGCCTGTGGCAGCTCAGAACCGGCTGTGGATTGCTGCTTAGGGCGGCGGCGGCCAGCCACCCTCCGGTGGCGGACCCGGCGGCGGACCCGGTGGCGGCGGGCCGGGCGGCGGCTCATCGGGTCCGCCGTGCGGACCACCATGTGGGCCGCCGTGTGGGCCACCGTGCGGCCCTCGGTCCGGGAACGCCGGCCGCCAGCGCTTCATGCGCTCGCAGAACTCGCGCCAGGTCGCCACCTGGTCGGCCCGCAGGGCCGCCTCGATCTGCTTGTCGCTCGCATCGAAGACGCCGTCGATCTTCCTCCGCGTCTCCTGACGCACGGTCTTGAGGGCTTCCTGACGTTGGTCGATGACGGCGCGAATCTGTTTCTGCTGCGCGGCGTCGAGGCGCAACCGGCTGGTCATGTCCTGCACCATGCGGTCGGCCACGCGGTCAGGGTTCATGACCATCTGGTGTACGCGGCGCCGGGCCAGGTGCATGCCCAGCACCCCGCCGCAGAGCAGGCCGATGACGAACAGCAACGTGCCGGCGACCAACCGGCGCCAGGCCAGCCGGCGCGGCGGCGGAGCCAGCGACTCGGCCGCAGCCGGGTCGCCCGGCGGCACCTCATGCTCGCTCATAGCAGCCAGCCCCCTTCAGCCATGCCCAGCCAGCCCAGCCAGGGGTTGCCGAGCGCCTGATAGGACTGGTAGCCCATCAGCAGCAACACGCCGGCCGCCACCGCACAGGCACCCAGCCAGGCCGTCTGCCAGCGCGGCGCCGTGACCACCACGGTCTCGGTCCGCAGGCGCGCCAGAACGGCGGCTCGGACGTCCGGAAGGGGCGTCGGCTCATCGGCCGCCAAGCGCGCCAGCCGCTCGTATCGCTCCCATCCGCTCATTGTGACTCTCCCGCCTCGACCAGCTTGCGCAGTCGAGCCCGCGCCCGGTGCGCTTGCACCTTCACCATCGTCTTGGACCAGCCGGTCAGCTCGGCGATTTGCTCCACCGAGCAACCTTCCAGGTGCAGCAACGTCAGCACCAGCCGGTCGCGCTCCGAAAGCTCGCTCAGCAGTCGGTGGACGAGGTCACCCGCCACCAGCGCATCGGTCGGATCGTTGTCCTGGTGGACGCGGTCGATCAACTCCTCGACCTCGCCGGGATAGTCTACCCGGTCCCGTTTCCGTCGGCGCCAGTAATCATAGCCGGTCCGCACCGCAATCGCGCGCAGCCAGTTGGCAAACCGTCCGCGCCCGCGGAAGCTCGACAGGTTGAGATAGGCGGTCACGAACACCTCCTGGACCAGTTCCTCCTGGTCTTCCGGCTGTCGCGTGAACCGCCACATCAACCGGGCGATGCCGGCCTGATGGGTGGCAATGAGCCGTGCGAACGCTTCGGCATCGCCGCGCTGAGCGCGAGCAATGTCGGTTGCTTCACCGGCCTCGGTTACAACGGTCACCCGGGCCTCCACCTTGTGCACCGGCACGCTCGGACAGGCCCTGCCCGGCGTGACACTCAACGACGGCATCACCGCGCTCATTGGACTGTCCCACTCGGCACCTTGTCAAGCCACGCTCTCGTCATGTGCTCTGTCCGACTGCTGTCACACATAGTGGTCGGTTGCGTACCAGACCGGGTTACAGCCCACGCCGCCGAGCGTGTTGCCCGCCATTAACACCAGGCAGGAGCCACCGTCGCGGGCGCGAACACGTCGGCGCAGGAGCTGGTCAGCATGCTCGGACGGGAACGAGTGCAAGCCGCGCTGGAGCACCGCGAAGGCGACCGTGTGCCGCTCTATCTGTGGGTCTTCGGACAGCCCGGGGTGATCGACGATATCAACGCCGCCTATGGCGACATGGCCGCCTTTGCCGATGCCCTCGACCTCGACCTGGTTCAGGCCTTCCCTGGCGGCGGGCCGTACGATGGGGCCGCGGTACAGGCGCTGGCCACCGACCAGGATCCCACCTTCGGCGCCGTGCTGCGCCTGGAGAACGCGCTCGAAGTGGCCTTCGGCGACCCGGACAACGAAGCGGTCTACACGCCGCTGAGGCAGGCTGTGGAGCACGAAGCCGGCCGGCGGGGCCGCGCGGTGTTCGTGCAGACGCCCGGCGTCTTCGAGGCGGCCAACGCGTGGCTCGGCTTGCAGAACCACCTGATGGAGCTGGCGCTGCGCCCGGAACTGTGTGCGCGTTTCTACGAGCGCATCGCTGACTGGTCGTGCTGCTACGTGGAGCACTGCGCCGAACTCGGCGTCGACTGCATCCACGTGTCCGACGACTGGGGCATGCAGAGCGGCCTGATGTTCCGCGACGAGGTCTGGGAGCGCACCATCCGCCCGGCCTGTGCGCGCATCGCCGCCGCGGCCCGGCGTTGCGGGCTCTACTGCAGTCTGCACAGCGACGGCAACGTCACCAGCGTGCTCGACGGCATCGTCGCCCTCGGCTTCAACGCGCTGCACCCGGTGCAGGAGTCCGCCGGCATGGACCAGGCCCAGGTCAAGCGCGAGTACGCCGGCCGTCTGGCCATCTACGGTGGCCTCGACGTGCAGACCGTGCTCGGCCGCGGCCGGCCCGAACTGGTCGGCGACGAGGTGCGGCGGCTGATGCGCACGCTCAAGCCGGGCGGCGGGTTCATCTTCTGCACCAGCCATATGGTGCAACCGGGCACGCCGCTCGACGAGGTCGTGGCCGCCTACGCGGTGGCACGAGAGGAGGGCCGCTATTGAGCACCGCTCCAGCCGGCCGGTTGCTGCTCGACGTCTGCCTCGCGGCCTGGGCCTTGCTCATCGCCGCGCAGTACCTGGGCGGCCAACTGCTTGACGCCATCGCGCTGGCGGCGGGAGCGCTCGGCTGATGCTCGGCGCGCTGCTGATCCTGCTCGCCGCCTACTGCGCCGGGGCCGCCGTGCTCGGTCGCTGCCCGCGGCTGGCCATGGACCACTGGACCCGGCGGCTGGTCTTCCGCACCGGGCTGGGCCTGGCGCTGTTGGCCTTCGCGATGCTGGCTGCGGGCACCGTCGGCCTGGCCAAACCGATCAGTGCCTGGCTGCTACTGGCCGCGGCCGGCGCCGTCGGCGGCCCCACGTTGTGGGCCGAGTGGCAAACGGCGCGGCGACAGGCGGTCACACCGTCACCGGTCGAGTTCGCGCGCGAAGAGACCGTGCTGCACCCGCTGCCCGGCGGTGTCTGGCCCCGCGCGCTGACGCCCGTGGTGCTCGCCGCGCTGGCGATGACCGCCTTGTTCGTGGCCGCGCGCGCCCTGGCGCCGGCCGCCGCCTATGACGACCTGACCTACCACCTGGCGGCACCGAAGGTGTTCGCGCGCACCGGCTGGGTGACTGTGCTGCCGTACGACCACCACAGCGCCTTCCCGTTCAGCCTGGAGATGCTCTACACGCTGGCGCTGCTGATCAGCGGCGACGGGGCGGCCAAGCTGGTCCACACCGCCTGCTGGCTGCTGACGCTGACGGCGCTCTGGTCGCTGGCTCGCGGCGTGCTGGGCGAGCGCTGCGCCTGGTTGACGGTGCTCATCGCCGGCACCACGCCGTTGGCGCTGTTTCCCGCCGGCGCGGGCTACAACGAGCACGGCTTCGCACTGTATCAGGTGCTCGCCTGGCTCGCGCTGGTCGAGTACCTGAACCTGCGCCGCGTGGCGCTGACCGCCGCCGGCGACGGCGTGCCCGAGCCACTGCCGCGCCAGGCGCAGTGGTCCTGGCTGTGCGGCGTCTGTGCCGGGCTGACCTACGGCACCAAGTACACCGCGGTGCTGGTGGTGGCGTTCCTCTTCGCGGCGTTGGGCGTGCTGGGCTGGCGCGACGGCCGGCCGCGGCGGGCACTGCGCGCCGAAGTGCTGGCCTTCGCGGTGAGCGCCACGGTCGTGGCGTCGCCGTGGATCGCGCGCACCTGGCTGGCGACCGGCAGTCCGGTGTTTCCCTTTGCCCACCGCGTCTTCGCGAGCCGTCACTGGAGCGCCGACCGCGCCGCCGCCTACGACGGCGCGCAGAAGGAGTTCGGCCGCGCTTTCACCGTGCGCCAGGGCGAAGCCGTCAACCTGGAGCCGACGCCGACCAGCCATCGCAGTCTCGCGCGGCTGCTGGCGGTGCCGTGGCAGGTCACCTTCTCGCCCGATTGGTACTACGACCGCGGCTACGCGTTCGACGGCAAGCACCGTATCGGGCCCGCCTGGCTGGCCTTCGCGCTGCCGGCTCTGGTCGGTGTCGGCTGGCTGTGGTCCCAGCGCCGTCGCGGACCCGGGCCGCCGGCGTACGAAGAGCAGCGCGAGGAGGACCGCCAGGTGGTCCACTCGCCCGAGTTCGGCCGCGAGGTGGCGGTGGCGCACACCCGGCGCATCACCGCGCGCGTCGCGCTCAACCCGTCGCGGTTGCTCGGGCTGCTGCTGGCCCACGTGGCGTTCATGGGCCTGGCCTGGTTCTACTCGATGCAGTACCTGCGCTACGCGGTGCCGCAACTGATGCTCTGGTCGCTGCTGGCGGCCTGGGGCGCCGACCTGCTGCTGCGCTTGCGCTGGTCGGCGCTGGCCGCCACCGCGGTGCTGCTGCTGCAGGCCGCCGGTGGGCTGGCCTATGCGCTCACTGCGGGCTTCCCGGCGCTGCAGGTCCACCTCGGCGGGCTGGAGGTGGAGCGGTACGCCGCCGCCGGGCTGCCGGCCTATACGGCGATGCAGTGGGTCAACGCCAACACGGCGCCGACGGCCAAGGTGGCGCTCTATGGCGAGCCGCGCGGCTACTGGCTGGATCGCGACTACCTCTGGGCCGAACGCGGACACAACACGCTGGTTCCGGACGAGGCCCGCACGTCGCTGGACGCCTACCTGGCGCAGCTCGGCCGCCTTGGCGTGACGCACGCGCTGGTCTACGAGCCGGCCTGTCCGCTCGACCGCGTCGAGGGTGGCGATGAGGTCGCCCTGCTGACCCAGGCCCTCCGGCGCGGCCGGCTGAGGCTGGTCTTCCGCGACGAGCGCCGCCGGACCAGCGTCTACGAGCTGCGCTGACTGCACCAGGCGAGGTGGCGTAGTACCGCCTCGGCCACGTCGTCGGGCGCCTCCAGGTGCGGGCGCTGGCGGCAGTCGGCGAACGTCTTGTAGGTCACGCTGTGCTTCCAGATGCCGACCGGCCGCCCGCCGAGGCGCAACACCGGTGCATCACGCCGGAGCGGCATGAGGTAGTCCTCGGCGTCATCCAGCGGCGGATCGTCGCAGGCCTCGCCCCAGATGAGCAGGATGGGGCAGCTCACCAACGCCCAGTCCTCGCGCAGGTCGCGCGCCAGGAAGCCGGCCGCCAGCGAGCCGAAGACGTGCTCGGCGCCCGGCCGCGTGGCGCGCTGATGGAGCCCCGCGACCAGCTCCTCGGTGACCCGCTCGGCGTCGCCATAGACGTCGCTGCACAGCCAGTCGCGCAGCATGTCCGGCGCGGCCAGCGCCTCGTACTGCGCGCGCGCCGGCGGCGCGGTGGCGTACTGCGCGTAGCGCTCGGGCCGCTGGGCGAGCGGATGGATGCCGAGCGGATTGATGGCGGTCAGCGACCAGACCAGCTCAGGGCTGGCCGCCGCCACGGCGGCCGCATAGGCCACGGCGTGCCCGCGGGCCACCAGGTGACACGGCTCGCGGCACCACGCGGACACCGCGGCGACGCATTCGTCGGCGGTGTAGGCCCGGGCCGCCACCGGCTCCTCACCGAAGCCGGGCAGATCGGGCGCCAGACAGCGATAGCCCGCGGCGGCCAACTGCGCGCGTAACGGGTCCCACTCCCGGTGACTGCCACCGATCTCGGGGGCGTGGAGGAGTCTGACCGGGGGGCTCTCGGCCGACGGCTGATCAGCGCGCATGGGCGGCCCACCCGTCGCGGCCGTCAGATGATCTCCAACTCATCGGGGGTGCCCAGCGCCGGGAACGGCTGCGTCGGCAGCGTCTGGTACCAGAAGGCGACTGAGGCGATGTCGTCCTGGAGCGGCAGGTAGCGCCCGCCGCTGCGCCAGCCGAGGGCCTGGATGGTCACGCGGAGGTCCTGCTCGAACCGGATGGGATCGACCACGTGCCAGCGGTACATGCCGAAGCGCTGCTGCGATTGGTACACGCCATCGGGCCGCAGCACCTGGTGCATACCCATATACGGCGTGGTGTAGGGCACGTAGCGGCCGTCGACGTCCCAGTTGTAGGCACCGCCGAAGTAGTCCTCGGTGCCGGTGCCACAGATGGTGGGGAACTCCCCGTCGCCGTCGAGATAGAACTTGACTTCGCCCTCGCCCCACCAGCCGCAGTTGTTCACGCCCCAGGCCATGGCCGTGCCGACATACTGGCCCCAGCCGCGCACGCCATCGAGAAGGGTGTGTACCTGCTGGTACGGCACCGGGTTGGTGCGGCGGAACTGCGCGTGGAAGTAGGCCGCGTCGTCGGGCACGGCGGTGAGCGTGTAGTCCACCTGGTAGTAGTGTGTCAACGGCTCGTAGTGCCGGTTCTCCAGCGTGATGCGGCAGCGGCGCCGGAACGGCATCGACCAGAAGCAGTTGAAGGCGCGATTCGGATTGACCGCCACCGGCAGCGAGCTGAGCTGCGCGTACTGGCCCCAGCCCGAGGCGAAGAAGTCGGCAATGGGGCACTCCACCGACGGCTGGTCCTGGTCGTCCCAGTAGATCCGCAGGATGTAGTAGCGCGCCAGGGGCCCCTTGCGCGACACGTCGCCTGAGAGCCACAGGTGGGTGATGGCGCCCGGCCCGGTGATGTCCGCGAGGGTGAAGGTCGCGCCGGCGTCGATGACCACGCTCGGCGCGACCTTCCAGCCCTGGCCCAGATCGCGCGCGCAGCCGGCGCCGGTGCCGGTGATCGCGCGGCCGCCCTGCCCCGGCTCGCCGGTCGGGTTCTCGGCCGTGATGGACCGCGACTTGGCGCGCGACACCCGCGACAGGCTGCCCAGGTTCAGATCCAGGCCCGTGAACTCGCTCATCTGGCCTCTCCCCACACCGGGTGCCGCCTGCCGGGCGTCAGCCCACCTCGCCCGCGCCGGGCCCGGCCTTGGTGGCGTAGACGTCCGCTACCAGACCGCACTCCTTGGTGTAGCGCTCGGCGATGCGCTGCTGCAGCAGCGGCACCGTCGGCGCGTCACAAATCGCGATGGCGCAGCCGCCGAAGCCGGCGCCGACCATGCGCGCACCGTAGACGCCCGGCGTCTCCCAGGCGATCTCGACCACCACGTCGAGCTCGCGGCAGGACACTTCGTAGTCGTCGCGCAGCGAGACGTGCGAGGCGTTGACATGCTGGCCGAGGGCCACCAGGTCGCCGGACTTCAGGATGTCGACGCACTCGAGCACGCGGTTGTCCTCGCTGACCACATGGCGGCAGCGGCGGTAGACCACTTCGCTCATCTCGTCGCGATAGCGCTCCAGCATGTCCGGCGTCACGTCGCGCAGCGCCTTGACCTGGGGATGGTGCTTGGCGATGGCGCGTGCGCCCTCCTCGCATTGTGCCCGGCGCTCGTTGTAGGCGGTGCCGGCCAGCTCGCGCGCCTTGCGCGTATCGGCCACCACGATGGTCATCTCGGGCATCGGCACCAGGTCGTGCTCCAGCGAGCGGCAGTCGATCAGCAGCGCATGGTTGGCCCGCCCGCAGCGCGCGGTGTACTGGTCCATGATGCCGCCGCGCAGACCGGTCGCGCTGTTCTCCGCGGTCTGCGTCAGGCGCACCAGTTCCTCGTCCGGCACCGACCACTCGGCCAGGCTCTCATAGCAGGTCGCCGCCGCCATGGTGAAGGCCGACGAGCTGCTCACCCCGCCGGCGATCGGCACGTCGCCCGCGATGACACCTTCGAACCCCGAGCAGGCCAGGCCCTGCGCTTCCAGGACCTTGGCCATGGCCTTGATGTAGTTGGTCCAGTGGCCGCGCGGCGTCCACTCCAACTGGTCGAGGCTGAACTCCTCGCTCTTGTCCAGGTCGAGGGCGTGCAGCCGGACCTGTCGGTCGTCGCGCCCGCGCACACAGAAGACCACTTCGCGGTCCATGGCGACCGTGATGACGTAGCCGTCGTTGTAGTCGGTGTGCTCACCAATCAGGCACACGCGCCCAGGAGCGCGGAAGACACGAGGGGTGCCGGGGTAGTATTCCGTGTAGCGGCGGCGCAGTAGATCGTAGTCGAGTGCCATGCAGTCGGGGCTCCAAAATGTGCCGTTCATGGTAGCACGGAACCGCCCGTCGGGCGAGACGACAAGGCCCGATTCGCTTGACGCTCACGGCACCTGCCGCGTACCCTCTGGCCGGAGAAGCACTCGGTGAGTACTCCCGCACTGGCTGTCCTCGCGCTCAGCGCCCTGGCTCCGGCCGTGGTGACGCGTGACCAGGATCCACTCTGTGACTGGTCGCCCTGGACGAAGTACCGGGCCGCTATCACTCACCCCGCCGGCGTCATCAAGCCCGCCGGCCTGGACCGGGCGCGGCGCAACCTCGAGCGCTATGAATGGGCCCGCAAGTACCTGGCCGGCCTGACCCATGATGCCCGCTCGTGGGTCACGCGGCTGACGCCCGAGTTCCTGGCCACCATGGTGCCGGTCACCACGCCTGGCGACACGCTGTTCACGCCGTGCCCGGCCTGCCGCGATTTGCGCCAGCCGTTCCAGAGCCACGGCCAGTGGAAATGGGCTGTGACCGACCCGGAGCACCTCACCTGCGCCGTCTGCGGCACCGTCTTCCCCAACGACCGCTATCCGGAGAGCCTGAGCTTTGCCACCCAACACGCTCGCGTATCGCAGACGCTGACCTTCTATGGCGGCGAGCCGCTGCCCATCTTCGGCTTCCCGTGCCGGCCCAGCTTCACGGCCAACATCCGCGCGCGCAAGGTGGGACTGATGAGCGGCGTGGCCCGCCGCCTCGCCGAAGCCTACGCGCTGTCGGGTGACCCGGCATTCGCGCAGGCCACGCGGGCCATCCTGCTGCGCTTCGCCGAGGTCTATCCCGGCTGGTTGGTGCATGTCGGCTATGGCGAGTACGCCGACTGCGACCCGTGCCTGGCGGCGCTGAACATCGCCAGCCTGCCGGAACCGGAGATCACGCCGGTGCCCGCCGGGCCGGACCGGCGGCTGCACAGCGGCTTTTGGCAGGGCGGCCGCGCCACCGGCACCGGCATGGAGGGCGGCTTCGTTCGCCAGATCGTCGAGGCCTACACCCTCACCTGCACCGCGCAGCACCAGGGCCAGCCCATCTACTCGGCCGACGAGCGCCTGCGCATCGAGCGCGACCTGCTGCTGGAGAGCACCATCCTGTTGGTCGCCGACAAGGCCCTCAACAACAAGTCGGTGACCAACGCGACAGCCACCGCGCTGGTCGGCATGACCGTGGGCCACCCGGGCCTGGTCCGGTTCGGCCTCGACCTCTTCCGGCGCACGGTGGACGGCTGGTTCCTGGCCGACGGCGGCACCTCGGAGTCGTGGAGCTACGCCACCATGACGCTGGGCGGCATCGAGGCGCTCGGACAAGCCTGCCAGGGCTACAGCGACCCGCCCGGCTACCGCGACGCCGCCGGTGACCGGATCGAGCACCTCGACCTGTACCGCGACACGCCCTACGGTCGTGTCTGGGAGGCCATGTTCCAGGGGCTCCAGGGCGACTTGCGCTACCCGCCGCTGGCGGACGGACATCGCACCACGGCGCTCGGCGCCAACTGGGTGGAACTGCTGGCCGCCAACTATCGCGAGCGGCCCGAATACCTGGCCCTGCTCAAGGAGATGGCCGGGGCCGACCTGAGCCGGAGCGCGCCCGGCACCGCCCTCTACTGTCGCGAGCCCGGTCTGGAACAGAAGGTGGTCGGTCCGCTGACGCTGACCGACCACCGGTTCCCGGTCCTCGGCTTCGGCCAGCTCCGCTCGGGCCCCACCGGGCGCGACGGCCTCGTCGTCCTCTCGGCCAGTGACTGGGGCGGCCACCACCACCTCGACAGCCTCAACCTCTACTACTGGCAGCACGGCCAGGAGCTGCTGTCCGACCTGGGCTACCTGTGGGACCACCCGCGGGCTCGCATGACCTCGCGCACGCTGGCCCACAACACGGTCGTGGTGGACGCCGCCGAACAGGTCTCCAAGGGTCGCGGCGGCAGCTTCACGCTGTTCGAGACCAAGGGTCCGGTCAAGGTCATGGAGGCCGAGTCGAAAGCGTATGCTCAGGCCAGCCTCTACCGTCGGACGGTGGCCCAGATCGAGGTGGGGCCGGGCCGCTGGTACCTGCTCGACCTGTTCAGAGTGCAAGGCGGCCAGGTCCACGACTACGTCTGGCACGGCCCCAACCGCGAGTTGGCCGTGAGTAGCCCGGCCTTGGCGCCGGTGACGCTGACTCCGTCACTCGATCTGACTCAGCCCCGCGGCGCCACGACCGTCGCCGACTGGAGCATCACCTGGGCCCTGCCGAACGCGCGTGCGTTCACCGCCAAATGGGCCAACGCGCCCGGCGAGACCAGCCTGGTGGCCGACGGCTGGGGCCAACGCGACTACCGCAACGCGGACGTCGGCGCGGTGCTGCCCTACCTCGTGCGACGCCGGCGGGCCACGCCGCAGCCGAGTGTCTTCGTGACTGTCTACGAAGGCCATCCCGCCGGGCAGCCGCTGGTGCGGTCGCTGCGTCTACTGGCCGTGCCCGGTGACGACGCGGTGGCCGCGGCCTGTATCGAGCTGCCGGACGGTCAGGACATCGTGGTGTCCAGCACCACGCCGCACGCGGTGACACTGGACACCGGCCAGGGCACTCTGGAGTTTGACGGCCGCTTCGGCCTGGTGCGGTTGCGCGCCGGGCAGCCGGCCGAGACGTTCGGGTTCGCCGGGCAGCGGCTGAACTGGCAGGGCCGGTAGCGGCTCAGCCGTCGGGGTGATCGAGCACTGCTCGGAGCCGGTCGACCAACTCGGGCGGCACCCGCTCGAGCCACGAGTGGTCGATCAGCCCCACCTCGGACAGGTCGCGTAGATGCACGCGATCCTTGTCGCGATAGGCGTTGAGCTTCATCCGCACCAAGGCATCGAGGGTCACCAGTCTGAACTCACCGGTGTCCTCGGCCTCGGTGAGGTCGGGCGCGGCCAAAGGGTGCTCCGGTCGCACCCACTCGCCCGCCGGCACCACGTGGACCGCCTCGCGAGGACTACCATCCGGACCATCCAGAAAGAGGTCGAGGCCCGCGACATGCCGGTGCACGAAGCCGGCGGCGGACAAGGCTGCCGCGATCGCCGGCAGATCGTGGCGAGCCACCAGGATGTCGACGTCCCGTGTGTTGCGTACCGCGGCCGCATCCACGCGAGACACCCAAGCGGCCACCGCGTGGCCCCCGGCCACGGCGTAGCGCAGCCCGGCCTGCTCCAGCGCTGCCGCCACCCGTAGCAGACGCTGTCGCACGCGTTCCACAGCCTGCACCATCCGTTCTGTCGACACCGGTCCGAGGGTCATCGCCGTCGCCATTGGCTGCGTTGGTTCGCGGCCCCGCGAATCCTGCCGGCGCGACGCCTCACCGCACGTCCTCCCCGAGTGCCCGACGGCGGACGTAGTCGCTGACCGTCAGGCCCGCGGCCGCGGCACGGTCTTCGAGCAGCGCCTTCTCGGCTTCGGACAGCCGGATGTTGAGCTGCGTCTGCATCCGGCTGTCGGCGCGACAACACCGCCCGCGGGGCCGCGGCCCGCCCGCCCGCGGGCAGCAGGGCGGCACCAGGGGCAAGGGGTCGGCGCGTTGGTCCCCGCCCGCAGGCCGATCAGTCATGGTGGCAGTCGCAGTCGCAGCCCTGGCCCGCGTCGGCGCAGGCCAGTTCGGTGACCGGCAGGCAGTCGCCGGCCAGGAACTTCTCGGCCGCCGCCGCGGCGTCGCTCTCGCGCGTGACCAGCACCTGCACGCCGGAGGCGAGCAAGTCGTTGTAGAGCCCCGCGCCCATGCCGGCGCAGAGGAACACCTGACAGCCCTCGACCAGCTTCCGGATCGCCAGATGGTGATTGGTCTCGCCCGGCGCATAGTCGGCCTTGCTGCGATAGGTCACCCGCGGGTCGCCCGTGGCCGGCACGTCCACCACCACGCAGCCGGTCGCCCGACCCGCATGGTTGCACACGGTCCGGCCGTCGTTCGAGGGTATCGCGATCTGCATCGGTCTGCTCCTTCCGTTCCTAGAGCGTATATACGCCTATACATAACACGGAAGGGGCCGACAGTCAAGTCGGCGGTCGGTGATCGCGCCGACGCGGGGCGAGCTGGCCTACAACTGGCTGTCGCAGCCGGTGCCACCCCACGGCGGGGCCGGGGTGGTGTCCGTCGGGTTGACCGTCCACAGGTTCAGCGGGAACAGCATCGGTCCCAGCCGGCTCCACTTCACGTGCCCGTCGGCGAAGCAGTAGTTGCCGCCGTCATTGTGGCGCTTGCCCCGGAACCCGTAGGTGGTGCAGCCATAGGTGCCGTTGCTGTACGGCGGCTGGTGCCCGTGCCCGTGCATCGCCTCGGCGAAGTAGACCACCTCCGCGGGCGCGGTGAAGTCGGCATCGGCCAGACCGCCGAGCGTGGCGTTCATGCTGTAGCCGAGCGAGGCCCACGGCCAGCCACCGGTCAACTCGCTGGGACAGGTCCAGAGCTGCCGGCTCTTGATGTACGGCGTGATGGCATCCCAGTGGTGCAAGCGGCCGGTCTCGTTGCTGCCGGTGTAGCCCGGCGCCGAGATCCAGCCGAAGGGCATGCGCTCATCGTAGTCGTGCTGGTACATCTTGGCGCCCAGGCTGATCTGCTTGACGTTCGACGAGCAGGCCGACTGGCGCGCCTTCTCGCGGGCCTTGGCGAACACGGGGAACAGAATCGCCGCCAGGATGGCGATGATGGCGATCACGACCAGCAGCTCGATCAGCGTAAACGCGCGGCGTTCATCGTGCCTGGACATACCGTCACTCCTCTGCGCAACACCCCGTGGGCGCCACAGGCGCCCACCGTACTCACGACGTGCCGATACGCCGGGTGGTTCCCTGAACGCCGACGCGTCTGGCCAGGCTCGTCGGCGGGGCCGCGGCTACGGCCCGAGCAGCGGTGCGTCCGAGGTCCAACCCGTCCACGCCGGCGGGTTCGGCCAGGCCTGGTAGCGCATGATGGACTTCACGCGCTGCCACTTCACATGGCCGTCGGCAAAGGCGAAGTTGGCCCCGTCGTTGTGGTCATCGCGGATGCGGCCGTCGGCGCTGGACTTGTAGCTGGCGAAAAAGATGTTGCCGTCGAACACGCCCCAGGTCGCCTCCATGATCATCACCGTGCCCGCGATGCCGTAGGGCGTGTTGCCCAGATCGGAGTCCGACACGCTGTAGTACCACGACGGCACGCCATACGACTGGTCGGGCGCGGTGGCGTTGCTCTTGCTGGGGCAGTAGAAGATCTGCTGGTTCTTCACATACGGCGTGACCACCAGGTACCAGTACATCCAGGTACCGGTCCAGGGCACGCCGATGTAGTACGTGCCCGGGTACTTGCCGTCGTAGTCGTGCGAGTAGGCCAGCGAGGCGAGCCCGAGCTGCTTGAGGTTGCTGGCACAGCTCGACTGGCGGGCCTTCTCGCGAGCCTTGGCGAACACCGGGAACAGGATGGCGGCGAGGATGGCGATGATGGCGATCACCACCAGCAGCTCAATGAGTGTGAAGGCCTGACGGCGCATCGGTTCGCGCATGCAGCACTCCGCCGGCACCGTAACCAGTGGACAGCCGGTCGCCGGGCCGCCAACCGGTACCACGGTCGGCGGTTCGGCGTCAAGGCCCGGACGTGCCATTTCTGTACGGTGCGAAGCGCCCGCTGGAAGGTGGACTGGCCACGGCGGCGTATCAGGCGCCCATGGCGCGTCCAGCGAGAAGCACGCATGTCGACCGTACCGCATCCCGACCGCCTCGTGCTGCGCGAGCTCGGGTCACAGATCGCTGAACTGGCGGCCCGGCCCATCCAGCAGCAGCGCGCCGCCAACCACGCGGCCATCAACAACCTCCAGCGCGCCAAGCCGACGATTCTCATCTACCAGATCCCCTGGCACGAGATGAACGTCGACGACGAGCTGACCTTGCGCTGCGAGGACCCGTTCTGCCGCGGCCTTGAGCACGGCTTGCGCCAGCAGCTCTACCAGTGGCGGCACCTGCCGGGCGACATGGTCATCGGCGGCACCATGGGACAGCCGACGTGCATCATCGACACCGGGTTCGGCATCGATGAGGTGGTCGATGTGGCCCGGACCGATGCCGCCAACGACGTGGTCTCGCGGCACTACCACATCCAGATCCGCGAGGTGGCCGACGCCGAGAAGATCCGCTTCCCGGAGGTGAGTTGGGACCCGGTCGCCACGGAGCAGCAGTACCAGCAGCGCTGCGAGATCTTCGACGGCATTTTGCCCGTGCAGATCACCAAGTGCGGCGGCTTCTGGTTCGCGCCGTGGGATGAGCTGGTGCGCTGGACCGGGGTCGAGGAGATCCTGCTCGACATGGCCATGCGACCGGACTATGTCCATGCGCTGATGGAGCGGTTCGTCTCGGCCTGGCTGCACCGGCTGGACCAGTATGTCGCGCAAGACTTGCTGTCGGCACCGTGCGAGCAGCTCTGGGGCGTCGGCGCCGCCCAGATCTTCAGCGAGGTCTCGCCGGCCATGCACGAGGAGTTCGCGCTGCGGCACGAATCGCGCTGGTACGAGCGCTGGGGCCGCAACTACTACGGCTGCTGCGAGCCACTCGACGCCAAAGTGGACATCTGCCGCCGCAACATCGCGAACCTCAAGAAGATCTCGATGAGTCCGTGGGTCAAGTTCGAGCGCGCGGTGGCCAATGTCGGCGACAGTCTGATCTTCGCCTGGAAGCCCAACCCCGCGCACCTGGCCACCGAGACCTGGCATCCGGACGAGGTCCGGGCCTACCTGCGCGAGCATCTGGCCATGGCCAAGGACTGCGTCGTCGAGATCCACCTGAAGGACATCAGCACCGTGCGCTACGAGCCGCAGCGGTTGTGGGAATGGGCGCAGATCGCCGCCGAAGAAACCGAGCGCTACGCGTCGTAGCCGGCAGGAGGTCACCATGGCAGTGTGGTTGTTGGTTGGTGGGTTGATGAGCGCCGCCGTGAGCGCGCCGGCGGGTCTCACCTTGCACGTCGCCCCAGGCGGCCAGGACACCTGGTCGGGCCGTCAGGCCGCGCCCGGCAACGGCGATGGGCCGTTCGCCACCTTGCCGCGGGCTCGCGACGAGATCCGCAAGCTCAAGGCGGCCGGCCCGCTGCCGGCCGGTGGCGTCACCGTGGAGGTGGCGCCCGGGGTCTATGAACTCACGGCGCCGCTGGCGCTGGAAGCCCAGGACTCCGGTACCCCGGCGGCCCGCATTGTCTACCGCGGCCAGCGCGGGAACCGCCCGCGCCTGGTGGGCGGCAAGGTGGTTACCGGCTTCACCAAGGTCAGCGACGCGGCCGAATTGCAGCGCCTGGACGAGACCGCACGCGGCCACGTCTACGTGGCCGACCTCCGGGCCCAAGGCGTGCAAGCCTTCGCGCCCTTGCAGCCCGGTCCCAACTGGGCGCAGTGGTCGCCGGGCCTGGAGGTGTTCTGGCGCGACCGCCCGATGACGCTGGCCCGCTGGCCCAACCAGGGCTACGCGAAGATCGCCGACCTGCGCGGCCCGACCGCGGTCGACGTGCGGGGCACCAAAGGCTGCAAGGAAGGCCTGTTCACCTACGATGGTGACCGGCCGGCGCGGTGGGTCGGCCAGCCGCAAGTGCTGCTGCATGGCTGGTGGTTCTGGGACTGGGCCGACCAGCGGCTGATGGTGGAACGCATCGACCCGGCGAAGCGCGAGATCGCCTTGCAGGCCAAGCCGCTGCACGCCTTCGGCTTCCGCAAGGGGCAGTGGTGGTATGCCGCCAACATCCTCTGCGAACTGGACCAGCCGGGCGAATGGTACCTCGACCGCGCCACCGGCCGGCTCTACTTCTGGCCGCCCGAGCCCCTGGCCGACGGCGACGTCAAGGTCTCGTTCCTCCGCGATCTGGTGACCATGAAGGGCGTTTCCTCGGTCACGCTCCAGCACCTCGGCCTGGAGTGCGTTCAAGGTACGGCGGTCACCGTCGACGGCGGCGCGGACGTCCAGCTCATCGGCTGCGACATACGCAACACCGGCGGCTATGCCGCCGCGCTGAACGGCAAGGCGCACGGGGTGACCGGCTGCGACATCAGCCAGTGCGGTGACGGCGGCGTCAGGCTGAACGGTGGCGACCGTCGCGCGCTGCTGCCCGGCGGGCTGTTCGCCGAGAACAACCACGTGCACCACTACGGGCGGGTGAACCCGATCCTGCGCGCGGCGTTCCATCTCGACGGTGTCGGCAACCGGCTCAGCCGCAACCTCATCCACGATGCGCCGCACAAGGGCATCCTGTTCAGCGGCAACGACCATGTGATTGAGCTGAACGAGATCCACAACGTGGTCGAACACGCCAACGACGCCGGGGTGATGTACGCCGGCTACAACCCGACCATGCGCGGTCACATCATCCGCTGGAACTGGATCCACCACATCTACGGCTACGAGGGCAAGGGCTGCATCGGCATCTACCTGGACGACATGTTCTGCTCGGCGCTCATGTTCGGCAACGTCTTCTACCAGGTGCCGCGGGCCACGTTCATCGGCGGCGGGCGCGACAACACCATCGAGAACAACGTCTTCGTGGACTGCACTCCGGCCGTGCATGTCGATGCGCGCGCGCTCGGCTGGGCCAAGGACGGCGTCAAGACGCTGCTGGCGCGCCTGAAGGAGATGCCGTTCAGCGACGAGCCGTGGCGCACGCGCTTCCCGCAGTTGCTGACCTACGCGGACGATGAGCCGGCGGTGCCGAAGGGCAACCGCGTGGTCCGCAACATCTGCTGGGGCGGCAAGTGGGACGAGGTCGAGCAGGTGGCTCGTCCGCACGTGAAGTT
The DNA here is from genome assembly GCA_964531735.1 of uncultured Fimbriimonadaceae bacterium. Lineage (GTDB taxonomy): Bacteria > Armatimonadota > UBA10988 > UBA10988 > UBA10988 > CAZHGD01. The sequence continues at coordinate 11,108 of CAZHGD010000015.1, read as the reverse complement.
CGAGGACAACCTGGTGGGCCAGGACCCGCTGTTCGTGGATGCGGCCAAGCTGGATTTCCGCCTGCGCCCGGACTCACCGGCGCACAAGCTCGGCTTCCAGCCCATCCCGTTCGAGCGGATCGGCCTCTACGCCAGCGAGCTCCGCGCCTCCTGGCCGGTGGAACACCCGGTCCGCGGCAAGCCGACGCCGGGCCGATAGTCCGCGGCCCGGGCGGCTGCGGCGGCAGGCTGCTCAGCGCCGCGTCAGCAGGCGGCCGGCACCGGTGCAGAAGTCGGCGCCGCGCCGGCCGGCCGCCTGTTCCAGCGCGCTGGAGAGATCGACCAGGCGCGGCGGGCCACCCGCCGGGCAGTGCGCCAGGTACAGCCGGGCGAAGCTGAACCGGCCGCGGGCATCGGAGCCATGGCTCGTCACCAGTAGCCAGTCGCGGGCCACCCATTCGAGGTAGGTGTGGCGCACCTGTTCGACCCCGCCGAAGCGCGGCTCGAACGGCGTGAACGCCGCGGTGGACGATGGCAGCGCGAGTGGCACCGGCTCGCGCCAGCGCCCGTCGATCTCGCTGATCTGGATCACCCCGCCGCGCCCCGAGGTGGTGGCCACGACGCTGTGGCCATCGGGGCCGACGGCCGCGTGGCCGGAGCCATTGGCCGGCGTGATCGGCGTGAAGCCCGCGCCGTCGATGCCGATCACCGCCAGGCCGGCCGGCGTCTCACGGTCCGGCTTGCGGTGGAACACCAGGCGCCGGCCATCCGGGAAGAAGGCCGGGTCCTCCACCCGCTCGGCGCCGTGGCGCTCGTCGGCCACCACGCGAGCGGCGCCGACAGCCGGCGCGCCGTCGGTCGCCGGGCGAAACGGCATAACCACGATGCGAGTGCTGGGGCCGGTGCGCGTCGAGCAGGTCAGCCACTGCCCGTCGGCGCTGAAGCTGGGGAACCGGGCGTTGGCCACCAACGCTACGTCGCGCCCGGTGACGGTGTCCAGCGCCCGCACCTCGTGTAGCGCGCGGGGGCCGGCGCCGGCGTCGTGGTTGTAGGCCACGTAGCGGCCGTCGGGCGACATGGCCGGGAACCACTCGGCCTCGCCGGCGCGGCGGGTCAGCCGCTGCAGCCCGCTCGCGCCGCCCGTCGGGTCGAACCGAGCCCGGTAGAGGTCGGCACCGTTCGGGTCCTCGCGGTAGCAGCGGCCGGAGCCGCTCAGGTTCGCCGCGAAGACCAGGTCGAAGGCGCCGTCGCCGGCGGGCTGGTCCACCGGAACTGCGGCGGCCGCCGCGGCGGCCTGGCCCTTCGCGCGGACCGGCTTGACGGTCCAGAGCTGGCCCTTGGTGTAGCAGACCGGCTGCACCGCGCGCGGGCGGAAGATCGCGTCGAGCACATCGGCGTAGGGCGGGAACAGCCCGGCCGGAGGCACGCGCACGCCGCCGCTCTCGCCGCGCGACAGGCGCTGGTAGGCGGCAGCCCAGGCGGCGAGGAGCTCGGCGGCGTTCAGCGTGCGGCCGCCGACGGTGGTGGTGGCCGGCACGAACCGGTCGTCGCTACCGGCGAGCGCACCGCGCGCCACCTGCCCGGCGGCCGCGACCAAGTCGGCCAGGCTCAGCTCGACGGTTTCGCGCAGGGCGGCCCGGCCGGACTCGGCGATCGGGCCATACAGCGCCGCCAAGGTCACCTGCTCGGGCAGCGTGTTGGTCTGCCCGTACGCCGCGAGGGCGCGCGCGTAGGCCTCGTAGAGGTCACACAGCGACCAAGTGAGGCCACCGGCCGTCACCACGTCGGGCGGACGCTGCTGCCAGGCCGCGCTCAAGGCGCCGGCCAGTTCCAGCAGTTGGGCCCGCGTCGGCTGGGCGCCCTTCTCGGGCTCGAAGCTGTTGGCCAGCGTCTCGCCGCTGGCCCAGCCGCTGCCCGGATTCTGCGCAAAGAACTCGCGGTTGAGGTAGCCGACGGTCTGCGCGGCATCGGCCGGATCGAGGCGCGAGAAGCCCATCACCAGCACGCGCGGCTGGCGGCGATCGAGGCTGCCCAGGTGCTCGCGGAGCGGGCGCAGCCGTGCGGGCGCTTCGCCGGTGTCATCGCCCTTGCACATGATGCGGCCCATGATCCAGAACACCGAGGCGTCGGCGCCGGCGATGCTCATCGCCCGCTCGGCCAACTGCGGGATGCCGAAGATCTTCAGCGCGTGCAGCGCGATGGGCACGGCCGGCTGGTCGAAGCCGAACCGGCTCAAGCGGCGGAAGGCGTAGCCCTCGGGCGCGCTCTCCAGCGCGTGGCTGGTCATCATCGAGACGTCGCGGCCGAACGTCTGCTGGACCAGCTTGAGCCCGCCCACGCGGGTCAGGTCCGACGCCGTCTCGCGCTGCCGCTGGAGCATCCGCCGGTCGTCGAGGCGGTAGGGTATGGCGTGCGTGTAGCGCTGCTCCACCAGCTTGACGCCGGTCAGCCAGTCGACACCCGTGGTCAGTGACCAGCGCCCGCTGTAGCCCTGCGCCTCGCGCAGCGGGTAGACCTCGGCGCACAGGTCACTGGCCACCGGATACGGGCCGTGGGTCTCCTCGCCGTGGTAGCCCAGCGGCAGGTTCCAGGCGTTGATCTGCGGCAGCAGCGACGGGTCCTCCTGGAGCAGGCGCTCCACCAGGATGCCGTCGAAGAACAAGGTGCCGGGGATCTGCTGCTGGTGGAAGAAGGTGGCCATCTGGCGCACCTCGGCCGCCGGCGCATAGTAGCCGCCGGGACCGGCGTAGTGGTGCGTGAACGGGATGACCAGAACCGGTGCCCGGGCGCCCTTGGCCGCTGGCGTCGGTCCCGGAGCGTTCTTCACCAGGGCCCGCAGCTTGGCGATGGCCTCGTCCAGGTACCGCGCGGCCTCGTCGTGCCGGCCCGCGCCGGCCGCGGCACGCGAGCGCTGGTCGAGCGCCTCGGCCTCGCGCGTGTCCAGCCCTTGCGCCTTGGCCTGCTGGAGCAGGCGCCGGTACTCCTGCACCTTGGCGCCCGCATCGCCGGGCTGCGCGGGCGCCGGTGGCGCCAGCGCCAGCAGTCCGCAGACGATCAGCAGCAGCGCCCGGGCACACGCAGTCCTCGCCATAGCCGGCCTCCTCCGGCCCCTGGCGCGCGACCCATTCGGCTATCGGCCAACTGGCCCGGGCAATTGAGGCTTTGCGCCTACCCGATCACCAGTGGCCGGGCGATCACTTCGGCGAACCGCACCGCGCCATCGTGCGCGAACAGCCGACACGGCTCCGTGGAGCCGGGCGCGACATGCCGGATGATCAGCGTGCGGCGGCCGTCCACGCACAGGTCGAGCAGGTCGTCGTACAGCACCAGGTCGAGGCTGAACGGGCGGTCGAGACCATCGACCTCGTACAGCGCGCTGCCTTCGTGCTCGGCCACGCTGGTGGCGTTGACCGGGCGCCAGCCGAGTTTGCGCCGCGGCGGCTCGAGACGCAGTTCCAGCTCGCCGAGTTGCAGGCCGAACGCGCCCTGATCGTCGAGCGGCTCGCAGCGCAGGCTGAGCCAAGCGGCACGCGGCCCAGCGCCGAGCTCGTGGCGGACGAGCCCGCAGCCCGGCGTCAGTTCGACACCGCTGGCCGACAGCAGGACGGTGTCGGCCACCGGCGGCGTCAGCTCCGGCACGAAGCGCGTGCCCAGCTCACCGTCGGGCTGCTGCACCAGTTCGCGGAAGACCACCTGGCCGCCGTAGCGCCGCGTGGCCGCCGGTAGCCAGCCGACACCGAGGCGCCGGTCGGGCCCAAAGGCAGCGGTCTTCAGCACCCGGAGCTGAGGCCCGTCGAACGCTTCCACGCGCGGCCGGTGCCACGGCCCCAGCGCTTGCGGCGCCAGGCGGTAGCGCGCCACGCCGTGGTTGCCGAAGATGAGGTAGGTCCAGTCGCCCCACTGGAACCAGTCGGCGCATTCGGGCTGGTCGGCGTAGCCCGGCACCAGCAGCGGCGCCACCTGGGTCCAGTGCTCCAGGTCGTCCGACACCATCTGGGCCAGGCAGCCACCGTGGCCTGGCACCGGCGGATCGGTCAACTCGGTGGTGATGAGCATGTGGAAGCGCCCGGTGGCCGGATCCTGGAAGATCACCGGGTCGCGGGCCGGGGCCGGCGCGTACGGCGCGGTGAGGCTGAAGGCTGGCTCACGCTTGTCGAACCGCACGCCGTCGGAGCTGACCGCGCAGGTCAGCCGCGCCGGGCTGCCGTCGACCGTGCGGACCGCGTAGAACGCGCGGTGCCGGCCACCATGGCAGAACACCGAGCCGGTGCAGATGGAACCCTCGGCCGGATCGGTGATGGGCACCGCGAGCGGATGATGGGTCCACTCGCGCAGGTCGGTGGTGGACGCATGGCCCCACTGGTGCGCGCCGAGGGACCACTTGCTGCGGTGCGAGCGGCGGTCGTAGAGGTAGATCAGGTGGAACCGGCCGTCGGCGTAGTAGGGCATGCAGTCGTAGGTGCCGGCGTCGTGGCCGCGCGGCTTCCAGTACGGGCCCACCGGTGGCTCGTCGCCGACCTGCAACGGATGCAGCGCCGCCAGTTCCGGGTCGTTCAGGGCCCGCGGCCAGAGCGTCGCCGCGTCGTTGGCCGGCGTAACGGGCAGGCAGACGCCGCCGACGGGCCATTCCTCGTCGCAGAGACGGCCGCTGACCCACAGTTCCAGCCGCGGACCGGTGAAGCGGAGGACCAGGTCGACGGCCCCGTCGGGCAGCTCGTCGAGCGGCACGCTGACCACCAGCGGCCGGTCGTTACGCGGGTTGGCCCAGTCGAAGGCGACGGCGCAGGCCAGTGACGGCAGGTCGTCCACAGCGCCGGTGTAGACGCGCAGCCCGCGCTGTGGGTCGCCACCGGTCAGGTCGAGCAGCGTGGCCTCGGCGGCCAGGTCGGCCGGCGGGCGGTACCACAAGGTCAGCTCGGCCAGTCGGTCGGGCAGTGCCACGGCGTTCGCTTCGGCGAGCAGGCTCGCGCGCAAGTCCATCAGGTGCGTCTCCTCATCGCGGGAGCCCGGCCACTGCGGCCTCCCGGCCGGCGCGTTCGGCCGTCGCGGCAGGTCTCCTTCAGCAGGTGCCCGAGCGGTGATCGCGAACACCGTGCCATGGGCACTCAGGACACCGACGGACCAGAGCGGCGCTGCGCGGCCGTCTCACGGGCCTCCGGCGAGCCGGTCGGCGGCACGGCGCCCCACCACCAGCGCATCCTGGTCGTGGAGTTGGCGCTGCCCTGGGCGGGCAAGGTGCTCGGCACGCCGCATTTCCCCGCCGCGCTGCGGCGAGCGGAGACCGACAGCCTGGCTCGCGGCTCACGCCACCGCCTGCAGGTGGTGGCGCCCGACCCGGACTACAGCGCCGCCGGCTACTGCCGCGTGATCGACTGTGGGGTCGGTGCCGCGGCCTGGCGTCGGGAGTACCGGGTGACCGAGGGTGCCGTGGGCGACCTGGTCGCCGCGCTGCTGGGACCCGCCGAGGACCTGGCCGCCTGGTCGCGCCACCTGGTGCCGGACGGCGCCACCCGCGATCTGCTGCTCTGCACGCACGCCGAGCACGATGCGTGCTGCGGCGAGCTGGGCCGGCCGTGCTACGACGCGTTGCGGTCCGCCGCCGGCGACGACGTGCGCGTCTGGCGGTCGAGCCACCTGGGCGGCCACCGCTTCGCGCCGACGCTGCTCGATCTGCCGTCGGGTCGCTACTGGGGCCGGCTGGAGCCACGGCACACGGCCGCGTTGCTGGGACGGGCACCCGTGGCGGAGTTGGCCGACGCCTACCGCGGCTGGTGCGCCTTGGCCACGCCGGCCGAGCAGGTGGCCGAAGGCGAGTTGCAGCAGCGCTACGGTGCGGCCTGGTGGCCGGCGGACAAGCAGTGGGCGGTAGTCGCCGACGACGGCGCGGGCGCGGTGACGGTGCGGTTCGCGGCCGGACCGCCGGTCAGCGCGGTCCACGAAGTGACCGTCGCGCGGGCCGAGACCTACTGGACGCTCCACAGCTCGGGGACCGGCGCGCTGGTCGAGAGCCCCAGCTACCGCGTGACCCGGTGTGAGCGACTCGACTGAGCCCTCAGGCGGTCCCTGTCACGGCGGCGGATCGGCATTAGGCTGACACGATGGGCGTCCCCTGCGGAGCCGATCTCCGCGGCCGGAAGCATTTAGGTCGTCTGGTGGCGTTACCAACTTGGCGCCGATCCAAAGAAGTCCGATCGGCGCGATGGGAGTCGAGATGCCTCGAGTCTGCACCTTGTACCGCTATTCGGTCGGCAAGAAGATCGTCATGGCGGCTACGGGGTTGGCCTTGCTGGGGTTCGTTGTTGGGCACCTGGTGGGCAACCTCAAGATCTTTCTCGGTCGAGACGCCTTCAACCACTACGCCATCGGGCTGCGGTTGATGGGCGAGCCGTTCCTGGCGCCCTACCAGGGCGTCTGGCTGTTCCGTCTGGTGATGCTGGCCGCTTTGGTGGCGCACGTGTGGTCGATGTGGCAGTTGCGCCAGATGAGCCTGGCCGCGCGACCGGAGCCCTACCAGGTGCAGCAGAACATATCGTTCAGTTGGGCCTCCAGCGCCATGTTCTGGGGCGGGCTGACGCTCGGCGGCTACGCGCTGTTGCACTTGGCGCACCTGACCTTCGGCGCCGTCGGACCCGAGTTCCAGACGGTGGAGTTCCGGGGCCACGAGTATGCGGACGCCTACGCCAACGTCCTCGCCGGCTTCCAGGTGAAGTGGCTGGCGCTGCTCTACATGGTCGCGCAGGTGCCGCTCGGCCTGCACCTCTACCACGGCCTGTGGAGCGCCTGCCAGACGCTCGGCCTGAACCACCCGAAGTACAACGCCTACCGGCGGCCGGTGGCCGCCGCGGTGGGCGTGCTGATCCCGCTGGGCTTCTGCAGCATTCCGCTGGCGGTCCTCTGCGGCCTGGTCTCGAACTAGAAAGGCGGCATACCATGGAGCTCAACGCCAACATCCCCGGCGGGCCGCTGGCCGAGAAGTGGTCGCGGCACAAGCTCGAAATGAGGCTGGTCAACCCGGCCAACAAGCGCAAGTACCGGGTCATCGTGGTCGGCAGCGGTCTGGCCGGCGGCGCCGGTGCCGCCTCGCTTGGCGAGCTCGGCTATCGCGTCGACTGCTTCTGCTTCCAGGACTCGGCGCGCCGCGCGCACAGCATCGCCGCCCAGGGCGGCATCAACGCCGCCAAGAACTACCAGAACGACGGCGACAGCGTGGAGCGCCTGTTCCGCGACACCGTCAAGGGCGGTGACTACCGCGCCCGCGAGGCCAACGTCTACCGCCTCGCCGAGTTGAGCGTCAACATCATCGACCAGTGCGTCGCCCAGGGCGTGCCGTTCGCCCGCGAGTACGGCGGCCTACTCGACAACCGCTCGTTCGGTGGCGCGCAGGTCTCGCGCACCTTCTACGCCCGCGGCCAGACTGGGCAGCAGTTGCTGCTCGGCGCCTACCAGGCGCTGGCTCGGCAGGTGGCCGCCGGCACGGTGACCATGCACACGCGCCACGAAATGCTCGACGTGATCGTCATCGAGGGGCGCGCGCGCGGCATCGTCACGCGCAATCTGGTCAGCGGTCGCATCGAGGCGCATTTGGCCGACGCGGTGGTGCTGGCCAGCGGCGGCTACAGCAACGTCTTCTACCTGTCGACCAACGCGCAGGGCTGCAACGCGACGGCCATCTGGCGGGCCTACCGCCGCGGCGCCGGCTTCGCCAATCCGTGCTTCACGCAGATCCACCCGACCTGCATTCCGGTCAGCGGCGACTACCAGTCAAAGCTGACGCTGATGAGCGAATCGCTGCGCAACGACGGCCGCATCTGGGTGCCGCAGCAGGCCGGCGACCAGCGCTCACCGGACTCGATTCCGGAGGGCGAGCGCGACTACTACCTCGAGCGGCTCTACCCGAGCTTCGGCAACCTGACCCCGCGCGACATCGCCTCGCGGCGCGCCAAGGAGGCGGTCGACCAGGGCCGCGGCGTGGGCGAAAGCGCCAACGGCGTCTACCTCGACTTCTCCGAAGCGATGGGTCGCCTCGGCCGCGCCACCATCGAGGAGCGCTACGGCAACCTGTTCGAGATGTACGAGCGGATCACCGGCGAGGACCCGTACCAGGTGCCGATGCGCATCTACCCGGCGCCGCACTACACGATGGGCGGCTTGTGGGTGGACTACAACCTGCAAAGCACCATCCCCGGTCTGCACGTGGCCGGCGAGGCCAACTTCTCGGACCACGGTGCCAATCGGCTCGGGGCCAGCGCGCTGATGCAGGGCCTGGCTGACGGCTACTTCATCCTGCCGGCCACCGTCGGCCACTATCTGGCGCAGACCAAGCTCGCTCCGGTCGCCGACGACCATGCCGAGGTCCGCCGCGTCGTGGCCGAGGTGTCGGAGCGCACAAACAAGCTGGTCAGCAACCAGGGCGACCGTAGCGTGGCCTCGTTCCATCGCGAGCTCGGCCTGATCATGTGGGAGCACTGCGGCATGGCCCGCAACGCGGCCGGTCTGGCCACGGCGATCCAGAAGATCGCGGCGCTGCGCGAGCAGTACCACCAGCGGGTCAGCGTGCCGGGCACCGGCGAGGACCTCAACCAGTCGCTCGAACGGGCTGGCCGCGTGGCCGACTACTTCGAGTTGGCCGAGCTGATGTGTCGGGACGCGCTCTGGCGCGAGGAGTCCTGCGGCGGCCACTTCCGCGAGGAGCACCAGACCGAAGAGGGCGAGGCGCAGCGTGATGACGAGCGCTTCGCCTGCGCCGGCGTCTGGGAGTTCGCCGGCGACGGCGCCGAGCCGCGGTTGCACACCGAGCCCCTCACCTTCGAGGCGCTGCATCTGAGCCAGCGGAGCTACAAGTGATGAACCTTACTCTGCATGTCTGGCGGCAGCCGTCGCCCACGGCCAAGGGCCGGTTCGTAACCTATGCGGCCACCGACGTCAGCGAGCACATGTCGTTCCTCGAAATGCTCGACGTGGTCAACGAAGGCTTGACCGCGAAGGGCGAGGAGCCCATCGCGTTCGAGCACGACTGCCGCGAAGGCATCTGCGGGAGCTGCGGCCAGGTGATCAACGGCGTGCCCCACGGGCCGCAGGCCGGCACCTGCACCTGCCAGCTCCATATGCGGCACTTCCAGGACGGCGACGAGATCTGGATCGAGCCGTTCCGGGCGCGCGCCTTCCCGGTGCTCAAGGACCTGGTGGTGGACCGCAGTGCGTTCGACCGCATCATCCAGGCCGGCGGCTACATCAGTGCCCGCACCGGCAGCGCGCCCGAGGCCAACGCGGCGCCCATCCGCCGCGAGCTGGCCGAGTCGGCCATGGATGCCGCGCAGTGCATCGGTTGCGGCGCCTGCGTGGCGGCCTGCCCGAATGCCTCGGCGATGCTGTTCGTCTCGGCCAAGGTCTCGCACCTGGGTCTGCTGCCGCAAGGGCAGCCCGAGCGGTGGGAGCGCGTCGAGGCCATGGTGGCGCAGATGAACGAGGAAGCCTTCGGTCACTGCACCAACCACGGCGCCTGCGAGAACGCGTGCCCGAAGTCGATCAGCGTCGACTACATCGCGCGGCTCAACCGCGACTACCTGCGCGCGACCGTGCTGCCGCCGCAGGACGCTTAGGCAGCGCTACGGCCAGACGTTCGTCGGGGGCGGCCCGCGTGGCCGCCCCTCGGCGATCGGGGCCGTTGTGGAGAGCGGGATGCCTCAGTCAGCCGTCCGCCTGACGCTCTTCGGTCTGAAGTGCGCTGGTTGCGCGGCCACCATCGAGCGGCAGCTCAGTCGCCTCGATGGCGTGCGCGCGGTGGCGGTGAGCTTCGGCAACCACAGCGCCGCCGTCGCCTATGACCCGGCGCAGATCGGTCTCGACCGACTGCTGGCCGCCGTGCGCGCAGCCGGCTTCGAGGCGGCCGAACAAACCTCGGCCGCCGACGATGCGCTGGAGCGCGAGCAGCGCCGCGAACAGCGCCGCTTCGGTCTGCGCGCCGCGGTCTGCCTGCCGTTGGCGCTCGTGCTGATGGCCGGCATGCACCGCTTGCCGGCCGTCGCCCAGCTCGCCCTGGCCGCCCCGGTCTGGGCCTGGGGCGGCTGGCCCTACCATGTCGGCGCCGTGCGGGCGCTGCGCCACCGGCAGTCCGACATGAACACGTTGCTCAGTCTGGGCAGCACGGTGGCGATGCTGGCCAGTCTGTTCGCGATGCGCCAACCGCACGCCCACGGCCTCTACTTCGAGACCGCCGCGATGATCGTCGCCTTCGTGCTGGTCGGGCGCACGCTCGAAGCCACCGCGCGCGGCCGCACCACCAGCGCCATCCGCGCCCTGACCGCGCTGCGCCCGGCCACCGCGCGGCTGGTCACCGACGACGGCTGGCTGGAGGTGGCGGCCGACCAACTGGTTCCGGGGCAGGTGGTCGAAGTCTGGCCCGGCGAGAGTCTGCCGGTGGATGGCGAGGTGGTGGCCGGCGAGAGCACGGTCGACGAGAGCGCGGTCACCGGTGAGAGCCGACCCGTCGCCAAGCAGGCCGGCGGCGAGGTCATCGGTGCTACGCTCAACTTGACCGGCCGGCTGCTGGTGCGCGCCACCGCTGTCGGCGCGGCGACGGTGCTCGGCCGCATGATCGCCCTGGTCCGCGAGGCCCAAGGCAGCAAGGCGCCGGTGCAGCGGCTCGCCGATCGGGTGGCCGCGGTGTTCGTGCCGGCGGTGCTGGGCGTGGCGCTACTGACCGGGCTCACCTGGTGGCTGGCCGCCGGTTGGTCCGCCGCCTGGTCGCACGCGGTGGCCGTGCTGATCATCGCCTGCCCCTGCGCGATGGGCCTGGCCACGCCCACGGCGATCATGGTCGGCGCCGGACGCGGGGCCCGGCTGGGCCTGTTGGTCAAGGGCGGCGAGGCGCTGGAGACCGCGGCCCACGTGACCGTGGTGGCCTTCGACAAAACCGGCACGCTGACCTTGGGCCGGCCGCGCGTGACGCGCGTCCACGCCGCGGCGCCGTTCGCCGAGACCGACCTGCTGGTCCTGGCCGCTGGGGCCGAGGCGGCGGCCAACCACCCGTACGCGCAGGCCGTCCTGGCGCGGGTGACGGCGGCGGGCTCGACGCCCGGCGAGGCGACCTCGTTCGAAGCTGCCGCGGGCGGCGGCGTGCGCGCCACGGT
>CAZHGD010000014.1:0-75805 GCA_964531735.1 uncultured Fimbriimonadaceae bacterium | reverse complement strand
CGCCTCGAGTGAGGCTGCGGCCCCGGCGCCGAACGCGCCGCCGGTGTTCCGCGCCATCAGCGCCACCTCGACCGACTGGCCGGGCGTGGTCACCACGCGCTCACACCAGAGGGCCGTCGGCACCACCTGCGGCACCAGCGTCAAGCTGCTGGCCGCGGTCTGGCCCGCGCCTGCCACCGCCACCCGCACGGTGTAGGGCGGGCGGTCACGCCGGCCCAGCACCGGCCACGACAGCTCGCGGGTGCTGCCCGGCGGCACCGGCGGCACCGCCAGCGTCGGTGCGCTGGTGGTCAGGCCGCCGTCCAGGGCGAGCCGCGCCTTGGCGCCGCTCAGCGGCACGTCGCCCAGGTTGGCGAGCGTGGCGGTCAGCGTCGCCGCGGTGCCTTCGCGCCCGGGCGTCTCGGTCAGGGTCGGCGTCTGAAGCTGCACCACCGGGCCGACCTGCGCCACCCACTCCAGGTCGTCCAGCCACAGCTCACCGCGCTGCCCGTGCAGACGCGCGCCGACATGCACCCAGCGGACCTGGCTGTCCTGCTCGTAGTTGTAGGCGAAGGCGCCCTGGTGCCACTGGCCGTCACCCACGTGCGCCGCGGGCACGCGCCAGATGGTGCGCTGCGCCACCTCGGCCGGCCGGTCCGACATGGCGATGACCTGGACGGTCAGCGCGTCGGCCGGTTCGGCGGCGACGGCCCGGTACCAGAAGCGCAGCCCGCCCTGGCGGGCGGCGAGCATCTTGTCCTGCCGCCCGCTATTCAGCTTCCAGGCGCGGTTGAGCCCGACTTCGCCGGTGGTCTCCGGCGTGCGGACCAGATGCAGCGCTCGTTGGCCGCCGTGGCGCTCGGCCGTCTCGACGCGCGCCGCGCCGAGCAGCTCCCAGTCCACGGGCTGGCCGTCGGGGCCCAGTTGTTCGAAGCCGCCGTTGGTGATCCGGTTGGTCTGTGCCCCGGCCACGCCCAGCGCCAGCAACGCCACGACGGCCCATCGGCCCATGGTCGACTCCTCAGGCGGTCTTGCGCCAGGCGCCCGGTACGCTGGCGCCACCACAGCAGCAGAACATCTTGTTCGGCAACATCGCGAGCTTCGGCTGCAGGATGCGCCAGGCGTCCGGCGCCTCGGTACACAACGCCACCGGCGTGTGCGGCGCCACGCGGCGCAGTTCGTCCAGGTACCAGCCGTAGATGTCGGTGCGCACGTCGATGGGGAACGGCGCGTGGTGCGTGCCGTCCAACTCGGGCGCCGCCTCCAGCGCGCGGCGCAGGCAGTGCTCGTCGAGCATCTCCGGGCCGAACATGGCGTTCAGCTCGTAGGCCTCCATCATCGAGACCACCCACAGCCGCAGCACCTCGGGCTCGACCTGGCTGTACAGGTACTCGATCATGTCGGTGGCTTCCTGGCGCCAGTTCTTCACCGGGATGATCGGCGTGAAGCCCGCGCGCACGGTGTAGCCGTGCTCCTGGCAGCGCTTCATCGCGGCGATGCGGTCCTTCAGCGACGGCGCGCCGACCTCGATGTCGCGGCAGGCGGTCTCGGTGGACAGAGTCCAGTTGCTCAGCACGTGCTGCTGGTAGTCGAAGGCGAACAGGTGATCGAAGTTGTCGCTCTTCGAGTAGAGCAGCAGATGCTTGTCGGTGCTTTCGTTGAAGCAACCGCCGATGACCTCGGTGCCGCCATACTCGGGCTCCAGCGGAATGGTGTCCGAGTACATGTCCCAGCGGTAGAGCTTCATGTGGTCGTCTTCGACGAACTTGCGCCGCAGGTCGTCGCAGACGCTCTCCAGGTCGAGTTGCACCGTGAAGATGTAGCCGTCGCCGCAGTACTTGCACTTGTGGACGCAACCGCAGAGCGTGTGCAGACCGTCGCCGCCCTGGCAGACGTAACCGCCGGGGAACTCGCCGTGCAGCAGCGGCCGGCGGCTGTAGAGGAAGTCGCGGCCCTGCCCGCAGAGCAGGCGGTAGCACCGCTGCGCCATCGGGTGGCGGTACTTCAGCGTCGGTTTGACGCGCTGGTCTTCGTCCCACACGAAGGTGCTGAAGACGAACACCGGCTCGGGAATCTCCTTCATCCAGCCCTGGCGGAACCGGCCGTGTCCGCCGCGGACGATCTCGTCGGTGGCCACCTCGTCGGTGGTGCCGGCGGCCTCGTTGACCAGGTCCATCTGCGTCTCGTCGATGATGACCACGTCCTCGGGACGCCGTCCGAAACCGGCCACCATGCGCTCCATCCGCGCGACGGCAAGGGGGTTGTCCAGCACGCGACGGTGGGCGAACAGGGCCGGCGGGTTCAGCTTGTACACAACCAACTCCAGCCGGCGACAGGGCGACCGGCTCTGACGGGCGGTTTCGCGATGGCCCGGCGATACCCTCTCGGTTGCTGGCGGCGGCGGTCCGCACCAGCCACGTTGCAGCGGTGCGGCCTGCGCGCGATGGCTTGTCCTCGGCTGAACACGCCACCCAAATGGCGGGCCATAGCCCGCCCTACGTTGCGCCGCCTACGAGGCCCACGCAGACTACGCTGGGCCGTCACGGAGCCGGCGTAGGGCGGGCTATTGCCCGCCATCGACCCCGGCAACCACGCGGCAACGATGCGGCTGGCGCGCGTTGGCTTGTCCTGGGCTGAACACGCCACCGAAGCGGCGGGCAATAGCCCGCCCTACGCTGCGCCGTCTCGGGGCTGGCGCTGACCACGTTTGGCCGTCGCCGAGCCGGCGTAGGGCGGGCTATTGCCCGCCATCGACCGCGGCACCCTCCGGGCGCCGCCCTGCCGAGACGGGAGCCCACGTAGGGCGGGCTATTGCCCGCCATCGACTTCGCCGGCCACGTTGCCCAAGTCGATCGGCGCCTTGGCCGGTCGGCCGTCGCAGGCGCAGGCCCAATCCGGCTCATACCAACCCGCCCGGACCAGACGGTGGAAGGTGCTGTGCGGCCAGGCGTGCGGGCACGCCACCAGACCGTGCTTGACGGGGTTGTAGTGGATGTAGTGAAGGTGAGCGGTCAGGTCAGCCTCGTCGCGGACGCAATGCTCCCAGAACCGGCGCTGCCAGACGCCGCGGTCGCGGTGCGCTCGCCGAGAGCGGCTGACGGTGCTCTCCGGGTTCCCGCCGGCCAGGTACTCAACGGTGAAGGCCCGCTTGATGGCCGCCCAGCGTAGCGAGAAGTCGGCGTCATCGGCGGGCAGCGTCCAGAGCGCGTGGAGATGGTCTGGCAGGACCACCAGCGCGGTCTGTTCGAATGGGTATCGACGCCGGCATTGCTTCAGTGCGCGGCCGAGCAGCTCGACGCAGTCGGTGAGGATGGGCGCGCGGCCGGCGGTGGCCAAGGTGAAGAAGTAGGTGCCGCCGCGAACGCGGGCTCGACGGTAGTCGGGCATGGCGACGGAGGCCCCTCTGCGGCGGGCAACAGCCCGCCCTACGGGTGGTTCGCAGCCGGCCGGCTCGGCGCTGTCTGCCTCCTACACCAACGGCCCCGTCCACCCACCCGGCACGCTCGTTCCGCCGCAGCAGCAGAACATGCGGTTTTTGGTCATCATCAGCTTCGGCTGCAAGCGCGCCCAGGCTTCGGGCGTTTCGGTACACAGCGCCACCGGCGTCTCGGGCGAGACGCGGCGCAGTTCGTCGAGATACCACTCGTAGACCTCGCAGCGCACATCGATGGGGAACGGCGAGTGGTGTTGACCAGACATGCGGTCCACGTCTTCGCGGGCGCGGCGCAGGGCGTGCGGGTCGAGATTGTCGACACCGAAGATGACCTCGGCCTCGTAGCACTCCATCATCGAGACCACCCACAGGCGGACCACCTCGGGCTGCACCGTGGCGAAGACTTGCTCGATCAGCGCGGTGGCCTCTTCGCGCCAGCCGTTGGTCGGGATGATCGGCGTAAACCCGCAGCGCACCGTGTAACCGGCGTCCTGACAGCGCTTCATCGCCGCCAGGCGCTCGCTCAGGCTGGGTGTGCCCAGTTCGATCTCGCGGCAGACGCGCTCGGTGGCGATGGTCCAGTTGCTCAGCACGTGCTGCTGGTAGTCGAACTCCAGCAGGTGGTCGAAGTTGGCGCTCTTGGAATACAGCAGCAACAGCTTGTCGTCGCTGCGGTTGAAGCAGTCGCCGATGATCTCGGTGCCTCCGTACTCGGGCTCGTAGCAGATGGTGTCGCTCATCACGTCCCAGCGGTACAGCTTCTGCTGGGGCACCTCGGCAAACATCCGCTCCAGCTCGCCGCACACCGTCTCGAGGTCCATCTGCAGCACGTTGACGAAGCTCTCGCCGCAGTAGGTGCACTTGTGCAGGCAGCCGGAGAGGGTGTGCAGACCGTGCCCGCCTTGGCACACGTAGCCACCGGGGAACTCACCATGGAGCAGGTCGCGCCGGCTGAACATGAACTCGCGGCCGACGCCGCAGAGCAGGCCGTAGGCCCGTTGCGCCATCGGGTGCCGGTAGCGCTTCTGCGGCTGGCCGCGCTGCGCGGGGTCCATCACAAAGGTGTTGAACACCAGACCGGGGTCATGGATCTGGCCGACCCAGCCGTTGCGGTAGCGGCCGTGCCCGCCGCGGACGATGCGCTCGTCGGCGATGTCGTCGGTGGCGCGGCAGGCTTCGGCCACCTGGTCCATGTCGTCCTCGGTGATGATGATCACGTCGGACGCCTTACGGCCTATCGCGTTGACCATGCGCTCCATGCGCGCGGTGGCCAATGGGTCATCCAGCACGCGGCGGTGTGCGAAGAGGGCGGGTGGGTCCAGCGGGTACACGTCATGCTCCGGCCGGTCACGGCAAGATCGGCAGCCGGCGGTCACTTCGGCGTGGCGGGGCGGCTTCCTCCGGCCCGCAGCAGCGGATTCCTCGCCGACCTTACGCCGGTGTAACAAGCGCCGCGCCACCGGCGTCAACACCTCACGGCACCCAGGGGTGTTCACACCAACGCAATGAGGCCGGCTGGGCGGAGTTGGTCCACAAGGAGACGACGATGGACGGTTTGTGGCGTGGGTGCGGTCGGCTGCTCGGCGGGGGTCTCCTGGGACTGTTGATGCTGTCGGCGCTGAGCCTGTCGGCGATGGCTTCGGAGGCGGATGTGACCGCACTGTCGGCGGGCAACACCGCCTTCGCGGTGGACCTCTATCGGACGCAGTGCCAGCAACCGGGCAACCTGTTCTGCTCGCCCTATAGCGTCTCGGTCGCGCTGGCGATGACCTATGGCGGCGCCCGCGGCACCACGGCCGAGCAGATGGCCAAGGCCCTGCGCTTCACGCTGCCGCCCGAGCGCTTGCATCCGGCGTTCCGCGAACTGGCCGACACGCTGACCAGCCGGGCCAAACCGCCGGCCGACCAGGGCGGTACCGGCTTCCAGCTCAACGTGGCCAACGCGCTCTGGGGCCAACGCGGCATGGCGTTCCTGCCGGCCTACCTGTCGCTGATGGAGCAGGCGTACCAAGGCGGTCTCCGCCAAGTCGATTTCGCCACGGCGCCCGAGCCGGCGCGGCAGACCATCAACGGCTGGGTGGCCGAGCAGACCAAGCAGCGCATCCTCGACCTGGTTCCGGCCGGCCAGATCACGCCCGACACGCGTCTGGTGCTGACCAACGCCGTCTACTTCCTGGCCTCGTGGGCCGCGCCGTTCAGTGCCCGCGCGACCACCGACGCGCCGTTCACGCTGGTCGACGGCAAGCAGGTCACGGTGCCGACGATGCACCGGACCGGCCCGATGGGTTACGCTGCGGGCGAGGGCTGGCAGGCGGTGGGCCTGCCGTACGTGGGCGAGCAGTTGGCCATGGTGGCCATCGTGCCCGAGGCCGGCACCTGGCCCGCGTTCGAGCAGAAGCTGACGGCCGAGCACCTGACCGGCTGCCTGGCCGCGCTGAAGCGACGGGCTGTGCGGTTGGCCATGCCGCGCTTCCAGGCCACTTCGGCGATGGAACTGCGGGCGGCGCTCAGCAGCCTGGGCATGCCGCTCGCCTTCGGCGGTGGCGCCGACTTCTCCGGCATGACCGGCACTCGTGAGCTGTCCATCTCGGCGGTCCTGCACAAGGCCTTCGTGAAGGTCAACGAAGAGGGCACCGAGGCGGCGGCGGCGACGGCAGTGGTCATGGGCAGGACGGCCATTCCGACCGACCTGCCGCAGGTGAGCCTGGACCGGCCGTTCCTGTTCGCCATCGTGGACCGGCCAACCGGCGCGGTGTTGTTCATGGGCCGGGTGATGAATCCGGTCGGCTGAGGCTGGGGCAGGATGTTGCCGGTGGTCGCCGAACGCCCTCGCGCGAACGAGGAGCCACCGGCATGATGGCCATGACAGGCCGCGAGCGCATCGGCAACATCCTGCACCGCCAACCGGTCGACCGGATCGGGTTGTTCGAGCACTTCTGGGGCGCCACCGCGCGCGACTGGCGCGAGCAGGGCCACATTCCCGCCGGCGAGTCGTTCGACGACCATTTCGGCTTCGACCTGGCCCTCTGTGGTGGTGTGAACACCATCGTCGACCTCGACTTCACCGCGCAGGTGCTGGAGGAGACCGACGAGACCCGCGTGGTGCTCGACGGCAACTACGCCACCATGCGGCAGCACAAGCTGCACGATTCGACGCCCGAACACCTCGGCTTCAGGGTCACCGAGCGGCGCACCTGGGAGGAACTGGCCAAGCCGAAGCTGGTGGCCGAGGCGCGGCGGATCGACTTCGCCGGTTACCGCAACGCTCGGCAGAAAGCG
The DNA here is from genome assembly GCA_964531735.1 of uncultured Fimbriimonadaceae bacterium. Classification (GTDB taxonomy): domain Bacteria; phylum Armatimonadota; class UBA10988; order UBA10988; family UBA10988; genus CAZHGD01. Next base: position 69,114 of record CAZHGD010000014.1, on the reverse strand, counting down.
GCCGACGAGGGTCGCTTCTTCTGCTTCTGCGCCGCGCACGTGTTCGAGCACATGAAGAGCCTGGCCGGGCACGAGCACATGCTGATCGGCATGGCCGACGACCCCGACTGGGTGCGCGATATGTCGGAGACCTACACGAAGCTCCTGGTGGACTGCCAGGAGATGCTGTTCGACCAGGAGGGCTGGCCGGACGGCGTCTGGTACTACGAGGACATGGGCTTCAAGAACCGGCCGTTCATGTCGCCGAGCATGTACAACGCCATCGTGCAGCCGTCGCACAAGTGGTCGGTCCAGTTCGCCAAGAGCCACGGCGCGCCGGTGATCATGCACTCCTGCGGCTACGTTGAGCCACTGCTGCCGGGCATGGTCGACGCCGGCATCGACTGCTTGCAGGTGATCGAGGTCAAGGCTGGCATGGACCTGGTCAAGCTGTACCGCGACTGGGGCGACCGCCTGTCGTTCATGGGCGGCATCGATGTTCGCGCGCTCTACTCGAACGATCTGGCCCAGGTCAACGCCGAGCTGGAGGCGAAGATCCCCATCGTCATGCAGCAGTACGGCTACGTGCTGCACAGCGACCACTCCATCCCCGACACCGTGGAGTACGCCACCTACCGGCACTTCGTGGACCGCGGGCGCGAGTTGGGCACCTACTGAGCGACCGATGAAGCTGTTCGACCTGCTCACACTGCTCGATCCGGACGTCACGCCCGAACGCTGCAAGCTGCACCTGGCGAAGTGGGACGGGCGCGATGACCCGCTGATGGTCTACTTAGCCGGCGACTTCGACGCCTGGCAGCGCCGGCAGAAGCAGCGCAACTTCCAGCGGCCGTTGGTGGTGTCGCTGATCGCGCTGGCGCAACCGGCTCGGTGGCTGTTCGCCGGCGTGCACGAGGGGTGCGGCGTAACCAAGCCGGACGACCACTACTACTACGACCTGCTCCGACGGCCCGCCACCGATGAGCTGGACGGGCGGCTGGTGGTGGCGTTCGAGCGGCCGGGCCGGCAGTCATACCTGCGCGGCGAGCCTTGGGCCGAACGGCTCGAAGTCGTGGAGATCCGGGCCGAGCGGCTGCGTGTGAGTGACTTCCGCGGCTACTCCTGGGCGACGCTGACCAAGGCCGAGTTGGACATCATCGTGCGGCAGTCGGTGGACTCGTGGCGCGCCGCGTTGGGTGCGGTCTCGGGCGTCTACATCATCGTGGACCGGGCCACGGGCAAGCTCTACGTCGGCAGCGCCACGGCCGGCGAAGGCATCTGGAGCCGCTGGTGCGCCTACTCGGCGACCGGCCATGGCGGCAACGTCGAGCTCAAGGCGTTGCTGGCGGCCAACGGCGCCGACTATGCCGAGCACTTCCAGTTCGGCATCCTGGAGGTGGCTGACTCGCACGCCAGCCAGGAAGACGTGCTGCAGCGCGAAGCGTACTGGAAGGACCTGCTGCAGACACGGGTTCATGGGTACAACGCGAACTGAGCCGCGAGCAGCGGGTCGGGACCAAGTTCCGCGGCTTCGTTGCTGCAGACCGTTGCGCGCCGGATCGAGCCGGCGGTACAATCGGTTGACAGGAGACCGCCTTGGCGCGTCCGGCTCGACGACCAACGAGTATGCTGATCCGCAGGACGCCCGGTGTGGCGGGCGGCGATGCCTGCATCGGGCAGACGCGCATCGCGGTCTGGGAGCTGGTCAAGTGGCGCCGGCTGGGCTTGGATGACGAGCGCATCCTGGCCGGGTACCCCGACCTGACGGCAGCGGATCTGGCAGCGGCGTGGCAGTACTACCAGACCAGGCATGAAGAGATCGATACGGCGATAGCGGCGAACGAGGGGGAGTAGGTGGTCCGGCTATACGCCGACGAGGATGTCCACGAAGCCCTGGTCTTGGCGTTGCGCAGGCTGGGCTACGACGTGCTGACCACCCGCGAGGCGGGACGGTCGAACCAGGGCACCTCCGACCGCGACCAGTTGGCCTATGCCGCGGCGCACGACCGTGCTCTGCTGACGCACAATCGGCGCCACTTCCGCCGGCTGCACCGAGCGACGGCCACACACGCGGGCATTGTGGCCATCACTCAGAGCACCCACTTCGCGCGCGAGGCCGACCGGTTGCACGAGCGGATCGCCGCCCTCGATTCCCTGACCGGCCAGTTTGTCACGCTGGACCTGCCGCAGTAGCAGCGGGTCGCGCTTGCCGCCTACTTCTCTCTGAGCAGCCGCTCCACATCCCACGCCGGCGTCCAGCCCAGCAGGCGTTCGGCTTTGCGAATGTCGAAGAACGACGCGCGCGGGCGCGCGGCGTAGTACTCGCGGTCGACCTGCACCGCGTCGCCCCAGTTGCGGGCCACCAGTTCCAGCGTGTCGATCGTGCCGAAGTGGTCGCGCGCGGTCAGGTAGAACGTCTCGCTGCCGCCCTCGCCCGGATCGAACGCCAACGCGGCGCGGATCGCGGCGGCGACATCCTCGACGTCGATCCAGGCGTAGGTGGCGCCGAGGGCGTCGCGCGGCGCCGGGTCGCGGAGCGTGTTCAGGAAGCCCTCGTAGAGCGCCTCGAAAGTGACGAAGGTGTAGCGCAGGCAGATGGTGCGCAGGCCGTGCTCGCGGCTGAAGCCCTGACAGAGCTGGTCGCCGAAGCACTTGGTGTAGCTGTACACCTCGGACGGCAGCGAGCGGTGCCGCTCGTCGAGCGGCAGGTAGTCGGGCGCGTAGAACTTGCCATGGATGCCCCAGCCGGAGGCCGATTCGCTGCTGCCGAAGATGACCTTCGGCACGTGGTGCGCCACGGCGTAGCGGAGCACGTTGAAGGTGCTCAGCAGGTTGACGCGCAGCACGTCCTCCCAGGGGTCACGGTACGGGTTCGGAATGGCGGCGAGGTGCACGATGGCATCGAACGGCTCATCGAGCCGGTCGAGCTGGGCCGACGAGGTCAAGTCGAGTTGCTCGACCCGGCCCGGCCAGCCGAGCGGGTGGGGCACCGCGTCGACCACCACCACGTCGTGATCGGGTTCGAGCCGGTCCAGCACGCGCCGCCCGATATTGCCGCAACCGCCCGTCAGCATCACCGTCATGCCAGGCCTCCTGCTGTCCGCGTGCAGTATGGCGGGCCGGAGGGCTGGTGGCAAGACGCGGGCGAGTTGGTATACTGCGGGGCAGAGCGCGCCACTGGACCATCGTCGCTGCGGTAGGGCGAGTGGAGCCGTGGGCGCTGAGAGGCAGACGCCTGTGGTGCTCCGAGAACTGCATCTCCAAGGGCTGCTGTCGTTTGGCCCCGATTCGCCACCGCTGGAGCTACGCCCGCTCAACGTGCTGATCGGGCCAAACGGATCCGGCAAGTCGAACTTCATCGACGCGCTTGACCTCCTGCGGTCGGCGGCCACCAACCTCACCGCGCCCATGCGGCGACCGGGCGGTGGCGGAGTAACGGAGTGGCTGTGGCAGGGAGCCACGTCGCAGGACGCGTCGCTGGGGGCGGTGGTGGATTGCGTGTGGCCGATGCGGCACCGCCTGACGTTCGGCGAGCGAGCGTCGCGCTTCCAGCTGTCGAGCGAGACGGTTCGTGGTGCCCAGCCAGGTATGCGTGACGCCGAGCAGTTCAGCTACTACGTGAGCGAGGGTAGAGGGTCGTTCATCCGCGGTCAAGGCGACGATACCCGCGCACTTGAGGTGGCTGACCTCAACCCAGCGGAGTCGATCCTGTCGCAACGCAGGGATCCCGACCGGTACCCGGCCCTCGCGCTGCTGACGACCTTCTACCGCTCCTGCCGCCTCTACCGCGAGTGGCCATTCGGTCGTTCGTCGGCGCTGCGCAGACCGCAGTCGGCGGACCTGCCGGTGGAGCGCCTTGAGGAGGACTTCACTAACCTCTGGCTGTTTCTCAGCTACCTGCGGGAGAAGCCGCGGGTGAAGGCGGAGATCGTCGACCGCCTCCGCGATCTGTACGCCGGGCTTGAGGACTTCGAAGTGCGCATCCGTGAGGGCACCGTTCAGGCGCTGCTCTCCGAAGGCGACATGGTGATCCCCGCCAGCCGGCTGTCTGACGGCACGCTCCGCTACCTGTGTCTGCTCGCCATCCTCTGTGACCCGGAACCGCCTGCGCTGATCGGCATTGAGGAGCCCGAACTGGGCCTTCACCCGGACCTGCTGCCGAGGCTGGCTGGTCTGCTCGTGACGGCATCAGAGCGGACCCAGTTGGTGGTCACCACCCACTCCGACATCCTGGTTGACGCCTTGAGCGACACCCCGGAGTCGGTGGTAGTGGTTGAGAAGGACGACGGCCAGACTGTGGCGCGGCGCCTAGCGGCCGACGACTTGAGCCAGTGGCTCACCGAGTACCGCCTCGGGCAGCTTTGGCTCAGCGGCCAGATTGGCGGGACGCGGTGGTGAGGACGCGGCTGTACCTCGAGGGTGGCGCCGGCCACCAGCCCCGGGGCAGGGATCTGAACGTGCAGTGCCGCGCGGGTTTCCATCAGTTGCTCGAACGGAGCGGGCTGGCCGGACGCTGTCCGCGGCTAGTGGCGTGTGGCAGTCGATCAGACGCCTTCGCCCGGTTCAAGGCGGACCTAAAGACAGCCGCTGCTGAGGACTTCGTCGCCTTGCTGGTGGACAGTGAGGAGCCGGTCGGCGACCTCAACCAGCCGTGGGCCCACCTGGCGGCGCGAGATGGCTGGTCGCCACCCGCGGGAGCCGAGGACCAGTTCGCGTTGCTCATGGTCACTTGCATGGAGACCTGGATCGTCGCCGACCGCAAGGCGCTACGCACCCACTATGGGTCCGACCTGCGGGAGTCGGCGCTGCCACCGCTGCGCGACCTGGAACAGCGCTCTCGCGACGATGTGCAGACCCGACTGGCGCGCAGCACCAGTTCGTGCTCCAACGCCTACCGCAAGGGCAGGCGATCGTTCGAACTGCTCGCCAAGCTCGATCCGGCGGCGCTACGTCCACTGCTCCCCAGCTTTGCTCGGTGCGTGGACGTGCTGGCCTCCATGATGCCGCCGGCCGCGACTTCCGCACGGTAGCATGACTTCCGCGATGCGTCTGCGGCGGTCGCCAAGCAACCGAACACACCCGCTCCCGTCCTCCGCCGTCTGCGGTACACTACCGGGCATGCACACTCGACACACCTTCGCTTTGTGGCTGCTGCTCGCCGCCGGGTCGCTGGGCGCGGCCGCGGAGCAGTACGACGTGCTGGTCTACGGTGCCACCGCCGGCGGCGTGGCGGCGGCCGTCCAGGTGGCGCGGATGGGCCGGCCGGTGGTTCTGGCTGAGCCGGGCCGGCATATCGGTGGGCTGACGTCCGGCGGGCTCGGCATGACCGACACCGGCTCGCGGGCTGCCATCGGCGGTCTGGCGCGCGAGTTCTACACCCGCGTGGCCGACCACTACCGCACCAAGTACGGTCCGCAGTCGCCGCAGTTCGCCGACTGCCATGGCGGCTTCCGCTTCGAGCCCCATGTGGCCGAGGACATCCTGGTGGCCATGCTGGCCGAGGCGCGCGTGCCCGTGCTGCGCGAGCATCGGCTGGTGGCGGTCACGCGGCGCAACAGTCGCCTGACGGCGGCCCTGTTCGCCAACCGCCGGCGCGTGGGCGCGGCGCAGTTCATCGACGCCACCTACGAGGGCGACCTGATGGCGCTGGCCAAGGTCGCCTACACCGTCGGGCGCGAGAGCAACGCGGTCTATGGCGAGACGATCAACGGCCGTCAGTTCATGCAGCATCACAACTTCCGGGTGCCGATGGACCCGTACGTGGTGCCGGGCAATCCGGCCAGCGGCCTGCTCTGGGGCATCAGCGCCGAGGCGCCGGGCCAGCCTGGTGAGGGCGACAAGGCCGTCCAAGCCTACAACTTCCGCATGTGCCTGACCACCGCGGCGAACCGGTTGCCGTTTCCGCGGCCCGAAGGCTACGACGCGCGGTGCTATGAGTTGCTGCTCCGCTACATCCAGGCCGGCGTGTGGGACGTGCTGCGGCTGACCGCGCGGATGCCCAACCACAAGACCGACACGAACAACTACGGTGGGTTCTCCACCGACTTCATCGGCGGCAACCACGACTACCCCGAGGCGGACTGGGCCGGGCGGCAGCGGATCATCGCCGCCCACCGGACCTACCAGCAGGGCCTGATGTACTTCCTGAGCACCGATCCGCGCGTGCCCGAGAAGATCCGCAAAGAGGTCAACGCCTACGGTCTGCCCACCGACGAGTTCACCGACAGCGGTGGCTGGCCGACGCAGTTGTACGTGCGCGAGGCCCGGCGCATGGTGGCCGCGGTGGTGATGACCGAACACCACTGCCGGGGGAAGGAAGTGGCCCGCGACGGCGTCGGCCTGGCCTCCTACGGCATGGACAGCCACAACTGCCGCCGCGTGGTGGTCGATGGCCGCGTGCGCAACGAGGGCGACGTCGAGGTCGGCGTGGCGGGGCCCTATCCGGTGGCGTTCGCCGCGGTGGTGCCGCGTGAGCAAGAGTGCCCGAACCTGGCCGTGCCGGTCTGCCTCTCGGCCAGCCACATCGCCTATGGCTCCATCCGCATGGAGCCGGTGTTCATGGTGCTGGGCCAGTCGGTGGCCACCGCCGCCTGCCTGGCGCTGGACCGCGGCACCACCATCCAGGCTGTCGACTACGCCGCGCTACGCGCCCGACTACTGGCGGACAAGCAGGTGCTGGACCCGCCGGCGCCCGAGGCGCCGGAAAACATCGACCCGAAGACGCTGCCAGGCGTCACGCTCGATGACCGCCAGGCGCAGCGGACCGGCGTCTGGCTCGACTCGGCCATTCCCGGTGCGCGACAAGTGGGCACCGGCTACGTGCATGACGGCAACGCCAACAAGGGCCAGACCACGCTCACCTGGACCGCGCGGGTGCCGCGCGCCGGGCGCTGGGAAGTGTGGCTGCTGGCGCCGTACAGCCCCAATCGGAGCACGAAGGTGCCGGTGGTGCTGGCTGCGGGCGGGCGCGTGGTCGCCACCTGGTCGGCCAACCAGCGCGTCGCGGAGGCGCAGGGGCGGCTGCGGCTCGGCGTGGTCGAGTTGCCGGCGAACACCGACCTCACCGTCACGGTCTCCAACCGCGACACCGACGGTTATGTGGTGGCCGACGGTCTGCAGTTCATCGAGGTCAAGCCGGCGGCTCCGCAGCCCTGACCGCGCTGAGGCGCTGGCTTGACAGGCACCGTGCGGACGGCCATCCTGTCGGTGCGGCCGACCGGTCGGGTCGGGCGTGGCGGAGGGCGCCGTGGAGTTGACCGTCGACGACCTGCTGGGCTTGTGCGACGCGACCGACGACGCCTTCGACGCCTGGCTGCGCGCCGAGCGGCGCCCGCAGGTGTCGTGGATCCACTACGCCAGCGACGGCTGGCCGATTGAGGCCATCCTGGTCCGACCGACGGGCGACGCTCGGGCGCCGCTGCCGACACTCGTCTTCCTGCACGGTGGCCCGGAGCAGCGTAACGACGTCAACGCGGCTAGCCTCGCCGCGGTGAACGGCGAGAGTGCCGCGCTGTGGCTGGCCAGCCACGGTTACGCGGTGCTGCTGCCGAACTACCGCGGCAGCACCGGCTATGGCCAGGCGTTCTGCGACGAGTTGCAGGACTACCAGTTGATGCACAAGCCGTGCCGCGACGTGCTGGCCGGCGTGGAACACCTGGTGGCCGAGGGCCTCGCCGATGGCGACCGGTTGGGTGTCTACGGGTGCAGCTTCGGCGCGCAACTGGCGGCCTGGGTCCTGGCCCACAGCGATTGCTTCCGCGCCGGCGTGCTCGCCTGCGGGCGCTACGACACGTTGCTGCTGGACCGCTGTTGTGGCACGGCGTTCCACGCGCTGCGCGCGAATCGACAAGGCGCAGCCGGACCGCTCGACATGTGGTTGCGGCCCGAGGTCTACGAGCACCTCTCGCCGCTGCACCACGTGGCCACGCTGAACACGCCGGCACTGATCGTCGAGACCGGCGCCGAACGCAAAGACCTGCAAGCGCGCCTGCTGTTCAACGCGCTCCAGGCGCGGCAGGTCGCCGCGCACTGGGTCTACTATCCTGCCGCGTTCCACACCGGCCGCTGGCCGGCGGCCTGCCAGCGTGACTACCTGACGCGGCTGCTCGCCTGGTGGGACCACCATCTGCGCGGCGCCACGCTGCCGGAGCTGTTCGCCGAGGCGGCGGTGACCGTCACCGCTGAGGCGAACTGAGCGGCGATCGGCTGCGCGGCGCGGTCCAGTCGCTCACTTCGCGCGCCACGCCCGCACCTCGCTCACCGCGCACACGCCGTCGCGATTCGGTTCGGCGTCCGCGTCGAGGTACTCCGGTCCGCCGGCCAGCTTGCCCACTTCGAGCAGCGTCGGGTCACCGGCGAACGCGCTGCGCGGCAGCGTGTGGATGACTTGCCAGTCGAGGCCGTCGTCGGACAACTCGGCGGTGATCTGGTCGGCCTCCAGGCGCAGGCGCAGATACCACGACCCACCGGGCGCGATGGCGGCGTTGACCAGCTTCTGGTCCTTGCCCGTGTCCACGCCGACGCGGCCCTCGGTCGGCCGCAGGTTGAGGCGCAGCATGGTCTTGCCGGCCCAACGCAGCGCGAGGCCCACGCCCCAGGTCATGCCCTCGTCGGTGCCACTCTCGGCCCGGCACTGCACCATGGTGACGCCGGCCGGCAGCGCCCGGCGCGCCACCGCCAGCGAGTGCGCTTTGGCGGTGATGCGGAGCGTCCCATCGGCCGCCTCGAGCTTGGTGCCCGGACGGGCCGAAAGCTGCGTCGTCCAGCCCTCCGGCAGCGTGCGGCCGGCGAACCGCTCCTCGAACAGCAGCGTGCGCGTCTTGAGGGCCTCGTCGGTCGGTGGCTGGTAGGCCGGGGCCTCGTGGCGCTCGCTATCGACGATGAGCAGCCAGCCGCGCCGTGGGCGAACCGGGATCTCGTCGCCGACGTTGAACAGCGTCGCCGGCTGGTAGTCGGCCACCTCGGGCGCCCAGAGCTTGACCTTGGCCGGGTCGAGCTTGAGCGCGGCCCAGTCGATCTGCAAGCGGCAGCGCGTGGTCTTCGGTGCCCAACTCGCGATGGCGATGAGTGTCTTGCCATCCCGCACGTAGGCCGTGGCCAGCACGTCGTCATGCCCGGTGCGGATCGGGCAGTTCGGTTCCCAGTAGCCGATCATCTGCGCCTGGTCGATGCCGAACCGGTCCCACACCCCCCAGATGGACCGCGGGTCGCCGCACCAGGGCATCCGCGCGGTCATGCCGTAGACCATGCCGCGCCATTTGTTGCCGCCGTCCTGGAGCATCTCGCCCATCAGGCCGTAAGGAATGCCCGAGATCTCGGTCAGCCAGTAGTCGGGTGATTCGTCGTAGTTGAAGCTCTCGCCGAACCACAAGCGGTCGAGGTAGGGGAAGAACTCCAGATACTGGTTGGCCGGCTGGAACGAGAAGCCGGTGTTCGAGTGCAGGTCGATCATGCTGCCCGGCCGGTTGCGCTCGAGGATCTTGCGCACGCGCTTCATGATCTGCCGGTCGTACGAGACATCGTCCTGGTAGAGCCCATCGATGCCGGTGTTCTGGCAGAGCCACTGCAGGCCCTCGAGGTAGTAGTTGTACCAGCGCGAGAGACCGCTGTTGACGATGGCCGCGCAGGCTTCACCATCGGGCTGCGGCTGGTACCAGGCCGGGGCGTAGTCGTTGCCGAGGTGTTCGCGCAGCCAGGGGTAGCCGCCGCCCGCGCCGGGCGCGATGACTTCGTGGCCCAGGCTGCGCAGCGCCCACATCTCCGCCACGTGGTTGGTCATCTCGCGCAAGGTGTAGTAGAGCTTGACCTTCATGCCGCGCCGGTGCGCCTCGTCGGTGTAGGCGCGCAGCTTGTCGCGGGTCAGGAACGGGTAGTTGATGTACGGGTTCAGTTCGTTGGCGTGGTGGATGTTGACCACGTTGGCGCCGGTCTTCGCGATCTCGCTGATCGGCTTGTAGTCGTGGTAGTAGCGCGTGCGGAAGTGCCCTGGCACGTCCAGCGGCTTGACTGGCGTCAGCAGCAGCGCGAACTCGAGGTCGAGCGTTTCGCCGGCGGCCAGTCGCCGCGGGCCGCAGTACGCACTGGCCAGCACGGTGTCGCCGGTCTCGCGGATGTCCACGCCGCCCTTACCGCCGTTGTGCCAGGCCGCCGGTGGCTGCAGTTGGCCGAGGCTCCAGTACAAGTTGACCATCGGTCCGCTGTAGCTGGTGCCGCGCAGTTCGAGTTGCACACCGGCGGGCACGTCGCCCATCCAGAAGCTGTCGAAGTAGACCCGGCCGCCCCACTTCCAGCGCCACTCGCGCGGCCGGTACCCGCCTTTGTGGCCGATGCCCATCAGGTAGCGCGCGGCGGCGGTGCGGAAGGGCAGTTCCAGTCGCACGTCGTCGAGATCGACCGCGCGGTCGGCGGTGAGCTTGACGTGGTAGAGCACGTGCCCGTCGAACTCCAGGCGCGCGGTGGTGTTGGTCCGCAGCGGGCCGGCGTTGCCGTCGGCAGTCCAGGTGGCCTGACCGGCGTTGTGCGCGGTGACCCGTGCCGGCGTGGCGGCGCGCGCTGCCAAGGTCTGGCCGGCGGACACGGCCACCACGCGCACCGGCTCGGCGAGGAGCTCGTGCTGCCCGGCGCGCAGGCTGCTGGGCAGGCCGTCGGCACCGAACTCGAGCGTGCGGCCCAGCACGCCGAGCTGGCGCTCGCGCACTGTGACGGGTGTGTAGGGTCGCACGATCTCGTCGTCGAGGGCGATGGTCGAGTCGAGCCAGCGCAGGCGGGCGTAGCTGTCGAGGTCGTTGTCACCACTGTCGGCCAGCACCTGGTCGGTCACGGTGATGGCCAGCTCGATGCGCGTGGCTGGTGCGTTGGCCGCGGCCACCTCGACCAGGCCACGGTAGACCCCCGGCGCCGCGTCCTCCGGCACCTGGAGACCGCACCACAGGGCCTGAACCCGGCCGAGCGCGACGTCGACGCGCTTGGTGAGCGGGGCACCGTCCCAGTTGGTGCCGCCGAGGTTGAAGCAGCGGAGCGCCGCGGCCGAGAGCACCTGACCGTCTGCGGTGCGCAGGTCGGCGAACCGCACGGTCACCCGCTCGAGCGCCTGCCGCGAGGCGAAGACGCCCAACTGGAAGGTCAGGAACTCGTGGCGGCGTGCCGTGTCGGCGAAGGCGGCTGCCGGTGGCTGCTTCGTCCAGCGCAGCGGCAGGTCGTCGGTCATTCTGATCTTGTGACGGCGGTCCTCGGGGAAGACCAGGTACGGCCGCCCGGCGGTGGCGTCGAGGAGCGCCTTGACCTCGTCGGCGCCGGCCACGACCTCCATCGGGTCGAAGCGCGAGAACTCGGTGCGCGCCTGGAGCTCGAGCACGCGCGCTTCGGGGAGCGTGGCGGCCTCGACCGCGAGCGCGCGCGCTCGCCAGGCAGCGTCGGCGGTGTCCTTGACCGGCAGGTAGTCACCACCATACCAGCCCCAGTTGTCCTGCACCGGGCAGGGCAGGTAGTAGATGTGGTACTCGCCGGGCGCGGTGGCCGGCTGGAAGACCAGGTCGCCCACCTCGCGCGTCACGCTGCGGCGCACCACGTTGGTGACGGGACGGCCGGTGGCGGCGTCGACCACCAGGATCTGCTTGCGCGCGGCGTCGCGGTCACGGCGTCGCCAGGCGATCCGGACCCGCACGGCGTCGGCCGGTGCCACGACCTGGACGCGGGCGCGGTGCTTACCGTAGGCTTCCGGCCAGGGCGTGGTCGGCACGCTGTAGGACAGCTCGGGAGCGCTCATCGCGCGATCCGCCTTTCCGCTGAGCGCCAGGACGGCAACGACGGCGACCGCCCATGGCAGCTTCTGCGCAACCCTCATGGTGTTGCCCCGAGGCACGGGCCTGGTCGCCCGTCGGAGCGGTGTTCGCCGGAGTCGAGCTTACGCCTGCTTCAGTACTTCGCGGACCTTGCTGGCCAGGCTGGCGGTGGTGAACGGCTTGGCGATGAAGGGCGTCTCGGCGTCCAGCACGCCGTGACGACCGATGACATCGGCGGTGTAGCCGGACATGAACAGCACCCGCAGGCCCGGGCGCAGAGTGACGAGCTGCGTGGCCAGATCGCGGCCGTTCATGCCGGGCATGACGACGTCGGTGATCAGCAGGTCGAGGTCGCCGGGGTGCTCGGTGGCCAGCTCGATGGCTTCGGCCGGGGTGTGCGCGGCGAGCACGGTGTAGCCGAGCCGAGTGAGGGTACGCTGCGCCACCCGCAGGATGGGCGCTTCGTCCTCGACCAGCAGGAGCGTCTCGCTGCCGCCGAGTTGCGGTGCCGCCGTGGCGAGGGCCTGCCGGCGCGTGGGCACGTCCGGCAGCGCCGGGAAGTAGACGCGGAAGGTGGTGCCTTGTCCGGGTTCGCTGTAGACGGTGACGGCGCCGTTGTTCTGCTTGACGATGCCGTACACGGTCGACAACCCGAGCCCCGTGCCCTCGCCGGCGATCTTGGTGGTGAAGAACGGCTCGAAGATGCGCTCGGCGGTCTCCTTGTCCATGCCGCAGCCGTCGTCGCTGACCGCCAACAGCACGTACGGTCCGGGCTTCAGCCCGCCGTGCGCGGTACAGAACTCCTCGTCGAGGGCGATCCGGCTGGTCTCGATGACCAGCGTGCCCACGCCGGCGATGGCGTCGCGGGCGTTGACCGACAGATTGGCGAGCAACTGGTCGACCTGCGAGAGGTCGATGTGGATGGGCGGCAGGGCGGCGGCCGGCTTCCAGACGAGGTCGATGTCTTCGCCGATCAGCCGCCGCAGGAGTTGCAGCATGGGGGTGATCGCCTCGTTCAGGTTGAGCACCTGCGGTGAGACCACCTCCTGCCGGGCGAAGGCCAGCAGTTGCCGGGTGAGGTCGGCCGAGCGCTTGGCCGCCGTGTAGATCTCCTCCAGGTCGCGGTGCACCGGCGAGTCGGCCGGGACCTCCAGCAACGCCATCTCAGCATGGCCGTAGACCACGTTGAGCATGTTGTTGAAGTCGTGGGCGACGCCGCCGGCCAGCCGGCCGACCGACTCCATCTTCTGGGCCTGGGTCAGTTGCGCCTGCAGCTTGGCGCGCTCGCGTTCGGACTGGCGCTCCCCGGTGACGTCGCGCACGCTGGCAAACAGGACCGGCTGTCCGGCCAGGCCGACGCAGGTCAGCGTCACCTCCGTTTCGACCGGCGAGCCATCCTGCCGACGGTGCGTCCAGGCGAAGCGGCAGTGGCCGTCGCGCAGCGCTTGCGCCATGTGGGCGGTGGCGCCGGCGGCCGACGGTTGGCCGTCACTCTGGTACTCCGGCGACCAATCGGCCGGTGTCGAACCGATGATGCCGGCGCGGTCGGAGTCGTACAGGCGCAGGGCCTCGTCGTTGCAGTCGATGTACCGCTCATCCTGGATCAGGTAGCTGGCGTCGGCGGCCTGCACGAAGAGACTGCGGAACTTCTCCTCGCTCTCACGCAGCGCCTCCTCGGCCCGCTTGCGCTGGGTGATGTCGCGAGCGATGCCCTGGGTGCCGAGGAACGAGGCCGTGGTCGGTCGCTCCGTGCTGTAGAGGCCGGAGGCGTCGACCAGGAACACCGGCGTCTGATCGAGCGCATCGGAGCGCACTTCGAAGGTGCGTTCCGGTCCGTCGGCCGGCAACAGCCGCAGCTCGAACGACTTGGTGGCGCGGTCGCCGGTGCGGCGCTCATCGAGGCGGTGCAAGGCGCGCGCCCGGTCCTCGCGGGCCACGAACTCCAGCATGGTCTGCCCGAGCATGGCGCTCGGGTCGTAGCCATACGCGCGGACCGCCTCGTTGATGAACGTGATCCGGCCCTGGGTGTCCAGCCGGTAGATGATGTCCGGCACGGTGCGCAGGATGCGGTCGAGTTCGTCCTGGCTTTGCTGGCGGGCCTTCTCGGCCACCCGCCGCTCGGTCAGCTCGATGCCGATGCCGGTCAGGTACTCCTGGCCGGCCAAGGTCAGCCGTTGGCCGGTGACCAGGAACGGCACCGGACCGCGATCCTTGGTCAGCAGGTGGATCTCCGCCGACGAGCGGCCGGTCTGGTAGACCTCGCCGATGGCCTCGATGATGCGCGACCGGTCGGGTTCGTCGTACCAGGTCAGCACCTGCTTGCCGTTCAGCTCGTCGGCGCTGAAGCCGGTCAGCAACTCGTGCTGCTTGTTCCAGCGCACCAAGTGCCCCTCGGCATCGTAGAGGTAGAGCAGGCCCGGCACGCTGTCCATGACCGCGTTGGTGAAGACCCGCTCCTGCTCCAGCAGTTCAGCCGCCTGCTTGCTGGCGGTGATGTCCTCCAGCGTGAACTGGAGGAGCTGGCGTTCGCCGGCGCGGAAGGCCATCAGGCGGACTTCGCTGTCCCATACCTCGCCGGTCGGCCGTTGGTGGCGCCACTCGAAGACCAGCGAACCATCCGTCAGCGCCTGCCGGATGCGCTCACCGGCCACTTCGGCCGATGGCCGCCCGTCGTACTGCACCGCGGTCGACACATCGACCGGAGCCTTGCCCACCACCTCCTCACGGCTGGCGAAGCCGTAGATGGCCACCGCCGCCGGGTTGCAGTCGACGTACTGCCACGTGGCCGCATCCATGACCACCACCGGGATGCGCAGACTCTCGAACGCGAACTCGCGGAAGGCCGCGTTGCCCCGCAAGGCGGCCTCGCCGGCAGCCGTGTCGGAGGTCTCTACGGTGGCCGGCTGCGCCAGCTCGTCGCGCGGTTGCTCGACCGGTGCCCGCTGACCAGCCTGGCCGGCGCGCCAAGTCAAGGCGGCCGTGGCTCCCATGGCGACGAAGAGCAGTACTGCGCCGGCTACGCTGGCGCTGTGCAGCATCGCCCAGCCCAGGCTGGCCAGGACGATCAGCCCACACAGATGCGTGATGTCTGCCTTGACGCGCATGCCCAGCAATACCGGCCTCCGTGCCGCCGCACCCCGCCGGCCCGACCCGTCGGCGCAGCGACGGGACTCGCGGGCAACAAGCCACCGTCGGGCACCTTGCCGCAGAGTCGCACCCTCATTATCGGCCATGCGCCGCCGCCCTGTCGCCGCCAGGCCGGCGCAACGTGGCGCAAACCTAACGGCGTGCGCCCGGTCGGCTTACTGTAGCGCGGCGGTGGCCGCCATGATCCGCGCGCCGATCTCGAGCAGCGCGGCCGACGGCACGAAGGCGATCTCCTTGACCTGCCGGTCGGCGTGCGGGTTGGCCCACTCGCGCACCAGGCCGCGCCAGCCTGGTTCCTGGACCATCCAGACCGGGTCATCGGTGCGCTGTGGCAAGGCGGCTGTCCCCGTCGGCAGCACCTCGCGGCCATAGCGGCAGGCGATGCGCTCGGCGCTGCCATCGGCGTAGCGGACGACCCACTCGCCCAGTGGCGTGCCGGGCTGGCTGCTGTGCGAGGCACTGACCGACAGGTAGAGCGTCGAGCAGCGGGCGTCCACGGCGAACGTGCGGGTGCGCTCACCCAGGGCCTGGTCCAGATCGACGCGCTTGCCGTCGCGCTCCCAGAGCAGCCGCAAGCGGTCGCCTGGCTTCACCGCGCGCAGCGCGGCGTGCTTGGTGGCGCTCGTGCCGCGATGGGCCGACAGCACGTAGCCATCATCCGGAATCGCACTGTTGCCCGCGCCGTCGCGCACGGCCGCCACCAGGCCGTGGCGAACCGCGACCTCGCACCCGAAGGCGTTGGTGCCGGTGTGGCCGTCGCCGTGGCCGGCATGGTAGAGCACCAACTGGTCGGCCTCGCGGGGCAGGTCCTCACCGTCGACGCGCAGTACCTGGCCGCCCGGCAACTCGACCAACAGCAGGGCCGGCGCGTAGCCGCCCAGCCAGTCGCCCTGGGCGTCCAGCACCGCGACCCGGTCGCCGGGCCGCAACTGGAGCAGGCGATTGGCCTTCACCGGCTTGGGCCCCAGATGCGCGGAGAGCACGAACCCACCGGCGGGCACCGCATGGTCGCCCGCCCCGTAGTCGCTGACTCCCAGCACCGTGCCGTTGGCCGCCACCTGCACCTCGCAGCCGTAGATGTTGGTGCTGGTCTTGGTGCGTGGCGCGGCGTACAGGATGAGTTGGTCGACGCCGCGGCTGGTGTTGACCCCGTCCAGGGCCAACTTCAGACCGCCGGGCAGGCGCACCTGGGCGGCGCCGGCGGCGTTGGCCAGCGGCTTGCTGGCTTCGGGCAGCGGGTCGATGGCGATCGGCCGGTCGGTGGCCAGTGGCACGCCGCTGAACTGCCGCGCGGCGCCCGCGACGGTCTGACGCACCGGTCCGGCCGGCGTCAGGCACAGCGCGGTGCTGGACGGGAAGCTCAGCTGGCGGCGGCGCCAGAGCACCGCGTTGGTGGCCCGTTGCGCCGCCTCGGCCAGGGCCGGCTCCGGCCGCACCTCGGCGGGCGCGCGCGAGGCGTCCCAAACCGCTTGCGCATAGTGCGCGGTGACCGGCGAGAAGGTCGGCGACGCGAAACAGCCCGGCGGTCCAGACCACAGCGTGCCGAGCACTGGCACCTGCCGCTGCAGCGCGTACCGGGTCAGCGAGTAGGGCGTCTGCCACGGGCTGGCCCAGACGGTGAACCCCTGCTTCTGCAGCCAATCGAGCGCCGGATAGGCCGCCAGCGGGTCGTAGAACCAGTAGTCGAGGATGACGTCCTTGGGGATCTTCGCCAGCGCCGCGGCGGTGTTCTGGGGTGGCCCGCCGTTGGCCGGCCCCACCGGCGCCTTCAGCTCCTTGGCCAGGTTGGGCGACAGGAACATGTCGTGCCAGATGACCAGCTTGACGCCGCGCGCCTTGAGGAACGCGTTGACCCGCTCGACGTGCCGGGCGATCAGGCTGGTGACGTCGTAGCCCTCCTTCGACAGCCAGGTGAACAGGTCCCAAGCCTCATCCATGCCGGCGTGGAAGTACTCCACCGGGCCATAGACCTCGAGCGTCTCGCGCAGGATGGGGTAGACGAACTTCTCGTAGACCTCGTCGGACCGGATGTCGATGCCGTCATGCTGCGTGCAGCCGGCCTTCTTGTAGCCGCGGTCGAGATGGCCGAGCAGGTTCAGGTAGGCGATGGGCTTCAGGCCGAGGCTGCGCCCATACTCGATCACCTCGCGCGCTTGCGCTTTGGTGAACCTGCCGCCTTCGGCGATGGACGGGTCGAAGTCGAGCACCACCTGCGGGCCGAACTCCAGCGCCACATAGGTCACCTTCAGGCGCGCCAGGAGTTCCAGATTCCGCTTGTACTCGTCGAGGCTACGCGTCCAAGCGCCCTGGATCATGAACGCGCGGAAGGTCGTCTCCGGCCAGTCGCGCACCTTTGGTATGGCGGCTGACCAGCCCCCGGCCACCGCTTGGGCCTGGCCGAGCAGGGCCACCAGCGAGTGGACGGCCCAGAACGCGCCCTGCGCGTCGTGGGCGCGCAGCACCACGCGGTCGGCGCTGGGGTCGATGGCGTACTCCTCGGCGCGCTTGAGCGCCTCGGGATCGAGCGCCAACTGGATCACCGTGCCGCCGGGCCCATCGCTCGCACCGAACATCGTGGCCAACTCACGGCGCAGCAGCGCCGCCGGGCTGGCCAGTTCGGCCGGCGCCGTGACCTGTATGGGCAGTCGCAGTTGCAGCAGCGGCGCGAGGTCGAACTCGCGCGGTTGGGGCCACAGCAGGCTGAGCGCCAGGGCGAAGGCGGGCGGGAGCGGCATGGGTCGTCCTCCGCGGGCTGTGTTCGGCGCGTTGTCTGGCCGCACCTTCCCCTAACGGGCTTGCGTCGTGCGCTGACGATCGGCCATGATGGCGCTGGAGGGGCACGCGCCGGAGAAGACCATGGCGGTCGCTCGCGCGCTCGTGTTGCTGGTGGCGCTGGTCGGCGGGGTGGCGGCCAGCGTCCCGTTGCCGTTGGGCACGTACCTGTGCGACTTCCCAGACGGGCCTGAGCTGAGGAACGTCCGGCGCGTCGGCGACCGGGTCGGGTTGAGCGTCATCGAGCCCATTGCCTGGCGGCCGTCGTCGGCAGGCTGCTACTTGGCGCGCGACCGCGACCTCTACGACGTGCCGGTCAACCAGAGCGGCAAGCGCCACGTCTGCCGTCTGGCCAGCAGCAGCTTCGGCGCCCTGGGCGTCTCGCCGGACGGCTGGCGGGTCGCGTCGATCGTCTGGTCCAAGCAGGTCTCGCGCCGATGCCACGATGGTGAGCCGCTGGTCGCCGCGCGACTGCTGGTCGTGAAGACGGATACGTTGACGCGCCTGGCCAACGTGCCGCTGGGCCTGTGTGAGAGCCGCAAGGTGTTCGACCGTCACCTCAAGTGGTCGCCGGACGGCCGGTACGTGGCCGGCTACACCGGGCTTCAGGATGCGGTCCACGTCTACGACCTGACCAGTCAACGGCACCTGCGGCTGTTCGCCGGGGCGCCCGACCGGGTGCAGGCCGTGGCCTGGGACCGTGGCAGCGGCCGGTTGCTGGCGGTGGTGGCGAGGCAACTAAGGGCCTGCGACCCGACCCGCGGGTTCGCCGAGGTGCCGGTGTCGATCAGCGCGCCGGCACCGCCGGCTGGCGCCACGGTGTGCGCCAACCTGGAGTTGGTCGGCACCGGTCCGACGCTCTGCTGGTGGTGGCACCGCCAGTTCGATCCGGAGCGCATCGGCTGGCGCGACCATCCGGTGGTCCATGACGCGGCCGGCCAGCCGCTGCCGCCCGAACTGACAGTCGAAGTCGGGCGCGAAGACGACCTGCTCTGGCGCAGCGCCGACGGCACCGCCTGGCTGGTGCGTACCATCACTCGCGGCGAACAGCCGCAGGTGGTCTTCCGGCTGGGCCGGGCCGGTGAGCCCCTGGACAGCTTCCGCGAGCTGGCTCGGCTGGATCCGCGCCGTTGGCCGGTCGGCCAGGGCGAGCCGCGCGCCGACAGCGACGGTGGGTATGCCACCTACGAGCTGTTCGTGTCGCCAGACCGCCGGCATATGGCCATCGCGGTGGGCAGCGTCTACGACTCCGCCGACTGAGCCGATGCTACAATGCGCCCCGTGGGCCGGAGAGCCACGTGGGTGCTGTGGTGGTGCGGGCCGCGGGCACCGAGGACGCCGAGTTCATCATCGCGTGCCAGTGCGGCCTGGGCCTGGAGAGCGAAGGCGTGTCGCTCGATGGCGCGCTGCTGTCGCGCGGGGTGCGCGCGGTCCTCGCCGACGCGAGCAAGGGTCGCTACCTCGTCGCCGAGCGCGACGGCCACCCGTTGGGTGTGCTGCTGACGCAGACCGAGTGGAGTGACTGGCGCTGCGGCACGGTGCTTTGGATCCACTCGGTCTACGTGCTGCCCGCAGCCCGCGCGCAAGGCGTGTTCCGCGCGCTCTATGAGTCGCTGCGCGGCGAGGTGGAACGGTCGCCGGAACTGCTGGGGCTGCGGCTGTACACCAACTGCACCAACCAGGTGGCGCACGCGGTCTACGAGGCGTTGGGCATGGATGGCGCGCACAACCGGATGTACGAGTGGCTGAAGGCGGAGGGTGACGGGACCATCTGATCGGCCCTGGCCTTCGGCGCCGCGCTGGAGTATGGTACGCGCGGCAGGCGGAGGTTGAGCTATGCTCGATCTGAGTGGTCCGTGGCAGGTGGCGGCTGATCCGGCGAACCAGGGTCGCGAACAGCGGTGGTTCGACGCGGTCCAGCCCGAGGCGCGCGACCTGGGTGTGCCCGGCGAGGTACACACGGTCTTCCCCGACGTCTTCGGCGTGTTCTGGTACTGGCGCCGCTTCACGCCGCCGCGGGCGGCCGAGCCCCACGAGCGCGTCTGGCTGCGGTTCGGCGCGGTGGACTACCTCGCCCAGGTGTGGCTGAACGGCGTGCTGCTCGGCGAGCACGAGGGCGGCGAGACACCGTTCGAGCTGCCGGCCGGCGCGGCGTTGCGGCCGGGCGCCGAGAACCTCTTGGCGGTGCGGGTGCTCAACCCCTGTCACGAGCGCATCGACGGGTTCGTGCTGGACGAGACGCCGCACCGCAACAAGCGCATTCCGCAGCCGCCGGGCAGTTGCTACAACTACGGCGGCATCCTGCTACCCGTGCTGCTGGAGTACCTGCCGGCCGTGCGCGTCAGCGATCTGTTCGTGCAGGCCGAGCCCAGTACGGGCCAAGTGCGCGTCGACCTGACCGTGGCCAACGACAGCGGCGTCGGAGCCGACGGCACGCTGACCGTGCGGCTGGTGACGCAGCGCGACCAGTCGCTGGTGGCCGAGGCGCAGCGGGCGGCGGCGTTCGCCGACGGCGAGACCACGCACGCGGTGTCGCTGTCGGTGGCGCAACCGCATCTCTGGGATCTGGACGACCCGTTCCTCTACCGGGCCGAGGTGGCGGCGAGTGCCGGCGGCCACGAACACCGGCACGCCGCGCGGTTCGGCTTCCGCGACTTCCGGGTGGCCGACGGCTGGTTCCAGCTCAACGGGCGCCGCGTGTTCCTGCGGTCGACGCACACCGGCAACCACTTTCCCACCTCGTGGACCGCGCCGGTGCTGACCGACTTCCAGCGGCGTGACCTGGTCTACGCCAAGGCGCTCGGCTTCAACTGTGTCCGGTTCATCGCCGGCGTGGCCTGGCCCGAGCAGCTCGACCTGTGCGACGAGCTGGGTCTGATGGTCTACGAGGAGTGCCTGGCAGCGTGGTGTCTGGCCGATTCGCCGGCCATGGCCGAGCGGTTCGACCGCGATACCGCGGCGATGATCCAGCGCGATCGCAACCATCCGTGCGTCACCATCTGGGGCTTGCAGAACGAGACCGGCGACAGCCCGATGTTCCGGCAGGCGGTGGCGGCCCTGCCGTTGGTGCGCGACCTGGACCCGACGCGGTTGGTGCTGCTGCAAAGCGGACGCTGGGACGGCCAGTGGTCCATCGGCTCGGTGGCCAATCCGGGCTCGCGGCAGTGGCAGCACGTCTGGGGCGCCGAAGGGGTCGACGAGCCGGCCTGTACCGCGCCGATGAACCCGGGCGGCTACAAGCCCGGCGCCGGTGACGCGCATGTCTATCCCCGCACGCCGCAGGCCACCGACATCAACACGTTCATCCGCCGCCTGGGCCACGACAGCCAGCCGGTCTTCCTGTCCGAGTACGGCATCGGCAGTCTGATGAACGTGGTGGACGAGGGCCGGCGGTTCGAGCAGATTCAGGCCGCGCCGGACCTGCCCGACGCGGCGCTGATCCGGTCGATGGTCGAGCGCCTCGAGGCCGACTGGCAGCGCTGGGGCTTCGACGGCGTCTACGCGTTTGTCGAAGACATGCTGCGCGAGAGCCAGCGTCTGCACGGCCGCCAGCGGCGGCTCGGGTTCGACCTGATCCGGTCGAATCCGCAGTTGTGCGGGTTCAACCTGACCGGCATTCTCGACCACGCCATCACCGGCGAGGGCGTCTGGACCTTCTGGCGCGAGTTCAAGCCCGGCTTGCCCGACGTGCTGCGCGACGGCTGGGCGCCGCTACGCTGGTGCCTGTTCTGCGAGCCGGGGCACGGCTATGTCGGCCGACCACTGACCGTCGAGGCGGTGCTGGCCAATGAGGACGTGCTGCCGCCGGGCGACTACCCGGTGCAGTTCCGCATTCTCGGTCCCGACGGCGTGGCCTGGTCCGAGCGCACCACGCTGCACCTGCCGCCGACCGGTTCGACCGGCCGGCCGCCGCTGGCCGTCGCGGCCCTGGAGGCCGAACTCACGATCGCCGGCCCGCCCGGACGCTACGAGCTGGCGGCGCGCCTGGAGCGCGGTGGCTGCCCCGCCGGCGACCGGACCGCGTTCTACCTGAGCGCGCCGGTGGCGCCGCTGACCGACGCCCTGACCGTGACCACCTGGGGCCTACCCGCTGAGGCCGAGGCGTGGCTCGCGGCGCACGGTGTGCGGTGTCAGCCGCCGGGCTCGGCCGAACCGGCCGGCGTCATCGTGGTCGGCCGGCCCGAGCCCGAGCAACGGGCCGAGGGCTGGCCGCCGCTCTGGCGCCAGGTGGAGCGCGGCGCGACGGTGGTGGTGCTCGACCCGCGCGCGTTGGCCGACGGTGGCGACTCGATGCACTGGTGGCCGCTGTCGCCACACGGGAGCTGCTGGAGCTTCGGCGACTGGCTCTACCACAAGGAGTGCGTGGCCAATCGGCACCCGGTGTGGGCCGGCCTACCAGCGCCAGGCATCCTCGACTGGGACTGGTGGGGCCAGGTGGTCAGCCACGAGTTGCTGAGCGACCAAGGCACACCCGACGAGGTCATCGGCGCGGCGTTCGCCACCGGCTACTGCTGCGAAGGCGGTTACGCCTCGGGCATCATGCTCGGCTCGTGGCGGCTGGGCAGCGGGCGCGTCGTGGTCAATACCTTCCGCGTGCTGGACGAACTCGACCGCCATCCGGCCGCGGAGCGGCTGCTGCTCAACCTGGTGGCCTGGGCCGCGCGGTAGCTCTATGGCGCCGGCAGTGTCAGCGTCTTGTCGCTGCCGGTGAAGCGCTTCTTCTCGTAAGCGAACAGCGCCTGGTCGACGCCGTTGCCCTCGGCTCGCACCTCGACGCCGTCCATATCCCAGTTGTCACCGCCCATGCCGCCGCCGAAGGTGGTCGCGATGATCACCTGGACGATGTCGGCGGGCAGCACCGCTGGCGACAGCGGCAGGACCACGGTGCTCAGCGTCTTGTCGGCCCAGCGCTGCGAGCGGTTGACGTTGTTGAAGACCAACTGGCGGCCGTTCCGGTAGCGCACGGTGACGTTGACGTTGTCATTGCCGCCGCGCAGGTCGTCCGAGCCGGTCCAGAACTTCAGCTTCAGCACGTTGGCCAGGCCACGCGGGCCCGCGGGCTGAGCGCTGACGGGCACGGTGATCTGCTTGTCATCGCCGGTGAAGCGATGGAGCCCGGCCTGGGCAATGTGCGGCAGGTCGAGGCCGCCCCCACCACGACCGCGCACCTCAACGTAGAGCATGTCCCAGTTGTCGCCGCCGATGCCGCCGCCGAAGGTGGTCGAAATGACCAGGCTGCGGATCTGGTTCACCGCGACCGGCGTGCGCAGGACGATGCACTCGCTCTCGCGGTAGTTCGGGATCCAGCGCGCGCCACGGTTGATATTGGGGTAGACCTGGGTGCTGCGGTCGGCCAGGTTGAGCGTCAGGTTGACGTTGTCGTTGCCGCCGCGCAGATCGTCCGCGCCGGTCTGGAAGGTGACGATCAGCTCGTGCAGCTTGCCGTCGGCCGGGTAGTTCGGGTTGGGCAGCCGCGGCGGCGTCTTGGCGCCGTACTTCTTGTCCACGAAGTAGGTCTGCCAGCCGGTCTTGGTGAGCTTGGCGCCGGTGTCGTCTTCCAGCACCCAGATCTTGGCGCTCGTGTCGGGCACCAGGCGCATGGTGCGCGTCGGGCGGTTCGGATCGCAGACGTAGACCTTGAAGTCCTCCTGATTGGCGCCGAAGTCGCCGCGGTAGCGGCCCAGGTCGTAGCCGATGGCGAGCATCTGGTGGTTGCCCGACTTGCCATCGGCGCCGGGCAGGCCGATGGGCACCGGCACGCCGCGGTCGATGAACGAGCGCAACTCGGCGATGCGGCCGCCGGCCCGACCGTCGAGCCCCCACCGGAAGAACTCATCGTTGCGGGCACCGCCGGGGTTGAACCCGACTTCGGCCCAGCGGTCGAGGTTGCCCATGATCGAGTCGACCTGCCGATTGTACAGGTAGCCCTGCAAGGTGGTGCCGTTGGCCGGCCGCCAGTCCTGGTTGGGTACCGGCTGGTGGGCGTTGTAGAAGTCGAGCGCCGAGTAGGTCATTCCGCCGCAGAGCCCGCCGGTACGGATGTTCAGGGCGGGGACGAAGTCATTGACGAAGTCGTTGACGAACCGGAACCCGTGCGTGGCCGGGTCGAACCGAGTCATCACCGGGGCGGCGGTGACCGGTACCGTGAAGACCATCACCAACGTCAGACGACGGAGAGCGCTCATGGCCGATCCAGTTCTGCCGCGCGTGGCCCCGAGGCCAGCGCAGACGCGTTGCGAGACACCGACCTGCCACTATCGACGACGTCTGACGGCGGCCGTTCCGTCCACCCGTCCACCCGAACGCCCGTCGGCAGGTCCCCAGGCGATCTGCGTCGCGAGCCGGCCTACTCGGTGCCGCCGTGCGCTCGGAGCAGCGAGACCACCGCGGTCAGCCGCCGGAGCACGTCAGCAAGCGGGCGACTGGGCGCGCCCTGGTCACTGGACCGGGTGAAGGCACCGAGTTGCCCAGTGGCCTCGTGCAAGGCGGTATGGCCGCCCTTGTCCCGGGCGTTCACCTCGGCGCCCTGGCCCAGCAGCAGTTCGACCACCTCGACGTGGCCACCCCGGGCGGCGCTGTGCAGCGGCGTCTGGCCGTTGCTCCGGAGCCGGACGTTCACCTCGGCCCCGCGCTCCAGCAGGAACTGCACCACCGCCGCCTGACCCACCTGAGCCGCGGCGCACAGCGGGGTCCGGCCGTCTTCGTCGCCGGCCCTGACGTCAGCGCCCTGGTCGACCAAGAGCCTGGCCATGGCCACCGTGTCTCGCCACGAGGTGGCCCGGGAGGCTGCGATCAGTAGTGGGCTCTGGCCGCTCTGGTCACGGACGTTGGCGTTGGCGCCGCGGTCGAGCAGCAACTTCACCAGTTCGACGCGCACGCCGTCGTCGCGCGGCGGGTCCGCTGGCCATCCCACGACGGCTGGCTGGGCCGCCGCTGGCGCGAGGGGGGCATAGTGCAGCGGCGTGCCGCCTCGGAGGTGACGGGCGTTGACCTCCGCACCGCGGTCGAGCAGGAGCTTGGCCACGTCGACGTGGCCCTGGTGGACCGCCTCGTGCAGCGGGGTGCTGCCGTCGTCGGCCTTGGCGTTCACGTGGGCGCCTGTGGCCAAGAGCAGGTCGACCACGGCCAGCCAGCCCGACTGGGCCGCCAGGTGCAAGGGCGTTGCGCCAGCGCCGCTGCGGGCGTTCACCCGCGCGCCGCGGTCCAGCAGGAGCTTGACCACGTCAGGTTGGCCGACGACGGCCGCGTCGTGCAACGGAGAGCTGCCGTAGCCGCTCGGCTGGTTGACGTCGGCGCCGCGGTCCAGCAGGAGCTTGACCACCTGGACCTGGCCGACGGCGTAGAGCAGCGGCGTGCAGCCACGGTTGTCGCGGGCGTTGACGTTGGCGCCCCGGTCGAGGAGGAGCTGGGCCGCCGTCACGCGACCGAACTGCGCTGCTCCGTGCAGCGCCGTGGCACCGCTGTGGTCCGGGGCATCGACCTTGGTGCCCTGGTCGAGTAGTTGGCGCACCACCACCAGGTCGCCCGTGGCCGCCGCGTTGTGGAGTGGGCCCGCCCGGACAGCGGTTGGCAGCAGCAGGCAGACCATCGGAACGGCGAGGGCGCAGCGCATCGTGGCCTCTCTTGTCAGGTGCCGGCCCCGCCGACGGACGCCGGCTTGAGTGGTCGCCGACGTCGGCGGATTCGCGGCAGGCAGCCCGATGCAGCGGTTACCCTCGCTACGGTCGGTGGCGTTGACACCCGTCGAGGCGTTGACGCGGCTACTTCGCCTGGTTCGCCTCCTGGAACGCCGCCATCACGCCGTCCGCCCGCTGGCGCTCGCGCGCCCAGGCCTGGCCGTCACCGACGAAGTACACCCGCGTGCGATAGGCCGGCACGGTGTCCTTGAACTCGGTCACCTGGCGGCCCAGCACCTGGCCAGGGAGAGCGGCACCGCCTGCCCGCGGCGCAGCAGGCCCGCGGCGGTGGTTGGAGCGACCGGCGACGGCTGGTTCATCGGGGTACCTCCGCATGTCCAGCGTGCCCCAATCAGCGACGCTTGCGCAGGTGCGTGTCACAACTGCTCGTTCGGCGGCTCCGTCGGCAGTTCACGGTCGGCGACAGCGCTCGTGAACCGCTCGACCAGTGCGGCCAATTCGCTGGCTCTGGCGATACGCCAGGTCGACACGATCACTCGACACCGGCGCTGGTCCATGAGCCGGTAGGTGCGGTAAGGGGCCTCGGGTGGCACGCGCAGTACCACACGGTAGAACGCAGCAGCCAGCCAGTGGGTGCGTTCGACCCGCCCAACAACCCGAGTCACTTCGGCCCAGCGCACAGACAGCGTGGAGGCCCATTCCTGCGCGATGCCGTCTCCGTCAACACGGTACCGTCTGCCGTCGAAGATGCACAGGTACGCACACGCGCCAGTGAAGGCGGCGATGAGAAGCATACCGGATAGCAGCAGAAAGAACAGGTCCTGACTCGCGAAACGTGCGGCGATCATCAAGGTGACCATCGCCGCATAGATGAGACGCTTGGCGCGCCACATGGCGCCAGGCACTTGGCCGTCTCCGGTGAACTCCCATGCCATTACTGGCTCCCGGTCGAGGCCTGGGCCGCCCGGTTCGCCTCCTGGAACGCCGCCATCACGCCGTCCGCCCGCTGGCGCTCGCGCGCCCAGGCCTGGCCGTCACCGACGAAGTACACCCGCGTGCGATAGGCCGGCACGGTGTCCTTGAACTCGGTCACCTGGCGGCCCAGCACCTGACCCGTGAACACCTCGATCACGTCGGCCGGGCGGCGCAGGCGGAAGGTGCGCTCGCCGTCCGCGCGGGTGTGGAGGGTCAGGAAGCTGTGGTTGGCGTAGACGATCTCGTCGGCGTCCACGAACAGGTGGCAGCCAGCCTGGCGCGCCAGCGCGCGGAGCAGGTCGGCCGGGGCCATCACCGAGCCGATCCAGACGTCGGTGGCGCGTTCGCCGCGGCGCAGAGCCATGGACGTGCGGCCGCCGTCCAGGTAGGTGGCCAGTGGCTCGCCACCGTCGGCGGCGAACAACTCGGGCAGGCGCGTCGGCGCCGCCGGCATGGCCGTGATCTGGCCGGTCTTCGGGTCGGGATCCC
Source organism: uncultured Fimbriimonadaceae bacterium (assembly GCA_964531735.1). Classification (GTDB taxonomy): domain Bacteria; phylum Armatimonadota; class UBA10988; order UBA10988; family UBA10988; genus CAZHGD01. Next base: position 42,335 of record CAZHGD010000014.1, on the reverse strand, counting down.
AGCGCGGGCGCTCGAACTCGCCGAACGCTCGTTGCGGGTCGAAGCCCTTCAGCCAGGCCGCGCCGGCGGCGGTCAGCTTCATCTTCGGCGACAAGCCGGAGCCGGTCACCGAGGTCAGACCGAACCCGAGCAGGTCGCGCACGTGCGCGCCGTCGCGTTCGATGGTGGCGTCGGGCTGGAACAGACCCGGCGCGACCATCCAGACCAGCGTCGCCCCGTTGCGGCGCAGTTGCTGGTCGATGGCCGCGCGCTCGGCGGCCGACAGGCTGAAGCAGTTGAGCATCAGGTAGAGCTTGTAACGCTTGGCGCCCGGCTTGAGCAGGTCGGTCAGCTCCCAGTGGTCGACGGGGGCGCCGATACGGCAGGTCTCCTGGACCTTGAAGGCGTCGATCACCGACGAGGTCACCGGCCACGGCGGCGTGACCATCAGGCTGTTCAGGTGGACCACCGTGGCGATGTCGGTGTCGCTGGTGCGGTCGAAGGCCATGGCCGCTTCGCCACAGCGCTGCATGGTGTCGAACAGCGACAGGATCGGCTCGTGGTGGTACCACTGCCGGCCCATCTGGAACCACCAGCCGTTGCCGCCCTCGCACAGCATGTGGCCGTACTCGCGCTGCAGGCAGGCCAGCGATTCCTCCAGGCTCGGTGGCCGGCCATACAGCGAGGGATTGCCTTTGGCCGGTTCGCTGAAGCTGGTGCGGATGTCCGATTCGCTGATCCACAGTTTGCCGTTGGCCTTCAAACTGGCCATGGGGAACCGCACGCAGCCGTGCTCGCCTTGCCCGCGACGGTCATACTGCGGTGGGCCCGACCAGAAGTCGATGTCGGGTGACTCGAGCACCTCGCGCAAGGTGGCTTGGCCGCCCTCCAGCAACCAGTGGTTCTGCAGGTAGCCGTGGAACAGGCCGACCATCTGCTCGCGGCGGCAGGCCTGCTTCACGGAGCGCGCGAAGAGCAGGACCGAGTCCTCCATGACCTTGTTGTGGACGTAGTAGTAGTCGCGCACCCGATTCGCCACCACGGGGTTCCAGAAGGCGCCCAGCGCTTCGCGCCGCTGCTGCGCGCTCGGCGGCAGCGCCGTGGCGAAGTCGGCGGTCTCGTCCTGCCAGGCCGCGCGCAGTTTGGTCACATCGCCGTCGTACCGGCGGCGCAGGTGCTCGCGGAGAGCCGCCAGCATCGGCTTCGAGTAGTCGACGGTCAGGTTGGCATGGTCGTAGTCGCCCCAGTAGTACCACTCCTCGGTGCCGCCGCCACAGATGAAGTAGCCGACGACGTTCTTGGCGTAGGCACTGCGCCGGATGTGCGTGACGTAGTTGTGGAGCGCCTCGCAGGTCTTCTGGCGCCAGACGGGCGAGGCGAAGCTCGGATAGCCGCGCTCGGCCAACGGCCGGTCGGTCATGGCGTACCACGTCTGGTAGTGCCGTGGGTCGCCGTCGTTGAAGCACATCACCTGGTCGGGGTAGTCCCGCGCGAAGTTGCGCGGGTTGCACAGGTACAGGCGCAGAATGACGCGCGCTTCCGGGACCTCCTTGAGGAAGCGCTGGAGCTGGTTGTCCAGGTTGCGGAAGGTCTTCTCCTGCTCGCCCGGCCAGCCCACCGGGCCGACCATCTCGAAGTGCAGCCGGTAGTTGCGGCGGCCCATCTCGGCCAGTTGCGGCAGGCTGCCCGCACACCGGGTGTAGGCCATCGGGCCGTAGGGCCGGCCGTCGAGCACCACCGTGGGCACGCCGCCCACCGGCTTCACCGCGGCGATGGTCTGCGGCCGGTCGGTCGGTTCCGCCGCGTTGCTCGGCCAGGCGAGTTGGCGCACCGGCGGCGCGCCGCGGAGCGGGTCGGGATCCTGGCCGTCGCGAATGCCGTCGCCGTCGGTGTCGGCGGCGTTCGGGTTGGTGCCCACCTGCAACTCGGCCAGGTCGGACAGGCCATCGGCGTCGGAGTCCACCGGCGCCGCGCCCTTGGCCTGCCAGGCCATCAGGGCCAGGCCGACGTCCGGCTCGAGATGCGCCATCGTGTCGCGGTAGCGCCCCGGACCGGCGGGGTGGGGGACGATGGTCAGTTGCACCTTGAAGTCGCTCTTCACCGCCACTGGTCGTTCCCAGCCGAACGGCTCGGCGTAGATCCACTCGTACTCATCCGGTCGCACCGAGTCCATGAAGAACAGCTCGTGCGCCTCGCCCGGGTTGCGGCAGATCACGCCCAGGCCGAACGGTTCGGCGCCCTGGTAGCTGACATCGTGCCACGTGGCCGGCGTCCAGCGGCCGTTGGCGCCGGCGGTCAGCAGCGGCTGGTCGCGTAGCGCCGGGTTGGAGTACAGCCCCGGCGCGTTGCCGCGCGCGCGGACCGAGACCGGCAACTTCAGCCAGGTGATGTCGAACGGCTGGGCGGTGCGGTAGTGGTGGTCGACCTCGATGAAGTCGCGGTAGAAGCGGTACTCGGTGGTCAGCGAGTTGCCCTTGACGCACAGGTCGGGATGCGTGACCTGGCAGGCGACGAACACCGGTCCACGCTCGACCACGCGCAGTTCGACGCGGCCGAGGCCCTTCTGCGTCACCTGCGGGTTCCGGCCGACCCACCAGTGGATGCCGTCGCCGAGCGTCTCGACGCGGCGGCCGCCGTCCTTGAGCACGAGCGAGCGGAGATGACCGCCCGCGGCGAGGTCGACGGCGGCTTCGTAGCGTGGTGTCTGCACGCGGCCGTCGTCGTTGACCTGGACGGGCGTTGCCGTGCTGCTCGGCACGGTGGGCACCAGATAGAGGTGGTACCAGCGCTCCTCACCAGGTGTCAGCGGCCGGCCCGGGTCGATGCTCACTTCGGCGCCGCGAAGCTGAGCCGGCACCGCGGCGTTGGCCTTGAGGTCCCAGACCGCCACGCCCGAAGCGGCGGCCGGCAGCTTGGCCGGATCGAGCCGCAGCCGGACTGGCCGTCCGAACGGCGCCTCACCGCCGGGCGCGCGTAGCCGCACCACCGCGCGATGGGTCCCGGCGTCGAACGACCACGCCGGGTCGGCCGGCGCCGACAGGCTGAGCAGGGCGAGGGTAAGCGGGCTGAACCACATGGACGTCTCCGCGAGGCGACGGGGTGGTCTTCGCGGTGGGCACGAGGTATCCTACCGGCCCGTGAGGTGCTGGTGAGTTTGCCTCCAGCCCTCTGCCGGCCACGCGCCAACGGTTTCGCAAGGCGGCCTCGAGTTGGTTGCGCGTGTGGTCGCTGGTGACTACACTGAGAGTGGCGGAGGGCCGTTGTGGGCACGCCGGACAAGCGCCAACGCCCGATACGGCAGAACCGGCGTACCGTGATCGCCGACGATCTGCTGGCGGCGCTGCGTGCCAACGGCTTCGACTGCCACCTTGGCGGAAGTGGCCACTGGTCGTGCCGGCACGCGCCCAGTGGCGCTTGGTGCAACATCGCGCCGGCCCACGGTCGCGGCGAGGGCTTCCTGCTGCTGCCCTACGTCAACCGTGCGCTGGACGCCATCGACCAGGCACGCGCCGGGTCAGCCGATCCGGCGTCAGAGGAGAACCAGCCATGACCGAACCGACCACGGCGACCTACCTTGAGCGGGCGCGCCGGTACACGCCGGTGGTCGTGCCCGACGACGGCGACGGGCTGTTCGTCGCCCGCGCGGCGGATTTCCCCGGTGCCGTCGGCGCTGGAGCGACACGCGACGAGGCCGTCGAAGAGCTGACCAATGGCATTGCGGCGATGCTGGAGCATGCCGAACAGCTCGGCGCAGCCGTTCCGCCACCGATGCGTGCGTACACCGGCGCGGTCAGTGTGCGTCTGCCCAAGTCGCTTCATATCGCCCTGGCCCAACGAGCCGCTGCCGAGGGCTTGAGCATCAACGCCACGGTCACCTATCTGTTGACCCAGGCGCTCGGTCTGGCCGGCACCGCGAGTGCCGGTCGGGCGCCGGCGCAGAGCGGGTCAGGTAGGTGACCCGATGCCCTCTCTGACCAGCCGGCTCCGCATCGGTGACGGCGTGCTGCGGCCCGACCTGGACCGCGGCGTGCTGTACCGCCAGATCGACGATGTCGAGGGTCGCTACGTCATCCCCTACCTCCAGGCCGACGGCGACCTGACCGTCAAGCTGACCGGCGCGCCGGGCACGACACCGGTGGCGTTGACGCTCTCGGCCCGCGGGCACGCGGCGCGCCGGGCCGTGCTGCCAAGCGGCGTCGGCGAGACCACCTTCAGCAAGCTGCCGCCGGCCGAGTGGCGGCTGGTGGTCGAGCGGTCGCCCGAGGTCGTCACCATCGACCGCGTCGGCGTCGGCACGGTCATCGCGGCGCTGGGCGACAGCATCACCGAGGGTTACCTCGGGCGCGGCTACCACTGTCCGCCGTCCGAACTCCACGCGGGGCTGTTCCCGCTGCTCTCGGTCAGCCGTGACGGCCGCAACTTCCCGCAGCACGCGCCGACCACGGCGGTGCACAAGCCGGAGGTCAACTGCTTCGAGAGCTGGCTGACCGGCCTCAACGACGCGCTCACGGCGGCCTGGCGGCGGCCGGTGTTCATCGCCAACGAGGGGCTGGGCGCGCATACCACCGGCCAGTACCTGGACATGATGCGCCACAACCGTGGCTGGCAGAAACGGATGCAGCAGTTGGCGCCGGCCTGGTGGCTGATCCACCTGGGCGTCAATGACGAGCGCGCCTGCGTGGAGCCCGAGGTGGTCGGTGACAACCTGGCCCAGATGGTCCGCATCCTCGTTGGCGACTTCGGCGCGCAGCCGAAGCGTATCCTGCTGGCCCGGCCGTGCTTCGACCGCTGGCCCGGCGCCGACGAAGTGCTGCGCAGCTACCTGCCGGTGATCGAGCAGGTGCGCCGGCGGCTGAAGCTCTCGGCCGGCCCGGACTTCTATGGTGCCTACCAAGCCGACCCCGACCGTTGGTACGGCGAGGACCCGGTCCACCCGAATGAGGTCGGCATGGGGCTCATGGCACAACTGTGGGCCGAGTCCATTCTGCAGGTCGAGAGGGCGCGGCGATGACCGGCAAGGAGCGCATGTTGACGGCGTTGCGGTTCGAGGAGCCCGACCGCCCGCCGCACTGGGAGAGCATGTTCGAGGTGGAGCACGAGGCGTTTGGCCTGCGCTTCCCCGACCGCCAGGCCTGGGCGAGCATGACCGCGGGCGAGAAGCGCGCCGCCATCGAGGTCTGCCTCGGTGTCTACCAGCGCATCATCGAGCGCTACCGCTGGGACGCGCTGATGGTCTACTGGCCGTGGAGCGACCCGGACGGCGTCCGCGCGGCGGTCAACCGGTTCGGCGATCAGATCCTGGTCGGTGGCGTGGTCGGCGGCGGTGTCTGGGCGCTGGAGGCCATCAGCGACTGGACGCAGTTCGCTGTCGACCTGATCGACCGCCCAGATGCCTTGCACGAGCGCGCCGAGGCGATGTGCCAGGGCGCGCTGACGCGCATCGACGCGCTGGTGGCGGCCGGCGCGGAGTTCATCTTCCTGCCCCACGATGTGGCCTTCAACTCCGGCCCGTTCATCTCGCCCGCGCAGTTCGCCGAGCTGGTGACGCCGTACTGGCGGCGCCTGGTCCAGCGCGTCAAGTCCCACGGCCGAATCGCGATCATCCACACCGACGGCCAGGTCATGCCGATCCTGGACGACCTGCTCAGCCTGGGCGCTGACTGCCTGCACTCGCTCGACCCGCTGGCCGGTGTCGACATCGCCGAGGTGAAGCGGCTGACCTACGGCAAGCTGGCCCTGATGGGCAACGTGCAGTGCGACCTGTTGCAGGCCGGCCCGCCCGAGGCCATCGAGCGTTCGGCCCGCTACTGCCTCGATCACGCCGCGCCGGGCGGCGGCTACATCTTCGCCACGTCGAACACGGTCTTTCCCGGGATGCCGCTGGCGAACTACGAGCACATGCTGGCGGTGTTCCGCCAGTGGTGCGCGGAGCGAGGGTAGGGCGGCGCCGTCCGACGCCCTACGGCGCTGCCCGCATCATCGCCAACATCGCCTTTCGCACCGCCTCCATCACCTCCCACGAGCGGGTGAACGTGGTGAAGTCCTTCACCGCCGGTGCGGCCAGCTCGTCGACTTTGGCCTTGGCCGCGGCGGGTGACAGGCCCTTGCGTTCCAGCGCCGCGCGGAGTTGCAGCATCAGCTCCGCGTCTTCCAGGCCGTCACGCTCGGATTCGTAGCGTAGCGAGCTGTTCGCCGCGAAGCGCTTGCTGGGCCAGGTGATGTACTGGTCGCCCGGTGATTCCAGGCTGCTGAGCGGGATCTGCCAGTGGTTCAGCGCCCAGTGGAGATAGCCGGTGGTGCCGTAGCGCGGGTGCATCCAGTGCAAGACGCGCGGCTTGATCGCCGAGCTGTCGATCATCCGGTTCGGGAACGAGCCCTGGGGCACCCAGGCCACGTAGAACCACAGCTCCGTGCCGGCCTGCTGCGCCGCCTGGTACTCGCCCAGCCACTGCTGCAAGTAGTTGAGCTGCGGCACCATGATCTCCACGGACTCCCGCAGGCTCGGGATGTGGATGGCGTCGATGCGGCGCAGCTTCGGCGCGGCTTTGTGGACGGCGGCCGCCAGCGCCTTGTAGCTGGCCTCGTTCGGCTTGATCGGCTCGTCGGCCACGTGGACGGCGAACCGGTCGAGCAGGCCCATCTGCTCGATGTGTTCCTGGATGGCCGGCAGCACGTCGAGTGTCTTCAGTGGCACCGTCTCGCCGTTGTCGGTGCGGCGAGCGCCGAACGGATGGGCCGCCATGGTCGGGCATTCCCAGTCGCCGGTGGTGCGGCTGCCCACATGGCTGAGGCAGAACAGCTTGTCGACGCCGGCGGCCTGGAACACGCGCACGTAGCGGTCGAAATCGCTGAAGTCGCAGCGCAGCTTGCCGTCGGGCAACTGCCAGGCCCTGACCAGGCCCTGGTCGACCACCACCACGTTCTGGTGGTAGGTGATCATCATCTCGGCCAGCTTGGCCAGGTACCGCCAGGCCTCGGCCGAGCGGGGCTCAATGCCGCTCTTGCGACAGGCTTCGTCCCAGGTGTACCAGTAGACGAACTTCAGCTTGAGCGGATCGGCGGTCGGCTGCGGGGTGACTTCGAGCGTGATGGGCAGCGTCTGCGTGCCCTCGCGCGCGAGGATGGTCACCGCGCCGCGGTAGGTGCCCGGATTGGCGTTGCGGGGGACGGTCAGCCGGCAGAAGATCGGCTGTATCTGGTCGGCCGGCAGGTCGCGCACCGGGTCGTCCGACAACTCGTCGGGGTACTCCGCCGGCGCCTTCCAGACCAGCTCCGGGCCGGGCGTGGCGCGCGAGTTCTGGTCGATCTTCACGTAGTTGACGAAGTGCCAGGAGAGATAGCGGCTCGCGATCAGGTCGTGACCGCCCTGGTAGCGTAGCGAGTCGAACCGCACCCGGACGTCGTGCAGCGCCTGGGTCGGGCGCAGCATGAGCTGGCGGCCTTCGGCTTCGCCCGGCTGGGCCACCACCGCGAACGTGGTGGGCCGTTCGGCCGGCGCGGCGGCGTCGCGGCGCAACTGCGCGGTCGGCCCGGTGGTCCACAGCGTCCAGGGCTGACCGGTCGCGGCCGGGGCCAGGATCGGCGCGGTGGCCGGCACGCTCCAGCGCCCATTGGTGCCGCGCACCCGCACGGTCACCTGGGCGGCGTTCGCCGGGCCGGCCACGGGCACCTTGACCCACGGTTCGGTGCAGTAGAACGGCCGCTGAAGCTTCAGCGCCTCGCCGATCTCGACCAGTTGCGCGGGCACGCCCGGCAGGCTGACCTCGATGGCGTTGGCCGGTGCGGAGGCGTAGTGCGGCGTCCAGCCGACCAGCACGCGGTTGCCATCCTGGCGTTCGGCGCTGATGAAGCCCGACCGCGGCGCCTGACGGTCCTCGACCTTGGCCATGATCCACGGTCCGGGCAGCGAGGCCGCGCCATCCGCGTTGACCGCCACGGCGCAGAGGCGGTAGCTGCGTCCGGTGCTCAGCGCCGGCAGGACCACCTTGCCCTCGGACGGCTCGGCCACGGCCACCGGCACCATATTGGCGATGAACGCGCTGCGGCGGTCGGTGGCGTAGACGAGGTAGCGCACCACGTCACCCGGCACCTTGTCCGCCGGCCAGGTCAGCGTGAGCTGACCCGCGGAGTCGTCGGCTGAGTTGGCCGCGATGGTCGGCGGCGCCGGCGGTCCGGTGGTGCCCGGCACCCGTTCCATGGCGATGTCGTCGTACCAGACCGTGCCGGAGTTGGCGCCGCTGGTCAGCAGGTCGAAGTGGACCCCGCGGGCCGCGGCCGGCGCGGTGACCACGGTGTCGAAGTGCTTCCAGTCGCTGGTGCCACTGACGGCACCGGCGGTGTCGCCGCTGAGCCACTTCTCGCCGCGGCCCAGCCACTCGACGAGGATGGAGGCCTGCGCGGCGCCGAGGTTCTGGCAGCGGATCCAGCCGCTGACGCGATAGCGGCCCGGATAGGCGCCGAACACCTGCATCACGATGCCGCGCTTGCCGCCGCCGACCATCTTGAGCGCCGTGGAGCCGCCGCGGCCCTCGCCCTTGGCGGCGGTCACCGCGCTCAACCCACTGCCCGGCGGTTGGGCGTACCAGTCGTGGGAAGCGAGCCAGCCTTCCAGGCCTTGCTCGAAGTCGCCGTTGCGAATCAGCGCGGGGGCCGCCGACAGCGGCGCCAGCAGGCTCAGCAGGGCCACGACAGCAGCGATACACAGCCTCATTGCGGTACTCCTTCGCGCGCTATGGCGCGGCCTGGGCGGCCGGCGTGCTGGTGGTCTCCAACAGCTCCGCCACCACCTGATCCACCGCGATGCCCGCGGCCTCGCCCTCGAAGTTCAGGATGACCCGGTGGCGCAACGCCGCCGGGGCCACTTGGCGGATATCCTCGATGCCCACGTTGAACCGACCGTCGAGCAGCGCGTTCACCTTGGCCGCCAGCAGCAGTGCCTGTCCGCCGCGCGGGCTGGCACCGTAGCGAACGTACTCGCGCACCATCGGCGCGGTGGCCTCGGGCGACTCCGGGTGCGAGCCGACCACCAGCCGTACCGCGTAGTCGCGCACCGACGGCTGGACATAGACCATCTCGCGGACCGTGGTGCGCAGCTCATCGATCTCGGCGCCGTCGAGCACCGGTTGCGGCGGCTCTCCGGCCGCGCCGGTGGTGCGGTCGAGAATCTCGCCCAGTTCCGCCGAGCCCGGGAACGGCACCTTGAGCTTCAGCAGGAAGCGGTCGAGCTGGGCCTCGGGCAAGGGATAGGTGCCTTCCAGTTCGATGGGGTTCTGGGTGGCCAGCACCACATAGGGCTCGGGCAAGCGGTACGAGGTGCCACCGACGGTCACCTGGTGCTCCTGCATGGCTTCGAGCAGCGCCGACTGCGTCTTCGGCGTGGCGCGGTTGATCTCGTCGGCCAGGACGATGTTGGCGAAGATCGGCCCCGGCGCGAACTGGAACCGGCGGCGGCCTTGCTCATCCTCGTTCAGCAGGTTGGTGCCGGCGATGTCGGCCGGCATCAGGTCGGGCGTGAACTGCACCCGCGCGAACGAGAGCGAGAGCACCTGGCTCAGCGTGCGGACCAGCAGCGTCTTGCCCAGCCCGGGCACGCCCTCGAGCAGCACGTGGCCGCCGGCCAGCAGACCGGTCAGGACGCCCTGTACCACCTCATCCTGGCCGACCAGGACCTTCGCGATCTCGGCTCGCACGCGGTCGTACTGCGACCGAAAGCCGGTCACCCGCTCTTCAGGTGTCATGAGACCTCCGCCTACTCGAACTTGACGCCGGCCGACTGGAAGATGTCGCCGACCGTGGCGCCGCTGACCACCGCGCGGAAGACCACCGGGTAGCCTTTGCGCCCGTCGACCTTGCCGGTCCGTTCGCCCAGCTTGACCTTGGCGGCCCACTCGCGCCCGTCTCGCGCGCCGACGGCCACGAGTTGCACTTGCGGCTCACCGTTGATGGGCACCGGCTGGTACATCGAGTCGACCTGCGTCTCGACCGTGACGTCGGTGGCCGGCTGCTCCAGGAACACGCGGAACAGCAGCTCGTCGCCCGCCTTCAGCACCTCCGGCAGCGGACTGCCGTCGGCCATGGTCACCGCCAGGCCGTTCTGCGGCCGGCGGCCCAAGCGGACCTGGCGCACGAGCACCTGCGGGCCGGGCTTGACGCTGCCGTCGGCCTGCTTGGCCGAGCCGGCCACCGAGACCACCACGAAGCACTGCTTGGCCGAGCCGTCGCGGAAGCTCGGGTGGACATAGTGCGTGTCGATGGTGTAGACGCCGGGCCGGCTGCTGTTGACGCCGATGCGGTAGCCGGGCTTGCCGGACGAGTCGCCGAACAGCACCGTGACGAAGCGGTGGCCTTCGCCGGTGATGCGGTTCAGGTCGATCTGGAACCAGCGGTAGGCGGCTTCGTACGGCCGGATCCGCGTCATGCCCGCGTAGCCTTCGGGCGCGATGCTGCACAGGACCAGCCCGCCGCCCGGCTGCGGCTCGGCGCGGAGCTTCGTGGGCGTGAGCACCCAGTAGTCGTCCTTGCCGTCCCACTTGTAGCGGTCCGAAGTGGCGAACGGCTCGAACCGGTCGGCCCACAGCACCGGTTGGCCGGTGGTCTCTGCGGCCGGCGCCTGGAAGACCGGCGCCGCGGTCTGCGCCTCGGCGCGCACCGGCACCACCGGCCCATTCCCGGGCTCGGCGTAGGCCTCGATCTCACGCACCATGGCCCGGGCCGGCTGCGTGCCTGGCCGGGTGGCCAACGCGGTGATGCGTAGCTTGAGCGCGTCGATGGACGGCCGGAACGACAGTTCGGCCACGTCGGCCGTGTTGCCGCGAATCTGGGCCACCTGGGCGCTGCCGTCGGCCGCGGCCAAGCGCAGGTCGAAGTCGCGCAGGTTCGGCGTGTAGACGACCACGCGGCCGATACGCTCGGCCTTCGGCAGTGCCAGTTCCAGCCAGGCGGGCTTGTCGCCGGCGTGCGAGCAGTACCAGCCGTCATCGTCGGTGATGCCGTTGATGGCGTAGTAGTAGTACTGCGTGAACCACGGTGCGTAGTAGCCTTCAGAAGCGCGCGCCCGCACGCCGCGCGAGCTGTGCAGCAGATTGCCCGGCTTGGCGGCGGCCTTGGTGCGTTCGACCAGGTCGGCTTCCACGGCGCTGGTCAGGGGCAGTGCGCGGCCGGCCGGATCGGTGGCGTAGATGCGCGCGGCGCCGGCCGGCAGTTCGTCGGTCAGGACGCCGTTGGCGACGGCCACCGTGCGGCCCTCGGCGACCACATCCAGCTCGCTGAGCCCGGCGAAGGCCGGACTGCTCAGTCGGACCCGCCGGGCACCGGGTTTGTGGTTGACCACGATGACGTAGACCTGACCACCGACCCTGCGGACCCAGGTCAGCGTCTCCTGGTCGGCCTCGACCCTGACTGGTTCGGCCGGCGACGCCATGGCCGCTTCGAGGAAGCGGATGGTCTGCCAGATGGGTGGCAGTCCGTAGCGCAGCTCGATCTCGGGCATGAAGAACGGCGTGGTGTAGCCGGTGAACCCGCGGCAGTCGAGCGTCACGGCGGCCAGGAACTGGTGGCGCATGACGCGGTACGGGTACGGCGGGCTGGCGCCGTAGGTCTCGGTGAAGTGCGTCTGGCTCGCCGAGTGCCACGGCGTCAGCATCACGCCCTTGCCCGACGGCGCCACCTCGCGCACCTTCTTCAGGAAGTTCGGCACGTACTCCAGTTCCGGCGAATATGGGTCGGGGTTGAGCAGGTCGCAGGCTTTGTACCCGTGCGTGGCGATGCCGTCGAGGGTGTCGTTGGTGATCATCACCGGATGGTACGGGTCGAGCTCCTGCATCATCCGCCAGTATGCTTCGAGGTAGTCCGAGCGGGTGTTGTTGATCTCGGGCTCGTCGGCCAGGTAGTAGCCGAGCAGGCCCGGCTCGTCGCGCACGGCGTCGACGAGGCGTTTGACATACCCGCGGCACTCGTCGCTCGGCGCCGACAGTTTCATGTGTTCGGCGGCCACGGTGTTGCCCGGCTGGCGCCACAGCTCGAATGAGTAGTAGAGCCGTCCCGGTTCGATGCTGACGATCGAGTAGATGCCGTGCTGCTCGAACGCGCGGCGGACCGGTGACGCGTCGGTACCGTTGAGCACCACCGGCGTCTGCACGTTCTGCAGCGCCACCACGTCGGGGCGCGGGTCCTCGGTCGGGACGTTGCCGTACCAGCCCAAGAAGACCTTCGGTCGCCCGTTGACCAGCAGGTTGTGGTGCTGGTCGACGCGCACCTCGGAGCCCTTGGCCCGCGGGAGCTTACGCACGATGGTGCGCTCTTCGGCCACGGCGCGGCCGTCGCCGTCGAGGGCGGTCACGGCCAGCGTGTAGCGGCCTGCGGGCAGCGCCGTGGCCGGCAGCCGCAGGTTGCGCGCGCGGTCGGCCGCCGCGGTGCCCTCGGCCTGGCTGGCGCCGGTGTCGTCCAGCAGGCGGTAGCGCACGGTCCGGGCGCGCCCGGCGGCGTCGGCGCCCAACGCGGCGTCGAACACGAACTCCTGGCGCGTCTCGGTGGCATAGAGGTTCTGGCGGTACACCGGCCAGGTCACCGTCACGGCCAGCGGCCGGTACTCGGTGGCCAGTGAGCGCACCGCGATCTTGAGCGGCTGGCCCGCTGCCACGTCCTCAAACGCCACCTGCACGTGCGCGGTCAGGTCGCGGCTGGGCAGTTCGAGCGCCGGGAACGTGATCTCGCCGGTGCCGGCGGCGGCCAGTTCCTGCTCCGGCGCGGTGACGGCGGTCTGACTCTGGCCGAACAGCGCCAGTCGCGGGCGCAGCCGAACCGTCTGGCCGGTCTGGTTGGCCACCGGCCAGCGAACGGTGACCTGGTGCCGGCCGGTGCCGGCACCGGCGACGACCACCTGCGGTTCGCCGAGCTGCAGCGCGAAGCGGCGTGGCTCGAGGGTGACGCCGGTCAGGCGGCCGAACCGCCGCGGTTGGTGGAAGCTGCGCGTCAGCGGGCTCCAGGTCGACAGCTCGGTCTGGCCGCCGGCCTGGCGTTCGCGCGCCACGTTGAACAGCCAGTTGGTACCGGCGTCGGGCGTCAGTTGGAGGCCGGCGAAGGGGATGCGCAGTTCGACGCGCCAGACCTTCGCGGCCGGATCGACGGCCGTGCCGACACCGAGCGGGCAGTCCCACAGCTTGCCCTGGACCACGCCGTAGTCGGCGCCGTAGTCGTCATACCAGGCGCCGTTGGCGTTGACGATGAAATGGTGGTAGTAGCGGCCCTGGCCGGCCGGATCGAGGAAGACCTCCAGGCAGTCGTCGGCGTAGACCGTGCCGTCGTGGTCGCGCACGTTGCGGCGGAGCTGGTCGAGCCGCGGCTCATCGCATTCCAGGCCGAGATACAGCGCCCAGCGGTCGCAGAGCACCTTGAACCGGGTCTGCACGGCCACGGTGCGACCGCCTTCGCCTTCGACGACACTGGCGCTGGTGAAGCCGGTCTGCCAGGGCGCGGCCTGCCAGTCGGGTTCGGTCAGCGCGCCGTCGAGCGTGAGTGGCCCGGTGGCCGGCGTGGCCGGGGCGGTGGGTGCCGCCAGGAGGCGCGCACAAGCGAGCAGCGTCAGCGGTAGGATCCGTTGCCACACGGCGATGCTCCCGTTCAGACGGTGGACCCCGGCAACCGCCTGCGCAGGCCGGATCGGGAGGCACTTCGGCGGGCCGCGGGCCGTCTCCTCCTGCAAGGCACCCTCGTTGACACCGCCATGGCGGCATCATATACTGACCTCCGACGCAGCTATTCCAACCCGGGCGGCGGGGTGACCCTCAGCCGGCGGGCGACCGATGCGGGCCGCGGGGCGCAGTGGCGAGCGTCGGAGGAGCCATGCACGGCAGTTACGTCGGCGTCGGAGTCTTCTTGCTGCTGGGCGTGGCCTTCGTGGCGGGGACCTTCGCGGCGAGCTGGTTGCTTCGTCCGCACCATCCGCATGTCGAGAAGCTGGCCACCTACGAGTGTGGTGAGAAGCCCCGGGGTGGCGCGTGGGTGCAGTTCCGCATCATCTTCTATCTGTTCGCCCTGGTGTTCGTGGTCTTCGACGTCGAGGTGGTCTACATCCTGCCGTGGGCCCTGGTGGTGAACGAGTTCCAGCGGCTCGGCCAAGGGCTGTTCGTGGTCGGCGAGATGCTGGTCTTCGTGCTCATCCTGATGGTGGGCTGGCTGTTCGCCTGGCGGCGTGGTTGCTTCGATTGGGAGTGAGTGCCGAATGGTGGAGTCGAGCACGGCCCAGGCTGACCTCGCGGCTCAGATTGAGCGGCTGCGCGAGGCGTTTGGCGACGCCGTCGGCGCCTTCGGCTGGACGCAGGGCACACCCCGGCTGGATGTGTCGCCAGCCGGCCTCCACGCGCTCTGCGCCCGGCTGCGCGACGACCTCGGCTACAACCACCTGACGCTGCTCAGTACCGTCGACCAACTCGATCACCTGGTCCTCGTCTACCTCCTCGACCGCGTCTCCGAGCCGCTGCCCAGCGGCCGGCTGTGGCTGCGGGTGCGGCTCGACCGTGAGGCGCCGCAGGTGGCTTCGGTGGCCGACTTGTGGCCCGCGGCCGACTGGCAGGAGCGCGAGGCGTACGATCTGATGGGCGTCGTCTTCGCGGGTCACCCCGACCTGCGCCGGATCCTGCTGCCGGAGTACTGGCGGGGGCACCCGCTGCGCAAGGACTACGCCTACGACAGCAGCACCATGGTCGACGAGATCCTCGCCATGGAGTTGGGCCGCGACGAAGAGCCGCAGATGTTGCTCGAAGGCGAGACCTACACGCAGGTCTTTCGCGAGGGTCGTCGCGCCGAGCACGACGGCATGGTCACTGAGGACCTGGCCATCAACATGGGCCCGCAGCATCCGTCGACGCACGGCGTGCTGCGCCTGCGCCTGGAACTCGACGGCGAGTATGTGCGCCGCGTCGATCCCGACATCGGCTTTCTCCATCGCAGCTTCGAGAAGCTGGCCGAGCTGCGGACCTACGTCAACGGTCTGCCGCTGACCGACCGCTGGGACTACCTCGACGCCATGGGCAACAACATGGTGCACTGCCTGGTGGCCGAGCAGCAGTTGGCGCTGGAGGTGCCCGAGCGGGTGCACTGGATCCGCATGTTGGTGCTGGAGCTCAACCGCATCGCCAGCCATCTGGTGTTCGTCGGCACCTACGGCCTGGATGTCGGCGCCGCGACGCCGTTCCTGCACTGCTTCCGCGACCGCGAGATCATCCTCGACATGTTCGAGTTGCTGTGCGGCGCGCGGCTGACCTACAACTACTTGCGGCTTGGCGGCGTCAGCGCCGACCTGCCGCGCAACTTCATCAGCGACCGGGTGCGCCGGTTCCTCGACTACTACCCGGCGCGCCTCGACGAGGTGGACAACCTGCTGACCGGGAACGAGGTCTTCCGGCAGCGGACCATCGGCGTCGGCGTCTGGACCGCCGAAGACTGCATCGCCTACGGGGTGACCGGGCCGCTGGCGCGCGCTTCGGGCGTGCGGCGCGACGTGCGCAAGCACTATCCCTACGCGCGGTACGACCAACTGCTGTTCGACGTGCCGGTGCGCCACAACGGCGACTGCCTGGATCGCTACACCGTGCGCGTGGCCGAGATCCGGCAGAGTCTGCGTCTGCTCGATCAGATCTGCCGGTGGTTCGAGGATCACGACGCGGAGACGCGCGGGGAGGTCCAGGGCAAGCTGCCGAAGACCATCAAGCCGCCGCCAGGCGAGACCTACGCGGCGATCGAGTCGCCGCGCGGCGAGCTGGGCATCCATCTGGTCAGCGACGGGTCCGAGCGGCCGTACCGCTACAAGATCCGGCGGCCGTCGTTCTGCAATCTGAGCCTGTTCCCGTTGGTGGGGCAGAACCAGAAGGTGGCCGATCTGGTGGCGATTCTGGGCACGACGGACATCGTCATGGGCGAGGTGGACGGCTAGACGAGGGCGGTCAGCATGGCGCGAGAGAACCTGGCGAACAGCGAACCCCACCACCACCGGCAGGTCTTGGCCGAGTGGCTGTTCGTCGGCGTGCTGGCCCTGGTCGCCCTGGTCATCTGCCTGCTGCTGCTGGTCAGCGCCTGGCCCTATCTGCGCACCTGGTGGGCCGAAGGCGCCACGCTGTCGGGGCTGGTGACGCAACTGCTGGTGCACTGGCCGAACTGCTGGCCCTGGCCGGCCTGGCTGACCTGGGCCCGACCCGGCCCGCGCCTGGTGGCGCCGGTGACCGCGCTGTTGGCCTGGGTGGTCCTCGTGTTCGGCTTCATGCTGCCCATGGTGACCTACCAGATCTACGCGCTACGGAAGATCATGGGCTTCATGCAGGCGCGCCTCGGCCCGACGCAAGTCGGCCCCATCGGCCTGCTGCAGACGCCGTGCGACGTGCTCAAGTTGCTGACCAAGGAGGACGTCATCCCGCGGCACGCCGACCGGATGATGTTCACGCTGGCGCCGTTCCTGGTCCTGGTGCCGGCGTCGATGGCCTATCTGGTGCTACCGTTCGGCCCGGTGGCCCTGCGGCCCGACGGCACGGTGCGCTACTCGCTGGTGGCCGGCGACCTCAACATCGGCCTGCTGTTCCTGCTGGCCATCTCGTCGGTGGCGGTGATCGGCATCATTGCCGGGGGCTGGGCGAGCAACAACAAGTACTCGCTGCTCGGCGGGATGCGCTCGGCGGCGCAGTTGATTGCCTACGAGGTGCCGTTGACGCTCGCGCTGGTGCCGTGCGTGCTGTGGGTCGGCTCGCTCAACCTGGCCACCATCGCCGACCACCAGGCCGGCCTGCACCACTGGCTGCTCTGGCCGAACCTGCTCGGCATGGTGATCTTCGCGATCAGCGCCCTGTCGGAGTTGGCGCACATCCCGTTCGACCTGCCCGAGGCCGAATCCGAACTGGTCTCGGGGTTCAACGTCGAGTACAGCGGCATGAAGTTCGCCATGTTCTTCCTGGCGGAGTTCTCCAACGCGTTCGTGCTCTCGGGCCTCGGTGTGACGATGTTCCTGGGTGGCTGGCACAGCCCGTTCCCGTCCTTCATCCCGGTGCTCGGCTGGGACGGTGGCCTGTTCGGCGTGGCCTGGTTCCTGGCCAAGACCTTCGCCATGGTCTTCTTCCTGTTCTGGCTGCGAGCCACCTTGCCCCGCGTGCGCATCGACCAACTGATGGCGCTGGGCTGGAAGCTGCTGATTCCGGTGAGCTTGCTGAACATCATGCTGGTGGCGCTCCTGCGGCTGGCGCTGAGCTAGCGGGGAGAGGTGATGAGGAACAGACTCCGCGCCCTGGTGAACGCGCCGGTCAGCCTGATCAAAGGGCTGCGGGTGACCTGGGCCAACCTGGTTCGGACCAAGACCACGATCTTGTATCCGGAGGTGATGCCGGTGCCCGCGGGTCGGGCGCCGGCGCCCAGCGCCGACGATCCGTTCGCGCGCGCCTATGAGATTGCGCCGCGCTATCGTGGCCTGCACGGCCTGACCAAGGACCCGGTCAGCGGCGACCTGAACTGCATCGGCTGCCGGTCGTGCGCCAAGGTGTGTCCGGACAGCCTGATCAGCATGGACCTGGAGAAGCGCGAGGGGCACAGCGGGCTCTACCCGGTGACCTTCACCATCAACATCGGCCCGTGCTGCTTCTGCGGCCTTTGTGCCGAGGTGTGCCCGACGCCGATGCGGGCCTTGGTGATGACCGATCGGTTCGAGTGGGCCGCCTACCGGCGGGACGGCACCAACCTGGTGCTCGACCGCGAGGATCTGGAGCGCCATGGCGAAGCCGAGGTGGCGCGGCGCGCCGGCGGCCGGCAGTGGGGACCGGATGGCGAGTTGCTCGACGTGCTGCCCGAGGAGGCCGGCAACCCGTACTTCCAGTTCCGCGCCGAGCACGAGGCTGCCAAGTCGGCCAGCGTCGAGGGCGCCGGTCCGGGCCCGGCCAAGGCGGCGCCGGCGGCACCAGTGGTGCCACCGCTCCCGCCGTCGTCGGCCGATCCGGTGGCCGAGTTGCGGGTCGCGCTGGTGAACCTGCTGGTCGACGGCGGGGTTGAGGTGCCGGCCGCACCCGAGACGCTGGCGGTGGACGCGCTGGAGCAGATGGCGGACCGCAAGCTGCGCGCTCAGGCCAAGGCGGCCCTGCGTAAGCTGCAGCGGGCGATGGGCGCACCGGAGTAAAGGCAGGCGCGACATGGCGGAGGCGACCACGGTGGGACCGGTCTTCTGGCTGCTGGCGGCAGCCACGATCGTGACCAGCCTGGGCGTGGTGTTGCTGCGCAACATGGTGCAGTCGGCCATCAGCCTGGCGCTGATGCTGCTGATGATGGGCGGGCTCTACCTCAACCTGCAGGCCGATCTGCTGGCCGGCTTCCAGGTGCTGATCTACGTCGGCGCGGTGGTGACCCTGATCCTCGTCGGGATCATGCTGATCCAGAACGTCGCGACGCGGTACATCGTGCAGACCAACCGCCGCTGGGGCCTGGCGGCCGTGGTGTCGATTGTCGGCTGCGGGCTGTTCTGCCGCGTGATTGCCGGGGCGAGCTTCCCGGTGCAGGCGCGGGCGGTGAACTACGAGACGCAGACGCGGCAGTTGTCCATGGCGCTGTTGGATACCTATCTGTTGCCGTTCGAAGTGGCCAGCGTGCTGCTGTTGGTGGCCTTGGTCGGGGCCATTGTGATTGCGCAGCAGACCGAGGGAGGCAAGCGCCGAACATGAACCAGGCTGTGCTGCATCCCTATCTCATCCTCTCGGCGATCATCTTCTGCATCGGCCTCTACGGCGTGTTCTCGCGGCTCAACGCCATCGGTGTGCTGATGAGCCTCGAGCTGCTGCTGAACGCCGTCAATCTCAATCTGGTCGCCTTCAGCCGCTTCTGCGACCGCGGCATGCCGTTGCCGGCGGCCGGCGGGCAGGCCGTGGGCGTGGCCGGACAGGTGCTGGCGTTGATGACCATCACCGTGGCGGCGGCCGAGGCGGCGGTGGGCCTGGCCATCATCATCAGCATCTACCGCAGCTTCCGCCACATCACCGTGGACGACCTGGACCTGTTGCGATGGTGACGACACCGCGCGGGAGTAGCCGCTGATGGGACCAGACCAGATCAAGGCGCAGTGGGACTGGATCGTGCCGCTGATCCCGGCGCTGCCGGCGCTGGCCTTCGTGATTGGCATCATCGGTGGCGGACTGGGCCTACGGCAGCGCACCGCGCACCTCACCATCGGGGCCATGGCGGTCAGCACGCTGCTCGCCTGGTGCGGGGTGTTCCTGCCGGTGCTGGGGCACTTCCTGGGTGGCGGCCATGCCGAGCCGCTGCTGTGGAGCCGGTCCTGGCTGTGGGCCGGGGCCGGGGCGCCGGGTCAGGGCCTGCAGGTCGGCGTCATGGTCGACCACCTCGGCGCCGCCATGCTCGCGATGGTCACGCTGGTGGTGCTGATGATCGAGGTCTACTCGGTCGGCTACATGGCCGGCGAGCAGCACTACTCGCGGTTCCACAGCTTCGTGTCGCTGTTTGCCGCCGGCATGTTGGGCCTGGTCGTCTCCGACAACCTGCTCACGCTGCTGATGAGCTGGGAGGTGATGGGGCTCTGCTCCTACCTGCTGATCGGCTTCTGGTACCACAAAGACAGCGCGCGCAAGGCCGCCAAGAAGGCCTTCATGGTCACGCGCGTGGGCGACTGTGGCCTGTTGCTGGGCATCATGGTCGCCTACGCCTACTCGGGTTCATTCCAGTTCGACGCCGTCTTCACCTGGGCGCGGACGGCCGAACCGCTGCTGGTCTGCGTGGTGGCCCTCGGCCTGTTCATGGGCAGCGTCGGCAAGTCGGCCCAGTTCCCACTGCACGTCTGGTTGCCCGACGCCATGGAGGGCCCGACGCCGGTGTCGGCGCTGATCCATGCCGCCACCATGGTCTCGGCCGGCGTGTTCCTGGTGGCCCGCAGCTACCCGCTGTTCTACGGCGCCCAGGGCGACCTGCGAGCCTGGTGGCCGGTGGCCGGCCTGCCGCTCGATCCGCTGTTCGCCGTGGCCTGCGTCGGCGGGTTCACCGCGCTGTTCGCGGCCACCATGGCGGTCTTCGCCGCCGACATCAAGAAGGTGCTGGCCTACAGCACCATCTCGCAGCTCGGCTACATGTTCCTGGCGCTCGGTGTCGGCGGCTACACCGCCGGGGTCTTCCATCTGCTGACCCACGCCTTCTTCAAGGCCCTGCTGTTCCTCGGCTCGGGCTCGGTCATCCATGCGGTGGAGCACGCGATGCACCACCAGGGCGTGCACGAAGACCCGCAGAACATGTACAACATGGGTGGGCTGTGGCGTCGGATGCCGGCCACGGCCGGGACGTTCATGCTGGGCACGCTGGCGCTGGCCGGCATTTTCCCGTTCGCGGGCTTCTTCTCCAAAGACGAGATCGTCCTGGAGGCGCTGCGCGGCCCGCATGCCAATGCGCTGCTCGGCGGGCTGGCGCTGACCGCCGCGTTCCTGACCGCGTTCTACATGACCCGGCTGTGCCTGTTGACGTTCTTCGGGCGGCCGCGCTATCCGGATGTCCACGCGCACACGGTCGACTCACCGCGCGTGATGACCGTGCCGCTGATGGTCCTGGCCGTCTTCGCGGTGGTGCTCGGCTGGCCGGCGCTGCCGGCGTTCCTCGGCGGCGAGAACTGGTTCCACGCGTTCATCAACCTCGATGGCGCCCGGTTCTACGGTGTCGTGCCGCCGCTGCCGCTCAAGCCCGACTGGGGCGTGGCCATCATGTCGACGCTGCTGGCGCTCAGCGGCATCGCGGTGGGCGTGGTGCTCTACGGTACGCCGGACGGCGAGCTGGTCCGGCGATGGGCCTGGGGCTGCGGCGTGACCCGCGCGCTGATGACCGCGCCGAAGCGGCTCTACTGGATGAACGAGCTGCTTTACGCGGTATTGGTGCAGCCGATGTTCGCCGTCATGCGGGTCTGTGCCGCGCTCGACCAGTACGTGATCGACCTGACGGTCAACCTGGTGGCCTGGCTGACCGTGGTGCTGTCGAACGCCTGGCGCTGGTTCGACCAGGTGATCATCGACCGCGTGGGCGTCGAAGGCCCGGCGGACACCGCGCTGACGGTGGCCGAGGTTGGCAAGTTCGTGCAGAACGGCAAGGTCCAGAGCTATGCCGTGGTGGCGGTCGGCGGCTTTCTGGTCCTGATTGCCGTGAGGGTCTGGCTGCTGCAGTGAGGCGGAGGTCGGTCCGATGAGTAACGTGCTGACGGTCATGACGTTCCTGCCGCTGGTCGGCTTCGTGGCCCTGCTGTTCGTCCCGGCCACGCAGGAGCGCACCATCAAGGCCATCGCCTTGCTGACCGTCGTGTTGACGCTGCTGGCCTCCGGCGATGCCTACTACCGGTTCGTCAGCCTGCCCGCCGAGCAGCAGCATCTCGACTACCGGCCCGATCCGGCGGCCGAGGCCGGCCGCGGCAGCTATGTGTTCCAGCCGCCGCTGGGCGCGCGCCGCGCCTGGATCAGCCAGCTCAACATCAACTTCGAGGTCGGTGTCGACGGGCTCAGCCTGCCGCTGATCCTGCTGACCACCATCCTGATGGTGCTGGTGGTGATCTACTCGTGGGACGTGATCAAGGACCGCGTGAAGTGGTACTACGCGTTCTTCCTGCTGCTCGAAACCGCGATGCTCGGCGTCTTCGTGTCGCTCGACCTGTTCATGTTCTACGTGTTCTTCGAGATCGGCCTGGTGCCGATGTACTTCCTGATCCTCATCTGGGGTGGGGTCCGGCGGGAGTACGCGGCGATCAAGTTCTTCCTGTACACGCTGGTGGGCAGCCTGACCATGCTGCTGTCCATCGCGGCCCTGTACATCCTCAGCGGGCGTGTGGGGGTGGCCACGTTCAGCATCCTCGAGTTGGCGGCGATGCAGCCGGTGCAGAAGCTGGCCTTGCCGGCGCTGGCCGGCGCGCTGATGTTCTGGGGCATCTTCCTCGGCTTCGCCATCAAGGTGCCGATGTGGCCGTTCCACACCTGGCTGCCCGACGCCCATGTCGAAGCCCCGACCGCCGGCTCGGTGATCCTGGCCGGCGTGCTGCTGAAGCTGGGCACCTATGGCTTCCTGCGCGTGCTGCTGCCGATTCTGCCGCAGCAGTGCCAGGCATTCGGCCTCTACGTGGTGATCCTGGCGGTGATCGCCATCGTCTACGGCGCCTTGGTGGCCATGGCTCAGCAGGACCTGAAGAAGCTGGTCGCCTACTCGTCGGTCAACCACATGGGCTACGTCATGCTCGGGGTCGGCGCGGCGATGATGGTGGCCGGTGACCTGCGCGGCAACGCCGATCTGGCGCGGCAGGCAACCATGGCGGTCAACGGCGCGGTGCTCCAGATGGTCTGCCACGGGGTCATCACCGCTGGGCTGTTCTTCCTGGTGGGCATCATCTACGAGCGCACGCACACGCGGATGATCGCCGACTACGGCGGCATCATGAAGCTGGTGCCGCAGTACAGCGGCGTGCTGATGGTGCTCTCGTTCGCCTCGCTGGGTCTGCCGACGCTGGCCGGCTTCGTGGCCGAGTTCCATGTCTTCGTCGGGTCCATCGGTACGGCGCTGCAAGCCTGGCGGCTGGGCAATCCCGAAGGGCAGACACTGCTGCACCTGAGTTGCGTCGCCATTCTGGGTGTGCTGATCACCGCGGCGTACTTCCTCTGGATGCTCCAGCGAGTGCTCTTCGGCACGGTCAACGAAGGCATCGTCGAGAAGGCGCATGGCCGGCTGAGCGATATGAACGTGGCCGAGTTGGTGACCATGGCGCCGCTGGTGGCGCTGAGCCTGGCCATCGGTCTGGTGCCCGGACCGGTGGTGCTGGAACTGATCAACCAGTACAGCTACCACCTGCTGACCACGCTGCGGCTGTAGGAGCTGTCTCGTGACCGGATTCCCCTGGGGCTCGCTGGCCACCGAAACTGCCCTGCTGGTGCTGGGGCTGGTGCTGCTCCTGCTCGACATCGCCATCGGCGATCCGCGGCGCAAGCACCGCCTTGGTTACGTGGCGCTCGGCGGTCTGCTGCTGTGCCTGCTGCCCGCGGCTGGCGTCGGGGCCGGCGCGAACCCGCCGGAGAACCTGTTCGGCGGGCTCTATCGCGCCGATGACTTCCTGCGTTTCTTCCGCCTCCTGGCCATCGTGCTCGGTGCCTTGGTGGTCCTGATCAGCATGGACTACCTGGAGCACATCCGCGCCGAGCGCGGCGTCTACTTCGCCCTGCTGGTGTTCACGCTCCTGGCCGTGGTGCTGCTCGCCGGCGCCAACGATCTGGTGATGGTCTACCTGTCGTTCGAGTACCTGAGCATCGCCAGCTACATCCTGGTGGGCTTCCTGCTGGGGCGCGACAAGGCCAGCGAACGCGAAACGATGCGGTCGGGCGAGGCTTCGCTCAAGTACCTGATCTACGGTGCCGTGGCCTCGGGCGTGATGCTCTACGGCTTTTCGTTCCTCTATGGGCTGGCCGGTTCCACGGCGCTGCTCGACATCGCCCGGGCCTACCACCAGCCGGGCAACGAGATGCTGAAGCTGGTCGCCGTGGCGTTGGTGCTCGTCGGCATGGGCTTCAAGGTGGCCGCGGTGCCGTTCCACCAGTGGGCGCCCGACATCTACGAAGGCGCGCCCACCCCGGTGGCGGCGCTGCTCGCCGTCGGCTCGAAGGGCGCGGCGTTCGCCGTCCTGACGCGGTTCTTCATCCTCGGCCTGGGCCTGCGCGACTTCGCCGAGCCGGTTCTCGACTGGCGCGTGTTGCTCGCCATCATCGCGGTGGCGACCATGTTCGTGGGCAACCTGCTGGCGCTGCTCCAGACCAACCTGAAGCGCCTGCTGGGCTACAGCAGCGTGGCGCACGCGGGCTACATGTTGGCGGCGGTGGCCTGCAACTACTGCGATGCCCGCGGCGCGCAGACGCCGGGCGTCGAGGCGCTGCTGGTCTACCTGGCTGCCTACCTGTTCATGACCACCGGCGCCTTCGCGGTGGTCGTCTGGTACCAGCGCAGCAGCGGCAGCGAGCGCATCGCGGACTACGCCGGTCTGGCCCGCCGCTCGATGCCGATGGCCATCGCCATGCTGGTGTTCATGCTGTCGCTCACCGGCATCCCGCCCACCGCCGGCTTTGTCGGCAAGCTGCTGATCCTCGTCTCGACGGTCTCGTACACGCCCTACTGGTGGCTCGGCGCGGCGATTGTGGTCAACAGCGTCATCTCGGCGTTCTACTACATGAACGTGGTCCGGGTGATGTTCCACCAGCCCCCGCCGCCCGGGCTGGTCCTCCGACCCGCTTTCTGCACACCCGTGGTGGTGGGCGTCTGCGCGGTGGCCACCGTGCTGCTGATGCTCCAGGCCGGCGCGCTGATCGAGCTGGTCAAGGCCCCGCTCGGTCTGTTCCTCGCTCTCTAGGGCCAGGCCGCCGGTTGGTGGCGCGGTGGATTGTTGCGTCAACGTGTCCTGGGGCGCGTTGACGCGGGCAGCGCGTTGGGCGATACCACTGGGTATGGGCTGCTTGGCTGACCTGGGACGCCGAGCGCGGGCACCGGTCTAGGTGGTGTCAGCGGCGTTGGTCAGCCAAGTGGTCTTGGGCAGATTCTGCCAGCCGCGGACCTGGTGCAGTCCGAGCCGGACGGGGACTGCAGTAGCCAGAGCGGCAACTTGCGCCGGCCGGGCCCGGTGCCAGGAGCCCGTCTTGCGGCGGTCGGGAGGTAGCATGGTGGCCACAGAGTCGCTGACCCGGGTGCTGCTGGTCGAGGACAACCCCGACCACGCCGAACTGGTGCTTGCCGCGATGGCGGATGTCTCACCTGGCACGACCGTGGCGCACGTGGCCGATGGCGAGGCGGCCATACGCTTCCTGCAACGCTTTGCCGCCGAAGGTGGCACCGGCGGAGACGACGAGCGCCCTGGGCTGGTGCTCCTCGACCTGCGGCTGCCCAAGGCCGACGGCATCGAAGTCCTCCAGCGGGTGAAGTCCGACGCGTCACTGCGGGCGATTCCCGTCGTGGTCCTGACCACCTCGGACTCGTCCCGTGACGTGGTCCTGGCCTACCAGAACCATGCCAACAGCTACATCGTCAAGCCGTTCGGCATGGATGCCTTGCAGGCCACCATGGGGCAGGTGCTGAGCTACTGGTCGTCGTGCAACCACCAACCGTGCTGACCCGCGCGTCGGCGGCGGCGCGCGGCAGGTAGCCGCGCCGCGGTGGCCAACCAGCGGCCAGGAGCATGGCTCATGGTCGCTTCGCTCAACAGCGCAATGCTGCTCTGTCTGTCCGCCACCGCGCCGGGCGCCAACACCGCCGAACCCGTCGACATCGGCTCGCGGCTGGAACTGTTCGTCGACTCCGCGCTGGTGGACAGCCTGACCGGTTCGGCCCGCCGACAACTGCACCACCCGGTGCCGGCAGACATCGCCTTCGCGCCCGATGCGCCGCACGAGGGCACCACCTCGGCCTACCTGACCGTCTTCCGCGACCGCGACCGCGTGCGGCTCTACTTCCGTGGCTCCGGCGAAGAGGGCTCGGGCCATCCCGAACTGGTCTGCACCGCCGAGAGCGGTGACGGCCGGCACTTCGAGCGGCCACGCCTGGGCCTGGTGGCCTTCGGCGGCTCGAAGGACAACAACATCGTCTGGTCGGGCCAGGGCAGCCACAACTTCTCGCCGTTCCTCGACACCAATCCCGCCGCCCCGGCCGACCAGCGCTACAAGGCCGTCGGCGGCGCCAACCCGCTGTTCGGCTTCGCCTCGCCCGACGGCTATCACTGGCGGCAGGTGCGCCCCGAGCCGATCCTGACCAAAGGCGCGTTCGACAGCCACAACCTGGCCTTCTGGGACGCTGCCCACGGCGAGTACGTGTGCTTCTTCCGCGTCTTCCGCAACGGTGTGCGCTGCATCGACCGGGCCACCTCAAAGGACTTCCTGACCTGGTCGCAGCCGGTCGCGCTGAACTACGGCGCGGCCAAACCAGAGCACCTCTACACCAACAACATCCTGCCGTACCACCGCGCGCCACACCTGCTGATCGGCTTGCCGGCCCGCTTCGTGCCCGAGCGGCGCAAGTGGCCCGACCGCCACGAGCCCGGCGTCTCCGACGGCGTGCTGATGAGCAGCCGCGACGGCGTCCATTTCGAGCGCTGGGCCGAAGGCTTCCTGCTGCCCGGACCCGATCCGCGTAGTTGGACCGACCGCACCAACTACCCCGCGTGGGGTCTCATCCAGACCTCGCCGACGGAGATGTCGGTGTACTGGACCGAGCACTACCGGCACCCGGACCTGCGCTTCCGGCGCGGCGTCATCCGCACCGACGGCTTCGTCTCGGTGCGCGCCGAGATGGCCGGTGGCCAGTTGCTCACCCGGCCGCTGGTCTTCCAGGGCAGTCGCCTGGTGGTCAACTACGCCACCTCGGCCGCCGGCGCGATGCGCTTCGAGTTGTGCGGCGCCGACGGCCAGCCGCTGCCCGGCTTTGCGCTGGCCGACAGCGAGGTGCTGTTCGGTGACGAGATCGAGCACCCGGTAGCCTGGAAGGGCCAACCGAGCCTGGCCGCCGTGGCGGGCAGACCGGTCCGGTTGCGTGTCGAGTTGGCCGATGCCGACCTCTACTCGTTCCGGTTTGGGTCGTAAGGCCGCGGCCCGGCGTCAGACCACCATGGTGATGCGCACCCAGACGGCGAACCAGGGTTCGCGGTCCTGGTTGACGTGGACCGCGACGACGCGCAGCGGTGCGTCCTGAGCGACCAGCCGGAAGATCGGCCGGTTGCGTGTGCGCGGCACGTAGCCCAGATGATGGCCGGCGTACTCGAGGCGCACGGCCTTGTCGTCGTGCGGGTTCTCGGGCTCGTTGACCAGCCGCAGTTCCTGCCCTTCCGACAGGCTCGGCAGCACCTGCGGGCCGTCGTGGTACTGGAAGCCGGCGATGTGGAACTCCTCGATGACGAACTCACGGCGAAGCGGCGCGGCCGCCGCCTGGCGACTCAGCAGCGGCAGCCCGAGCAGTCCGGCGAGCCATTGCCGTCTGGTGGTCATCATGGTGACACCCCCCGTAGCTCAGCTATCCCGAACGAACCGCCCGACGCGGTAGTTCCCGACACGCTGGCGACGGTCTGGACCGCGGGCGTCCCGCCCGCCGCCGTGGCGGTGTGGTCCGGTGCCGTGCGGGCGAGACGCCCGCGGTCCGGCCTGGTGGTCCGGCGCGCCGGCTTGGCCGTCAATTCGCCGCGAACCGCGTGGCATCCACCCGCCTGGCCTGACCGCTGTCGGCCAGGGCCTCCAGCAGTTCGGCGAGTAGCGCTCGGCGCTTGGCGGTGAGCTTGCCGTCAAACCGCCGCGCCACGTCGTCGGCGGTCAACGGCCCGTCACCGGCCGACAACGCCTCGCGCACCGCCTGCAGCTGCTCGGTCAGCCGCGTCGGGAGCGCTCGGCGAGCCGGGGCGGGTCCGGCCGGCGCGTCCGCCTCCTCGCCGAGGTTGAGCGTGGTCTGCACCGGCGTGCCGTGCGGGTTCTGATAGTCGGGCCGCAGCCAGCGCACCAGCCCGCGCCGCTCTTCGGCCGCGCGCTCGGCGTTCAGCGCCACCAGCCGCGCCAGCAACTCCTCATCGCTCAGGTCGGCCGGCCAGCCATAGGCGGCAAACACCGCCGCGTCCAACTCGTCGTGAAGCTGCCGCAGCACGGTGACCAGGCCCTGCTCGTGGACCAGCTTGTCCTTGGCGGTCAGCGCCTCGCCGGCGCGGAGCTTCTCCAGCACGTTGTACATGTCGGTCAGGGTGAGCGTCGGATGCGCCGCCTGCTGCCGCTTGCGATGGGCGTCCAACGCCTCGCCCAGCTCGCGGATGCGCTGCTTCAGCGGCTCGGGCGGGTCGGCGAAGGGGAAGGGGTCGAAGCAGCGGGTCTTGGTGTAGACCGGACGGTCCTCCAGTGTACCTCCGGCAGCCAAAGACCATGCTGTGTGCGGCCTCGCCGATGCCACAGCCAGAACGAACGGGTCGTCGGTTGCTACGTTCGTCAACCTGTTGTCGGGCAGGTAGTCGCTGTCCACGAACACGAAGACGCGGTGCTTGGCGGTCTCTGGCGTGCTGATGAAGCGCGACAGTCCAGCGCATGCAGCCCGCAGGGCTGGCCTTTCCCAACCGAACCGCCACCATAGCTCGCGTATGGACCCGCGTCGGTTCTGGTCGCGCTCTGGCTTGACGCGGTCGAGGATGTGTTGGTACGCCTCCGGATGCAGGAATGCGGCCTCGTCGCGTGCGAGACCTGAGAAGTCTACCACGAAGGCGCCGCGCGCGTTTGCCATCAGGTCGCGGCCGTTAAGGTATGGACGGATGACCTCGCGCGCTGCCTCGGTTCTCGCTGCGGTGCGCATGGCGTGGCCTTCGTTGGCGGACAGTATGAAGCCGGCACCGTAGAGCTGGACGCCTGGCGAGCAGATGCCCGAGTTGGCGCGCAGCGCCACCGCCGCGTCCAGGTCGGCACCAGACGACAGGTCTGCGTTGAGGACGGACACCGGCCTCAACTGTATCGTCGCCTCGCCGCCGACCTCGCCGACAACCGTGGCGAGGTGCTGCTGGCAACTTGCATCGGCTGTACCGACCGTCATGGCAATCCGTACGGCGGCTGACGTTTCCTCGTCGGTCCACGGGTGATCTGGCACAGCGAACGCCAGACGCAGCGGTCGTTCTGCGGCACTGATGTGGCGGCTGAGTACGCGCCGTTGGAACACTTGCTTGATGCTATTGGTGGTGATCAGTCCGAACGCGCGAACTCGTCCAGCACGGGTTGCCTCAGCGGCGCGGTCCCACCAGTAGGCAACGTAGTCGGCCTTCTCGGGCACCCACGGATAGACACTCCACAGGGCTTGGACGTAGCCGTCGCCTTTGGCTTGCCGCAGCAACCATCCGCCAATGAACGGCGGATTCCCCACCACAAAATCCGCCTCCGGCCACACCGCCGGGCGCGGGTTGAGGTAGCGATAGACCGGCACGGTCTTGGTCTCGTCGGGTACTTCATCGCCGGTGACCGGATGCGGCTTGGTGCTGCGGCCGTCCCAGCGGGTGACCGGTTTGCCGTGCTCATCACGCACCAGCTCCACGGCGTCCCAGGCCAGGACCGCGTCGCGGCACTCGATGTTGTGGTCGTCGTGCAGGACCGGTTCGCGCGGCGGGGTCTGGCCGTGGGTGCGGAAGTGCCATTGCAGGTAGCCGATCCAGAGCACCAACTCGGTGATGTGGGCCGCCCGCGGGTTGACCTCCAGGCCGAGCAGTTGGTGCGGGCCGACGGTGACCTCGGCGCCTTCCAGCAGGCCCTGGTGCTCGCCGAGGGCGGTCAGCGCGTCGAGCACCTCGCCTTCCAGGCGCTTGAGGTGCTCCAAGGTGACATACAGGAAGTTGCCCGAGCCGCAGGCCGGGTCGAGCACGCGGACCGTACACAGCTCACGCTGGAACTCGTGCAGCGCGCGCACCGCCGCGGGCCGGTCGCCCGCGCCGTCCAGCTTCTCGGCGGCGGCCTGCACCGCGGCCCAGCGGGCGCGCAACGGCTCGATGATGGTCGGCATCACCAGCCGCTCGACGTAGGCGCGCGGCGTGTAGTGCGCGCCCAGCTTGTGCCGGTCCAGCGGCGACAGCGCGCGTTCGAGGAGCGTTCCGAAGATGGCCGGCTCGACGTCGGCCCAGTCGGCCTCCGAGGCCTGCAACAGCAGGCGCAACTGATCGGCGCTCAACGGCATGGCCACGGCGTCGGCGAACAGGCGGCCGTTGAACCGCAGCACGCGGTCGCGCAGTGCGGCCGAGAAGTCGCCGACCTTCATGGCGCGCCACAGTTCGCCGGCCATCCCCTGGAACTTGTCGGGCGTGGCCAGCAGCGACTGCACCAGGTTGGTGAACCCGTCGGGTGGCAAGAGGCCGACGTCCTCGGCGAACATGGTGAACAGGCAGCGCATGAGGAAGATGGCGACACCCTCGGGATCGTGGCCGTCGTCCTCCAGCACCTTGGCCAGCCGGCCGAGCCGCTCGGCGATGTCGCGGGTGACTCGCGCCTTGCGCCGCGACGGGTCGAGGTCGAGCGGCGCGAGCCAGATCCGCCGCAGCCTATCGCGCACGGCCTCGTCGGCCAGGTCGGCCAGGCGCAGGCGGTGGCTCTGCGGGTCGGGGAACGGCACGTAGAGGCCGCCGGTGCGCGAGAACTCCGCGTAGACCTCGATCACGTGGCCGACGTCGACCACCAGCACGAACGGCGGCCGGCCCTCGTCGGCCGGCAGGGCGCGCACGTAGCGTTCGGCCTGGGCCTTGGCCCGGCGCATGACCTGGTCCCAGCCGGGCGTGTCGCGCGTGGCCGCGCCGGCCTTGCGCTTCGGCACGAACCCGAGCAGCGCCTGCCGGGCGGCGTCCTCGGCCTCCTTGCGCAAGGTCCCCTGTTTGGATTCGAGCACGAAACAGCCGCGCCGGTAGAGGTCGATGCGGCCGAGGCTGGTGGTGCCGTCGCCGTTGTCGAAGGTGACCTGTCGCTCGAACACGTAGCTGTCGGCGGCGTTCTGGCCGACGGCCGGGTCGGGCGGCGGCACCTCGAGCAGTCGGCACAGCTCGGCCAGGAACATCTGCGAGTTGGCCAACTCGGCCCCTGACGAGGCCGACCACCGCGCGATGAACTCGGCCACCTGGTCTGGTTCCGGCGACACGGCACCCTCCTGGCGAGGCGAGGGTAGCACGTGGCGGGCGCTCGGGCAAGGGGCGGGGGCGAGGTGTCGGTGGCAGTTCGCGTGGCCCGGCCGGCGCAGCGGCGGGCGGCGCTCCCGGACGACGGCATAGACCGGTCGACCCCGACGCCGAGCGGGAGGGCGAAGCTCTTGCTGAGCCGGCCGTACCCCTGCCGGCCAACTGCCAGGCCCAGGCGATGCCGCGACACGCGTGGGTGGCGCGACCCCGGCCGCGGATCGGCACCGACGGTGCGGTGCCGCGTTGCGGGTCGGTGGCCAACCGCGCCACGGCCGGCTCAGCAGGAGCTTCGCCCTCCCGGTCGTCCGCGTGGCTTCCTCGCCCTGACGCCCGGCGCCGGCCGGCGTCACGGTGACCACCCAACCTGCGGCGACGCGAACCGCACTACTCCGCCCGCCGCACATGCACGTACCGCACGCCCACGCGCGGCGCGTCCTCGCCCAGCCAGGCTTCAAGGTTCCAGTCACCGGCCTCCAGGTGCAGCCGATCGAACGAGACCGTGGCCAGGTGCGGCAGCAGCGGCACGACCCGTTCAGTCGGCCCGCAGCCAAAGTGCAGCGGCTGCTCTGCGGCCTGCGGCGCCAGATCGATGGTCACGGCGTAGTCGCCCGTGGCGGCGATGGTCACCGGCCAGTAGCCCGGCAGGTCCTCGGTCCAGCCTTCGCGGTCGTCATAGCGCCGCCAGTCCTGCCAGGTCAGGCAGGTGCGCGGCTGCGCGGCGGCACCGATGACGATTCGTGGCCGCGCGTAGTTCTCGGCCGGCGTGGCGCCGTGCGTGGCCGAGACATCGTCGAACCAGGCGTCGTATTCGGCGCGGAGCCGCGCGGTGGCCTCGGGCTGCGACGCGGCCAGGTTGTGCTCCTCGCTGGGGTCGGCCGCGACATCGTAGAGCTCGTCGGGCGCGTCCTCGGCGGGGCGGTACCACTTCAGCCGCTGGTGCAGGTTGGCGGCATTGCGGTAGCGCACCGGCAGGTCGCCGCGGTGCCACTGGATCGGGATGCTGCGGTCGGGCCAATCCTCAGCGGCGACCTGCCCGGTCAGCAGCGGCCACAGGTTCGCGCCGTCAATGACGCGGTCGCTGGGCAGCGGCACGCCGCAGGCCGCGGCGAAGGTGGGCAGCCAGTCGATCGGGTTGGTCAGCCGGTCGAGGTCGCGGCCGGCGTCGAGCACGCCCGACCAGCGCAGCAGGGCCGGCACGCGCAGGCCGCCTTCGTACATCTGCGACTTGAACCCGCGCCAGCCGCGGTTGAACCGGGGCCGGCCATCGATATGGGCCGAGCCGCACGGGCCATGGTCCGAGGTGAACAGCACCAGCGTCTGTTCGCGCAGGCCGAGTCGGTCGATGGCCTGGAGCACGCGGCCGTTGTGGTGGTCGATGTTCTCGACCATGGCGTAGACGCGCGCCAGCTTCTCCGGCAGGCCCATCGCGCGGTAGGGCTCGATCCACTCCTCGGCGATCTCGAACGGGCTGTGCGGCAGGTTGGTCGCGAAGTAGCAGAAGAACGGCACGGCGTGGTGCGACTCGACAAAGGCCACCGCGGCGTCGGCGAACCGGTCGTTGCAGTAGCCCTGCGTGGGCACGAGTTCACCGTTGTGGACCAGGTCCGGGTCGAAGTAGGCCGGCCGGCCCACGTTGCCCGGTTGCTGCAAGCCGCCACCGAGGTGGTAGAACGCCTCGGCGAAGCCTTTGTCCTCGGGTCGGCAGGGATGGGTGTCGCCCAGGTGCCACTTGCCGAACAGGCCGGTGGCGTAGCCGGCCTGTTGCAGCACCTCGGGCAAGGTGACCTCGCCGGGATCGATGGTGGAGCGGCCGAGGTAGGTGTCGATGGCGCGCGTGCGGTAAGGATGGCGGCCGGTCATCAGCGCGGCGCGTGCCGGTGTACACAGCGGACCCGAGCAGTAGCGCGTCAGCCGGGTGCCCTCGTGGTGCAGCCGGTCGAGGTGCGGCGTGCGCGTGTACGGATTGCCGTGGCAGGCCAGATCGCCGTCGGCCAGGTCATCGCAGATGAAGACGACCAGGTTGGGTGGTGCGGTGCTCATGGCGCGCAGTGTAGTGCGCACCGGTGACCGAAGGCAACCGCTGGTCTCAGCCGCCGGCGGTCAGCCGCCTGGCCGGCGTGGCCTCGCCCAGCAGTTCGTCGATGGTGGTGGCGGTGAAGACGTCCATGATGGAGCCCAGCGCCTCGTCGAGTCGGCGGTGCAACGGGCAGAGCGCGTCGGCATGCTGCGGGAGTCCGAGCGGGCACTCCTTGAGCCGCTCGAACGGCTGCACCGCGCGGACAATCTCAACCAGGTTGATCTGGTCAGCGGGTCGCGCCAGGTAGTGGCCACCGCCCGGTCCGCGGCGCGCCTTGACCAGCCCGGCGCGGCCCAGGTCGCGCATGACCTTGGCGAGGTAGCCCGGCGGCACTCTGGCGGTCTCGCTCAGTCGCTCGGTGGTCCACAACTCCTCTGGCTGCTCCGCCAGCACCACCATCGCCCGCAACGCGTATTCGGCCGTCTGGGATAGCATCAGCGCTCCGTTTGCGTATATCCGAACCTTTACATCCAGAATACACGATCGCACGATGGCTGTCAAGCAGGTCGGCTCACCGAGCGTGGCGCGACCGGAGACAGACATGGCGACGCTGGACACACAGCAGACGGTGGGTGAGTTGGTGCGCGAGCGGCCGAGCCGGTCGCGGGTGTTCGAGCGACTGGGGATCGACTACTGCTGCGGCGGCAAGGTGAGCCTGCAGGCGGCGTGCGCCGGGCGTGGCCTGGCGGTGTCGGCCGTGCTGGCCGAGCTGCAGCAGGCGGGGCCTGAAGAAGGCGAGACCGACTGGAGCCAGGCGACGTTGGCGGACCTGACCACCCACATCGAAGCCACGCACCATGCCTACCTGCGCGCGGAGTTGCCCCGCCTGCAGGCGCTGCTGGCCAAGGTGCAACCGGTGCATGGCGCGCGCCATCCCTGGCTCGCCGAGTTGGCGCCGATCTACCTGGCGCTGCAGGCGGAGCTCGCCGCGCACCTGCTGAAGGAAGAGCGGATTCTGTTCCCGTACATACGCCGTCTGGGCGGTGACGGCGCGGGTGAGGCCTGCTTCGCCACGGTGCGTCAGCCCATCGCGATGATGGAACACGAGCACGATCAGGCCGGTGCAGCCCTGGCGACGATGCGGCGGCTGACCAGCGACTACACCGCGCCGGAGGACGCCTGCGGTACGTTCCGGGCGCTGCTCGACGGCCTGGCGGAGCTGGAGGCCGATCTGCACCAGCACATCCACAAGGAGAACAACCTGCTGCACCCACGCGCTATCGAGGCCGAAGCTCGCGCGGCGCGCGGCTGACGCGGGCCACCCGCCGGGTTAGGGGCCGGGCCGGTAACCGCTTGAGTGCCGGCGTGGCCGGGGTGGCGTCGGCTCGATCATCGCCATGATCCGGCCCTGACGCAGGCGCGGCCGTCGCCGACCGATGGCGTACGGCAGGCCGCGCCACGCCGACTGGTCCGCCGACTGGACGCGCCATGCCCGCCCGCAGGGCGGTTGCCACCGGGGCGATGGTGTGGTATGCTGCGACACCAGTCAAGGACCAGAAGGAGCCCAGAATGCTCGAAGGGGCCGAAAAGGCGGCCATCGTCACGCAGTTCGCGCGCACCGACCAGGACACTGGTTCCCCGGAGGTGCAGATCGCGCTGCTGACCCGGCGGATTCAACAACTGACCACGCACCTGAAGGCGTTGCCGAAGGATTTCCATTCGCGGCGCGGCCTGTACAAGATGGTCGCCAGCCGCAGGAAGCACATGGCGTACCTGAAGCGGACGAACGAAGCGGCCTACCGCAAAGTCGTGGAGGACCTCGGCCTGCGCGGCTGATTCCTGTGCTCCCGGGCGCGGGAATGCGTTTTGCCTCGGCAGACCCTGGCCACGTTGGTCAGCGGGACGGTGGCGCAGTTGCCGTCCAGCCGTAATCCAGACACCGCTTCCCTGCGCGGCCATTCCTCCAGGTCGGACCTCCCGCGCCCTTGATCTGCAAGTGAGAGACGAGGGCGATGAGAGTGACCACAGTATCCTGCCAGCTTGGCGAGCGAGAGCTCGTCATTGAGACCGGTCGGCTCGCCAAGCAGGCGAACGGCAGCGTGGTGGTGCGCTACGGCGACACGACCGTGCTGGCCACCGCCACCTTGGGGCCGGCGCGCGGCGACGGCGACTTCTTCCCGCTGACGGTGGAGTTCGAAGCCAAGAGCTACGCCGCGGGCAAAATCCCGGTGACCTTCTTCCGGCGCGAAGGACGGCCCGGTGAGAAGTCCGTGCTCTGCGCACGGATGACGGACCGCCCGCTGCGGCCGTTGTTCCCTGACGGTATGCGCAACGAAGTGCAGATCGTCATCCATCCGCTGGCGGTCGAGCCCGAGATCAACCCCGACTCGCTGGCGGCCCTCTGCGCGTCCGCCGCGCTGCACATCAGCGACATCCCATTTGACGGTCCGGTCGGCTCGGTGCGCGTCGGCTGGATCGACGGCGCGCCGGTGATCAACCCGACCTATGAGCAGCTCGAGGGCTCGCAGCTCGACCTGATGGTGGCCGGCACGGCCGACGCCATTGCGATGGTCGAGGCCCAGGCCAACGAGTTGCCGGCCGACGACCTGCTGACCGCTCTCGAGTGTGGGCACACCGCCATCAAGGAGCTGTGCCGCATTCAGGAAGAGCTGCGGCAGATGGTCGGCCTCGAGAAGGTCGATCTCGGCCTGCCGCAGACCGACGAGGCGCTGAAGGAGCGCGTGCGCGCGTTGATGGCGCCGCAGTGGCGCGCCGCGCTGGGTGCGCCGGGCAAGAAGCAGCACTACACGGCGCTGGACACCATCAGCACCGAGGTCATCAGCACGCTGGTGGCCGAAGAAGAGCTGGCCGACAAAGAGGCCGAGATCAAGCGCTACGTGCACCAGATCGAGGCCGAGGTCATCCGGCGGATGATCCTCGACGAAGGTGTTCGCGCCGACGGCCGTGACACGCGCACGGTGCGGCCGATCGACGCCGAGGCCGGCGCCGTCCCGCGGGTCCATGGCTCGGGCCTGTTCACGCGCGGTGAGACGCAGGTCTTGTCGGTCGTCACGCTGGGCACGCTGGGTGATCGCAAGACCACCGACTGGCTGTTCGAGGGCGGCGCGCAGCGCTACTACCACCACTACAACTTCCCGCCGTACAGCGTGGGTGAGACCAAGCGCATGGGCAGCCCCGGCCGGCGCGAAATCGGCCACGGCTTCCTGGCCGAGCGCGCGCTGTACGCCGTGCTGCCGAGCGAAGAGGTCTTCCCGTACACTATGCGGATCGTCTCGGAGGTCCTGGAGAGCAACGGCTCCTCGTCCATGGCCAGCGTCTGCGGCAGCACGCTGGCGCTGATGGACGCCGGCGTGCCGATCGCCTCGCCGGTGGCCGGCGTGGCGATGGGCCTGCTCAAGGAAGGCGACAAGTCGGTCGTGCTGACCGACATCCTGGGTCTGGAAGACCACTGCGGCGACATGGACTTCAAGGTCTGCGGGACCGAGAACGGCATCACCGCGCTGCAGATGGACATCAAGTGCTCGGGCCTGACCCGCGAGATCATGGCGGCGGCCCTGGACCAGGCGCAAGAAGCGCTGGCGCACATTCGCGGCAAGCTGCTCGAGACCATCCCGCAAGCGCGCGAGGACATCTCGCCGTACGCGCCGCGCATCGAGGTCATCCAGATCGACCCCGAGAAGATCGCCACGCTGATCGGCCCGGGTGGCAAGACCATCCGCAAGATCCAAGAGGAGACCGGCGCGCGGATCGACGTCGAGCAGGACGGCCGCGTGTTCGTGGCGGCGGCCGACGGCGCCGGCGGCAAGGCCGCCTGCGACGCCGTGCGGGCACTGACGCGCGAGGTCAAGGTGGGCGAGGAGTACGAAGGCCCGGTGACCCGGATCTTCGGCTTCGGCGCCATGGTCGAAGTGCTGCCGGGCAAGGAAGGCCTGGTCCACATCTCGAAGCTCGCGGCCGAGCGCATCGGGCGCGTCGAGGACGTGGTTTCCATCGGCGATCGGCTGCCCGTGCGGGTCACCGAGATTGACGACCAGGGCCGCATCAACCTGGAGCGCACCGACATCCCGATCATCATCAACATGGCCGGTGGCGAGGGCGGTGAGCGGGGCGATCGTGGCCCGCGCGACCGGCACCCGCAGCCGCGCCGGGGCGGTGGTGACCGGGGCGGCGATCGCGGTGGTCGCGGTGGTGACCGCGGCGGCCGGGGCGGCGACCGTGGCGGTGACCGCGGTGGTGACCGCGGCGGTGACCGCGGTGGTGACCGCGGCGGCGACCGCGGCGGCAACCGGGGCGGTGGTGACCGTCAGGGCCAGGATCGCTCGCCGCGACCGTACGACCGCGGCGGCAGCCAGGGCTTCGGCTATGGCGAGCCGGATCGCCCGCAGCCGCGTGGCCGGCGTGACGACGGTCCGGAAGGCAACGTACCCGAAGGCCATGCGCCCGAGGGCAATGCGCCCGAAGGTCACGCGCCCGAAGGTCATGCGCCCGAAGGTCACGACGAGGCGTGAGGCGACTTGACCGCAGTCGGCCAGTGATGATGCGCTGATGTCAACCATCGCCACCATGAACCGGCTGCCGGTGGGAGTCCAGGTGGCCACCGAGGCCGTCGCAGAGGCGGCCTCGGTCCATCTGGGGGTGTGGCTTCGTTGCGGCACGCGTTACGAGACGCCGGCCGACAACGGCATTGCGCACTTCATCGAGCACATGGTGTTCAAAGGTGGCCCGCGCTATAGCGCCCAGGCGCTGGCGCGGGCCATCGAGGCGTTGGGCGGCCAGTTCGACGCCTACACCACGCATGAGGCCACCTGCTATACGATGCAGGTCTTGCCCGAGCACGTGGGCCAGGCGCTGGAGCTGCTGGCCGAACTCATCGTCGGCGGCGAGTTCGACCAGGCCGCCGTCGATGTCGAGCAGAACGTCATCCTGGAGGAGATCCTCGAGGCGGACGATTCGCCGTCCGACCTGGTCAACGAGCTGTGTGCCCGACAGGCTTGGGGCGCCCACCCGTTGGCGCTGCCGGTGCTGGGCACGGCGGCGTCGGTGGCCGAGTTCGACGCCGCGCGGTTGACCGCCTACCGGCGTGCACACTACACCGGCGACCGGACCTGGCTGATCGGCGTCGGCGCGGTGGACGCGGCGAACTTGGCCGACCTGGCCGGCGCAGCCTGGCGCGATCTGCCGCCGCACTCCGCGCCGCTGGTCGATCCGGTGCCCGAATTCCACAGCGGCCTGGCCGCCGGTCGGCTGGAGGTGGATCAGGTCCACCTGTCGCTCGCGGCCCCGGCCGGTGGCGCCGCTGACCCCGACCGTTACGCCCTGTGGCTGCTCGACGCGCTCCTCGGCGCGACGATGAGCAGCCGGCTGTTCCAGGAGGTGCGCGAGAACCGCGGACTGGCCTACCAGATCAGCAGCAACTGGCAGACCCAGCGGGACACCGGCCTGATGATCATCGAGGCCGCGGCGCACCCGGGCCGGATCACCGAGTTGCTGAAGGTCTGCATCGGCGAGATCGAGCGCTTGCTGGCCGACGGTGTCACCGAGGAGGAACTGGCCTGGGCCAAGTCCTACTCGCGGGCCACCATCCTGCTGGCCTCGGAATCACTGGGCACGCGGCTGGCCCGGCTGGCGCGCGGCTGGTTCCAGGAGGGCCGCCGCGTGACCGTCGAGGAGACCATCCAGGGCGTGGCCGCGACCACCGTCGAGGACGTCGCCAGGGCGACGCGGCGGGTCTTCGGCGGCGGCGAGTATGTGTTGAGTGTGGTTGGCCCGGTGACCGACAAGCGGGCCGCCACGTGGTGGAAAGTGGTGCAGGCATGAGCGAGACGATTCCGGTCTTGGTGATTGGCGCGGCGGGCAAGATGGGTCGCATGGTGACCGCGGCCGTCCGGGCGGCGGCGGGGCTCGAGGCCGTGGGCGGCGTGGACCTGCCCGGCGCCGGGGCCGACCTCGGTCTGCCGATCTTCAGCAGCGTGGCCGAGGCGGTGCGCGCGACCGGTCCGAAGGTGGCCATCGACTTCACCGTGGCGGCGGCGGCTCGCGAGAACCTGCCCTGGCTGCTGGGCCTCGGCGTGGCGCCGGTGATCGGCACCACCGGACTGGCCGCCGAGGAGCTGGCGTCGCTCGACCAGCGGGCCCGCGAGCAGAGCGTGCCGGCGTTCATGGCGCCGAACTTCGCCATCGGCGCGATCCTGATGATGCGGTTCGCGGCTGAGGCGGCGAAGCACTTCGACTACGCCGAGATCATCGAGTACCACCACGAGAACAAGCGCGACGCGCCGAGCGGCACCGCGCTGAAGACGCTGCAAGGCATGGTGGCCGCTCGGGGCGGCGCCTTCAGTGACACCCCGGTGGACGAAGAAGAGAAGCTGGCCGGCTCGCGCGGCGGCAGCGACGAGTTCGTTCACGTCCACAGCGTGCGCATGCCGGGCTTCGTGGCCGACCAGGACGTGCTCCTCGGCGGCCAGGGCGAGACGCTGCGCCTGTCGCACCGCTCCATCGACCGCAGTTGCTTCATGCCGGGCGTGGTGTTGGCCGCCCGTCGGGTGCTGGGCCTGGCCCCCGGTTTGACGGTCGGGTTGGAGAACCTGCTCGACTGATCTCCTGCTGCCTGGTGCTCACGCCGCCGCCGTCAGCTTCGGCTTGAGCGCGGCGGCGGGGCAACCGCGCACCATCGTGGCCGAGGCACCGATCGACCCCTCAAGCTGCGCTGGCACGACCATACCATGACACCGTGGCCACGCCCGTCCGGGCGTGGCCACTGGCGTTCGGGCCCGCCGGGCAGGAATCGAGTCGCTGGGGCGAACCAGGCTGGCAGCGAAGGAGTGTTCGCGCCATGAAGCTCAGCCTGCTGTCGTTCGACATCGGCCGTCACCTCGACCTGCCGACGCTGCTGCGGGTGGCGCACGCCAAAGGGTTCGCCGCCATCGAGCTGCGGATGCAGTTGGGCCATGCCCACGGCGTGGACCTCGACCTCGACGCCGCGGCCCGGCGGTCGGTGCGCGACCAGTTCGACGATGCGCTGGTGGACATCGCCGGTCTGGGCGTGAGCAACCGCTTCGAGTTCGCCGACGCAGCCGCGCGGCAAGCCAGTGTGGACGAGTGCAAGCGCTACCTGGAACTGGCCGCCGACCTCGATGCGCAGCGCCTCCGCGTGTTCGGCAACGACATGCCGCGCGACGCGGGCACCAACCGGGCCGACGTGATCGCCTACGTAGGCGATTGTCTGCGCGAGCTGGGCGAGTTCGCCGAGGGCCTCGACCTCGAGGTAAACCTCGAGATGCACGGGCAGTTCAACTGGTGGCGCTATGCGCTGCGCGCGGTGGAACACGCCGACCATCCGGCCGTCGGCATCGTCTACAACTGCGATCCGCGCGATGTCTGCGGTGGCTCCATCCGCGAGACGCTCAGTCAGGTCTACGAGTACGTCAACCACATCCACATGCACGAACTGGACGCCAGCGACTACCCGTACCGCGAGCTGCTGCCGCTGCTCGAGGAGTGGGGCTACGAAGGCTACCTGTCGGCCGAAATCGCCCAGAGCAGCGATCCCGAGCGCGTCCTCGGCCTCTACGCCGCGCTCTACCGCGCGTACCTGGGCCGGTAGGCGGCGAGTCCACCGTTGAGCGGGCCAAGGTGCCCGCTCAACGGTGGCAGGAGCCTCCGGAGCAGTTGTTGTACGGCAGCTTGGCCAGGACATCGGCCATCGGGCAGCTACCGGTGGCCCCGGCCATCAGCAGGCCGCAACCCATCATCGCCGGCAGGGCGAAGAACCACGGGCTGAGCATGAGACCCAACGCTGTGCCGATGACGATGCCCGTGCCCACGATGAGCTGCACCTGGCGCAGCACCGGCAGCTTCTCCTGGCCGGCTCCGGCCACCGCGTAGCCCGCTTCGCGCCAGCCCTTCACGCCGGGCCGGAACAACCACACGTTGTCGCAGCCGCAGGTCAGCAGTTTGGCGCACGCCTCAGTGGCGCGCATCCCTGACGCGCAGTGGACGACGACTCGGCCGTGGGCCGCGCGCGCCACCGCGTCGGGCTGGAACTTCGAGGTCGGCATCAGCAAGGCGCCCGGGATATGGGCCGCGGCATACTCGGCCTCTTCGCGCACGTCGATCAGCGTCACCGTATCCGTATCCAACCACGCTTTGAGCGTGGCCGCGTCCACCTCCGGCAAGCCCTGTGCCGTGTCTGTCGCCATGTCTTCGCTCCTTGCGGCTATATACCCCACTGGGTATGTTGCAGTATAGCGCGTCGCGCACCATATGTCAATAGCGAAACTGGACAGCGAAGCGGATGTGGTCCACCATGGGGGGCCGCGGCGCGAGCCGGGGCCAACGAGGATGGGCTGGTGAGCGAGGTTCGTTACGATACGCACGTCCACACGGTGTACTGCGGCCACGCGGTCGACGAGATGGTGGTGCCGGCGATCATGGCTGCCGCGGCGACTCGCGGGCTGGCCTGGCTGGCCGTCACCGAGCATCTGCACGAGCCGGATCACCTGGCGCGGATCGACCGCATCCGGGCCGATCTGATGGCGGCCGAGCGACCGTGTCCGGTGTATGTCGGTGCCGAAGTCGACGCCGACGGGGCTCTAGAAGACGGTTCGCTGGTGGTGCCGACCGACGGTCTGGCCTACGTCATCGCCAGCACCCACCACTTCCCCGGCGGGCAGCACTGGTGGTACGACCAGCCCGCCTGGAACGCCACCGAGCGAGCGGCGGTGATCGACCGCTGGTTCGCCTGGGCCGCGCGGCTGGCGGCCAACCCCCAGGTGGACACGTTGTCGCATCCGGGCATCATGTTGTCGCGCCTGGGACTGACCGAGTCGTTCACGGGTGCGGTGCTGGATGGGTACCGGGGCGTGTTCGCCGCGGCCGCGCAGCACCAGACCATGGTCGAGCTGAACGAGTTGACCACGCGCAAGCTGCCGCCGGCGCATCGCGAGACCTATCCGGCGCTGATTGGCGCGGCCATCGAGGCGGGCTGCCGCATCGTGCTCGGTTCGGACGCTCACCGCCCCGAGGCCGTGGCGGCCTACGACTGGACCTTGACGGTGGCGCAGGACTGTGGCCTGGAGCTGGCCGACCTGGGCGTGCCGCGATGGCGGGCCGACGCCTATCCGGCGACGGTCAACCGCTGAGCACCTCGACGCGGCCACGGGTCAGGTGCTCGAGCAGGCCGGCCGCCGCCATCTGGTCGCGACCGGGCGCTGGGGTCTCGTGCCAACCGTGCGCGAGGTCGCTGAGCCAGGCCTGGGTCAGCGTCATCAGGTAACGCGGGCACAGCCGCCAGGGCTGCGGCGTGCCGTGGTACCGGGCGAGGAGCGTATGGGGGTCCCACTCGGCCAGGAGGCGTCCGGCCTCGTCGAGGAGCCAGGCCACCTGCGGGCAGACCCAGAGCGTGGTCGTGGAGCCGGTCAGCGGCTCGCTGGGCAGCGCGGCGGCCGCCACCGCCCGCAGCACGGGTTGCTGCTGGTCATCCAGCACCAGGGCATCTAGACGACCGGGCGAGGCAAGTCCGCCCACCTCGGGCATGGCTGACTCTCCAGGCGTCAGTGTGGAGAAGGTTGCTCAGCACGTCAAGGGCGAGGCAGGTTGGGTGTGCTTCCGGGCGAGTGGGCCGTGCGGTTCGCCGCTCACCACCTCCTGGCC
>CAZHGD010000013.1:0-79427 GCA_964531735.1 uncultured Fimbriimonadaceae bacterium | reverse complement strand
CCCGCGGGCGGCGGTGGCGGCGCTGGTGGCGTCGGCGATGTGCTCGGTGGTGGTGGCGGCGGTGGCGGCGGTCAGCCACCGGCAGGCGGTGGTGGTGGCGCGCCGGCGAGCGGCGGCGGTGTCTACCGCCATCCGGCGGGGCTCTATCAGCTCAACTACCCCAGCGGCTGGAAGCCGAGCGACAAGCAGATCAACGACCAGATCCACATGATGTCCGCGGTGGCACCGTCTGGCCGAGTGACCGTCATGGTCTTCGCGGGACCGGGTAACGTGCCCATCCGCGACTTCTACAACACGGTCTTCGCCACGCCGATGAAGAACACGGTCGGCGACAAGGCTCAGTTCTCCGAGCCGCAGGTGAAGGAGGCCGGTGACGGCACGACCTGCTTCGGCCAGGCCAAAGGCGAGAACATGTTCCATCGCTGCCTGGTGCTGCAGCCGAAGAACGCGCCGAACCAGTTCGCGCTGGTGTTCCTGGTCTGGCCCGGTGCGCAGCAGGACGAAGTCGCCGCGCTCGACAAGGTCGGACTGAACCTGGGGCGCCGCAACTAGCCCCGCCACCTCGACGTGACCCCCACGCCGCGCTTCAGCGCGGTGTGGGGGTAGTCTGTCTCAGCACGCCAGGAGATGCCCATGGGGTGCGTCCGACGGTGTCGACTCCTCTCTGTCCTGTGCTGCCTGATGCCGGCGGTCGCCGCCCAGACCACCACGCCGGTGCCGCCGGGTTTCGAGCGCGCCGCCGAGCCGAAGGAACGCGCGTTCACTTTCGTCAAGCCGCAAGGCTGGCTGATCGACGGGGGTATCCTACGCCTGCCGCCCGACACGGCCGGGGCCATGAACGCGGTCAACGCCAAGCTCGATATGAGCGTGAAGCGCGACGCCGCCGGCACCGTGATGATCCGCTGGCTGCCGGATCTGTTCTTCATCGACGTGCG
Source organism: uncultured Fimbriimonadaceae bacterium (assembly GCA_964531735.1). Classification (GTDB taxonomy): domain Bacteria; phylum Armatimonadota; class UBA10988; order UBA10988; family UBA10988; genus CAZHGD01. The sequence continues at coordinate 78,492 of CAZHGD010000013.1, read as the reverse complement.
CAACTCGCCCGTGGCCACCTACTACGTGCCCAACCCGGGCACCGTCTTCAACAACTGCCTCGCCATGCCGAAGCTGGGACCCATCGAGTTCCTCAGCCAGTTGGCCTTCCGGCAGGTGCACCCGCAGGCGCAAAGCGCCCGAGCCATGGAGCAGCACCTGCTGCCCGACCTGGCCACCCAGTACACCGAGTCATCGCGCCGGATGAACCTGCCCATGACCTATGCGGCGGGCCTGCTCATCACGGAGTACCAGGAAGGCCAGCAGGTCTACCGTGAACTCATGTTCGGCGTCATCGAGGACATGACCAGCGGGCTGTGGCGGAACCGTGACTGCTTCATCGTGCGCGCACCGGCCGCCGAGTTCGGGCAGTGGCTGAAGGCGCTGGGTGCCATGGCCGGCTCCCTGGAGTTCAACCAGGAGTGGCTGGTGGGCGAACTCCGCGAATCCGCCAAGCGGGCACAGGTCCTGCTCGGCGTGCAGCAGGACCTGCAACGCCTCGACGCGGAGATCTGCGACAACCGGCGCCAGGTCAACGCGGACATCAACCGCCAGATCCAGAAGATCCTCATCAAGCAGGACACCGGCAAGTAGGTAAGACGGCGACAAGGACATGGGTGAGAAGTGGCGCCACCTGCGCGTGTCATCGGCACACAGCGGCCCGGCCAATCGGGATCGGCCGGGCCGCTGTGCTGTTCAGTCACACCGAACTCAAGGCACGAAAGTCAGTTCGGCGATCCAGATGCTGCCGCTGCCGCCCGGGTTGGCCACTCCGTGGCAACCGGTCTGGATGCTGATGCCGCTCTCCAGGTCCAGGTGGTTGTTCGGGTCGCGGCTCCAGCCGGCCAGCTTGAACTGCGCCAGCGGCTGCTCCAGGACCTTCCAGTCGGCGCTCTGCGCCACTGGCGGGTCGATGATGTACTGCCCGCCGTCACGCTCAGCGAGCGCGAACAGCAGGTTGGGACCTGTGGGCAAGGTGGCCTTGTAGCGGAACCGCAAGGCCCGGTAGCCATCGATCTCGGGAGCCGTGACCGTCAAGCCGGGAATGAACCAGCAGTGCTTGCCCGCGGGGAAGGTCAGATCGAGCCGGATGGCCGGCGTGCCGTCCGGACCCTCATTCGTCAGGGAGACCTTGTGCTGCACGCTGGGCTCCTTGCCCACGCTCCAGGCCTCCGGCTTGCCCAGCGGCACGGTCAGCGGTGCGGTCGGCCGGTACGGCTCCGAAGTCACCGCGGCCTTGAGCATGGTGAATGACCCTTCACACGCGGCATCGATCGCCAGACCGAACCACACCCGCTCGATCTTGTCCCAGGCCAGTTTGGCCCCCTCGACGCTGAACGCCGCCTCGCGGAGGTTGTGCAGGGGCACCCTACCCTCGGTCTCCGCGCCCACCACGGCCGGCATCGCGGCGACCTTGAAGAAGGCCCCGCCGCCGGCCGTCTGCACGACCGCCGCCAGCCGGGCCGCGCCGGCGGGCACGCCGGTGAGGCGGTAGCGCAGCGACAGGGCCTTGACCCAACTGAGGTCGCGGCCGGGTCGCGCCTCGAAGGCCAGCAGGCGACGCTCCGCACCCGGCTTCTTGAAGCGCACCTCAAGCGCCTCGCCGGCCGCGGTGGCCGTGCCGTCGATCCCTGGCAGCGCCAGGTACGTCACGCCACCCAGGCCGCTCTGCCCGCCGCCGAGCGGCTCGGTACGGCCCGTCTGAGCCTGCGCCCAGCTCGCCGTTGTCAGAACCACCACGACCCACCACCACCGGTTCTGCATTGCGTGCTCCAATCTGCTACGCCCTCGTTCGACCGGGCCGACGCCGGTCCTCCTCTACCATCCGGCGACCGTCCAAGGCCGGTTGGCCATCTGTTCGAGCTTCGCGATGGCGGCTGGCCCGCGTCCTTCGCGACACACCAGCACCAGGCCCCAGTGCCGGTCCTCGTCCAAGGCGACCCGCAGCGCGGACCCATCGACGGTGGCCGTCTCAAAGGCCCGGAACCGGCCCCCGACCAAGTCGCCGACCACCATCTGGTAGCGTCCCGGCCGCGCCGGCAGGCGCACCTCGCCCGCATCGAACGGCGTCACCAGCAGCTCTTCGGAGCGGCGCAGGTCCTGACCGTCCAGTGCCACCAGCCCTTGCAGGCCGCGCAGTGAGGCCAGCGGCTGCCCGTCCAGCGACGCCTCGCCACTCGCCACGACCAGGCGCACCGCGCGGTCGGCACCCAGGTGAGCCAGCGCCGGCCAGCGCGTGCGCAGCCCCAGCGTGAGCGCGCCCGCTTTGGTCTGCACGGTGGCCGCAGCCAGTTCCTGGCGCCCGAAGAGCACGTGTACCCGACCGCTGCGCGTCGGCCGCTCCATGGCGTGCAGCCAGGGGTGGTTCGGCGTTACCTGGCGGGTCGCGATGCCCGCCGCGGTCAGGAAGCGCGCATACACCGCCCGGGTCGGCTCGCCGCTCTCGCTCTCCGGGCTCAGTTCCAGCGGGTCGGTCAGGTAGGTCACCTGGCCCTGTCCCAGCTTGTAGCGGGTCAGCACCGGGCCGTCGTCGCTCCCGGCAAGCACCTCGGCGCCGGCTGCGGCAACGCGCACGCAGGGGCGGAGCGTGGTCGTGCCCACCGGCGCGCCCAGGTCGACCGACACCGCCTGCGGACCACGCTCTGCCGGCGGCCCGAGCGCGGCGACGCGCCGGACTCCGCACAGCGCCGCGAGGCGGTCGGTCGCCGCGGGGCGCCGCAGCTCATCGTAGGAGGGATCACCGCTGACGAGCAGGTGGCCACCAGCCCGCACCCAGGCCGTCAGTCGCTGGAAGGCGGCGTCGTCCAGCGCGTAAGCCGCCGGCAGTACCACTGCCCGCAGGCCGGGGCCAAGGTCGCCGGCCTCGTGGTCATCGATCACGCGGAAGTCGGCGTGCAGGCCCAGCAGGGCGTCGAAGGCCCGGTAGCCGGCATTGAGGCCGAGATGCTCCCGTGCGCCGACCCGCATCCGGCCGGGCAGGCAGACGGCCAGCGGCGCGGGCTCATCGGCCGGGGCCAGATGCCGCCAGAGCAGCGAGGCGTTCCGGTGCGTCAACGCCGCGTCTTTGGCAAGCAACTGCTGCGGATAGAGGAAGCCCCAGGGGAAGACGGACTGTTCCGCGTCCTTGAGGCACCAGTTCTGCACCTTCGCACCACCCATGCCGAGGGTGTAGGCGGCCACGCCAAGGTGCAGTTGCTGCTGCTCCTCCTCGGTGCGCTGGATGTGGTACCCCGTCGCGCCGTTGCTCGTGGCCCAGGCCGGGTGCGTCTTCACCCCGTATTCGCCGAGGGCAATCCCCTTGCCCCGCTGCCGCAGGTCGTTCCAGGCCAGCCGCAGCGGCAGCAGATCGAGATCCTTCTGGGGCAGGTCGAAGTACCCGATGTTGGAGACGTTCTGCCCCTCGATGGTCAGCCGCAGGTCGATGCCGTAGAACGGCATCTGGTAGTACTCCGAGGTGATCGGATGCTGCGGATCGCCCTGCCGGATGGCGGCCACATGCGCGGCGTTCCAGCGCCGCATCAGGTCGCCGCAGAACTGCGCGCGATCGATCTGCGCCCGGTCGTCCCAACGGCCGGTGTCGGGCACCGGCCAAGGCGCGTTCTCGGCACCAGGCCACGCCGCCCGCAGGAGTTCGGCAGTCGGATAGCGCTGGTGCAGCCACCGCTCCCACAACGCTTTGGTCACCGCCGGGGCCTCGTGTGGGGTCAGTTGGTAGTCGCCGTTGATGTACCACAGCAGCGCCGGTGTGCGGCCGAGGCGCTCGGCGTAGGCGCGGCACAGCGCGCTCTGCCGCTGCAACTCCGCGTCGTCACAGACCACGTTGTGCCCGATCAGGATGCCCGGCATGAAGATCAGCCCGAAGCGCTGAGTCAGTTGCGCCACCGCGTCGAACCGCCGCCAGTCCTGGTCGGCCATGGCGTGGTTGGGATGCGTGTACTGCAGGTTCTCGTAGAGATCCAGCCCGATGTCACGCATCGCTTGCATCTCGTGCCGCCAGGTGGCGGCGCCGCGGTACGGCGAGTCATACGAGACGCCGTAGTCGTCGGTGCCGAAGATGAACATCGGCCGCCCGCCGAGCGTGAACGAGTTGCGCTCGAACCGCAGCTCCGGCGTCTGCTCGACGGCCGCGCCGACCGGCAACTCGACGCCGCTGGTCAGGCGGTCCACCTCGCGGTTGCCGGCCAACAGCGTGGCCTGGACCTGCCAACTGCCGACCGCGTCGTTCGGCACCTGGAACTGCCACTGAGCCGCCTGCGCGTCACTGCCGACCAGCTTGGTGGTGCCGGTGACGCGAGCTGGCGCATCGGCCGGACCGGCCGCAAACCGGACCGCGCTGCCGGCCGGCAATGCCTCCGCCACCGCCACCGCGCAACTCACCTTGACCGTCTCGCCTGGACGGTGGAACGCCTGCTCACACGCCAGGTTGTGCAGGAACGGCGCGCGCGCCACGTTGCGGGCGACCTCGCCCAGCAGGCGCGCCGCCGGGGAGGCGGCATCGCTGAACAGGTCACGATTGTCGATGCCGAAGTACGCCCAGCGCGAACCGGCGAAGTAGCCACCGTAGTGCAGCAGGAACGCTGCGGCGGCGCCACGCGGTCGGCCGTACCGGTCGCGCGTCTCGAGGATCGGCACCCAACGGGCATTGTTCTGCCCCTGCACGCCGGTGGCCATCCATCCTTGCAGGTCGCCGCCAACGGCCACCGGCGTCTGCGCCAGCGGCTGACCAGCCGCGGTCTCGGCGCGCACGGCACGCTTCAGCGGCGCCGAGGGGTCGAACGCACCAAGCTGCGTCGGCTGCAGTTGCAGGCCGTCTCCCGGACCACCCATGGCCGTGTTGATCGGCTCGTAGGCCACACCGGTCACGTTGCAGAGCCGCAGGTCGTCGAACCAGGCGGTGCCCGTCGCGCGGTACAGGCCGAACTTGATGTGCAGCCGAGTCACGCCCTGTTCGGGCACGAACTCGTAGCCGCCGTCGGTCCAGTCTGTCGTGCCGGTCCGCACCATGAAGTCACGATGCTTGATCAGCTTGCCGTTGGCGTCGTACTGGTACAGCGCCACATAGGCAAAGCCGGGGCCAGTCACCTCCTTGGTGCGCACCCGAGCGCTGACGCGGTAGCGCCAGGGCTTCGCCGGCAGGTCGAGCATGAACTTGCGCTCGTCGACCGCGGCACCGGGCGCTGCGCTGACCTGGGCACACCGCTGCCCCTCGGCCGCGCCCTCGCTGACGATCACGGCGGACTCGTGGTTGCGGTGCCAGCGAGCGTCGAGCGACTCGCCGCCCATGGGGGCCGTCTCGGTGCGCTCGAAGCCACCATCGGCCAGCAGCGAGCGTTCTGGCGAAGTGGCCTCCTGGAGCGCCTTGGCCAGACGCTCCTTCTCGGTGACCCAGCCGGCGTCGGTCTTGGCCACCAGATGGTCGAAGGCATAGCCACCAAGGCTGACGAACGACCCGCCGCGATGCAGATAGCGGAGCCAGGCGCGACGCGCAGCGGCGGGGAAACTGGCCCCGGTCGGCAGGACCACCACGCCGAAACGGTCGGGCCGCAACAGGCTGGTGTCCGCCATCTGCGCCGCCGACAGGTACTCGACGGTGAAGCCCGCCTGCTCGAGGATGGTGCGGATGACGGCCGGCTGCGAAGCCGCTCCGCGCACGGGCATGCCCGGCTCGTTCAGGATGGCCGCGCGCGTGCCACCAGACCGGCTGCTCCCGGTCGAGCGCACCTCGTCGGCGCGCTTTGGCTGGGCACCGGCCACGAGCGTCCAGTCGGCGTACTCGGCCGTGCCCTCGGCTTGGAACAGGCCGCAGCGGATGCTGACGGTCCGCGCCAGGGGATGGGACTGGAACGTGAACGTGTAGCGTTTCCACTCCTGCGTGCCGGTCAACTGGACGAAGTCACGGAACGCAACGAGCTCGCCGTTGGCGTCGAGCTGGTAGACGGCGGCGTAAGCATAGCCCGGTCCGCCCACGGCCCGGACGTCCGTCACGCGCAAGTCCACAGCGACCGAGTAGGTGCCCGGCTGCTCGACGTCGATATCCTGGCTGGCACTGCCGCGGCCGTTCAGCCGCAGGCAGCGCCCGCCGCCCGCTCGGTCGGCCAGTTGGCCGCCATAGATGCTCCACCCGTGCGTGCCAACGTATGACCCGTTGAGCAGCAGCGATTCCGGCAGCTCATTCGCCGGGGCCAAGGACAGCAACGGAACCAGGCACCACCACAGAGACATCGCAGGCTCCCGCGCCAACCGCGTGTTGCGGTGGTTCGGGAGCCTGCGGGACGGTCCTTCCCGACGTTTGCGTCAGGCCGGGCCGAAGTGCTTCAGCATGACCAGCGGGTCGACCTCGCTGAGATTCTGGATGGTGACGCCGCCACGCGCCGCTTCGACCGAGACGAAGCCCTCGTCCCAGGTCATCTGCCCGTAGCGGATCATCGCCGGCGTCTCCACGGGCAGCTTGTTCATCGTCCCGTGGCCCTGCATCAGGATGAAGCCATAGGCCGCCTCATCATGGATGGTGACCTGGCGGCCCGGCAGCACAGTCAGCTCCTTGGCGCTGTAGTGCGGGCTGCCGTAGACCACACGGGATTCCTGGAAGCCGAGGTCGTCGCCCATGCCGGGCCCGCCGACGGGGACCGGCGGACAGAACCGGTGCGCGCCGAATTCCGGATCGACGTTGGCGTCCCAGTCGAGCATCGAGACCAGATAGTCCCAGTCGTACCACTTGTCCTCGGGCACGTCCTTGGTCAGCAGTTCGCGCGGCACCGGCCGGCCCTCGACCAGGCTCTGGAACATACCGAATACATCGCAGGCCCGCTGCGGCTCGTAGGTCACCAACGAGCCGGGCGCGTGCAGGATGCCGGCCGGCACGTCCCACCCGGTGCCCGGCGTCAGCTTGTACGCCTTGGCGTGCTGGAGGATGCCGTTGTCGCCCTCGTCCCAGCGCTGGAGACAGTCGATCACCTGGTTCTTGGTGGTGCCCGGCTCCAGGCCGAAGTAGGTGTGGGCGAAGTTGTTCTCGATGAAGTTGAGCTGCGGCGGGAAGTAGTAAGCTTCGGGCTTGCCCATCTTGCCGACGTTCTCGGCGTGCTCGTCCATCTGGTGCATGTGGTGCGGGATGGGTCCCAGGTTGTCGAAGAACTTGCAGAGCATCGCCCAGCCGCCGTGCTCGGCCATGGCCTCGGCGCCGAGCAGCCGCTGCCCGACCAGGCCCACCGCGTCACGCAGCAGCAGGCGCTGGCCACTCACGTCGACGTAGCTCAGGCCCTCGTCGTCGGGCGTGCCCGGGCCGTTGTCGGCGTTGGTGACCGACGACAGCCAACGCTCATCGATGCCGCCGCGGTGCGACCCGAGTGCGTAGATGTCGTTGGGATGCAGTTTCAACCGTCGCCCCGGCATCAGGAACGAGCGCGGCACCCAACACGGCGCCAGGCGCAGGATGCCCCCGCCCTGGTCCAGCCCCTGCTCCACTAGTGCAACGAGTTCGGCATCCTTCATGCTGCTCTACTCCTCCTGCCACCTTCGCCGCTGCACGCGGCGCGCCTTCCGTTCAGGCCATCACCTTGGCCAGCGCCACTGCAAAGCCCGGCAGCAGGTCCTCGCAGGTCAGCGTGTCGTCAGCACCAAGCGTCACGATGTCGTCCGCGGACCGCCAGACCTGCAGGCGCCGCGACTCCGGCCACAGCACCCAGACCACCGTCACGCCAGCGTCCAGCCATTCCATGACCTTCGCCGTGACCTGGCTCTGGCGATCCGACGGCGAGACGACCTCCAGAACCAGATCCGGCGCCAAGGGCACGAAGCCGGCGGCGTCGGCATCGTCCAGTCGGCCCGCCGCTACGAAAGACGCGTCGGCACACCGCACCGTGTCTGGCCCGCGCGACAGCACGAAGCCGGTCTCGGCACTGAACGTGAGCCCCAGACCGTGCTCGTAGACGTGCTGCGCCAGACGCCAGCCCAGGCGGTCGCCCCACGCCCCATGCCGCATACCAGCCGGTGCCATGGTCACCACCTCCCCGCGCACCAACTCCCGCCGTTGCCCGTCGTCGGGCACGGCCAGCAGTTCCTCGGCTGTCACCAACCGGGCTGCCGGCGCTGCTTTGGCCATGGCTCCTCTCCCGACCCGCTGGGCCGCTGCTGCTCAGTCTTGCCACATCCGCCGGATGAACGCCAGTCCGGCCGTCGCCAACTCCTCTTCCGTGCCGAACATGCGGCGCCAGATGCTCGTCGCCGCCGCCACTTCGGGCATCGCCTGGCCGAAGGCCTCAATGGTCAGCCAGCCGTCGTAGCCGATCGCCTTGAGCGCGGCGAACACCTCGGGCCAGAGCACATGGCCTGTGCCCGGCGTGCTGCGGTCGTTCTCCGAGATGTGGACGTGGTTGATCGCGGCGCCGGCCGCCCGCACCGCATCACCGACCTGCTTCTCCTCGATGTTGGCGTGGAACGTGTCGAACAGCACGCCACAGCCGGCGGTACCCACCTCGCCGGTCAGCTTGACTGCATCGGCCAGGCAGGTCAGGAAGTACGTCTCGAAGCGGTTCAGCGGCTCCACCGCGAGCTTCACGCCCGCCTCGTGAGCATAGCCGGCCGCCGGTCGCAGCGCTTCGAGGCCCCAGGCCCATTCCTGATCGCTGCGGCCGCGACCCACCAGGCCGCCACACGGCGAGTACATCGGACCCAGCAGCACGTCGGCGCCGAGGGTCACACAGGCGTCGATGCAGCCCTTCAGGTGGTCGAGACCGCGCCGGCGCACCTCCGCCGATTCACTGATGGGGTTGGCGTCGACGGGCATCACCGTCACCGCCGTACGCCCCAGACCCGCGTCGTCCAGGGCCCTTGCCAGCACCGGCCAGGGCGAGCAGTCGGGGCCGAACATCGGGAACTCGACGCCGTCGTAGCCCCACTTGGCCACTTGCTGGACAACCGGGATGTGCTCCTCGCCGGCGGCGGCGGTCCAGAGCAAAAGGTTGATACCGACCTTCATGCTCGACCCTCCTCGACGGCGACCCACTGCCGCGTGCGCGCGGATTCCAGCACCGCGTCGCAGACGAGCTGGGTCTGCAGCGCACAGCGGAAGTCCGGCTGGCAAGGCACACCCGTATCCAGCCCTGTGAGGAAGTCGGCCAGGGCGTTGATGAACGTGTGCTCGTAGCCGATCACGCAGCCCGGCACCCACCAGCGGTCCATGTACGGATGGTCGCTGTCGGTCACCAACACATCGTGCCAGCCGCGCACCAGGCCGTCGTCACTGTGGTCGTAGAAGCCCAGCTTATGGGCGTCCTCCAGGTCGAACCAGATGGCCGACTTCTCGCCGTTGACCTCGAACGTGTTGTGGTTCTTCCGGCCGCGAGCGTACCGGCTCGACTCGAACGTGCCGATGGCGCCGCAGTTGAAGCGGACGAGGAAGGCACAGGCATCGTCGATGCCGACCGGCGCCACCTTGTCCGGGTCGTCCTGCAGGCGGCGCTCCTTGACGAAGGTCTCCGTCGTGGCGCAGACCTCCTTGATGCCGCCGACCAGCCACAGCGCGGTATCGATGCTGTGGGCCAACAGGTCGCCGGTGACGCCACTGCCGGCCTCGTTGACGTCCAGCCGCCACAGCGTGTGCCCGCCTTGCGGCACATCCGGGCTGATGGTCCAATCCTGGAGGTAGAGGGCGCGGTAGTGGTAGACCCGCCCTACCCGACCCTCGGCGATGAGCTGGTGCGCCAGCGAGATGGCCGGGACGCGCCGGTAGTTGAACCAGACCAGGTTCGGCACGCCGGCCGCCTCGACCGCGGCGACCATCTCACGCCCCTGCGCGGCGGTCATCGCCAACGGCTTCTCGCAGAGCACCATCTTGCCCGCCTTGGCCGCCGCCAGCGCGATCTCGTGGTGGAGGTGGTTCGGCACGCAGATGTCGATCGCGTCGATGTCGTCACGGGCGATCAGCTTGCGCCAGTCGGTCTCGTAGCTCTCCCAGCCCCACCGCGTGGCGAACTCGCTGATGGTGGCCTCGTTCCGTGCGCAGCAGGCCTTCATGACCGGCTGGTGGTCCGTGTCGAAGAACTGGGTCACCTTGCGGTAGGCGTTGCTGTGGGCTCGGCCCATGAACCCGTAACCGATCAGGCCAACCCGAACAGGTGTCGCCATGGTCATCCTCCCCACTTGGCATTGAGTGCGTCCACGGCTTGCTTGCAGCGCGCGGTGACGTCCCAGGCATCGGGCCAGAAGCAGAGGTCGACCGTCCACCAGTTGTGCGGCAACTCGTTCTTGACCAACTCCGCCATCAGGGCATCGAAGTCGAGCACGCCATCGCCGAACGGGGCGTGCGTCGAGGTCTCGTCGTCATGCAGCGTGCCGTCGGAATCGATCAGGTGCAGGTGGTTGATCTTCCCCCTTAGGCGCTGGGCCAACTCGACGGCGCCACCCGGCAGCGTCTCGGGTTCGCCCGGTTGACGCGCGCCGACCGCCGCGACCATGTGGGCGTGACAGGTGTCGAACTGGACGCCGAAGTTCGGCTGGTTGACCGCCTCGACGATGCGCACGATGTCCGACGGCCGGTTGAACGCGAAGCCCGGCTCGAACTCCCAGGTGACGTACCGGCCGACTTCGGCCGCGTCCAGGGCGCATTGCTGCCAGGTGGCCACGAGGCGCGTGCGCGCCAGCTCCTCATCGATCTCGTCGAGCACCGTCGGCGGCTGCACGGTGTCCACGCGAATGCCCTGAATGCCCAGGTCCACACAGAACTGCAGGTTCTCCTTGAAGGCTGCGTGGTAGGGGCCGGGATCGGCGGTGTTGATCAGGTTCTGGTCCCAGAGGTTGGCTGCCAGACCCGAGAACCGCAGCCCAGCCGAGGCCATCTGCTCACGCACCGCGGCCCGTTGGTCAGGGTTTGGCAAGTCGGTCGGGTTGGGATGCGGCGGGAACCCGCCCAACTCGATCCCATCGAACCCGAGTGCTTTCACCCGACGAACCACCTCGTCCCACGGCACCGGATGTTCAGCGTAGGGGCCGATGGTGTAGGCCCACGAGCCAATCGAGATGTCTTTCACCGCTTGCCCTCCGCTCGGCGAGACACGGCCGAGACTAACCGGCTGCGAGTTCGGCATCGACCACGCGTGCCCTTCTCCTTCTCTGTTGACCTGACGCGACGAAACAGCGCGCCGCGGCCGGAGCCGCGACGCGCTGTACGGTGCGACGGTTCAGGCTACGCGGTGCGCGACATGGGACAGGCCAACACGCACGCCTCGAAGTTGCACGGGCGGTACTTCGGAATGGCCGGCTGCTGCTTCAGTCCCTCAGCCAGGGCCTCGACGGTGATGACGTCCGGAGCCGGCAGGTGCAGGTTCCAGCCGAGGAAGTTGACGCCTTCCTCACCGATCAGCGAGTAGCGCTTAGCCCAGTCACAGCGCTTGTGCTCGATGACGTGGAAGCGTTCCACGACGCCATCCAGCGGCACCTCGACGGCGCCTTCGTGCGCGGCGGTGTGGCACGCCTGCAGGCAGCGGTCACAACCGTCGCACGCGGCGGTCAGGCCGTCGTCCTTGAGCGTGTCGTCGGCCTCGATGGCGGCATCGGTCACGATCGCCACGAACCGCACGTTGGCGCCCAGCTCAGGGGTGACCACAAAGCCCCCTTTGGTCAGGCGCCCCAGGCCCGCGGCCACGGCCTCGAAGCGACCGCAGAACGCGTCCGGCTGCTCGCCACGCGGATTGCCCACCGCGGAGCCCGTGCCGGTCAGGTCGAAGGTCAACGCTGCCTTGAAGCCCGCGTCCTCCAGCCAGCGCATCACGCGGAAGCCCGTGCGCCGGAGCATGTTGACGGCTTCGTACTGCGCGAACGCATACGGTCCGACCGCTTCCGCCGGCGGCTTGGCCGTACACTCCACCGACGCTCTGGGCAGCCGCAGCGCCAGCACGATCACCGACTTGGCGCCGGCGAGGTGGTCGGACGGCGACTTGACCCGGAGGGTCTCGGTGCGCACCACCGGGTCGTAAGGCTGGAAGTAGCCGGACTGGTCGCGCGCCACCAGCACCTCACGGCCGTCGTAGATGGCGGCCAGGTGCGGTTGCAGTGCGGCCAGCCGGTCTGCCGGCGCCACACCCACGGCGTCTAGCTCCAACTCGGCCGCCAACCGACGCAGCCGCTGCTTCAGTGCCGCCGGGCTCTGGTCGCCCGCCGGGCGCGGCGTGTTCAACCGGCGCGAGGTCGGCTCCAGCGGTGCGGTGGTCAGGATCGTCCGCGTCACCACCGCGCGGTCCTCGCCGACGCCCTCGAAGGCGCCTTGCCAGGTCGCCTCGGGGAAGTCGGTCAGCGACACGCCGTCGTAGCCGCGGCGCTCGAGCTCGCGGGCCACGTCATAGGCCGCAGCGTCCAGCAGGTAGACCCGCGCGGCGCCGGTGGTGTCGGCGCCCTCGGCTCGCCGATGGTGGATGCCGATCACCACCGCCGCCTTGGCCTCGGGCAGCCAGGTGGTCAGCTCCTGGCCGAGCGCCTGCACCTGTGCGGTCGTCGCCACGGCGGTGAAGTCCAGGCCGTTGGCGTAGGCGATGGCCTGCACCTGCTGCTCGAAGCCCCGATGCGGCTCGTCGTTCTCCGGCGACAGCCGCAGCCGGCGCGGCGCGCTGGAGTACGACAGGTCCATCACCCGTCGCGCCGCCGGCACGCAGTAGCGCAGGCACGAGCCCATCTCGCCGCCCCGCCGGCCGTGCTGGCAGACGTTCTCGAGAATGACGTCCTCGTCGACCACGTCCGGAATCGGTAGGTCCAGGTCGAGGTCGAAGTGCTCGCCCCAAGCGCAGCGCCAGAGGTTCTTGTCCGCGTAGGTGTACTGCTTGTCCTCGATGCGCACGATGCTCGTGCCGCGGATCTCCTTGGCCAGCGCCCGGCTCAGGCAGTTCTCGACGCACAGACGGCAGTCGTCACACACCGTGCCGGGCTCGATCAGCGGCGACGGCTCCAGCACGGCCTCGGTGATCACGCTGATGAAGCGGACCCGCGCGCCGTACTCGGGCGTGATGGCCAGCGCGCTGTAGCCGAAATCGGCGAGCCCGGCGGCCACGGCAGCGTGCCGGTGGCTGATGTCCGGCGCGAAGTGCTCGGTCAGCTCTTTGTAGCCCTTGTAGCGCCAGATGTTGGAGCTGACGATGGGCACGCTGGCCCAGCCCTCGCGCTCCAGGAGCAGGCCCATCCGGTAGGCCATCTCATCGAGCCGCATGTTCATGATGTACTGCACCCGGTACGGCCCGATCTCCTGCGGGTGCGTCTCGCCACCCAGCTCGATCGCGGCGTCCGGGTGGTGTACTGCCATCACCACCACCGAGCGCGCAGTCGGCAGGATGCCTTGGGGCGACATCATGCGCGGCGCATGTTCGAAGCGCTCGATGTTCGCCACGCCCACCAGGTCGGCGTTCAGCTCGTTGAGCGCGAACGCCTTGACCTGCCCGGTCAACCGCGAATCCACGGCCGGCTGCTGCTTGGCCATGTTTGCCTCCTCTGTCATTCCAGGGCGTCGGCCAGCCGCCTGGCCGCGACCTGCAACTCCTCACGCAGCCGTCGTACGCGCTCCTCATCGGCGCGAAACGACGGTTGGTAGAGCCCCAGTGCACCGATCAGCGCACCCCCACTGTCGACCACCGGCGCCGCCATCGACGTCACCTCGCCGCCGGAGGGCCGGTCCTCGGCCGAGCCCACCGCCCGCACCTCGGCCAGCGCCGTCTCGAGCAACTCCGGCGTGTCGATCCCGGCCCAGCCGTCGCCGGGCAGGCCATGCACGCGGACGACCTCGGCCAGCTCACGCGGACTCGCGTAGGCCGCCAGCACCCGTCCGGTGACCATCTCGAAGAACGGCTCCCGTTCATCGAACGCGGCGTCGACGCGGACCACCGCGCTGCCCTCCACGCGGAGCAGCGGGCGGCGATGGCCGCGGAGCAGCGACACCAGCACCACCGATTCGCCAGTCGCTTCGGCCAACTGTCGCACCACCGCCCCGGCCGTCTCGCCAAGGTTCGCGCCGAGCCGTGCCGCCCGCGTCAGGTCGCCACAGCGCACGCCGAGCCCGTAGCCGCCCGTGGGCTCACGGACTGCGTACTGGCAGACCATCAGCGTCTTCAGCAGGTTGTGCGCCGTCGTCACCGGCACTCCCAGGTGGTCGGCCACCTGCTGCAGCGACGCCGCTTGCCCGTGCAGGCTCACCTCGGCCAGCAGATCGAGCACGTCCAGCGCCCGCTTCACCGATTGCACCGGCGCCGTGGGTGCGACTTCTGTTTCCATATCGTGGAACATACTCCTAGCATACAGGAATGCCGAGCGGCGAGTCAACCGTCGTCGGTCGCGAGTCGTGACGCCCGCCGCTTGCGGCGCGTCTGAAGCAGCGGGCACAGTGGTGAGGACTACTGGAGACGTCTCGATGGCTCGATTGACCCTGGTGCTGGCAGCGGCCCTGGTCGGCCGGGCGGGCTTGGCCGCGTTGCCCGCCGCCGGGCCCGCGTCGCCGGCCGCCGAGGCCTACGATCAGGTGATTGGCGCGTTGATGCAGCAGCACGGCGTCCCGGGCGGCGCCATCGCGGTCGCCCGCCACGGCCGACTCGTCGTCGCGCGCGGCTATGGGGTGGCCGACCCGGCGAAGCCCGCCGCGCCGCTGCCCACCTCGCTCTGGCGCATCGCCAGCGTCAGCAAGCCGATCACGTCGGTGGCCGTCTTCCACCTGGTCGAGCAAGGCCACCTCACCCTTGACCAGCCGGTGCTGCCGCTGCTGCGGCCACTGGTGCCCGCAGGCGGCCCGGCGGACCCGCGATGGGCCCAGATCACGGTCCGGCATCTGCTGCAGCACACCGGCGGTTTCGACCGGGACAAATCGCTTGACCCGATGTTCGTGCCTGAGCAGGCCGCGGAGGCCGTCAACGCGGCGGCGCCAGCCGACGCCGCCACCGTCGTCCGCTACATGATGGGGCTGCCCCTGGACTTCGATCCTGGCGCCCGCCATGCCTACAGCAACTTCGGCTACTGCGTCCTGGGCCGCGTCATCGAGGCCGTGATCCATCAGACGTACATTGACTACGTGCGGGCCCAGGTTCTCAAGCCGATGGGCATCCGCGGTATGCGCCAGGCGCGCACACGGGCCGCCGATCGGCAGCCGGGCGAGGTGGTCTACACCATGCCTCCAGAGACCGAGCCGGTGCCATCGGTGTTCCCGAACGTCAAGGGCCTGGTGCCTGTACCGTACGGCGGGTTCCACATCGAGGCGATGGACGCCCACGGTGGCTGGTTGGCCTCGCCGGTCGACCTGGCGCGCTTCCTGGTGCGGCTGGAGGGCGGCGGCAAGGGCTTCCTGACGTCGGCGTCGCTGGCCACGATGACGGCGCGCCCAGCGCCGCCGTTGCCCCAGAACGAGGCGGCGTTCTATGCCTGTGGCTGGATGGTGCGCCCGTGGGGGAAGAGCGCCAACTGGTGGCACGCCGGCGCCCTGCCGGGCACCGCCACCATCCTCGTGCGCACGGCCGACGGCTACGTCTGGGCCGCGCTCTTCAACGCCTGGCCAAGCTCGTTCCTCGGCGAACTCGACAGCGCCATGTGGCAAGCGAGGCTGCTGGTCGACCGCCAGTCGGGCGGCCGACAGTGGCCCGAGGGCGATCTGTTCGACACCGTCGAGCCGCGTCCCTGAGGCGCCGGGCCGCGTCCCGTCGCGGTCGTCTCAGGCGTCGGCCTGGGCGGCCGAGTAGTGGTAGACCGGCAGCGTCAAGCGGAACACCGCGCCCGGCTCCGAGCCTTCGACAATCTCCAGGTCGCCCGAATGCTCCAGCGCGATGCGGTGCGCCGTCGACAAACCGAGGCCCTTGCCTTGGTAGTCGCGCTTGGTGGTGAAGAACACGTCGAAGATCTTCGCTTGCAGCGCGGGCGGCACGCCGGGGCCGTTGTCGGCCACTTCGACCAGCACGCGGTCGCCGTTGGCCGCAGCCCGCACCGCGATGCGGTCGCCGGTGCCGCTCTGGATCACGGCCTCGTGCGCGTTCCGCAACAGGTTGAGCACCGCCTCCTGCAGCTTGCCGGCGTTCCCCAGCACCAGCGGCAGGTCGGGCGCCCAGTCCAACTCAACCCGGACGCCCTCGCGCTCGCACTGGCTGGCGACCAGGCAGATGGCCTGTTCGAGCACCTCGGGCAGCGACAGTGCGTCCCAGCCCTCATCGGCCTGGGTGTCGGCGTAGACCATCAGTTGCTTGACGATCTCGGCCGCGCGTAGCGCCGCCTCGCGGACATCGCCGAGCAGACTGTGCGCGTGCTCGGGCACCGCCGGGTCGTCGTCGAGCATCTCGGACAGCCCGAGGATGATCATCATCGGGTTGTTCAGCTCATGCGCCAGGCCGGCCGCCAGCTCACCGATGCTGGCCAGGCGCGCGTCGTGGAACACCCGTTGCTCCGCCTGGCGGATCTCGGTCACGTTCTCAATCGAGAGCACGGTGCCGATGGTCTCGCCGCGCTCGCGCACCGGGACCACCGTGACCGCGAGGTGGCTGGTGCCACCCGACAGCCGCATCTGGATCTCGCGGCGGGTCAGGTCGATGCCGCTGTCGATGGCCTCGGTCACCAGTTCGTCCAGCGGCACCGGCCCGAGTTGTCGCACCGCGCCTTCGAGCGTGCCCATCAGGCGCAACTGGTCCTGACCGGTGCGGTTGCCCATGAGCACGCGGCCGGCGTCATCGAGGAGCAGGATGCCTTGCGGCAGGCTCTCGATGATGGTCTCGAGCCGCTCGATCTCCACGGCCAGCAGGCTGCGCACGCGATCCATCGACGCTGAAGCGTGCTCGGCGAACCGGTGCATGACGCGGACCTGCGATTCGCCAAAGGCATCGGTTGCGGTGCTGGCCACGTAGATGATGCCGACGACTTCGCCCTCCTGGGTCAGTGGGACACCGAAGCCGGCCACCAGTTCGGCGGCGCGGTCGTCGGGTTGGTGCGGCGCCACGATGTGCAGGTCGGTCGCCAGACGATCGGTCTCCAAGCCGCCGAAGGCGGCCAGCGCCGCGCTGGCCCGGGCGAAGAGACTGTCACAGAGCCCCTCGTGGCCATGCCGACGCAGCGCCACCGAGCATTCCGGCCGCCGCGCCGTGGTCACCAGCAGAGCCGCCGCGTCGTACTCGACCACGTCCGCCAGACAGGTCAGCAGCGCCTCGAACAGCTTCGCGTAGCTGACCGCGTGGGTCGTGGCGCGCGTGAGCGACCAGACCAACTCGAGGTCGGCCAGGCGTTCGCGCTCCGCAGCGCCCTCGCGCGAGGTCTGCACCGCCTCGGCCAAGGCCACTCGGTGCAGGCCGCCGGCCAAGGTGGCGCCGACCATCTGCATTGCGGCGCGTTGCCCGTCCTCGAAGCCGTCTTCCTGTCGCGAGTAGGCCTCGAGCACGCCCAGCAGCAGGCCGCCGCTGTTCAGCGGGAGCTTGAACAGGTCGGTCCACTGCGGTCGGGATTCGCGCGGCGCGCTGTGCGGCACGCCGCGGTCAATCGCCGGCTCGAGCCGGCCGCCCTGGGCGTCGTAGAGCCAGATGGCCGCCGCGTCGGCCTTGGCGCACTCGGTGAGTACGTCGAGCGACCGCTCCAGAATCTCTTCCTTGGTGCGGGCTCTGGCCAGCATCTGCATCAGCCGTCCCGCTTCCAGCCAGTCCAAATCCAGGCCTCCACTTGGCTGCTCAGGAATGATACCCACACTTCTCAGATGCTGCAGTGCCATGACCGCCACCCGGGCCCAGCGTCGTCCACCACTCCCGATCATCGGCCACTCGGCCGGCTTCTTGAGCCGCGCCGGAAGTCGCCGACCAGGTCACCCGGTCCGCAACATCGTGTTCAGTTCGGCTTCGGCCTCGGCCACCGCCAAGAGGCGCTCAGTCTCCTCATCCAGCGCTTCGGTCTCCACCTCGAACGGCCCGTACGGGTCGGTGGCGCTGCTGCCGGCCTCGTACGCCTCCAGGTCGCGGTTGAAGTCTTCCGCGGCCATCAGGATCTTCAGGTTGTCACGGTGCTGGTAGTAGCGTCCCATCAGCGCGTCGATCCGCTGGCCCTTGTCGGTCAGGTAGTCGAGGACACGATCGACACTGGGCACGCGCAACCGCAACTGCGGCGACCGTTGCATCATCCCTCTCAGATTGCGCCCGCGGGTCAGCAGGGCCTCGATGCGCCGGCGCTCGGTCAACAGCACCCCGATCTGTTCATCGAGGTGACGCACCACGCCTGCGTACGGCGTCTCCCGACCACGCACCGGTGCGCGCCGCTGCGCCACGCGCGCCCACCGGCGCGCCTGCTGGCGAGACCCGGTGTCCGCCGCCCACCGCAGAATCAGCCAGACCAGCGCGGCCACCACCAGCACGTCCAGCAGCACGATCCACGACATCCAAGGCGCTCCACCGAGACGTTACCACAAAGCCGGCCCCGCCGCCGCCGTGTGCTTCCCCGCCCCGCCGCGGCCTCCTACCGCCTTGTCCACGCCATGTCGGCCCTGGCCGCCGTGCCGACCAGGCTGCACCCGGAGCGACGAGTCCGGCCCGCCCCCGGCCCCGGCGCCTCGTCTTGACACGTCAACGGCCCAGGAAGACACTATCTTTATCAACAAGCTCGACAATCTCGACCTTCGGGATGTCGCCAGGAGAGCATGATGGATCGCCGATGGATTGCGTGGCTGACCGCGGGGGTGGCGCTGACCTATATCCTCCTGCTGGGCTGCAGCCGCCCGAGCCAAGCGCCTGCGCCGCCGGGCAAGGTCGCCGCGGCCGGCACGTCCGGCGGCGCATCCACGACCGGCCCGGTCAAGCTGCTGAACGTGTCTTACGACCCGACTCGCGAGCTCTACAAGGACATCAACGAGGCGTTTGTCAAGGACTGGGCGACCAAGACCGGCCAGTCTGTGGAGATCGAGCAGTCGCATGGCGGCTCGGGCAAGCAGGCGCGCGCCGTGATCGATGGACTCGAGGCCGACGTGGTCACGCTGGCCTTGTCCTACGACATCGACAGCATCGCCGACAAGGCGCAGTTGCTGTCCGCCGACTGGCAGGCCAAGCTGCCCAACAACAGCGCCCCCTACACCTCCACCATCGTTTTCCTCGTCCGCAAGGGCAATCCCAAGCAGATCAAGGACTGGCCCGACCTGGTCAAGGACGGCGTGCAGGTGATCACGCCGAACCCGAAGACCTCGGGCGGCGCGCGGTGGAGCTACCTGGCCGCCTGGGGCTACGTGCTCCAGCGCGAACTGCGTGACCTGAAGAAGGTCAACGACCCCGCCGCCGCCGCCGCTGTGCAGCAGGCGGAGGCGAAGGCCAAGGACTTCGTGGCGAAGCTGTTCCAGCACGTACCCGTGCTGGACTCCGGCGCTCGCGGCTCGACCACCACGTTTGTGCAGCGCGAGCTGGGCGATGTGCTGCTGGCCTGGGAGAACGAGGCCTACCTGTCGATCAACGAACTGGGCCAGGACAAGTTCGAGATCGTCGCCCCCAGCGTCAGCATCCTGGCTGAGCCGTCGGTGGCCGTGGTCGACAAGGTGGTCGAGCGCAAAGGCACCGCAGCCGTCGCCAGGGGCTACCTCGACTTCCTCTATTCGGCCACCGGCCAGAGGATCGCGGCCAAGCACTACTACCGGCCACGCCATCCGGAGCAGGCCGAGCCGGCCGACGCCGCGCGGTTCCAGAAGCTCGATCTGTTCACGATTGACGAAGTCTTCGGCGGCTGGAAGCAGGCGCAGAAGGTGCACTTCGCCGACGGCGGCATCTTCGACAGCATCTACCAGCCGGCGGCCCAGCAGAACACACCGGCCGACCGGAAGTCCTGAGGGCCGCCATGTCACGCTCTCGGGTCCTGCCAGGCTTCGGGCTGTCCATGGGCTACACCGTGGCCTACCTGGGGTTCCTCGTCCTGCTGCCGCTGGCGGCCCTGTTCAGCAGGGCCGCCGGCGGCGGCTGGGCAGCCTGGTGGGAGGCCACCACGCACCCACGCGTCCTGGCCAGCTATCGGCTGACCTTCGGTGCCGCGCTGGCCGCCGCCGGTACCAACGCGGTCTTCGGCACCATCGTCGCCTGGGTGCTGGTCCGTTACCGGTTCCCCCTGAAGCGGCTCGTCGACGCCTTGGTCGACCTGCCGTTCGCGTTACCGACGGCCGTTTCCGGCATCGCACTCACGACCCTCTACAGCCCGAACGGCTGGATCGGGCACCATCTGGCCCACGTCGGCCTGAAGGTGGCCTTCACGCCGCTGGGCATTGCGGTGGCGTTGACCTTCATCGGCCTGCCGTTCGTGGTGCGCACGGTACAGCCTGCGCTCGAAGACATCGAGCCCGAGGTCGAGGAGGCGGCGGCCAGCCTTGGGGCCGGCCGCTGGCAGACCGTCCGGCGCGTCCTGCTGCCGGCGCTGCTCCCCGCCCTGCTGACCGGCTTTGCCCTGGCCTTCGCGCGAGCTGTGGGCGAGTATGGCTCGGTGGTGTTCATCGCCGGCAACATGCCCATGCGCACCGAGATCACGCCACTGCTGATCATCACCAAGCTGGAGCAGTACGACTACCTCGGCGCCACCGCCATCGGCGTGGCGATGTTGCTCTGCTCGTTCGCACTGCTGCTGGCCATCAACCTGCTGCAATGGACGTGCAGCCGCCGGCTGGGCACCGGAGGGTAGCCCCATGGCCCAGGCCATCGACCGCCATCTGTCAGGTGAGGCTACGCCAGGTGCCATCACTGAACCGGGCTGGGTCCGTTGCCTCCTGACCTTGGTGGCGCTCACCTTCCTGCTGCTGTTCCTGGTGCTCCCGCTGCTGGCCGTGTTCACCGAAGCGCTGCGGCAAGGGCTCCACGCCTATCTCCGCAGCTTCGCCGATCCGGCCGCCCGGGCCGCCATCCGGCTGACCTTGACCACCGCGGCGGTGGTCGTACCGCTCAACGTCTTGTTCGGGCTCGCCGCCGCCTGGGCCGTGGGCAAGTTCCGCTTCTGGGGCCGCAGCGTTCTGGTCACGCTGATCGACCTGCCGTTCGCGGTCTCGCCAGTCGTGGCAGGCATGTTGTTCGTCTTGCTCTTCGGCCGCCTCGGCTGGTTCGGCCCCTGGCTGCAGCAGCATGGCTACCGCGTCCTGTTCAACACCCCGGCCATCGTCCTGGCCACCCTCTTCGTCTCGGTGCCCTTGGTGGCCCGCGAGCTGATCCCACTGATGGAGTCGCAAGGCACGGAGGAGGAGGAAGCCGCCGTCGTCCTCGGCGCCAATGGCTGGCAGACCTTCTGGCGCGTCACCGTGCCGAACATCAAGTGGGCCTTGCTCTACGGCGTGATCCTCTGCAACGCGCGCGCCATGGGCGAGTTCGGCGCCGTCTCGGTCGTCTCCGGCCATATCCGCCTGAAGACCAATACCATGCCCTTGCACATCGAGATACTCTACAATGAGTACAACTTCGTGGCGGCCTTCGCGGTCGCGTCGCTGCTCTGTGTCCTGGCGCTGGTGACGCTGGTGCTGAAGAGCCTGGTGCTGTGGCGGGTGCGCAACGACGCCGCCGCGGGAGGACCGTTGCCATGAGCATTGAGGTTCGCCAGATCAGCAAGCGGTTCGGCGCCATGCAGGCGCTCGACAACGTCAGTCTGGCCGTTCCGGACGGCGAGTTGGTGGCGTTGCTGGGTCCGTCTGGTTGCGGCAAGACCACCTTGCTCCGCATCATCGCCGGCCTGGAGGCACCAGACCCGAATCCCGATGCCGCGGTGCTGTTCGGCGGTCAGGAGGTCACCGGCCAGGCCGTCGGCGCCCGTCGGGTCGGCTTCGTGTTCCAGCACTACGCGCTGTTCCGGCACCTCAGCGTGGCGGAGAACATCGCCTTCGGCCTGCGCGTGAAGCCGCGGCGCGACCGCCCTGCGCCAGCCGAGATCCGCGCCCGGGTGGACGAGTTGCTCAAGCTGATCCAGATGGAGGGTCTCGGCCGGCGACTGCCCGCCCAGCTTTCGGGCGGCCAGCGTCAGCGGGTGGCCCTGGCACGCGCCCTGGCGGTGCAGCCGAACGTGCTGCTGCTCGACGAGCCCTTCGGCGCCTTGGACGCCAAGGTGCGCGCCGAGCTGCGGCGCTGGCTGCGGCGCCTGCACGACGAGCTGCGCATGACCAGCGTGTTCGTGACGCACGACCAGGAGGAGGCTCTCGAAGTGGCCGACCGCGTGGTGGTGATGAACCACGGCCGCATCGAGCAAGTCGGCTCGCCCGACGAGATCTTCCACCATCCGGCGACGCCGTTCGTGGCCGAGTTCCTCGGCAGCGTCAACCTGTTCCATGGCCGTGTCGAACAGGGCAAGGCCGTGTTCGGCTCGGTCGTCATCGAGGCGCCGCAGACCAACGCGGCCGATGGTCAGCCGGCGCAGTTGGTGGTGCGGCCACACGACATCGCCATCAGCCGCGCGCCCAACGGCCGGCCGTCGTTCCGGGCTCGCGTGCAGCGCATCCAGTCGGCCGGACCGGTGGTCCGCTGCGAACTGACTGACGAGTCCGGCCAGAGCATCCAGGCGCAGCTCTCGCACGAGCAGGCGGCGGCACTGGGTCTCGCGGTGGCCGATGTCGTCTACGTCGGCCTCCGCGAGACCCGCGTGTTCGTCGAGGACTACGTCATCTGACTGCGGGCCACGGCCTCACAGCCACTGGCGCAGGAAGGCCAGGCCGGCCTCGTAGTGGATCTCGTGCCCGCCTTCGTGCAGGTCGAGGCGAATCCGCTCGCCGAGGCCGAGCTTGTCGTAGTGCGCCTTGGACGCCTCGAACTCCTCGGCCACCCACGGCCACCAGGAGATGCCGTCGCACTTCCCGGTCTGGCTCATGAACGCCCGCGGCGCAATCAGCGCGCACAGGTCCGAGTCGCTGAACTCACGCAGCCAGCCGGGGATGAAGACGTGGTCCTCATTGACCGACAGAAAGCAGCTATGCCGCGGGTCATCGACCACCATCTTGCGGACGCGGTGGTTGAACCAGGCGGCCGACACGCCGACCTTGATGCGCGGCTCGATGGGCATGGTCATCAGCGTGTAGGCGCCGCCGAGGCTCAGCCCCCACATGCCGACGCGCTCGGGATCGATCTCGGGCCGCACGAGCAGGCGGTCGAGCATCCGCGACAACTGGTTCATCTCAATGCCCCAGAGCTTGCCGCCGAGCATCAGCGCCAGGCGCTCCAGCCGGCCGCGCGCCGGTCCGGTGGTGACGTGCATCGGTGAGAACACCGCGAACCCGTCGCCGACGAGCCGCCGCGCGAAGCCACGGTAGGCCCACGAGTTGTCGAGGAAGCCGAAGGTGTGCTCGGGCGTGCTGCCGATGCCGTGCTGGCAGATGACCAGCGGCAGGCGACCGCTCCGGTGCTTGGGCACAGCGAGAATGCCACGCATGCGGTAGTTGCGGCGCCAGGGCCAGGTGATCCAGCAGGCTTCCAGCTCGTCGTTGTCGAGGAACGGCTCGATCTCCGGCTCGCCGTCGTCGCACTCCGGCCCGAAGTCACCGACGGCCTGCAACCAGCGCTGCCGGTTGGGCTCGACACTGGCCAGGAAAGCGTCGATGCTGCGGTAGTCGGGCCGCCAGAGCTGCGGGCGGCGCTCGACAATGGCCTCGCACTCGGCGCGCAGCCAGTCCTCCGCCTCGGCCCGCAGCAGGTGCTGGCGGTCGTCCGTGCCGCGCTGCACCAGCCCGGTCTGCGCAGCGTCCGCGTCGTCGTAGAACGTACCCATACTGCTCGTCATCCTTCCGGCGGCGACGAACGGCCGCCTCGTGTCAACAGCGCTGGGCCGCGAGCAGCGAGCGCAGCACCTCGAACCCGCTCAGTTGCTGGCGCCGCGCTCGTTCGGTGCGCGTGTCCAGCAGCGGGGTGCGACCGTGGTTGCGGTCCACCACCTGGATCGCCCTGACCACCGCCGCCTCGTCAGGCGCCGCCAGGCCCTCGCCAGCGGCGAACAACCGCGCATACCACAGGAGGATTGGATAGGTCAGGCACAGTGCCGCCAGTCCGCCTTGGTATGTCTCGCCGTAGAACCCCGGGCCGAAGAAGCCCAGGCTGTTCAGCTTGGTCCGGTAGTAGCGCGACACGGCCTCCGACCCGTGCTGATCCAGATCGGCCGCGGTCGCCTCCACCGCGGCGAAGCTCACCGCCGGGAAGTCGGGCCGGATCCGGGGAAACAGCCCGCGTCCCACGGCCAGCCGTAGTGAGGCCGCCAACCGCGCGCCGACGCGCGGCGGCTGGCTCAGCCGGTCGGCGCGGCCGTAGAGGCCGACCATCTGTCGGAACAGCAACCGCACCATCCGCGTCGGTGGCGCCACTGCGCTGTCGGGCGACAGCGCTTCGGCCATGCACGAGGCGATCAGCACCGTCATCATCTCGGGCACGCTGCCCGCGGCGACCTGGTCCAGCGGGAGCGCCGGCAGCATCGCCGCGACCGCCGACACGGTCAGGACGCGCTGCACCATGCTCAACGAGATGTCGTCCAGCACCGTCTCGAGCGCCTGCGTGACCTGCCGCACCACCGCCCAGGCCACGTCCACGCCCACGGCCAGGCGCGCCGTGGTGCTCGGCCGGAACCCCTTGGTGGGCACGGCCTGCGCCAGCAACTGCTTCAGCTCGCCGACGTGCTGCGGCAGCTCACGCCCACGGCTGCCCGCGACCGACGGGCAATCGAAGCGCAGGTCGACGCGGACCTCGTCGCCGGCCGGCACGAAGACGAACGGGTACAGCCGGCAGGCCAACGGCTTGGCCGGCTCGCCGAAGCGCGCGTGGATGCGGCACAAACCGTCCTCGCCGTGGAACACGCAGGCGCCATCGGCGCGGTTGGCCAGTACCCAACCGCCATGGCGCGGGACCACCAGCGCCTGCCCGGCGTACTCCGGCAGGGCGGCCCAGCCCTGCTGCAAGATCCGCTCGCGCTCGGCCTCGGTCACCGCGACCTCGAAGTAGCCCTGACAGCATTGCCCGCTGGTATGGCAGTCGTAGCACTGCCAGGCCGGCGGTGGCGCCAGGCGTGGTCTGGGCACAGAGCCCTCCTTGGCCTACGGCTGCAAGAGCAGCACGCCGGCGTTCTCGACGCGCCACGTCTGGCCCAGCGCGCCGGCCCAGCAGACCCACTCATCGGCCTCGGTGCGCCGCACGCCGAGGTTGAACGCCAACTGACCGCCCGGCTTGGCCCCAAGGGCGGCCAGCGGCACGGCCCAACGGCCAATCCAGCCGTCGGCGCGGACGGTGGCGGTGAACTGCACCGCCCGGCCCATCGCCGCCGCTTCGGCGGGCGCGGCACCGGCGTCGGTGACGCTCTCGCAGCGTCCGGTCAGGAACCCGTGCAGCACGAACACCGGCCCGCCCCGCTTGCCGTCCAGACGCTGGAGGCACACCTCCGCGCCGTCGTCCTGCCCCCAGTGCTCACCGCGCCGCAGCTTCGCCGCCGTGGCCGGCACGACCAACTCGATGTAGAGCTGCTGTCCGTCGTGGCCAACCTTGGCCGCGCAGGCCTGGCCGGCGATGTGGTTGCGGTCCGGAGTCTCGCGCACACTGAGCGCCAGGGCGCCGGCCAGCTCGGCTTCACCCGGCGGCTGCGGCAGGCGCGGCACCGTGAACGGCTGCTCGTACCGCGGTCTGGCCGGCGGCGGGCCGATCTGTTCGGGGTGCGCGGCGCCCAGCGGCTTCTCGCGCGCGCCTTCGGCCTCGACAATCGGCCACGTGGCGCGGAGCGGCAGCGCCTGCGGTCCGATCTGCTCGACCGGGATGCGCTTGAACCCGATCTGCCGCGCCGGCGAGTCGTCGGCCAGCCGGTAGTCGTCGGCCGCCGCGTCGACGAACCGCGGGTCGGCCACGATGGAGTGCTGGTCCTTGCCCCGCCGCTGCCACTCGGCCCAGTGCTCGTCGGCCGCCACACCGCGCAGGCCATCGATGATCAGCGGTCGGCCTCCGGCGTAGATCAGGTTGCGGTCGCTCTCGTAGTGGTCGAACGGCACGTTGTTGAACCGGTACAGCCGCGCCTTCGGGCGCTGCGAAGCGAGGATATTCCGGCGGAACACGTTGCCGGTCATGATCAGCCCGTCCGGCAGCACCGCCAGCCGCGGATGCAGACCCATGTTCCGCATGCCGCGCCAGGCGGGCTGGCTGACGACCGATTCATAACCCTTGACCATCGTGGGCAGGTGGCTGATCCAGTACGGGTGCTTGTTGGTCCAGCCGTTCATCTCCAACTGCTGCATCCCCGAATCCACGAGGATGTTGTTCTCCATCAGGTTGTCGCGCCCGTTGTGGAGGTGGATCGCCGCCCGGGGGCAGCGCGCGATGATGTTGCCGATGACATCCACGCCGCCGGCGTTGTCGTCCAGGTAGACCCCCCACGCGAAATGCGGCGAGACCCATCTGCCGTTCATCTGGCCGTAGCCCAGGATGTCGTGGAAGTAGTTGTAGCGGACCACCGTACCGCGCGAGGAGATCCAGTCGCGCCCGCCCGTGTAGATCGCGCCGGTGTCCTCGGTCTCCAGGTTGACGTGGCGGATGTGGTTGTACTCGAGCAGCAGGTTGTTGCCGCTGAACATGATGCCCATGCGCGGCCCGTCGTGGATCAGGTTGTGGGCCGCGCGCAGGCCGCAGCCCCACATCGCCACGCCCACTCCCTGCTTGTAGAACACACCGACATGGTGGATGTAGTTGTTGTCCGCATAGTTGTTGGCCGGCGTCAACGTGACCCGGTCACCACCGCTGAGCGAGACGCCGTCACGGCCGACCTCGTAGATGTCGCAGCCCAGCACGCCGCTGTTCCGACCGCCGTTCACCGCGACGCCGCTGCCGTTGTAGTCGCCGACGTTGCGGATGGTGCAGGCCGCCACCGTGCAGTCGCTGGTCTGGTTGAGGACCACACCGTGGCCTTCGGCACACTCGATGGTCAGCCCGCGCAAGACGACGTTGCTGGTGCCGGGCTGCATCTCGACCACGGTGCGCAGGGCCGGGGCGTAGACCGTGCTGCCCGCCAGCGGCTCCGGCGGAATCAGGTAGAGCGTCTCGGTGCGCCGGTCCAGGTACCACTCGCCGGGTGCATCCAGCTCCTCGAACTGATTGCGCACATAGTAGCGATCGGTCGGTCGGATCGGGTACGAGCAGTCGCCCGCCAGCTCGATCCGCCGCTGCTCGCGGTCGACCGACTTGATGCGGACAAGGTTGTTCCACCAGTTGTAGCGCGGGAAGACGAACACCTCGCCCTCGTCGGGCCGGGCCCAGGTGCGCGCGTCGGCCGCCTTGTACTGGAGCGAGTGCTTGTCCTCGCCCGGTCGATCCGAGTACATCGGGACCGGCTTGCCGTCGGCATAGGCCCAGCCGCCACCGTAGGGGTTCTGCGGGTCGAAGTTCGGGTACCGCGCCAGGTGCAGCCGCCGCCCGTTCATGAACAACTGCCGGAAGTACACGCCGTGCAGACCTTGCCCGGCGACCTCGGCCTTGACGATGGCGCCCTGGTGCGGCTTGAACCCAGTGATCGGCCGTCCGCCAAGCAGGCGAGGCTGCTCGCCGGGCAACGCGCGGTAGACCACCGGCGCGCCGTCGGTGCCGGAGTCACTGGCACTCAGCTTGAGCGTCTCGCTCTGCGGATACAGCCCGCCAGCCACCCAGACGGTGACGCCGCCGCGCGGCAGCGGGCCGGCGGCCTTGAGCTGACGCACCGCATCGCGCGCGCGGGCCAGGGTCGCGAACGGCCCGTCGCTGCCCGCCGCGTTCGGCGCCACCAGGCTGCCCGACCACCGGTCGTTCCCGGCGGTCGAGACATACAGTGAAGCTGGCTTGGCCAGCAGCGTCAGTTGGGCCAGCAACAACAACCCGCACCACTTCATTGCCTTCTCCACTACCGGCTCACCCGCGAGCCACCCGCTCCAACAGCGCCTCGGCCGCGTCGACGCTCGGCGCCCAGGTCATGATGAACAGGTGCTCCGGGCGCAACTCGCGCGCCGCTTGCCACACCTCGTCATAGGCGAGGTAGGCCACCACGCCCTTGCCCGCCTCCTGGATGCGCCGGAAGAGATCGAGCCAGGCCAGTCCGTCGGCGTGCCCCGTGCCGGGCGTCCACTGGATGGCGCGCAGACCGCGAACCGCCAGCAGCCGGTCCAGGTGCTGCAGCGCGCCCGGACCGTCCAGATGGTAGATGGCGCCATCCAGATAGTCGGCCAACTCCTCGATCTCGGGTGCGATGAACTCCTCGAACATCGCCGGCGACAGCGTGCACGACACGTCGCTCTGGAGCGTCAGGCTCTTCGCGCCCGGACACCAAATCGGCAACCAGCTCGAGGCCCCGTCCTGGGTCTGGTTGAGCACGCCCATCAGTCGCTCGTGCATCCGGTACCAGTTGTCGACCAGTCGCCGCAGCCCGCGCTTCACCGCTGCCGGGTGGTCGACCATGTCCATCAGCATGGCCTCGGAGCCGCGCAGCAGTGCCAGATGGTCGTTCGGTTGGTGGAGGTTCGGCCAGCCGACGTGCCACTTGCCGGCCGCCACCTCGGCACAGCGCCTGACCACGCGCTGGACCTGGCACCAAGCCCAATCATCCTCGGCGAGCACCAGATCGGCCGCCGCCTCACAGGAGGCGAGGATGGGCTCCTGCCAGACGGTCTGCTCCGAGTAGTGCAACGGCGCTCCGTAGCCGAAGCAGTAGCCGACCATCAGCGAGGTGCCGGGCAGCGCTTCGCCGCCATGGTAGGTGGCTTCGTGACCGGCGTCATAGGCCTGAGCCACATACTCCGGGTCGGTCCAGCGCGCCTGGTGATCCGGCGGCGCCGGCACCGCCCGAGCCGGTCGCGCCGGCGCGCTCACTGAGATGCAGGGCCGGTCGATGGCTTCGCCCTGCCACCACGCAGCCATGCGCTCGCGGGTCTCGGGCCAGTTGTGCTTGTACCTGAGGTCCACCAGCCTTGCTCCTTACCAGCGGTTGTAGCGGTACGGGTCGTCGAGTTGCGCGGGCGTGTCCAGGTAGTACGAGCTGAGCCAGCGGTCCGGCAGTCGCACGTCCACCGGCCCGCTGACGATCCCGCCGCTCTGACGCAGGTCACGCACCTTCACCACGATGGTGTTGGCGCCGGCCTTCAGCAGACCGGGCCGCAGCGCATACAGACGCGGCGCCGACCAGTAGTTGGTGGGATGGGTGTCCTGGCCGATGTGACCGACCGCTTCGCCGTTGACGAAGGTCCAGTCCTCGTCGTCCACCTTGCCCAGCCGCAGCGTCGCCGTCCGGTCGGTCGGCCCGCGCCACTCGAAGGTACGACGGTACCAGATCACGCCGTCGTAGTTGGCCCACTCGGGCACCTGCGCCTCGAAGGTGCCCGGCACGTTCAGCTTGCGCCACGGCAGCGTCGGCACCAGGTCGCCGACCTGGAACCGGCCCTGCTCATCGCGCACCGCCTGCCACTCGCCAGCCAGTTCGGCCGGCGGCGGCGCCGGCGTGGTCCAGCCCTCCACCGGCGTCTCGAAGGCCGCGCCGGCGTTGGCCAGCAGGCGACTGAGCATCACGGCCGTACGGTTGGCCGTGCGTTTGAGGTAGACGCGGTACTCGTCGCGGTAGTCGAAGTCGGTCGGCACAACCTGACAGAACACGTATGCGCCCCGTCCGTGCGGCACCGCGTTGACCACGTTCGGCGCGAGGCCGTCGGTGCCCACCAACAGCACCTCGCGCCGCCCGCGCCAGTGCAGGTCGCCCGGCCCGAGTCCGACGAACCAGCGCCCGGCCGGCACCGGTGACACCGTCCGCCGGTCGGTCTTGGTCTGCACCTCGAAGGGCAGCCAGCCGGTCAGACCGTCGGCCTTCTGCGGTAGCACCACCACCGTCGCGCCACGCTCGACCGCGGCACTGATGGCGGCCTTGTGCGGGCCGAGCGAGGCACCGACGCCCGGCCCGACGACCACCACGCCGTCGCCCGCGGCGGACGCCGCCGGCACGATGGTGTGCTGGGCGCCCAGCGACCGCAGCAGTGCCGCACCGTCCTCGCCGCCCACATACCGCGCCACCAAGGCGGGTCGCCGCTTGAGCCGCTGGCCGCACCAGGAGAGCAGGTTGGCGAAGAGCTGTTCGGCCGCCGGATCCGCCTTGGTGCGTCCGGTCACATCCATCTGGCACCAGAGGATCTCGCCAACGCTCAGGCGCTGCTGCAGCAGTGCGGCGTACTGCAGGTCGAAGCCGCCCTCGATCACGCTGGTGAAGTCACCGCGCTGTGGCTTCTCGATCACCACCGAGGCCACCTGGCCGGCATTGCCCCACTTCCAGACGCGCGTGTTGGCGAAGCCCAGCCAGTCCTTCGGCGGGTCGCTCAACTCCGCCGCCGGCAGCGGTAGTCTGTCCGGCAACAGCGTCGCCGAGCCGCACCAGTCGGCGAGCAGCGGGTTCGTCAGACCGTCCAGCGCCACATGGCCGGCGACCCGCACGAAGGCCTGCCGCAACGACGGATCGTTGCAGCGGAACCCGCAACGACGCGTGAGCGCCTGCTCCGACTGCTCCATGACCACCACGCGCCCGCCGCGCGCGAGGTGCGCCGCCAGGTCCGGCAGGCGGTTGTCGAGCGTGATCGCCTCACGCCCAAGCACCAAGCCGTCGAACCCTTCCAGGTTGCTCTCCGCGGTGACCGGCGTGGCGGCCACGCCGGCCGCCTTGAGCGCAGCCAGCGTGAGCCCGTGCGGATCGAACACCGCCAGACGGCCCTCGTGTGCCGGCTGCGCCGCCAACGAGTGCAACTTGAGCGAGTCGGCCTGCGGCTCGGGCAGGCGGACCACCAACGACAGCGTGAACTCACCGCGCGGCTCGGCCGGCACGGTCACGGTGAACGGCACGCGCTGCTGCCCGCCCGCCGGTGCCGTCAGCGTGCCGTCGCCAGTCGCCAAGGTCGTCCGGCCGACGGTCAGGTACCAGGAGAACGCGGCCGTCACGGTGTCGGCGCTATCGTTCACCAGGATGGCCTGCTTGGTGATTCGCTGCCCCGGGCGCACGTTGTGTTCGCGCTCGGTGAAGCGCTCCGGCGCGCCGGCCAGGTAGGCGATGACCGGCTGGTTCCAGCGCTGGAAGCTCCGGCCGAACGACGTCAGCATCCAGTTCTCGCGCCGCGACTGGAAGTAGTCGCCACCGGTGCGCTCGAAGTCCGGCGCGCGCCCGGGCCGCTGCAGTGCCGCCCAGTCAGTGGCGACCGGGTACTCGGCAGCGGAGTCGCCCGGTGCCAGGGCGACATCGCCCTGGTCCCACGGCAGAATCGCCGAGATGCCCCAGGTGCGCAGGCGCGGCCAGACGATGTCGGTGTAGAGCGACTTCAGCTCGATGTAGTTGCGCTCGTGGACCGCACCCCACAGCGGGCTGAACACCTGGCTGATGTGGAACGGCTCGCGCTTGGCATAGACGCGTTCGTAGGTGTCCACATAGCGTTCGGCGACCGGGTCCGGCTCGTAGGCCGCATCGCCGGTGTGCATGGCGCCGTATTCGACCGCCAGTGGCTCCGAGTTGACCTTGTTCCGCCAGATGAACGGCCCTTGGCGGTGTCCGCCCCAGGAGGCCTGGTGCGGTGGCCCCCACTCCACGAAGAACAGTGGCTTGCGCCCGCTCTGCGCCCAGTGGCTGAGCCACTCGCTGCGCTCCTGCGCGGGGCTCCAGTTGAGATAGATGTTGACCGTGTGCCACGCCCCCATGTGCCCGGACTGGTGGTGGTACAGCTCGCGCGTGGGATCGAGGCGGCGCACGAACGCCTCGCCTTCGGCCGCCCGTTCGCGGCCCTGGTAGAACCAGGGGCTCGCCGCCTTCGGCGGCTCGTGCTGGTGCACGCCATCCATCTTCTCGGGGTTCTGGTCGCCGTAGTAGCCCAAGCGGTTGTGGTTGGCTGCATAGGCCAGGACACTGGGATGGTTGCCCACCGTTTCGACCGCGTAGCGGGCCACCTTCTGCCAGTCGTCGCCGAGGCCCTGGCGGCGGTCGGTGAACTCGCTGAACACGTGCGGCAGGCTGAACGAGAGCGCGAAACCGGCCTCGTCGGCGGCCTCCAGCAACTCGCCGAACGCCGGGGTCTGGCCCGGATCGAGCCCGTAGTTGCCCAGAATGATGAAGTTGAACCCGAGGCTGCGCAGGCGCGCAAAGGCGCGCCTCGCGAACGGCTTGGTGACGCCGCCATCGTGCGACACGGCGTGGTAGTCGGCGGCGCGCCAGTGCACCGGCCGCCCGTTGAGCATCAGGTCGCGGCCCTCGATCCAGAACTCGCGGAAGCCGAACCGCGTCCGCATGGTGTCGAGCACTTCGCCGGCGGCATTGCGGAGCGACACGTCGAGGTCGTAGAGGTTCGGCCGCTCGAAGTCCCACAGAGCCGGTTGCGGCCACGGCAACTGGCAGGTGAAGTCGCCCTGTCCGGCCCCGCCCAGCGTGCCGCTACGCCCGCGCCACGCCTCTTCGCCGTTGCGACTGGCCACGGCTTCCAGGTGGTACGTGGCACCGGCGTCCAGGTCGGCCAGCCGCGCGCTCAGGCCCAGTGCCTGGCGCCGCACCGACGGTCGCACCTGGACAGTGCCCAGCCGCGCTCCGCTCGGTTCGGCGACCAGGAACAGGTCGCCGCAGAGACCGCGGAACCGCACTTCGGCGCGGATCTTCTCGACGAAGTCCTCGCGCATCGCCACCAGCCGCTCCTTGGCCAGCGGATCCGTCGTCACCAGCACCGTCAACCGCGCCTGCTGGCCGGGCTGGAGCACGCCCGACAGATCCACCCGCCCGGCCGGCCAACGCACCGAGCCGACTGGTTGGCCATCCACGAGGACCAGGGCCTCGGTCTGCGGCATGTCGATGGTCAGCGCGGTCTTGCGCCCGGCCCAGTCCGCAGGCACCGTGATCTCGCGCTCGTACCAGCCCGCGGTGAGCTTGCTCCACTCGAACAGGTTCTCCCAGATGTCCGGACCCAGCGGCTTGGTGACCTCCAGCCCGCGTCCCGGCCAGGCCGCCGGCACCTTCAGCCAGCCCCACCCTTGCCCATTCGCCGGCCGCCGGGGCGCTGCCGGCAGAGCCCCGAGCTGCGGACAGAAGCGCCAGAGCCCATTCAGGCAGACGCGCTCGCGCTGACCCGTTCGCTCGCGCCAGGCCTTCGCCAGCCCCCACTCGGCCACCACGCCCTCCGGCAGCGGCGCGTCCTCCAGCTTAGGGCGCAGCGAGACCACGGTCACGGAGAAATCGTCGAAATCGACGCGGCCGGTGGCGCTGAACAGCGCCGGCGTGATGCGCAACTCGGTGGCGCCGTCGGGCACCTTGTACAGCCGCTCCTGCACGGTCCAGCCGTCCGTGGAGCCAGACCAGTTCATCACGTTGGGCCAGCCGCCCACCTGCTTGCCGGCAGCGTCGTGAAAGCTCATGGCGACGCGCGCGTCATGCCAGCCCTCGGTGCCACGGACGACGTCCTTCAGCCGCACCTTGATGCGCACGCGCAAGCGGAACCAGTCGGGCGCGATCCGCAGCGTCTGGCCGACCGAGCCGTTGGTGGCTTGCCCCGGCACGCGGCTCTCGATGCGCACGAAGCGGTTGCCGTCCTCGGCCAAGTACTGCACCGCGCGCCGGTCGCCTTGGTAGCCATCCGGCCACTGCGCCTCCTTGGTGTGGGCCTCGAAGCTGCCGTTGGTCACCAACTCACGGCCCACATCGCTCTGGGCACAGGCCACTCCGAGCGCGGCAAGGAGCATAACCAGGGAGCGCATATCGTTCTTCCGTAGCGCCTGGTTTGGCCCTGGTGCGGCACTGTCCTGCCACGAGTTGCTGGGGCACCCGGCGCACCGGCCCGCTCGATCCGGGTTGACACGCCGGCCCGCGCGTGGCACATATCCGCGCGGGAGCTGAACAGATGGCCGGGATCGATCGACGCGACTTCCTGCGCACGGGCGCCGCCGTGGCCGCCGGTGCGGTCTTGGCACGACAGGCTGGTGCACAGAACAGCCTGGAGCTGGCACGCGACGGTGCCTCCGCCTACCAGATCGTCCGGCCCGCGCAGGCCTCTCCCTCGCAGCTCCATGCCGCCGAGGAACTCCGCCGCTTCACCAAGCAGATGACCGGCGCCGAACTGGCCATCATCAGCGATGAGGCCCCGCTGCCGGCCAAGGCCATCCTGCTCGGTGAGACCCGCCATTCCGCGGCGGCGCTCGGCGCACCGCTCGAGTTGGGCAAGCTGGGCGATGACGGCTTCCGACTGGTGACGCGCCGTGGGCAGCTGCTCATCCTCGGCTCCCCGGTCCGCGGCACGCTCTACGGTGTCTACGAGTTGCTGAGCAAGTACGGCGGCTGCCGCTGGTATGCCAGCTTCCACAGCGTCATCCCACAGCGCAAGACCTGGACGCTGCCGGAGTTGGACGAGACCCAGACCCCCGCCTTCGCGATGCGCGAGCCGTTCTGGTGGGACATGTTCGACGGCGACCAGGCCGCCCGGAACAAGGCCAACGGCAGCTCCATGCGGCTCGAAGCGCGCCACGGCGGCAAGATCCGTTTCGGCGGCGGTCTGTTCGTCCACACCGCCTACCCGCTCATGCCGCCCGAGGAGTTCTTCGGCCCGCACCCCGAGTACTACAGCGAGCTCAAGGGCCAGCGCGTCGCCGAGCACGCGCAGCTCTGCTGGACCCATCCGGACGTCATCCGCATCCTCACCGAGCGGGTCCTGGCCCGGATCCGCAAGGACCCGACCGGCAAGCTGTTCAGCGTCAGCCAGAACGACTGGGGCAACAACTGCACCTGCGCGCGGTGCCGCGCCATCGACGAGCGCGAGGGCACTCCCGCCGGTTCGCTGCTGTTTGCGGTCAACCAGATCGCCGAGGCCGTCGAGCGCGAGTTCCCCAACGTGTGGATCGAGACGCTGGCCTACCAGTACACCCGCCGCCCGCCCAAGACGCTCTCGCCGCGGCGCAATGTGGTGCCCCGGCTGTGCAGCATCGAGTGCGACTTCTCGAAGCCGCTGCCGCTCAGCCAGCACGAGCAGAACAAGCGGTTCGTGCAGGAGATCCGCGGCTGGTCCGGCATGACCGACAAGCTCTACGTCTGGGACTACACTACCAACTTCGGCCACTACGTCGGTCCGCACCCGAACTTCGGCTGCCTGCAAGGCAACGTGCAGTTCTTCCGCGACAACCATGTGGTCGGCCTGTTCGAGCAAGGCGCCTACCAGGGCGCGCACGGCGAGTTCGGCGAGTTGCGTGGCTGGCTGCTGGCGCAACTGCTCTGGAATCCGGACCAGAGCGTCGACAAGCTCTACGACGACTTCTTCAGTGGCTACTACGGTGCGGCCGCCGAACCGGTCCGCACCTACTTCGACGAGCTCCAGGCGCTGGTCAAGGACGAGAAGACCCACCTGTTCATCTGGCAGTCGATGAAGTCGCCGTTCTACAGCGACGCCTTCTTCGAGCGCGCGACCAAGCTGTGGGCCGAGGCGGAGCGCCGGGTCAAGGACGACCCGAAGGCGCTCTACCGCGTCCGGATGAGCGGCCTGCCGGTCCTCTACGCGAAGCTGGAGCGCTGGCCCGCGATGAAGGTGAAGCGCGTGCTGCGCGACGGCGTGCTGCGCGCCGAGGGAGTCGACCCGGCCTACGCCGAGCTGGCGACCGAGGCGCTGCGGCGGCTCGAGGAGGGCCGCATGCGCATTGCGGAGAGCGAAGAGCGGCACCGGGCGGTGCTCTCGCTCTACCGCTCGCGGACCGCCGGCATGCCGATGGAGCGGGTCAGTAGCGGCGCGCTGTCTGCCGGCGCGATTGGCGAGGCCAACGGCGCGCTGCTCTCGCTGACCCTCAACGGCGCCGAGTACGTGAGCTCGGCTGCGGGCGGTGTCGACACCATCGAGGGCCGCTTCCGGTTGAACCGACCCGACGAGGCCAGCTACCGCACTTTGGAGAACAAGCCCGGCCGGCTCGTGCTCCGACGCCAGGGCCACGGGCGAGAGCGTACCGATCGCGTGGTCACGGTCACGGCCGACACGGCTCGCCTATCGACCGAATGGTCGGTGGCCGGCGCGCGCCAAACGGCCCTCACCTGGCGCTGTGCGCTCGACGTCGGACCCACGGCCGTCGTCCATCTGCGCGTCGGCACGGGCGACTGGCGGACGCTCGTGGTGCCGGCCGACCAGACACGCGCGACCTGGAGCATTCCGGGCAACGAACTGAAGGGCGCGCTGACCATCGCCGGCGCCGGCGGCCGCGGGCTCCGGCTGACGCTGCCCGAGGTCACCGCCGAACGCCTGCTGGTCGAGGTCGGCACCGATCCGGCCCTGGTCCGGTTGTACCTGGTGGTGCCGGCGGCACTGGTGCCCGGCCAGCCCTTGCGCCTGCCGCTGGAGATGTCACCGCTGGCCAAGGTCGCCGACCTGCCGTCACGGCCGGGCGAAGCCGTCGACGCGCATCGCGCCGACCGCATCGTCGTGCCCAGCGCATTCATCTCGATCAGCCGGCCCGGCACCTGGGGCGACCTGGTGCCCGACGCTGCGGCCACCGACGGCTATGCGATGATGATGACCAACACGCACTACGAGTGGTGCGTGCAGTACCTGATCGATGCGCGGATGTTCGTCCCCGAGGCCAAGTACCAGGCGCGCGCGCGCATTCGGGTCGAAAGGGCCGCCGACACCGGGTTGGCCTTCTGGGCCGGCGTCTACGACACGGTGCGCCGCCGCGGCTGGGGCGAGGTCAACGTGCCGGTCACCGCGGTGAAGGATGGCTACCAGTGGTACGACCTGACCGCCTGGGTACCCGAGACCGATCACTGGGTCTGGGCCGGGCCCGGCCGGTTCGACCTCAAGACGCAGAAGAGCGCGGTCAAGGGCGTCTGGATCGACCGTTTCGAGTTCGTGCGCGTGAAGTGACCTCAGACCTGGGCTTTGGTCCGACGCAGTTTGTGAACGGCGGCGAGGAAGCCACCGAGGCTGATCGGCTTGGGCAGGAAAGCCACTTGCCCGTTGTGCGGGTCGGTGTTCATGTTGCCCGGCGAATCGCAGTGCCCGGAGATGAGCAGGACGGGGATCTGCCGCAGCGTGTCGTCCTGCCGCAAGCGCTTGACCAACCCGAGCCCATCGAGGTTGGGCATCATGATGTCGGTGACGATCAGGTCGGGCGCGTCGCTGATGGCCAAGTCCAGCCCTTCGACGCCGTCGCCGGCTTCGACGACGTCATAGCCATCGACGGCGAGGTACGCGGACAGTACCTCGCGCACACCGACGTCATCCTCAACCAGCAATACCTTGAAGCGGCTCATCACTGGCCTCGCCGCCGCGCCGCTCAGCGCGAACTCCGGCGCCTGAGCTTCAGACTGTTGGTCTCACCTCATCGTTACGGCCAGAATTAGCCATTCTGGCCGCTCGCTGACTGAGCCTCGCCTATGCCCGCGGGCTGAACAGTTCGATCACCTCGTCGTTCGGCCCTTTGAAGAACGCGATTCGGGCCTGCATCTCGCCCAACTGCACGTCCTTCGGATCGACAACGCTCTCATAGCCGGCTGCCGTTGCACGCTGCCAGACAACATCCGGATCACTCGTGCGGATGGCCAGATGCAGGTACGGCGCGCCAGCCTGCCCTTCGGGTGCCGCGGCGCCGGCAGCGGCACCAATCAGCTCGACGCAGGAGCCGTCACCGATGTCGAGGAGGGCGAGTTGCCGCCCATCGGGCGCGGACCAAGCGGCCGCCACGGCCATGCCGAGCAGATCGCGGTAGTAACTCAGACTCCGCTCATAGTCGGTGGTTCGCACCGCCACGTGGTGGAATCCCGCGTCGGGGATGACTGCATTCATAGCCGGTTCTCGGTCCGCAGACAGAGCAGCATAGGTTCGCCACCGGCCGGTGTCAAGACGCCAACCACCAAGCATCCTGCCCTTACAGAGTCGCCTGGCGCGGCTGCGTCTTGCCGGACTGAGCCCGGCTCAGAAGCCCAACAGCCTGGCCCCCAGGCGCACTTCGGTGCTGGGCTGGGTCAGCACGCGCAGTTCGTACTCGATCAGCCGGTCACGGTAGGCCAGCGAGTACTCCTCGCGCCGCACGGCACCGCGTTCCAGATCGTAGTCGAGGCGGTTGCCGATCAGCCACTGCCGTGCCACACGCCACCGCGTCGACACGGTCACGTCGCTCACCAGTTCGATCCGGTCGAAGCGCACCGGCGTCTGGCCGCCAATCCAGTGCGAGGTGGCCCCCACGCCCACATAGGCCAAGTCACCAAACCGCTTCTCCAGCCCGAGGTCGCCTCGCAGCCAACCGTAGTGCCCGGCGCGGCCGTACACGGCGTACCAGCCGGTGCCGGCGATCCAGGCCCGCGTGGTGCGGTTGGCGTAGAGCGGCTGGCGGTAGGTCAGGTCCGTCTGCGCCCGCCAGGCGCGCGGGCCACCGATCTCGCGGTAG
The DNA here is from genome assembly GCA_964531735.1 of uncultured Fimbriimonadaceae bacterium. Taxonomy (GTDB): domain Bacteria; phylum Armatimonadota; class UBA10988; order UBA10988; family UBA10988; genus CAZHGD01. The sequence continues at coordinate 40,209 of CAZHGD010000013.1, read as the reverse complement.
TAGCCGCCGCTGGCGCCGCCCGACCAGCTACCGCCGCCACGCGGCAGTTTGAACTCGGCAGTTCGCCAACTCAGCTCGGGACCCACCGAGTAGACCACGGTCTGGCGGCTGACCGGCAGCACCAGCCGGTTGCGGTAGGCGGCCGACAAGGCCAGTCGCCCGACGTCGGTGCTGAACGTGGCCTCGCCGTGGCCGGTCATCAGCAGATTGGTCCCCACGCGAGGCGTGATGGTCAGCCGGAACGGCTTGGCCGCGATCGGCACCAACGAGCGCTCGACGTAGAGACCGTAGGTGCTGTCGAGACCGACCCGCGGGATGATGATGTCACCCGAGCGCAGGTTCATGTCCGGCAGCCCGAGCACCGTCAGCCCGTAGAGTTGCAGCTTCACGCCGCGGGCCTGCAACTGCTCCAAGCCGCTCAGCACACCGAGCTTGCCGGCACTGACCACGATCTGGTCGGACTTCAACAGGAACTGCGGCGGGCGGCTGCTCGAACAGGTGGCCGAGGTGCCCTTGAGCAGCACCTGGTTGCCGAGCTGCGCCGCCTCCGTGGCGCGCAAGCGCAGCTCTTTGGGCAACTCACTCGACCGCATCAGGTCCGACAGGTTCGGCGTGAAGTCGAGCGGAATGGTCACCTCGACGTCGTGGATCTCACCGCGCTGGACGGCCAGGTCGTAGCGTAAGCGGTCGCCCGTGACGCGGCCCAACTGCGGGCTGTCGAGCACCACATGCCCCGCAGCGGTGGCGCTGGGGCGCTCTGGACGCGAGTAGTCGACGACAATCTGGTCGGCCCGGAACGAGGTGCGCCCGCTACGGATGGCCGCACCACCGACCAGATAGGCTTTGCGCGCCGCGCCGTCCACCTGGATGTGATCGGCCTCGATCGCGATGCTGTGGCCGTTGATATCGAGTGTCTGCGCCTGCCGTGCCGCCACCGTCGGTAGCCACATCAGCGCCGCCAGGAATAGGAAATGCACCGCTCCACCGACCCGTCGGCCCGCCGCCCTCTGACCGTCGCGGCCACCGCCCATCGCCGGCGACTATACCACAGCCGCCAGGTGGCCACAAGCTGCGCCGAGGTCGCTACGGCAGTTGCATGCCGCCCTGCGGAGTGGTAGAATCGCGCTCGTTGGCAGCCGCGCCCAGGCACATCGGCGCGGCGGGAGGGCGCAATGGTGTCTCTACTCGCGCGGCGGCGCAGGCTCGGGCAGGGCCTGGCCGAGGTCGCCACCGTCTGCAGCATCATGACGTCCATGGCGGGCGGCGGCGCCGGCGCCGCCTGGCAGGTGCTCGGCATGGCGCAGCGGACCGTGGCCATCAGCCAGATGAAGCAGATTCACCTGGCCGTCACCATGTACGCGGACGACCACGACGGCCGGCTGCCCACCGCCGACATGTACCCGAACATCAAGGCCGACCCCAACGCGGTGCAGACCAGCCCGCGGAGCATCGTCCGCGTGCTGGGCAATCGCGTGCCGAAGCAGCTCTGGGTGGCGCCGCGGGCGCCGGAAGCATTTCAGAAGGCTGGCCTCACCTACATCTGGAACTCGGGCGTCAACGGCCAACTCGCCGACCAGGTCAACGCGCGCACCTGGCTGCTGATGGATATGAACGCCGCCGCCTACGTCTTGCCCGAACTGGTGCCGCGCAACTCCGGCGGTTACCTCGTGCTCTACGCCGACGGTTCGATCAAGTACGAGATGGCGCCGCCGCAGGTGGTGCCGGAGGCCGACAAGAACCGGCTGCAGCAAGCGATCCAGCAAGGGGGCACGGCGACGGGACCGGCCGGTCCGGCAGGCGGCGCCGGCGGCCCGGGTGCCGGCGGCGGCCAGGCGACCAAGCCCGAGCCGGTCGCGCCCAAAGACCCGGACGCCGACGAACGCGAGAAGGAAAAGGCGGCGCGCAAGGCCAACCCCGACGAGGACGACGCGGTTGACAGTTGACGATTCTGCCGGTTCCATGTCGCCAGGCGGTGACGCAGCAGGTGGGTCCACCGGTGATCCAAGCCCTCGTGGTCGGGGCCGCGGACAGGCCCGCCGAGCGCGGGTCAGCCCGCAGGCTGCACCGGCTGGCGCCGGCGACGCGAGCCAGCCGCGCCGGGAACCAGCGTCACAACACACGGAGCGGGAGGTAGACCTCATGGCCGGCCTGGCTGGCGAATCCTACGAGCGCATCAAGGTCATCGGCTGCGGCGGTGGCGGCGGCAACGCGATCAACCGCATGGTTGAGGCCGGACTGCGTGGGGTCGAGTTCATCGCCGTCAACACCGACGCCCAGGATCTGGCCGACTCCAAGGCCGATGTGCGCCTCCAGATCGGTGAGCAGGCCACCCGCCGTCTCGGCGCCGGCGGCGATCCCGCCAAGGGGCGCGCCGCGGCCGAGGAGGACCGCGGCGACCTGACCATGGCGGTTCAGGGCGCCGACATGGTGTTCATCACCGCCGGCATGGGTGGCGGCACCGGTACCGGCTCGGCGCCGGTGGTGGCCGAGTGCGCCCGCGAGGCCGGCGCGCTGACCGTCGCCGTGGTGACCAAGCCCTTCGGCTTTGAAGGCCGCCGCCGCATGGAAGTGGCCCGCGAAGGTCTGCGCGAACTGAAGCAGCACGTCGACACGCTGATCACGGTGCCCAACGACAACCTGATGAACATCGTCGACAAGCGCGCGCCGCTCATCGAGGCTTTCCGACTCGTCGACGATGTGCTGCGCCAGGGCGTTCAGGGCATCGCCGACCTGATCACCACGCCAGGGCTGATCAACCTCGACTTCAACGATGTGCGCGCGGTCATGAAGGACGCCGGCTCGGCCCTTATGGGTATCGGCCTCGGCAGCGGCGAGAACCGCGCGGCGCAGGCGGCGCAGGCCGCCACCACCAGCCCGCTGCTCGAGGGCAGCATCAAGGGCGCCCGCAGCATACTGTTCAACATCACCGCCGGCTACGACCTCGCGGTGACCGAGGCCAACGAGGCCGCCGAGCGCATCGCCGGCGCCGCGGGCGTCGATGACGCCAACGTGTTCTTTGGCGTGATACTCGACGAGCGGATGCACGACGAGCTGCGCATCACCGTGATTGCTACCGGCTTCGAGTTGCCCGAGGATGGCGGCGTCTTGCGGCCGCAACGGCACTCCGCGCCGCCGCCGGCGCCGCGGCAGCCACCGACCTTCACGCCGAATCCGGCCGCCAGCAGCCCGCTCCCGCCACCACCGCCGCCGCCCGAGCCGCGACGGCCCAGCGGACCGAGCGATGATGACCTGAACATCCCGCCGTTCCTGCGGGAGCGATAGCGCGAGACCTCGGCTGAGGAGTCGTGTCGTAACGGTAGCGACAGAGTCGATGAGCGGGTGCGACGACCGCGGTGAGGTCACTGCGGTCAGGTCGCCAACAAGGAGTCAGCAATGCGGCGGTTCCCGATGCAGGCGTGCCTACTCTTCGCTGGGGTGGCGGTGACCACGCTGACGCTGTTCCTCATGCCGCTCATCGGTGATATGTCCGACAAGCAGACCGCCAGCAAGCTGAAGCGCGAAGGCAAGCCGCAGACCGACGCCCGCGTCCGGATGGCGCTGGACACGGCGCTCCAGAACAGCCAGGTGGCGGCGTCGCTCCCCAATGCCGACAGCGACCTGCAGCAGGCGTCGGTGCGCTTCCCCAAGTCCGTTCAGGAGACGACGGCGGCCACCATGGCCGATAGCGGACGCAAGGCCAAGCGCAACTTCCTCAAGGACGTGGTGCTCGGCCTGCGGACTGACGCCTCGGTGCTGCACCCGATGCACAAGAAGCTCGTGCAGTTCGGCCTGCGGCTCACCGTGCTCACCGGCCTGGTGTTCGCGGTGGCGATGGTCCGCTCACAGTAGCACTACGGCCCGGCCAACGCGGCCAACTCGCGGTCGAAGGCGCTCACGTAGTCATCGCGCTCGGCCGCGTCGGCAAAGGCATGTCGGAAGCCGTTGCGCATCAGTTCCAGCACCTCGGCCTGCGGCACACCCATGCCCGAGACAGTCAGCAGTTCCTCGGTCAGGCTGGTCTTGAAGAAGGTCGGGTCATCGGTGCTGATCGACGCTGCCACGCCTGCCCGCAGCAAGGTTGGCAGAGGGTGAGCGGCGAGACGAGGCGTCACACCGGTGGCCCGGTTGCTGGTCGGGCAGATCTCGAGCGGCACGCGCCGGCGGGCCAGTTCGGCGACCAACTCGGCGTCCTCGACAGCCCGAACGCCGTGCCCGACCCGCTCCACGGCCAGCAGTTCGACCGCGTCACGGACGCTCTCCGGGCCGAGTGCTTCGCCGGCATGAGCGCAGACGCGCAGCCCCGCTGCGCGCGCGCGCCGGAACACCGGCTCGAACCGAGCCGGCGGGAACAGATGCTCGGGACCGCCGAGATGGATGCCGGTCACCGCCGGGCAGTTGGCGTCAATCAGCCACCCCAGCAGCTCGTCGGCGGCGTCCACACCAAATGAGCGCACCAGGTCGACGAGCCAGCGGACGCGGATGCCCGGCACGCACGCCTCGGACATGATGCTCAGGCAGTCTTCGAGGCGGAGGCCGTGCATCAGGTACTCGCGCAGCGAGACCATGATCTCCGCGTAGACCACGTTCTGCTCACGCAGGCCGCGCAACACGCCCTCGACCAAGGCGCGTAAGTCATCGGCCTCGCGCATCAGGAACCCGGTGAACGCGAAGGTCGCCAGGAAGTTCTCGAAGTCCGCGAACTCGAAGAACCGCTCGAAATCCGCTGCCGACCAGCGGTCCTCCAGGAACGGCCGGAGGTTGGCCGCCCTGGCCCACAGACCTTGCAGCCAGGGCGACGCCTGCTCGACCAGGCCGGCCGTGCCGTACTTGCGGACCAACTCAGGCAACAGCGCGGGCGGCAACGCGCCGCGCAGGTGCAAATGCAACTCGGCCTTGGGCAGCCGAGCCAGCTGGTCTCCCCACCTCACCACGCGACCTCCGGAATCCGGTCACCGTGCCACGGCGCGGCGTAGGTCGGCCGGTTCTGGTGGAGGCTCAACCGCAAGGTGAGGCGTACCTCGTGCCCGGGCGGCACGCGCACGTCGAGGTGCCGGCCGCCCACCGGCAGCGGCGCGCCGTCGGGCTCGATGGTGACCGTGTCGAACTGATGCTCGCCGAACGCACCGGCTTGCACGATCACCGTGCGCTCCGCCACCGGGTTGAGGTTGACCAGCCGCAGCACGGTGCGCTCCGGCGTGACGGCCTCGACGAGAGCGGCCATGTCGGGCGGCAGACCGGCTCGTCGGCGCGCCGGGTCGAAATGGCGGAGCCGGCAGTGCAGCAGACCGCCGTGGTAGACGAACTGCGGGCCGCCGCAGGTCAACTGGACGAGGGCCTCGGTGCCGACCGGGTTGAGTTGCTGCCAGTGGTGCACGTCCTGCTCGTCGACGCTGCTGCGGTCGGCCTTGATCGCGACCAGCCGCCGGTGCATCTCGGCCAGGTTGGCCCGCAGGATCTGCTCCGGGTAGTCCGGCACGGCACCTTCCAGGTACCGGATCCAGGGCGCCGCGTGGCCCTGGTCGCCCTTGTCGCGCCGCCCGTGGACGTGCTCCCACCCATCGCGCGGCCCGAGCGAACACAGCCGCTCCCAGTCCTGCGTGTCCTGCGACAGGTACCACAGGTAGAGGTGGAACCGCGCATCGAACGGCCGGAAGTCGTACCAGCCCTGGTCGCCGTGCCGGTGCGGGACGAACAGGCGCCCGTCGCGGTACTCACCCAGGGCGGCCAGCCGGTCGAACTGGCTCCGCGGCAGATCGAGCCACTCACGGTCACCGGTCAGCAGCAGGCAGTTCGCCGCCGCGATGACGGCCGGCTCCAGAATCGTCATGATGCCATGCGGCCAGCGGTAGCCGTAGTAGCCACCGTACCACTTGCCCTCCAGGCACTCGCCGATCTCGCCGCTGGGACCGACGTTATCGGGCAGCAGGCCGCCGTTCCGCTGCGCCCGTTCGCGCCAAGCCGTCGTGTACTCGAGCACCCACGTGCGGTACTGCTCGTCGCCGGTCAGGCAGTAGGCATGCGTCATCAGACTGGTGCTGGTCAGGTTGAGCGGGACATCGCCGCGCATCATGCGGGCGTTCAGCCGCTGCAGCACCTCGGCGAAGACGCCATCGTCGTTCCAGTCGCAGAGCGGGCCCGGCACGCCCGGGATATCCTCGAAGGGCGGCGGGTAGGCCGCCAGGATCGGCCGGTGGGTGACCCAGTCGACGGCTGAGTTCTCGAATCGCGGCCCGCGGCTGCCGGTGATCGGCGAGCGGATCAGGCGATGCTCAGCGTCCCAGTTGGGCGCCAGCGGGTCCTCGCCCAGGTACATGGCGGCGAAGCGCCGCGCCCGGTCGCGGTCGGCCTGGCGGGTCGGGTCGGCCAGCCCGAAGAAGTAGGTGTAGGTGTAGCTCTCGCCGTGGTGCATCCAGTCGTAGTAGCCGTCGAACTCGCGCTCCACCTGACCGTAGGCGGTGAACTGGCGCGTGACCGCCTCCCACAGGCGCCGCGCGAGCGGATCGAAGAAGTCTGGGCCGCCCAGCGCATGGAACAACGAGAAGTTGCCGAAGCTCTCGTAGCCGTCGTCCGAGCCGTCCATGCCCGGCCAGGCCTCCCGCCAGACGAGCGTCCCGTCGTCGTGCGTGTAGCGCTCGACAAAGGCCTCGGCCGCTGCGCCCATGGCCTCGAACAGGTGCCGCTGGAGGAGCGCCCACTCCGGCGGCGTTGTGACAGACCCACCACTGATCCGCTGCATCATCCAGTCCCTTCCGGCAGTGCTGCCGACCGCCTTGGCCCTTCTGTTGAGGTGTCCTGCTGCTCATCGAGCGAGCAGCGCATTGAGAGCACCTGCGGGCGCATGCCCATCGCCTGCCAGAAGGCGAGCCCGGCCTCGTTCGCCACCCAGACGCTCAGGCACATCGTGGCGATGCCGTGTTGGCCAAACCAGTCCTTGGCCGCCGCCAGCAACGCCGTGCCGACGCCGGCGCGGCGGTGGTCCGCGTCCACGAAGAAGTCGACGATCTGCCCGTTGACGACGGCGCGACGGCGCCGTAGCAAGGCGTCCAGGAGGCGCTGCCGCCGGCCAGCCGGTTGACGACAGAGCCTGCACCGCGCGAAGCCGACCAGCCCCGCCGGCGCCTCCGCAACGAACGTCCGCTCATCGTGGTCGGCCAGGACGCCCCGCCAGAGCCGCGCGTAGTCACCGTCGGCACGTGGCCGGAAGGCCGCGTCGAACGGCTCGTGGTAGGTCAGGTGCGCCGTGTACAGGCGTGACAACTCCACCACGTCCGGTTCGCCGGCCACGCGCACGCCAGGCTGCGCCTCCGTCATCGGACCAGTCCTTGACACCCGCTCGGCGCGTCACAACAATCGTACCGGCGACGCGACCGGCGGCGGCGGGCGTCGAACTCGACAACCCAACCGGTCGCTGGCAGCATACCACCATCGCGCCGTTGGTTGGAGCTTCGCCACGAAGAAGCCGCGGCCGGCGGGCGTCGCGTGGCACCACGCCGCGGCGTCGCGGCTGAGGAGGGAACATGAGCATCGATAGTCAGCGACCGCCCATCTGGCTCGGTGGGCTGGTGGCCATACTGGGCATCGCCGGCGTACTGGTGGCCGGCGTGTACTGGCCGGTCGAAGACCCGCAGCCGCTGAAGATGAGCTGCTTCTGGGCGAGTCGAGCGGTGGTGCCGCTCAGCGCGATGATCGCCATCTGCGGCATCCAGGCCACCACCACGGCGCTTCGGCCGGTGGCCCGCGCCGCTGCCTGGCTGGCCATCGGCGCCGCGGCACTGCAAATCGTCACCGTCCACTGGATCATCCCCTACCAGCACCACAGCTTGCTCCACCAACGGGTCCACGACCTGCTGGCCATCGCCACCGCCGTGGTCGCGCTGGCCGGGCTGGCGGCCATGGCCACGCCCGCGGCAGCCGAGGTCGAGCCCGCGACCGAGTCGCAGGACGCGACCGCGCCCGTGGTCGACGGCGCCGGGACCGCGGTTGCCGCCGACGCCGAGGCCTAAGCCAGCCATCCTCCGCCATCGGACATCTGGCGTTGAACGCGAGTCTCCGCTACCCTTGCCGCAGGGCCGCCTGCTCGGGCGGCCGACGGTGCCGTGGAGCGCCGGGAGAGTTGAGCTGGGCGATGCGAGACGAAATCCTGACCGTGGGCTGGCATGACGGGGCGGTGCGGCTGATCGACCAGACGAAGCTACCACGCGAACTGCTCTGGCTCGACTGCCGTCAACTGGAGACCCTGGCCGAGGCAATCGAGGTGCTGCGGGTCCGCGGCGCACCGGCCATCGGCGTGGCCGCCGGCTATGGTCTGGCCCTTGCCGCCCAGGTGAGCCAAGCCGAGAACCTGCCCGCACTACGCGCCGACCTGGCCGTGGCCCGCGACCGACTCGCGCGCACCCGCCCGACGGCGGTGAACCTGTTCTGGGCGCTGGAGCGCTGTTGGCGGGTGGTCGAGCAACACACCGGTGCCGCCGACGCGCTACGCCACGCTCTGCTGGCCGAGGCCAACCAGATCCTGGCCGAGGACCGCGCGGCCAACGAGGCCATGGCCCGCCACGGCGCCACCGTCGTGCCGCCCGGAGCGCGCATCCTGACGCACTGCAACGCCGGTGCGCTGGCCACCAGTGGCGTCTACGGCACGGCGCTCGGAGTCATTCGGGCCGCCGCCGAACAGGGCCGCGTGGCGCGCGTCTACGCCGATGAGACCCGACCGTTGCTGCAAGGCTCGCGGCTGACCGCCTGGGAACTCGAACGCCTGGGCATTCCCGTGACTGTGCTGTGCGATAACATGGCCGGCTGGCTCATGCACCAAGGCGGCCTCGACTGCGTCATCACCGGAGCCGATCGGATCGCGGCCAACGGTGACGCGGCCAACAAGATCGGCACCTACAGTGTCGCCGTGCTGGCCAAGCACCATGGGCTCCCGTTCTACGTCGCCGCGCCGTGGAGCACGTTCGACATGAGCCTGCCGACCGGTGGCGCGATTCCCATCGAGGAGCGCCGCCCCGACGAGGTGCGCCGCGTGGCCGGCGTGGCCACCGCACCCGCCGAGGTCGACGTCTTCAACCCGGCCTTCGACGTCACGCCCGGCGAGCTGATCGCCGGTATCATCACCGAGCGTGGCATCGCGCGGCCCCCGTACCGGGAGTCGCTGCCAGCGCTGGCCCAGGCGTGACGATTCCGGTGGTTCAGGGCACAATAGGCGTTGAGGGACGTCGATGCAACGGCTGCACATCCGCGACGTGATCGCCGGGGCGATCATCCTGTTTCTGCTCGGGCTGCTGGCTGGTCAGTGGCTGGGTGACCGCCGCCGCGCGACCACCTCGGTCGCGGCACAGAACGCCGCGCCGACACCAACCGGCGGCGCGGGGGCACCGGCGCCGCGCGCCTCGGTGGCCGACCTGCGCAAACTGAGCGAAGCGTTCGCGCAGATCGCCGCCCAGGTGACCCCGGCCGTCGTGAACATCAGCTCCACTCGCATCATCCGGGGCCAGAGCTACTACGACCCGTTCCGCGACTTCATGACCGGTGACGGTTGGCTCCGCCAACCCGATCAGACGTCCCAGAGCCTGGGCTCAGGCGTCATCGTGGACTCCCACGGCATCGTGGTGACCAACAACCACAACATCGAGGGCGCCGACGAGATCCGCGTCTCGATGGCCGATTCGCGCGAGTTCGTGGCCAAGGTGATCGGCCGCGACTCCTTGTCCGATACCGCGGTGCTGCGCATCCCGGGCCAGGACCTGCCGGTCGCCGAATGGGCCGACAGCAACCAGCTCCAGGTCGGCGAATGGGTCATTGCCGTCGGCAATCCCTTTGGCTTCAACCAGACGGTGACCCAGGGCATTGTCTCGGCCAAGGGCCGGCACGACGTCGGCGTCAGCGACTTCGAAGAGTTCATACAGACCGATGCGGCCATCAACCCGGGCAACTCCGGCGGGGCGCTGGTGGACATCACCGGCCGCCTGGTCGGCATCAACACCGCCATCTTCTCGAAGACCGGCGGCTACCAGGGCATCGGGTTCGCCATTCCGAGCAACATCGCCCGTCAGAACGCCGAGCAACTGCTGAAGCACGGCCGCGTGGTGCGCGGGTGGATCGGCATCATCGCCAAGCAACTGAACAGCCGCAATGCCGCCGAACTCGGCATGAAGAGCACCGAGGGCGCGGTGGTCGTCAACCTGTACCGCGACCAGCCGGCCGTCAAGGGCGGCGTGCGGCCACTGGACGTGGTCGTCGCGGTCAACGGCAAACGCGTCAAGTCGCCGCGGGACCTGCGCCTGGCGGTCGCTTCGTCGCCAATCGACCAAGTGCTGACGCTGACGGTGATGCGCAACGGCGAGAAGGCCGAAGTGCGCTGCCGCGTGGCCGAGCACCCGATGCAGGGCGACGAGCCGGTGCCGGGCATCTGAGGCGGCGCCGGCGCAACCTTCGTCGGTCAGCCCTGGGTTATACTATCAGCGGCCCGCGCCACTCGCCGGGCCGCAACCTGCGAGAGAGGTGCAGCCCCTATGGCCAAGACGTATCGCATCGCCGTCCTCCCGGGCGACGGCACAGGTCCTGAAGTCACCGCCGAGGCGGTCAAGGTTGCGCAGCACGCTGCGGATCTCGGCGGCTTCAAGCTGGCGCTGACGGAGTTCGACTTCGGTGGCGACCGCTACCTGCGCACCGGTGAGACGCTGCCGGACGGCGCTTCCGACGAACTGCGCGGCAACTTCGACGCCATTCTGCTCGGCGCCATCGGTCACCCGCAGGTCGCGCCCGGCATCTTGGAAAAGGGCATCCTGCTGCGCCTGCGCTTCGAGCTGGACCAGTACATCAACCTGCGTCCGGTCAAGCTCTTCCCGGGCGTCGAGTGCCCGCTCGCGGGCAAGGGGCCCGAGCACATCGACTACGTCGTGGTGCGCGAGAACACCGGCGACGTCTACTGCGGCCTGGGCGGCGTGGCGCTCAAGGGCACACCGCACGAGGTGGCCACGCAGGAAATGGTCTACACGCGTTTCCAGGTGGACCGCTGCCTCAAGTACGCCTTCGAGTACGCGGCCAAGTACGGCAAGCGGGCCCGTGGTCTCGGCGACGCCAACACCCTCGGCCTGGTGGGCAAGACCAACGTGCTCACCTACGTGTTCGACCTCTGGGAGCGCGCTTTCCACGAGATGGGCGCCGCGCAGTTCCCCGACATCAAGCGCGACTACTACCACGTCGATGCCACCTGCATGTGGATGGTCAAGAACCCCGAGTGGTTCGACGTGCTGGTGACCTCGAACATGTTCGGCGACATCATCACCGATCTGGGCGCCATGACTCAGGGCGGCATGGGCATCGCCGCGGGTGGCAACATCAACCCCGAGGGCCTGAGCATGTTCGAGCCGATCGGTGGCTCGGCGCCGAAGTACACGGGCCAGGGCGTGATCAACCCGCTGGCGGCCATCTGCGCGGCGGCGATGATGCTCCAGACGCTCGGTGAAGACGCCATGGCGACCAAGATCGAGGACGCGGTCAAGCTGGTCACGGGCACGAAGCTGAAGAGCCTGGCCGCCGGGCGGATGGGCTACAGCACCAGCCAGGTGGGCGACCTGGTGTGCGAGACGATGGGCTGAGAACGGCCCCGCGGGTGAGCTATCGCAAGGGGCTGGGTGGACCTGGCCATGGATAGCTGGCAGGCTGCAGGGCGACTGTGGCCTGCCCACCCGCGGAGCAGCTTCAGCCGGCTGTACTACGCGGCCTATGCCGCCGCGGCCGGATGGCTCGAACAGCGCGAGTGGCCCAAGGATCAGTTGCCCTCCGGCGACGAGTGGTATGCCCACGCTCAGTTGGCTCGACACCTCCAGACGGTGGTCGGCAGCCACTTGGCCTTCGGCGAGCGGCCCCCGCAGGTCGCGCAGGTTGGCGAGCGTGCGTCGCGCTCTCGCCAACCTGCGCGACCTGCGCGTTGCGGCGGACGATGATCCGGATCAGGAGTTCGACGAGCGCGAGTATGCCGATGCGCGGAGCGACGCGTATCTGGTGCTGGACATGCTGGGCGTGATGGAGGAGCCCGCCGATGGATGGCGACACTCTGTGCAGTGTGGTGGATGAGCTGCTAGTCGCCTACCACGACGAAGAGCCCGAGTTCCCGTTGGTCAGCATCGTGCGCAAGGGCATCAAGCAGGACGCCGGTTGGTGGTATGGGCCGGTGGTGCGACCGATTCCGCACACCCTACGTGCACACCCCTACTACGACCACCTGCGCGAAGTAGAGGCGCGGGTCCGCGATCGCTGCGGCGTCGACGTGCTGCTCGTACCGGCCCGCGCCGCCTGAGCCCGCACAGAGGAACCCCCTCGCGCCTGGCCAACCCGGCTCTGCGGAGCAGAGCCATGCCCCTGAAGATCGGCCTCGTCGGTGCGCGCCGCGCCGTGAGCACCGTCGCCGGATTCGGCGCCTGTCCGGAGACTCAGGTCACCGCCGTCTGTGACCTGGATGCCACTACCGCCGAGGCCACCGCGCGCCAGCACGGGCTCGAGCACTGGTACACCAACTACGACCAGATGCTCGACAGCGGCATCGACGCCGTGGTCATCGCCACCCCCATGCAGTTCCACGCCCGGCAGTCCATTGCCGCGCTGCAACGCAACATCCACGTGCTCTGCGAGGTGACCGCGGCGGTCTCGCTGGACGAATGCGCGCAACTGGCCGCCGCGGCCGAGGCCTCCACGGCCACCTACATGATGGCCGAGAACTACTGCTACTTGCAGCCGAACGTGCTGGTCGGCGCCATGATCCGCGACGGCCTCTTCGGCGACATCTACTTCGGCGAGGGCGAGTACACGCACGAGTTGGAGCAACTGCACTTCATGCCCGATGGGCGACCCACCTGGCGCTTCACCTGGCAGGTCGGGCGCCGCGGGTGCACCTACCCCACCCACAGCCTGGGCCCCCTGCTGCAGTGGTTCGATGACCGCGTGGTCAGCGTGTCGTGCCACGGTTCGGGTTGCTGGACACCGCCGGCACGTCGTATGGACGACGTGACCGTCATGGCCTGCAAGCTGGCCAAGGGCGGTCTGGTGATGATCCGCAACGACATGATCTCGAAGCGCCCGCACCTGATGACCTACTACACTGTCCAAGGTACCAAAGGCTGCTACGAGGCGTCGCGCGGCTTCGACGCCTCGGCGAAGGTCTGGCTGGCGGAGCAGTGCGACGGCCCGGACCACTGGCGGCCGCTGGCGGACTTCGAGGAGCAGTACCTGCCGGCGTGGTACCGCGAGGCACTCGCCGCCGCACAGCGCACCGGTCATGGCGGTGGCGATTGGTTCGTGGTGCGCGACTTCGTCAACGCGGTCCTGGCCGGGACGCCGGCGCCGATTGACGTCTACCGGGCCCTGGACTACACCGTGCCCGGGCTGGTGAGCGAAGAGAGCATCGAGCGTGGCGGCGAGCCGAGGGCGGTGCCCAACTACCGACCGGCGGCCTGATGGCGCGACGGTCAGGGCCCTAGAGGTGGGCCGCGGCGCAGCACCACCCCCATCGGGGGTGCCGAGGTGAGGATGGATAGCGAGGCAGGGCACGGACCCAGGCCAGGGGTTGTTGGGGCGGGATGTGAGGGCTGTTGGCAGTGGTTGCAGACAGCCCCCTGTGCGCTCGTTGTGGCGGCACCTGACGGAAGCTGTCAGTTCGCCAACACGGCTGCCGTTCGTCTGTTGGAGATGCCCGCGGGCGAGCTGACCGGCCGCCCGCTCGACGGCATCTGGCCGCCGGACGCGTGCGCGGACGCCCTTGCCGCCGTCGACCAGGCGCCGGCGCGCCGGCAGATCGTGTTTGCGGGTCGCGATGGCCAGACGGTGGTCTGGCAGGTGGAGACATCGCCGCTGCCCGATGGCGGCGCGACCATTGCGCTCCGGGATGAGACCGCTCGGTACGCCGAGGAGCAGGCCCTCCGCAACGCGCACCAGCTCCACACCGAAGTGCTGGCCAACATGCACGGCGGGATCGTGGTCGTGGACCGCGAGCTGAAGATCATGGTCTGGAACTCGGCCATGGAGGCCATCAGCGGGCTTGCGGCCTCGATTGTCGTCGGGCGGCCCGCGCCCGAGGTCTTCCCGCACCTCCAGCAGCATCCGTTCCCGTTGCTCGTACAGCGCGCCTTGGCCGGCGAGACCGTTCACGCACCCGACGTGCCCTACCGCGTCTCGCGTACCGGGCGCTCGGGCTTCGTGTCACCCATCTACGGCCCTCACCGCAACGCCCAAGGCGATATCATCGGCGCCATCGCGCTCGTCCGTGACATCAGCGGGCTCAAGCACGCCGAGGCGCAGTTGCGGCAGATCGAGCGGCATTTCGAAGTCGCCGTGGACGGCGCCGGCCTGGGCACTTACGAGTGGGCGCCCCAGACCGGCCGGATCACCGGCAACCGCCGCTTCCTCACCATGCTCGGGTACGCGAGCGACCAGATTGTGCCGACGGTCGAGTGGGTCGTCTCACAGGCCCACCCCGCTGACCGCGCTGCTCTGCGCCAGACGATCAGCGGCGTCATCGGCGGGTGGTGGCCGGATCGGATCGAGGGCACGCTACGGCTCCGGCACTGCGACGGCCACTGGCTATGGGTCCAGCACTGGGCCCGCGTGCTGGAGCGAGACGCCACCGGCCGGGCCACGCTGGTCGCCGGTGTCCACGCCGACATCACGGCCAGCAAGCTGGCCGAGGCCGAGCGGTTGGCCACCGATGAGCGACTCCAACTCGTCATCGACGCAGCCTACGACGGCTACTTCGACTGGGTCGTCGACACCGGCCAGGTGGTCTGGAGCACTCAGAGCTACGCCATGCTGGGCTATGACCCCAGTGAGTTCCAGATCAGCTTCGGCGCCTGGATCCATCTCCTCCACCCGGAGGACCGGCGGCCCCTGCTCCGCGACTTCCTGGCACAGGCCTCGCAGCGCGACGGGCGCTTCCGCTCGCAGTGTCGCTTGCGCCACCAGAACGGCACCTATCGCTGGGTCGCCTGCCGCGGACAGGTCGTCAGTCGCGACGCCAAAGGCCGCCCGCGACGCCTGGTCGGCATTCACAGCGACATCACCGAGCGTCGCGAGAGCGAGACCGCCCTCCGCCGCCTGGCCCAGGCCATCGAACAGGCCGGCGAGATCGTCTTCATCACCGATCCCGAGGGGCGCTTCGAGTACACCAACCCGGCGTTCGAACGGGTCACCGGCTACACGCGGGCCGAGGTGCTCGGCAGCCCGGCCGATATCCTGCGCCCTGAGGGCGACGCCAATGACACGGTCACCAACATGTGGCAGGCCCTGCGCGACGGGCAGGCCTGGTCCGGCCGCCTGGTCAATCGGCGCAAGGACGGCACACCGGTCTACTTCGAGGCGGTGCTGTCGCCGGTGCGGAACGAGCGCGGTGAGGTGGTCAACATCGTCGCCGTCAAGCGCGACGTGACCACCGAGTTGCAACTCGAGCGGCAGTTGCGCCAGGCCCAGAAGATGGAAGCCGTCGGTCAACTCGCCGGCGGCGTGGCCCATGACTTCAACAATCTGCTGCAGGTGATCAGCGGCTATAGCGATCTCGCGCTGGCCGGGCTGCCCTCGGACCATCCCACGGTCCAGGAACTCAACCAGATCGTGGCGGCCGCCGAACGAGCCAAGCACCTGGTCACCCAGTTGCTGCTGTTCAGCCGCCGCGAGGCCAGTCACCCGGAGGTCCTCGATCTCAACGTCGTGGTCGAGGGCCTGATGAAGATGCTGACCCGTATCCTTGGTGAGCACATCGAGTGCTCGTTCCTGCCGCTCCATGGAGCGCCGCCCGTCGACGTCGACCGCCATCAGGTCGAGCAGGTCCTGATGAACCTGTGCGTCAACGCCCGCGACGCGATGCTGGATGGCGGCAGGCTCACCATCCGGCTGGGTCTGCACGCCTTCGACGACCGCTTCTGCGCCTCGCATCCGTGGGCTGAAGAGGGTCGCTTCGTCTCCTTGGCGGTCCGCGACGAGGGCTGCGGCATGCCGCCTGAAGTCATCGAGCGCGTCTTCGAGCCGTTCTTCAGCACCAAGGAGCTGGGCAAGGGCACCGGGCTCGGCCTGGCCACCGTGTTCGGCATCGTCAAGCAACACCATGGCTTCGTGCACGTCACCAGCGCGGTGGGTGCCGGCTCGACGTTCAGCACCTTCTGGCCGGTCGCGGCCAGCCCCGAGTCGCCGACCTCGGCGCTGCCGGCACCCGCCACCCAGGCCGGCGCCGGCCGTGGCGAGACCGTGCTGCTGGCAGAGGACGACGAGATGGTGCGCAAACTCGGGGCGCGTCTGCTGCGCCGCGGCGGCTACCGCGTCGTCGAGGCCCGCGACGGTCGCGAGGCACTGGAGCTGTTCGCGGCCCACATCGACGACATCGCCATTGTCGTCAGCGACGTGGTCATGCCACACCGCAGTGGTTACGCGGTCTATCAGGCCGTGCGCGAGCTGCGGCCGGACGTGCCCGTGCTCCTCGCCAGCGGCTACAGCTACGATGTCCTCACCGTCGGCCAGACGGTGCCCGAGGGCGTCGAGGTCGTCTCCAAGCCGTTCCGCCTCGAAGAGCTCCTCGGCAAGGTGCGGCAACTGATCGACCAGGCCGGCGGCGAGCAGAGCTGACCTCGAGTGCCCAGAAGGAGCGTGCCGCCCTGGCACGAATCGAGCGGCCACATGGGAGAGAGTCGTGAGCGACCGACTGCGGGTGATCCTGGACACGGATATCGGTACCGACATCGATGACGCGGTGGCGCTGGCCTATCTGCTGCTGCAGCCGCGCTGCGAGTTGGTCGGCATCAGCATCGCGTCGGGCGCGCAGCTCGACCGCGCTCGGCTGGCCGATGCCGTGTGCCGCGCCGCCGGGCGAGCGGAGGTGCCGATCCACTGCGGGCCGGAGCCCTCGCTGCTGCGCGGTGTCACCCAGGGCGAGGCCAGGCAGGCGGCCGCGCTGGAGCGCTGGCCGCACCGCGCCGACTTCGCGCCGAGCACCGCTGTGGAATGGCTGCGGCAGACCATCCGCGCCAACCCCGGTGAGATCACCTTGCTCTCCATCGGCCCGCTGACCAACATCGGTCTGCTGTTCGCGACCGACCCGGAGATCCCGTCGCTGCTCGCCGGCTACACGATGATGGGTGGCCGCTTCCTGCCCTACGAAGCGCACGGGCCATACAGCGAGTGGAACATCCTCTGCGACCCGGAGGCGGCGCGGATCGCCTTCGATCGTGGTCCGGTCGGCACACAGGCCGTCGGCCTGGACGTGACGCTGCAGTGCACCATGGAGCCCGATGCGGTCCGCTCGCGCTTCCGCACCGCCGGAGGGCCACTCTCGGCGGTCCTCGACATGGCCGAGGTCTGGTTCCACCACGCCGGCCGGCTCACCTTCCATGACCCGCTGGCGGCCGCGTGCCTGTTCGAGCCCGACCTGTGTACCTGGCGCGACGGCCAGGTCCGGGTCGATACGCACAGCGAGTTGGCCTTCGGCCTGACGCGCTTCGACGCCGGCGGCGAGCAGCCGCAGCACCGGATCGCGGCCACCGTCGAGCCGGCCCGCTTCTTCGACCACTACTTCGGCGTCGTCGGCGGTTGACAGTATCCCGGCCGACCGGCACAATTCGGCCATGACAGCCGTAGCCGCGGCAGACGCCTGCGTGGACGTATCCGTCGTCATCGTCAACTGGAACGCCCGGGACGATCTGGCGCGGTGCCTACTTTCGCTGCGACCGGCGCAGCGGCGTCTGCGGTTGCTCGTGTCCGTGGTGGACAACGGTTCCACTGATGGCTCCGTGCCGCTCATCACGCGCCGCTTTCCCGAAGTCCGGGTCCTGCCAATGCGCCGGAACCTCGGCTTTGCCGCCGCCAACAACGTGGTGCTGCGCAGTGTCGCCGCCCGGTATCACCTGCTGCTCAATCCGGACTGTCTGGTCCACGAGCACGCCATCGAGCGGCTGGTCGAACACGCCGACGCCAATCCAGCCGCCGGTCTGTTGGCACCGATGCTGCTCAACGGCGACGGCAGCTTGCAGTCGTCCTGCCGGAGGTTCCCGTCCGTCGGCGCCATGCTGTTCCGCAACACGCCACTGGGCCAACTGGTGCGCGACAACCGCTGGGCTCGCGCCTACCTCATGGCCGACTGGGACCACCGCGAAGCGCGCGAGGTCGACTGGCTCTCGGGCGCCTGCCTGATGGTCCGCGACCAGACACTGGCCGAGATCGGCTTGCTGGACGAACGGTTCTTCATGTACTGTGAGGACATGGACT
Organism: uncultured Fimbriimonadaceae bacterium; assembly: GCA_964531735.1. GTDB lineage: Bacteria > Armatimonadota > UBA10988 > UBA10988 > UBA10988 > CAZHGD01. The sequence goes on along the minus strand of CAZHGD010000013.1, from coordinate 21,972 downwards.
GGTGTCTCCGAGCGCACCAGTCCGGCTGGCGGGTGACCTACCTGCCGACCGCCCGGGTTACCCACCTCATCGGGCGGAGCAGCGATCACTGCCCGCTGGCCATGGTTCGCGAGCACCATCGCAGCATGTCTCGGTACGTGCGCAAACACTACGGACGCGCCGCTGCGGCACTGGCCGCGCCACTCGTGGCACTGCGCTATGCCCTGATCTGGTGTCGAGCACGGGCGGGACGATAGGACACCGGGGCGATGAGCACGCTTCTCCAGACCAAAGCCGAGATCGACGCCCACTTCGAGGAGCTGCTGCAGCGGGTCGTCGCCTACCGTCCTGACGCCGACTTCGCTCTGGTCCGGCGCGCCTACGCGTTTGCCTACAAGGTCCACGACGGCCAGCTCCGCCAGAGCGGCGAACCGTACATCACGCATCCGTTGGCCGCGGCGCACATACTGGCCGACATCGAGGCCGACGAGGACGCCTTGGCGGCCTGCCTGCTGCACGATGCCATTGAGGACTGCGCTCAGGACGAGGAGCGTGAGATCAAGCGGCTGCAGCGCGAGCTGGACGAACTGCCGCCCAGTCGGCGCAAGCAGTCCGAGACCATCGCGGCCGAGATCCAGAACCTCCAGCACATGGTGGAGCGGCTCAAGGAAGATGTGCAGGCGCAGCTCCTGGAGGACTTCGGCAAGACCATCAACTCACTGGTTGAGGGCGTGACGCGTCTCAGCGAGGTGCGCTTCTTCGAACTGCAGGGCCTGCGCCCGAGGCGGGCCGACCAGAAGGGCAACGCCGAGCGGGTCGAGGAGATCCGCAAGCGACTGCAAGCCGAGAACCTCCGCCGCATGGTGGTCGCTGCCGCACGCGACGTGCGCGTGCTGATGATCAAGCTGGCCGACCGTCTGCACAACATGCAGACGCTGTTCGCCAAGCGCCGGGCGAAGCAGATCAAGATCGCGCGCGAGACCGAGGTCATCTATGCCAAGCTGGCCGATCGCCTCGGCATCTGGCGCATCAAGTGGGAGATGGAAGACCTGGCGTTCCGGTACCTCGAGCCGGAGGAGTTCTTCGAGATCGAGCGTCGCGTGTCCAAGACGCGCGACGAGCGCATCGTCGAAATCGACGCGGTCGTCAAACGGATCCGCGAGGCCCTCGCCAACGAGAACGTTCCTGGCGACGTCTACGGCCGCCCGAAGCACCTGTGCAGCATCTACAACAAGATGCGCCGGCAAGGCATCAACTTCGACGACATCTACGACCTCGAAGCCATCCGCGTGGTCACCGACACGGTCTGGCACTGCTACAAGGTGCTGTACATCGTACATAGCCTGTGGCCGCACCAACCCGAGCACTTCGCCGACTACATCTCCAGCCCCAAGGCCAATGGCTACCGGTCCATCCACACCAAGGTGATTGTGCCGGGTCATGGCCCCATGGAGGTGCAGATCCGGACCGACGACATGCACCGCCAGGCGGAGTACGGCGTCGCGGCGCACTGGCGCTACAAGGAAGACGGCGTCGTTGACGAGACTTTCGCCAACAAGCTGACCATTCTGCGCCGGCTGTTCGAGATGGCCAAGGAATCGCCGCCGATGCCGGTGCCGGACAGCGATGACGGCCGGAACGACGCCGAAGTCGACGAGTTCATGCAGGAGGTCGAGGGCAGCCTCTGGGAAGAAGAGGTCTTCGTGTTCACGCCCAAAGGCGAGGTCATCGACCTGCCCAAGGGCGCCACCGTGGTGGACTTCAGCTACCGCATCCACACCGAGGTCGGCCACACCACCGTCGGCGCGCGGGTCAACAAGCGGATGGTGCCGCTGGACTATCAGCTCCACAACGGCGACCAGGTGGACATCATCCGCCAGCGCAACACCGGGCCGTCGCGCGACTGGCTCAAGTTCGTGCGCACGCCCACGGCCCGCAACCGGATCCGGCAGTACTTCCGCCGCCAGGAGCGCGGCACGCTCATCGAGCAAGGCCAGCGGCTGCTCGAAGAAGAAGCCGCGCGCATCCATGTCGACCTCGAAGACCTCTACCGCCGCGACCGCGAGTTGCCGGCCACACACCGGCGCCGCGCCCCGGACCAGCCGGTCGAAGACGTCCTCACGCGCATCGCCCGGCGCCGCAACTACCACTGCACCGAGGACCTGCTCACGGCCGTCGGTGACGGCGTCACGGCGGCCGAAGGCGTCGTCCGCCAGATGCAGTTGGACATCGATGAAGCCTGGGAAGCAGCGGGCCTGACCGACACGCTGCCCGAGCCGCTGCCACCCGATGCCGTGCCTGAAGAGCCGCGCCAGGAGGCCGCCGCCTCGTACCAGGGCCTGAGTACGCTGATGATGCGGCGCAGCAAGTGCTGTCTGCCCATCCCGGGCGACCCGATCTGCGGCTACATTACGCGCGGCACCGGCATCGCCATCCATCGCGAGGACTGCTCCAACGTCCGGTACCTGCGCGAGAAGGAACCCGACCGGATCGTGCGCCTCGACTGGTCGCAGACCGAGCATCTGCTCTACGACGTGCCGCTGGAGATACGCGCTCAGGACCGCATCGGCTTGCTGCGCGACCTGACGCAGTTGATGAGCGACCTGGGCGTCAACATCCTGCGCATCAACACGGTCTCGCCGCGGCTCTACAAGGCCGGTACCGACCACATGGCGACGATGCGGCTCAACCTGGAGTTGGTGGACCGCACGCAGTTGGAGCAACTGCTCAACCGGCTGCCCTCACTTGGCGTGCTCAAGGTCTCGCTGCGTGGACAGGTCTACCACGATGTCGAGAAGGACACGCGGCGCCGGGCACCGCGCTCGGCGCCGTCGCGGCGGCGCAAGCGCGGGCGCAGCGGCGACTGACGTTACCACGGCACTGACACCCAGACGCGGAAGGGCACGCCCACCGCGATCCGCGAGCCCTGCCCGCCCGCCCCGCCGCCCGACGGGCGCGCTCGCCGGTTGTGCGGCAGGAGCACCGGCGCGAACGTGCCCGCGCCCACGGTGACCGTGCCCAGACGCTGCTCGCCGCTGAGCGACAGGCCCAGCAGCAGCAGGCCCTGGTCCACGCTACTCGTGCTGATCAGCTTCTCCGGCTTGCTACCGTTCCGTTCCCAGGCGCCGTAGCCGCCTACTGCGTGGCCGACGCCGAGGTTGATCGCGGTGGACAGTTGCGAGCGCCGGTCGGCGCGCCAAGAGAGCCCGCTGCCCAACCCGGTCATCATCAGGTCCAGGTCGGCGCTGACTCGGTAGTACGGGCCGATGAGCGAGCCGAGTGGCGGGGCCAGGGCCGTCGCACCGCCGGCGTCACCGAAGTGGAACCGCCGGTGGTAGACCGCGCCCCACCAGTCGAGCGACGAGCTGACCGCGCCCTGCGCCTCGGCCGACCAGCGGAACTCCGTCTCATAGGGCGATGAGCGACCGTGGCGCACACCATCCAGCCGGATCCCCGCATGGCTGCGCACGTTGGTGTAGCCGGCACCGAGGCGGACGCACCAGCCGGCGCCGGCCCGGACACCCACCACGGCGGCTATCTCGTAGCCGGGCCCGCCCAGGCCGACGGTGCCCAGCATGTGGCGCAGGTGCGTGGACAGCGAGCCACGATGGTCGCGCCAAGCCCCGTTCAGCGCCAGACTCAAGTCGCCGATGTCGCCACCGACACCCAGCCAGCAGCGCTGCCGCCGCTGGTCGAGCGCGAAGACCCCGTCGCTGGTTGGTTGCAGCTTCGGACTGCTGGACAGGGCCTCGAACTGCCAGCGCTGGTAGTCGTAGCCGGCGGCCAGACGCCAGCGCGGCGTCACAGGGCAGACCAGCCGAAGGCTGGCCTGCGGCAGCCGCGCGCTGGCCGAGGTGTCGTGCGTGGTGCGGCCCTGGTCGATGGCGTCACGCTCGCGCCACAGTTCGGCCTGAAGGCGCGCACCGGCCACCCGCGCGGAGACGCGCCACAGATCGGCGCTCGAATCCGCGGCGCCATCGAGCCGGCCGCCTCGCCACCAGCGCAGCCGCGGCCCGCTCCGGTACTCGTGATCGACGCGCGGCCGTGCCTGCAGCGCCTCGTCATCGGTCGTCAACATCCCCCGCTCCGGCCGCGGCACCCAGGCGTGCGACACGTCGTCGCTGCCCAGCGCGAGGTCAAACACGCCGGCATGGGTGGGCCGCACCGCGACCACCAACACCGCGAGCAGGCACCATCGTCGCGCAAGCACGGCCGTAGCAACCGCCACGGCACACCCCCTCCGGCCACGATGTTGGCATCGCGCGCCGTCGCGCGCCGGTGCCTGCGATGGCGCAGACTGGCTACTGAACCTTGGCGTACTCGGTGACCACGCCCGTGCCGGTGCCAAAGGTATCGTCGGCATAGTGCGTCCATCTCATCAGCGTGCCATTGGGGTACATGTAGACGTCAACGCTCACGTTCGGGTAGCCACTGCGCGCCATGGTCAGATGCGTCCAGTTGAGCAGCCAGACGCCCGCCCTGGCCATGCTGTCCGACCAGTTGCTCGTGTCGGCGAACGTCACCCGGTACCCGTCGGTCGTGGCGCTCCAGTTCTGGCCGCCGTCGACAGACTGTCTGATCCGTTCCCACGTGCCAAGCAGCGACGGCGACTCCACCGTGTACGTCTGCCAAGGCTGTAGCCGCCGATTGAGCTTGAGCGTATACGAGCCGCCAGTCCCGGGCACTGCCACCGCATGGAGCTGGCACTTCGTCAGCAGGTCCGCCTCGGTCACTGGTGGGTCGAGAAGCCCGCCCAGCGTGACAGAGCCACCAACGCTGGGCCAGTGGCCCTTGGCAACACCATCCAGCGTGCCACACAGGTACTCACGGAAGTCGGCGTAGGTGCCGGTCCCGCGCCTCACCTCGCCCAGCGTCGGCAGGATGGTCCGCAGGTCCTGCGGCGGGTTGTTCCAGAACGCCGGCACGTTGACCGAGACGAAGGTCGTCTTCCAGTCGGCGCCGACCGTGCCCCCGTTGCCGAACGTGGTCTCGAAGTACGACCAGTTGATGGTGTACTTACCGGCCAGGATGGTCTTCATCTCGGCCAGCCCGTTCGTGATCTTGTCACGGTTGGCCGCCGACAGCGACCGTGGTCGCCGCCAGGACGGGATCAGGTCATCGAGGTTCTGCCCCGCGATACTGTTGGCCGAGTTGATCTTGCCCCAGGCCAGGCTCAACTTGTCCACCGCCGACTGCAGGCGCAGGAAAGCTGCCTGCCCTCGCGCCGGCCCGCCGACCTGCAGGACGCCAAACGGTGTCGGGTAGAACCACTCATCGGGCGTCAGCACACCGTCGGCGACTTCGGCCGCCGTGATGGTCTTCTGGTTGAAGTCGGCGTCGATGTAGTTGTAGACGTAGCAGAACTGCCCCGCCGAACTCAGCAAGTCCAGCGCCGCCGCGAACAGATCGGCCTCCTTCGCCTCGATGATCAGCCGCTGTGTCTCGCTGTTGCTGTCGGTGAACTGCAACTCGTAGTGGAAGCTCGCCGCCGCCCGAGTGACCTCGATCGCTCGAATGGCCTCGCCGATCGCCGGCACCAGCGTGTCGCGGACGCCGGCATACAGCTTGGCCGTGTCGAGCCCGTTGTCCAGCACCGTGCGGCGACGGCTGGCCGCGGCGCCGCCGGAGACGCTCTGGTACACCAGGCCCATCGGCAGCATGGCGCTCGCGCCGCCCAGTTGGGGCGCGCTGCCGATCGTGTCGACCAGTCCAGCCGGGCTGAACATGCTCGCGCTGGCCGCGGTGATCAACCGCGGTGCCACGGTCATGGCCTGTTCGCCGGCCGACCGGTTGGTCAGTTCGTCGAGGTCGGCACTGCTCACCCCGGCCTGCTCAGCGACTTCGCGCGCCGTGGTGGCGAGGTGGGTCACCGCCCATCCGAAGTTGGCCGCCGGGTCATTCGGCCCACTGGTGCGGGCCGCCGCAAACGCATCGCGCGCAGCCCGCAAGTTCGCCAGCGTCACGACGCGATGCTGCGCCGCGTCGGTCAGCAGGTTCTGCAGCTTGCCCGTCGCCGTGGCCATTAGCGACGCGTCCGCCGTAGCGCTGCCGGTGTTCGTGGGCACCGCACTGCCTTGCCCGGTGCCGCTGCTCCCTTCGAGCGTGATGGTGATCCGGACGCTGTTCCCGTCATCCGAGATGTCGATCACCACCGAGTAGACCTTGTTGCCAACGGTGGCCGTGCCCTCGATATGGTTGCGCGACAGCGCGGTGACCACCACTGGCGTGTGGTTGAAGGTGCCGTCCGAGGACGTCAGGTAGAGGATCAACCTTCGCGCGCGAGTGTTGTCGCTCTCGTTGGTCAGTTCCAGACTGAGCGTGGCGTTGGTGAGGCCCGCGCCGCTGATCTGCGGCACCTGGAACGACCGCGTGCCCTGAACCGCCGGCACGTTGTCCGTGCTGAGGTTCACGCCGGCCGCGCCTGGCACAAAGGGCGGCGCCACCGCGGCATCATAGTGGTAGACCTCACCGGTCTTCCAGAGCGTGATAGCGTTGGTCACCATGTTGATGTCGTCGTACGTGCCGCTCTTCCATGAGGCAATGTACGAGGTCACCTCGTCGATCACGATCCGGCCGTCGGAGTTCCTGTCCGCCTGGTGATACGTCGTGGTCTGCCGCCCGGCCCGCGCTGCCGACGCGGCGCTCTGGGCGCCGCCGGTCCGCCCCGAGCCGGACCCGCCGCAGCCGAACAGCAGACCGGCCAGCAGAACGCCGACTGCCACGCCCATCGGAACATGTCGGAACTTCATGGTTACTGCTCCACCCCGGATCACCCAGCACCCCTGAGCTACGTCCGCGCGCAGGCATATCACATGGCGAGCAACAACGCAACACCGTGTCGATCCCGGCGGCGAGTCGGACGGAGCGCGCCATGGTCTGCCGGCGCGGCGGGCGGCGCACCAATCCACAGCCCGATAGCCCGGCCGGCCGCCTGCTCGGCCGAACTCGGCGCGGGGGCGGCCGGGCACGACGCAAGGAGGGCCAGCCACGGCCCGCAGCCAATAGGCAACCAGGAGTCGCCCCGTATGCGAACCCACCTGGCCGTCTGGCCATGCCTACTGCTGCTGGCCAACCTGTCGACCGCACAGCAACCCGGCTATGTTGCCGAGTGGCCCGATCCGCCGCGCGAGGTCGTGGAGCGAACCGGGTTCGAAGTCACCGTACGGTACCGCGCGCCGGACGGCGCCCCGGCCGTGGCCCTGCGCTGCGAGATGAAGGACGCGCGCGGCGAGGTCATCGCGCAGGAGCGCCGGTCGGTCGCGGGCAGCGGCACCCTACGGGTTCGGTTCATGGCTCCCGGGGCCGCCGAGTCACCGGAGGTCCAGTTGGCCGTCTGGATGGGAGACGACTGGCGTCAGTCGTACTGCCCCATCGTCCACACCCGACCGATCGCCGTGGTCACGGCCGTCCGCGCCGACGTCGTGGCGCGTCGCCGTGAGGCCGCCAAGAACCACCGCGCCCGCTTGGCGGCGCGCCGCGGGGCGCAGGGCCTGGTGGCCCTGTACCAGCCGCCCTCGGCCGATTGGCCGCGCGACCTCGCGGCCGCGTTGGCATCGTCGCTGCAACAGGCCGGCTGCGCCGTCGAACACCTCGACGATGCCGCCGTCGTCAACCCCGACCTGCTGCTGCCGGAGGTGATCGACCTGCTGATTCTGGCGGACAGCCGCACCATGCCCGCCGAAGCCATGAAGGCCGTCTCACAGTATGCGGACCGCGGTGGCCGCCTGATGGTGCTGGGTGGGCCCGCGTTCAGCCGCCTGCTGTACCCCTGGGCCGGCCAGTGGCTCGCCTACTCCGACTACGTGTCGGCCGTCGCGCAGTCGCTGCCGGTGCAGGTGGCGCTCAACTTCGAGACCAGCGACGCCGGCCCCTGGGTGCGCGCCACCAACGACGCCAAGCCAGCCTCCCGTTGCGCGCGCGAAGCCAACGGCGCCAAGGGCACTGCCGGCTGCCTGCGGGTAGACCTTGCCAACAACACCGGGTGGGACACCTTCGCCAGCCCCAGCTTGCCGAACCCCTTTGGTAGCGAGCGGACGTGGACCTGCTTCTGGGCCAAGGGCGCTGCCAGCACGCCCGAGTTCGCGCTCGAGTGGGACGAGGCCGACGGCTCGCGGTGGATCGCCGTCGTGCCGTTGACCACCCAGTGGCGACCCTACGCCCTGCCGCCCAGCGCGTTCAAGCTGTGGACCGGACCGGACAGCCGGCGGCGCGACACGTTCCAGCCGCGGAACGCCGTTCGCTTCTCGCTGGGCGTCGCCGACACCCACACCCGACTGGCCGGCCATGGCGCGCACACCATCTGGCTGGACGAGTTCGGCACCTCCGGCGCGCCGGCCGGTGACGACGCCGCGGCGCTGACCGGGCCGGAGCCGCCCGTGCCGGCCATCGAGGCCGTCTCACCACGCTACAAGGTCTACCCCGTCACCAATGCGGCGAACTACCGCGTCGACCCCGCCGGGCTGTTGGCAGCGCCGACCGCTGCCCTACCCCGGCCAGCCACTGCGCTCAGCCCGCACCCGCGACCCGACGGGAGCGGCCTGCACAAGGGCCGGCCGTGGCGGTTCGCGCCGCTCTACCAGGCCCTCGACGAGCGCGGCGACGTTGCCGGATCGCCGGTCGCCCTGGTGCTCAACGGCGCCGAGGGCCGATCGGGCGGCGTCGTGGTCAGCGCGCCGATTGCCGATCCGGCCTTCTTCGCCGCGCCGGCCACCCGCGACTGGCTCGTCCAGGTCGCCCGCCGCCTGCTCGACGGCCTGTTCCTCTACGAGGGCGGCGCCGCCTGGTATGCGTCGTTTGGTGGCGAGGACGTTCCCGTCGGCGCCGTGGTCACCAACCGCGGGCTCCGGCCGAACACCGGCACCATCCACGCCGAGGTCACCAACCACCAGGGGCAGACGGTCTGGAGCCACGATTGGCCGGTCACCGTGCCCGCCGGTGGCAGTCTCGCGGTGTCAGCGCCGTGCCCCATCGCGGCGGGTGCCACCGGGCCGTTCAAGGTGGCGGTCGAGCTGCGACGCGGCCAGGCGGCCATCGACCGGCTCGCGCACGAACTGCGCGTCTGGCGGCCGAACGCCAACCCCCGCTGGGTCACGGTCAAAGACGGTGACTTCGTGCTCGATGGACGGCCGTGGATCCTGCACGGCGTCAACTACATGCCGTCCTCGGGCATCGGCACCGAAGAAGGCCCTTACTTCGAGAGCTGGGTCTCGGCCAAGGCGTACGATCCGGCTATCATCGAACGTGACTTGGCCCGTGTCGAGCGCATCGGGTTCAACATGGTCAGCGTGTTCATCTACCATGACGCACTGTCCGCCCGGAACCTGCTCGACCTGCTGATGCGCTGCGAGGACCACCATCTCAAAGCGAACGTGTCGCTGCGGCCGGGGACACCGATGGACTTCCTCTGGCCCCAGATGCGCGAGATCGTCACCAAGCTCCGCCTGGGCGAGAACGATACGGTGTTCGCCTACGACCTGGCCTGGGAGCCCAACTGGGGCGCCCGCAACGACTTGGTCTCGTTTGACGCCGGCTGGCGCGCGTGGATCGCGCGCCGGCATGGCTCAGTGGAGGCGGCCGAGCGGGCCTGGCAGCACGCCGCGAGGCGCGAGGGCGGTCAGGTGGTCGGGCCGGACAACGACCAACTCAGCAAGGAAGGTCCCTGGCTGAAGATGGTCGTCGACTACCGCCAGTACCTGAACGACCTGCTGGCGGAGAAGTATGGCGCCGCGCGGCGGCTGATGCGCTCGATCGCGCCGAACCAGCTCGTCAGCTTCCGCATGAGCGGCTCCGGCGATCCGCTGTGGATGCCACCACACAGCAGCTACGACTTCGCCGGTCTGGCGCAGGCGGTGGACTTCAACGCCCCGGAGGGCTACGGCCGCATCGGCGCCTGGGACCGCGTCCGCGTCGGCCTCTGGACCACCGCCTATGCCCGCGCCTGCGCGCCGCAGCTACCGGTCATCTGGGCCGAGTTCGGCAACACCATCTGGAGCAGCCCCCTCAACGGGCCCGATCCGGCCCGGATAGCCGACACCGCCCGGTTCTACGACGACTTCTACCGCATGGTCGACGAGTCCGACGGCAACGGCACCATCTGCTGGTGGTATCCCGGCGGCTACCGCGTGAACGAGCGCAGCGACTTCGGCATCATCAATCCCGATGGGTCGTGGCGCCCGATCACCGAGGTCATCGCGCGCTGGGCGCCGAAGTTCGCCGCGCCGCGGGCCAAACGGCGCGTCGACCCGTGGATCGAGTTCGATCCGGCGCGGAGCGTCCGTGGGCTGACCGGCATCTATGAGGCCACTCAGGCGGAGTTCTGGAAGGCGGTCGACGCCGGCCGGCGCCCAGGGCTGCGGCGCCGGCCGTAAGGAGCGGTCCGCGGGGTGCGCCGGAGCCGACCGGCGCGCCCCGCGCCGATCACTTGGCCACCACCTCGAACGGGATCGCCGGCAGAATCCCGATGGGCACGCGCCGCCGCCCCTGGGCCTCGTAGATGACCTGCACAATCAGGTTGTCCGCGAAGCCGGGCTTCAGCGCCGACTCATCGGCCTTGAGCACCAGGCCCACACCGTCCGCCGTCGAGTGGACGCTGGCGACGGTCAGGCCCTTCGGCGCCTCGCTCAGTTCGAGCCGCACGCCACCGTCGAGGATCCGCTTCGGCGCTCGCAGCGCCACCTCGGCCGTGCCACCGGACGGGATCCGCACCACCGTATCGGCCACCGGCAGGATGGGCGGCATGTTGGCGCCGCGCCGGTTGACCATCGCGACCATCGCCAGGGATGGCACCAGATGCCGGTAGGCGAACGCCTGCATCATGTCGTCGGCCGGCACCACCGGGTGAGTCACCGTGCCGCCGCCAATCTGCGCCCGGCCGACCATCTCCAACGGCACGGTCGGGTCGGCGACCCTCGCCGGGGCACCGAGCGTCATGCGGACCATGTCCCGCCCGGGCGGGATCCGGCCACCGCCGAGGATGAACCCGGACGCCGGGTCCTTCAGCGTCAGCGTGATGTCGCCATCGAAGCCGTCCTTACGCACCGCGTGGACCCACACCGGCACCGAGTGGCCGGCCGGCACGTTCAGGCTGGACGGGTTGAGCCGCAACGCGAAGTCCGGTTGCGGCTGGCTGACGCGCAGGCGGTAGGCGTAGCTCTCGCCGCCCTGGCGCTGGATGTCGGTGATCGATACGGTGTAGCTCCCGGTCGCCGGTAGCTTCGTCATGACGTACGAGTCCGCGTGATGTGTCTGCAGACCCGATTCCGGATTGTCGTGGTCGTCGTTCCAGGCAATCACCTTGCCACTGGCATCCATCAGCCGTACCAGCGAGTCGACCGGCGAGCCCAGCCGGCGGGCGTTGACGTCGAGCACGATCACGTCTCCGGCGCGGCCGTCGAAGCGGAACACATCGACGTCGTTGACGCGGTCGATGTGGCCGTTGATGACGCAGGGAATGGTGATGCTCTGCGCTTGATCAGGCCGGTCATTCGGCTCCTTGGACTCCACTTCCGGGAGGGTGTCGACCGCGTACTGGACCACATTCGAGCTGCCCAGTTCGTTCTTCACCTGCAGCGAGCGGGTCCGCTCATGGCCGCGGCTGGTGTCCAGCGTGACCTCGGTGGCCGGCAGGTTGTAGCCGGTCAGCGTCACTTTGCTCGCTGCGCCTTCGCGCCCGCCGAGCGGGTAGACACCGGTGATGAACGGCGTCTCGCCGATGGACGCCCGGTAGACGAAGTCCTCGCGTCCGCGGTAGATGGAGTCGCGGATCTCCAGGTCGTACTCGCCATCGGCCGGCACCTTGAAGAACATGATCGGGTCGGGCTCGAAGCGGTAGTCATCGGCGAAGGCCACTTCGTTGTGCTTGCTGTCGTAGAGCGTCATCACCGCCTGGAACCAGCCCGGCACCGCATCGGCCAGGTACGGCACCAGCCGCCGGGCCTCGAGGTTGATGACCAACTGCTGGCCTTCCTTGGCCCGGAACCGCAGGTACTCGACGTCGCCCGGCACGACCTGCCCGTTCAGCACCACCGGCAGGTCGTAGACCTTCTTGGGTGGCGGCTTCATGATCGCCGCCAGCGCGATCAGTTCCGGCCGCGAGCCATCCGTCGGGGGCTGCAGGACGACCGGCTGCTCGACTACGACCTCCGGCAGCGCACTCACCTTGAAAGTGACGGGGTTGGTCAGCCCGCCCGGCGCGGCCAGGCGGATCTGGTGGTCACCAACCGGGGCGTCGGCATCGATCTTGATGTCGGCCTCAATCATCTCGGCGATCTGCGCGTTCCGCTGCTTCTTCGGGTTGAAGATCTTCTGGCGGAGCGCCTCCAACTCCATGAAGCTCTTCTCTTCCAGGTCGCGGAGCCACGGGTGCTCCGGCAGCTCGTCGTCCTCCTGCGAGCGGGCTTTCTCAGCCTTCTTGGCGTCGGTTCCGGCCGTCCGTTTCTTGGCCTCCGCGGCCCGCTTGGCGTCTTCGGCCTTGCGGGCTTCGGCGGCCTTCTTGGCTTCGGCAGCCCGCATCTCGGCCGTCCGGTTGCGCGCCGTGCGGCGCGTCGCGCGGCCCTGCGCGACGGCCTGCTCCTCCTGAATGCGCAACCGCATGAGCTTGCCCAGCTCACGGCCGATGATGCCTTCTTCCTTGCGGCTGAACGGCCGCACGTAGTCACCGACGGTGACGTGCAGGCCCTTACCCGCGATGACCAGGTCCTTCACGCCGCGCAGATACTCACCACCGACGACGACATGCACGGTGGTGCCTTGCTGCGCGCCGGCCGGGAACACATAGCCGATGTGAGGCTCGCGAGAGACTTGGCCCCAGCCGGCCACCGCCGTCACCAGCACTGCCAGCGCCGCGGTCAGCTTCGACCTGAACATGGCTCGCTCCTAACGCTCAGAGGTCCCACGCACCTACATGATCTCTTTGAGGCGGCCCGGACCCTTGGACTTGTCGACAAAGCCCACTTCCAGGCCGCGCGGGTTGCGCATGATGCCGTCGACGTCGAAGCCGAGGAGCTGGTACATGCTGCCCAGCAGGTCCTGCGGGTACACCGGGCGCGTCGCAACCGTCATGCCCTTGTCGTCCGACGAGCCCACCACCTGCCCGCCCTTGAACCCGCCGCCGGCCACCAGGCACGAGAAGACCGGGCCGAAGTGGTGCCGGCCACCGTTCCACGGCGCTTCCCAGGCGACCTTGGGCGTCCGCCCGAACTCGCCGCAGCACCACACGATGGTGCTGTCCAGCAGCCCACGGTCCGCCAGGTCGAGCAGCAGCGTCGACAGGCCGCGATCGAGTTCAGGCAGCTTCTGTCGCATGATCTCGAAATGCTGCTTGTGCGTGTCCCAGCCGCCATGGTTGATGGTCACATACGGCACGCCACTCTCAACCAGCCGCCGAGCCATCAGGCACGACTGCCCGAAGGTGCTCCGCCCGTACTTGTCGCGCAGGTCATCCTTTTCCTTGGACAGGTCGAACAGCTTCACGCCTTCGCCCAGGATCAGGTCGTAGGCCTTGCTCTCGCACTGGTCGGCGCGGCTGAACGTCGGGCTGGTCGGCATGGCCTGGCCCAGCGTGTCCAGGTTGTGCAACAGCGCCCGCCGGTTCTTCTGGCGGTCGTCATTGATGGCATCGGACACCACACCGTCGACCACGAACCGCCGCTGCGCCGGGTCTCCGCCGGTGGCGAACGGCTTGTAGCGCGGACCCAGGAAGCCGGCCTCGTCGAAACGGCCTTGCGGCCGCGTGAGCACGATGTAGGGCGGGATCAGGCCGCTGTAGCCGACATCGTAGCCCTTCATCAGCGCCACGACAGCCCCGGCGCACGGGTACACGAGGCGGTCCTCCTCGGTGCCGTTGCGCCCGGTCTGCACCATGTAGGCGGCCGTCTCATGGCCGTTGTTGCCGTGCGTCATGCTCCGGATCAGCGAGTACTTGTCGCCCTGCGCCGCCAGCAGCGGCAGCAGCTCGCCGATCTGCATCCCGTTGGCCTTGGTGGCAATCGCCCGGGTCAACGGCCCCGTGTAGTCCTGGCCGGCGTTCGGCTTCGGGTCGAAGGTGTCGGTGTGCGGTGGACCGCCCCACAGCCAGACCTGAATCACCGCTTTGGCCTTGGAGTTGTTGCCGGGCTTGGCCGCCGCCTTCGCCGCCGCCTGCGCCAGAGCTGCGCCTCCGTTGAGAAACGACAGGCCCGCCGCGCCCAGCATCATGCGTCCCAGGGCTTCACGGCGACCGATGCTCTCTTGCTCGCTCATCGACGCTACCTCGCTTCTATGCCAGCGCGGCGCCCAGTGCCCCAAGGCAGCTAGTGCCGGTAGTTGAACTCCTTGGTGTTCAACAGCGCCCACACCAAGTCGACCGCCGCCTGGTACAGCACCAGACCGGACTTCTTGAAGTACGTCTCCGCCTCGGCCTGCTCCACGGCCGTCGGCTCACGCGACAGGATCGTCTGGTAGATGCCGCGCACCAAGTCGCGCGTGTTGTTCCGCGTCGACTCCACCAGCCAGCGCAGCCGCGGGAAGGCCTCCAGCCGGCGGTGCATGTCGCGCGAATTCAGCATGTACAGGCGTTGCGCGTCCGACGGCTGCAGGTTGCGTTCGGACTCCAGCCCGGTGTCCCGCGGCGGCCGCCCGAACATCTGCAGGAACGCGCTGGTGATACTGCCGTCCGGCAAGGCCACCGTACGCGTGTCCTTCGGGATGTAGGTGAACGGCTCGGGGATGTCGCTGGAATAGGTCTCGCCGCCACCGGTGATCCAGCGCAGCGCATCGGCCAGCACTTCGGCATCCAGGCGGCGCACGATGTAGTAGGCAAACAGCGACTCGGCCTTCGGATCGCGGCTGCGCGGTATCGATGATTGCTGATACGTGCGCGAGTTGAGGATCAGCCGGTAGATGTGCCGCAGGTCGTAGTTCGAGGCGATCAGCTCGGCGGCCAGATAGTCCATCAGCTCCGGGTTGGCGGGTGGGTTGTCGGGGCGCATGTCATCCGGCTCGTGCACGATGCCACGACCTATCAGCCAGTACCAGACGCGATTCACCATCGCTTTGGCGAACCACGGGTTCCGCGGCGAGAGCAGCCAGTTGGCGAACGAGTCGCGCGGATCGCCGTTCGGCGGCACGACCACCATCGTGCCGTCGGGGCAGATACACGGCATCACACCGGTCGGCGCCGGGTCGTTGCAGACGATCTCCTCTTTCCACTCACCGGTCTTCTTGTACTTGACGCGCGAGAAGAACGAGGTCATGCCGGCTCGCCGCGGCGCCGGCCAGGTGTCGAGCCGCGAGCACATGAACGTCAGCGCCACCACGCCGGCCAACGCGGCCGGCTCGCGCCCCTGCACCGCGCGGTAGAAGTTCACCGGGGGGTTGCGGAAGTTGCTGCCGCTCGAGCAGATCATGTCGCGCGCCATCTGGTCGATTGGCCGGTTCGCCTGCAACTGGTCCTTGATCCAGCGGTGGTAGGCCTGCACGGCGTTCGGCCAGAGGTTGATGGGGAACTCGGATTTGACGCGCAAGACGTCGCACCAGCGCATCGCGTAGTACTCGGCGAACTCCGGGCGCGCCATGAGCGCCTCGATCACCTGCGCGCGCTTGTCTGTACCCCGGCCGCCGGTGAAGCGGCGGATCTCGTGCAGATCGGGCAGCGAGCCGAGCAGGTCGATATGGATCCGCCTCAGGAACACCTCGTCTGACGTCGGGAAGGCGCCCTGGATGTTGCTCTGGTCCAGCCGCGCCGTCACCAACTCGTCGATTCGGTTGCCGGGCGTCCCCCAGTTGACCGACTCGAACGGCCGCTGCACCAAGTCGCTACGGGCAGCCTGCTGCGCCGCCGCCAGCGGCCAGACCACCAGCAACGCACCGAACGCCAGGTACCGAACACCGCTGTGCCGCACCATCATCCGCCACCTCGCCGCTCGGTCATGCCGACCCGATCGGACATCGGCACTCCCAGACCCCACTGTAGCCGATTGGACCACGGGCTGACAACCATCCGTCGCCACCCGCCAGCGGCAGTGTCGTGCTGGGCACATACCCGCCGCCGCGCAGGGCCAAACCCGCACCTGGGCACTGGTGCCGTCGTCGGCAGGTATGACGCTAGCACACCGGGCTGGTTCACTCAAGGTGTGTCACCCCGGTTACTGTAACCGCGCCCCGCCGCCGGCCCTCTCAACTACGGTGCAGAGGAGCGCAGCCGTGGAGAATCGGTTTGACCGCTTGGCGGCCGAATGGGACCACCAGCCCGTACGCGTGGCCCTGGCCGCGGACTTGGCTGCGGCCATGCGGCAAGCGCTACCGTTGGCCGCCGACTGGCAGGTGATCGACTTCGGCGCCGGCACCGGGCTGCTGTCGCTCAACCTGCTCTCGGCGGTCGGCCGCATCCACGCGGTCGACTCGTCGGCCGGGATGCTGGAAGCCCTCCGCGCGAAGGTCGTCGCCGCGTCGTTGACGCAGATCGAGACGCACCACTGCGACCTCCACCACACGCCGTGGCCGGGAGCACCGGTGGACGCCGTCGTCAGCGCCCTGACGCTGCACCATCTGGCCAACGTGCCCCTGGTTCTCGGCCGCCTGGCCGCCGCGCTGCGCCCCGGCGGCTGGATGGCCCTCGCCGACCTCGATACCGAGGACGGCAGCTTCCACGGACCCGACGTCACTGACGTCTACCACCACGGCTTCGCTCGCGAGCAGGTCGCCGACTGGCTCGCCGCCGCCGGGCTCTCGCAGATCCGCGTCGACGACGCCGGCCGCCGGAGCAAGCCGGCGGCCGACGGTGAACTGCGTGAGTACAGCCTGTTCCTGGCGGTGGCCCGCCGCGCCTGATCCGCGCCGGCGCTAGCCCAGCGCGTCGATCTGCGCTTGCAGCCGCGGGATGCCCAGGCGCATGGCCTCCGCCGGGTCGTACAGGTTGCCCTCGTACTCGAAGTTGATCGCGCCCTGGTAGCCGCACTCCTGCATGGCCGCCAGGCACGGCACCGGATCGACCAGCCCATCGCCCACCAAGGCGCCGCGGTAGTGCCGCCCGTCGAGTCCCAGCAGGCCCTCTTCGGCCAGCTCCCAGTCCTTGAAGTGCGCGTGCACCACGAGTTCGGCGTTACGCCGGAAGCCGTCCGCCGGGTCCTCGCCCGCGGTGAGCAGGTTGCCGTTGTCGTAGGTGACCTTCAGCCCCGGCACCTCGCGCGCGGCCAACACCATGTCCTCCGAGGTGACGAACGGGCTCAGCGCACCGGGGAAGTGTTCGACGGTCACCGTCACACCGTAGGGCTTGGCCAGTTCGACGGCTTCGGCCAGGCAGGCCAGCGCGACAGCGCGAGTCTGCTCGCGGGGCACCTCGGCGATGCCCGGCAGCGGGATCATGACCTTGTCGGCGCCCAGCGCCGCGGCCGCTTCCAGCCCCTCGCGGACGGCGTCCATCGCGGCCGCCCGTTCGGCGGCATCAGGCGACTGCACCCGCGCCATGAACGTGTGGCAGACGTTCATCAGGCCGTGGTCATCGGTGATCCGCCGGATCTCGTGTGGGTCGTGCCCATAGCACGTGACCCAGTCGATCACCTCCAGCCCGAGTTCCTGTGTCAGCCGGCACAACTCCGCCACGTCGGGATTCCGCCCCCACGGGCCACGAGCCAGCGTATACGACATCATCGAGATCTTCACGCTTGCGCCTCCTCCAGGCGAACCAGCTCGATCGCGCAGTCGGCCAGCAGGTCACCGGCCTCGGGGGCCAGCCGGCTCGTGTGCGCGAAGGTCGTCTCGTAGCCGCCGCGCCGGAACGCGTCGCGGTGCGGCACATAGCCGACCATCCCGTTCGTCATGCCCGCGATCAGCGCCCGCCGCGGCCACGACTCCTCCTTGATGCGCAGCCCGCACTCCACGAAGTACTCGGCTGGAATGCCGACAATCGACACCTCGTCGAGCGACTGCACCTGCACTTCAGCCGGCTGCACTCCGCGCGTGCGGATCCGCTCGCAGAGCGAGGGCATCCCGGCATCGTAGACCGTCGGGTCCACGAAGCGCTGGGCGCCGAACACCGTGCCGGCCACCTCGGCGTCGGTGATCTGCCGGTATGGCAGGTCGACGCGACGCCTGCTCGAGCGCAGCCTGACCTCACGCCGCCAGTGCTCCTGGGCGGCGATGACTCCGAGTGCATCGGCGGCCAGCTTCCGCCCCAGCGCGTCCTGGTCCAGGCCCCGTCCGCCGTCCGCCGGATTCGAGTGGTGCACGTTGCCCATGGCACCGTTCAGGTAGACGGTCACCGGCCAGCCGGCCGCCCGCATGGCGTCGCCCAGGCGGCCGGGGTAACCCGCGGAGAAGACCGGGTCGCCCCCGACGTGCGTCGGATGGCAGGTGAAGCTGACCAGGGCCCCGAGCGGCGCGCCGGCGGCCGAGCGGAACGCCAGCACGCCCAGCTCCGGATCGATCGGTCCTTCGGAGCACAACGCGCCCGGGTCGGCGAAGGTCCCATGCGTCTTGGTGGTGCCGTCGCGCTGGACCACTCGACGGTTGTGCGCCACTTCGCACTCGCAGCAGCGACCCACGCCGAGCGCGGCGTCGGTCATCGCTGACAGCGCTTGGCCCAGTCCGGCCACGACCTTCGCTTGCAGGTCCGCCAGGTACGCCTCGTCCCGGGCCACGGCACCGCAGTTGGCGACCGCCGGACCCGCGTGGTTGTGCGTCGCCGAGACCATGATGCACGCGCCCGGCAGCCCGCACTCACGCGTCGCGGCGGCCCGGATGGCCTCCGTGGTGCTCCACCGCACTGACAGCGTGTCGAGCACCACGAAAGCCAGCCACTGCCCACCGGACTCCAGCACCGCCACCGACGCGTGGAGGGGATCGTGGATCTCCTCGGCGACAATGTCGCGCAGCCACCCGATCTTGTGGCTGCCGACCGGTGGCGTGATGTCCACCTCGGCGAACCCGGCGCGCAGGGCCATCCTACGCCTCCAGTTGGTCGAGGTTCTCCATGACCTTCCGGATGCCGGCCGCCGTCGCCAGACCGGCTTCGGGCCGGTTCGGTGGGCGCAGCGGCAGGTTGATGCCGAAGTGCGTGTCGCAGTGGCGCCGCGCGTTCGGGAACTTGGCCGGCGAGTAGTCGACGCTCTGACTGTGCGGGCACTCCCAGGGGCAGCCCTTGCCATAGGCGTTCTTGGCCTGGAAGACCGTCATCTCGGGCAGGATGAACCGTTGCCAGATCGCGGCCCGGACGCCCTCGGCCGCCAACGCGCCGGCCACCCGGTCGCGGAACGCGACGGGGGCGTCGGCATGGCCCAGCGCTGCGGCGTCGATCCGGATCACGTACTCGTACCCGTTCGCCTGGTGCCCATCCGGGTAGGTCGGCAGGATGAGGTGCGGCGTCCCGGCCAGAGCCGCCGCGAACGCCGCCGTGTTCTCGGCGATCTGGTCCAGAAAGCCATCGAGCTTCTTGAGTTGCGCCCGCGCGAAAGCGGCCGTCTGGTCGTTGTTGCGGTACATCCAGCCGAGCGCGTAGGCGTGGTAGTCGCGGCTCTGCAACGGCGTCCGCGTCTCGCCGAACGACCACAACGCCTGAGCCTTGGAGAGGATCTCTTCGTCGTCGGTGACGAACAGGCCGCCCTCGCCCGAGCAGAGCAGCTTGTTCTGGTTGCACGAGAACGCGGCGCAGTCACCGAACGTGCCGACCTTGCGGCCGTTGAACCGACCGCCGTGGGCCTGGCAGCAGTCCTCAATGACCTTCAGGTGGTGCCGCCGCGCCACCTCGAGGACCTTGTCCATGTTGACCGGCAGCCCATGCAGGTGGACCGCGATGATGGCCTTGGTCTTCGGCGTGATGGCGGCCTCGATCTGGTCGACGTCGATGTTGATGGTTCCGAAGTCGATGTCGACGAAGACCGGAATCGCGTTGTGCTGCAGGATGCACGTGGCCGACGATGACCACGAGTACGAGGTGACGATGACCTCGTCGCCCGCGCCGCAGTCACACGCCGCTACGGCCATGTGCAGCGCCGCCGTACCCGAGTTGGTGGTGATGGCGAAGCGATTGCCATTCCAGGCGGCGAACTCTTCTTGCAGCGCCGCGCAGTTCGGTCCAAACGAGTGGGTGGCGCTGTTGATGGATGCCAGCACCAGATCGCGATCCAGGTCGTCGATCGGTGGCCATGGCTTCACCAGTCCGTCGGCGACGGCCTTCTGGCCGCCGTGCAGCGCCAATTTCTGCCCCATTGCACACAACTCCTGTCCGTTGTGCCGGGCCGCTTCTCCGTGGCGGCGCCAGCACCTCTTTGCCGGCAGGTTACAGTATGAGCATCGCGTCGCCGAAGCTGAGCATCCGGTACCGGGCCGCCATCGCCTGCTGGTAGGCCTCGCGGACCAGGTCGGCGCCGGCAAAAGCGCTGACCATCGCGATCAGCGTCGTACGAGGCAGGTGGAAGTTGGTGACCAGGGCATCGACCACGCGAAACCGGTAGCCCGGCAGTATGAACAGCCTCGTCCAGCCACGGCCGGCCTGCGGCGCGCCCGTGGCGGCCGCCGCCGTCTCCAGCGTCCGCACGGCCGTGGTGCCCACCGCTACCACGCGGCCGCCGCGCGCCTTGGTGCTCTGGATTGCGGCCGCAGCGTCCTCACCCACCCACCAGGCTTCACTGTGCATGGGATGGTCTTCGACGCGGTCGCACTGCACCGGGCGGAAGGTGTCGAGGCCGACGTGCAGCGTCACGTTGGCCCGCCGGACGCCCTGCTGCGAGAGTCGCTCCAGCAAGGCCGGCGTGAAGTGTAGACCGGCGGTCGGCGCCGCGGCCGAGCCGCTGGCGGCCGCGTAGACGGTCTGGTACCGTTCCGGCACCGCCAGACGGCGGTGAATGTACGGCGGCAACGGCATCTCGCCGATCTGGTCGAGCACGTCGCGCAGCCGACCCGCCGGCGCAAACGCCACCTGCCGACAGCCGTCCGGAAGCCGGGCCCCGCAGACGGCACTGACGCCGTCGGGCAGCGCCACGCGGCACCCCGGCGGCAGTCGCCGTCCGGGCCGCACCAGCGCTTCCCAAGTGTCGGCCGCGACCTCGCGGAGCAGCAGCAACTCCACGGCCCCGCCCCCATCGACCTTGTGACCGTGCAGCCGCGCCGGCAGCACGCGCGAATCGTTCACCACCAACAGGTCGCCGGCGGCCAGCAGCGCCGGCAGGTCGCCGAAATGGTGGTGGGCGATAGTCCCGGCGGCCCGGTCGACCACCATCAGTCGGGCCGCATCGCGCGGCGCCAGGGGCTCCTGCGCAATCAGGTGCGCCGGCAGGTCGTAGTCGATCTCGTCCAGCCGCATCCCGTCAGCCGCCTGCTACTTGCCCTGCTCGCGCTCGGCGCGCCGCTTCTCAGCCGCCTTCTGGCGGGCCTTGGCCTCGCGCAGCTTGCGCTGGCGCTCCTGGTAGTCGGCCGCCTTCGGGTCCTTGGCCTTGTCGTCGGTCTCGGTGGTGGCCGGCGCCGTCGGCTTGGTGTCGGTGTCCGGCGCCACCTCGGGGCTGGGCTGGTCGTTGCGCTGCGGCTGCCGTGGGCTCACCTCGACCTTGATCTGCGGTCGCGGCTGACCGCCGCCACCCACCGTGGCCACGCCGTTGGCGGGCTCGCCGCTCGGCTGCGGCGCCGGATCCTCGTACCGTGGCCGGACGGGCAACTGCGGCCGCACCGTTGCCGCGCGGCTGCGATACCGCTGCCAGCCGGTGGTGTCATAGCCCGGGCTGCGCGTCACCGCCGGGGCTGCATACGGCGGCGACACCGGCGGCAGCGCCCGCGGGGTGACCGTGGCCGGCGGCAGGTTGCCGCCGACCGCTGGCGGCGGCGACGGCACGTTGCCCGGTGCGGGCACGCCCGGCGGCGGAGCCGGGGCCACCGCCACCGCCGGTGCACCCGGTGCGAGCGGGCGAAGTCGGCCACCTGATCGATCGTGCCGAGGATCGGCGCCTCGCTGATCTCGCCCAGCCGGGGGCCGGCGCGGTCGTCGAAGAAGCCGATGACGCGGGTCTGTGCCAGCGGGTCGGACAGCAT